>CAVHPP010000014.1:0-52808 GCA_963638105.1 Agathobacter rectalis
GCGCTCTTTTGCGTGTGCTCCAGCTCCACTTGCACCTTTACATCACCCCGGTACTTTTTCTCCGTGGTGTAGGTAAAGGTGTTGCCGATCTCTAGGGTCACTTCTTTCTCGTCCACCTGCTTGCCGTTAATGGTAATGCGCAGCTTGTCCGTGCGGGTATCTGTGCCGGCAGGCAGAGAAACGGAAATGTGAATTTTGCGGTTGGCGGCCACGGTGGTTGTGGTAGTTGTGGTCTTTTTCGTGGAAGTTTCTTTCTTCTTGGTGGCCTTTTCCGTCTTATCCTTGCCGGACTTGGCGGTGGTGCCGGTCTTACCGTCCTTTGCAGCCGAACCGCCGTTACCGGCGGATTTGCCGTCGGCAGTGTTCTCCCCTGCCGCTACGGTGTTGCCCTTGGCGTCCGTTTGGGGTATGGTAACCACCCGGGTTTGGGCTTTGCCATCCTTATCCGTAACGGTCTTGCCGTTCTCATCGGTCACATCCACCACAGCTGTGACCTCCTGTTCTGTATATTGCTTTTTGCTGCAAGCAGCGAATGCCAGTACCATACTGCAAACCAGCAGCAATGCCATTGCTTTTTTCATTATAACAGCTCCTTTATATGCGTTCATCCGGTTGTAAAAACGCCTGCATCGCCGCGTCGCTGGGCATACGCCAGTCGCCCCGTGGGCTCAGCGACACAGAACCCACCTTGGGCGAATCCGGAATGCAGGACCGCTTAAATTGACTGATAAAGAACCGGCGCAAAAATTCCGTCAGCCACCGGTCAATGGTGGGGCGGTCATACCGGCCATCAAAGGCTTTCTCCGCCAGCATAGCCAGCTTTTCCCGGTTAAAGCCGAAGCGCACAAAGTGATAGAGGAAAAAGTCGTGCAATTCATAGGGGCCGATCTTCTCCTCCGTTTTTTGGGCGATCTTGCCATTGGCATCCGGGGGCAGCAGCTCCGGCGACACCGGCGTGTCCAGCACATCCCGCAAGATCTCTTCCGTGCGGCCGCCCAACTCCCCGGCCACATAATCCACCAGGTAGCGCACCAGGGTCTTGGGCACGGAGGCATTCACGCCGTACATACTCATGTGGTCGCCGTTGTAGGTACACCAGCCCATGGCCAGTTCGCTCAGATCGCCGGTGCCTACCAGTAGGCAGCCCTCTTTATTGGCCAGGTCAAAGAGAATTTGGGTGCGCTCTCTGGCCTGGGTGTTCTCATAAGTAATGTCATGCACCGACGGGTCGTGATCAATGTCCGCCATGTGCTGCACACAGGCGTCTGCAATGGAGATCTCTCGCCGGGTGACGCCCAGCGCTTCCATAAGATCCAGCGCGTTGCGATAGGTGCGGTCCGTGGTGCCAAACCCGGGCATGGTCACGCCCAGCACGGCGCCGGCCGGTTTGCCCAGCAGTTCCATTGCCCGCACAGCCACCAGCAGCGCCAAGGTGGAGTCCAGACCGCCGCTGATCCCCAGCACGCAACCCTTGGAGCCTACATGCTCCAGCCGCCCGGCCAAGCCGCTGGCCTGAAGCAGGAAAATCTCCTTGCACCGCTCTCGGCGCTGGGCGTCCGCTGCCGGCACAAAGGGGTGAGGGTCCACAATGCGGTACGCCAAATCATTCTCCCCATTGGGCACCGGACAAAACTGTACCGCCCCGCCGGGCCGGTTCTCAAAGGACATATTTTGCCGCCGCTGGGCGTTCAACTTCTCAATATCCACATCGGCAACGGTGAGCACACTCTCCCGGGCAAACCGTTCCCCCTCTGCCAAAATGCCGCCGTTCTCCGCCACCAAGGTGGCACCGCTGAACACCAGATCCGTGGTGCTCTCATGCACCCCGGCGCCGGCATACACATACCCGGCCACGCAGCGGGCGGACTGGCCTGCCACCAGGTCCCGACGATAGGCCGCCTTGGACACATACTCGTCGCTGGCAGACAAATTGGCAATCAAATTGGCACCTTGCAGCGCCAAAGCACCGCTGGGGGGCTGAGGCACCCACAGGTCCTCGCACAGCTCCACACCCAGCAGCACGCCGCTGCCCAGGTCAAACAGTTGACTGCCCATGGGCACGCCGTTTACCGTCTGTACCGTATCAAAATCCGCGCCGGAGGCGAACCAGCGCTTTTCGTAAAACTCATTATAATTGGCCAGGTGCACCTTGGGCACCATACCCTGCACCTGCCCATCCCGAAGCAACAGGGCACAGTTATAAAGACTATTCTTATAGGGTACCGGGGCGCCGATGAGCACTGCAATATCCTTGCCCGCCGTGTAGGCTGCCAGCCGCCGCACCGCCCGATCCGCCGCCTGCTGCAACGCAGCGCTAAAAAACAGATCCGCGCAGGTATAGCCGGTAACGGACAGCTCCGGGGTCACCAACAGGCGTACCTGCTGCGCCACAGCCCGGTCGATTACTGTCTCCAGCTGCCCGGCGTTATAATCCGGGTCTGCCACGCGCAAACGGGGCGCTGCCGCCGCCACTCTGAAAAATCCGTAATTCATTTCATCTCTCCGCTCAGCATGGTAATTTTATAACCAAAGGTGGCTGTCTCCCCCGGCTGCAAAACGGTCACGCCCCGGCGGTGTTCCAGGGTGCCGTCCTCGTCCGTACAATGAGAAATGCCGCTCCAAGGCTCCAATGCCACAAAGGGGGCGTCATTCTCTGCGGACCAAACCAGCAAGTTGGCCATATCCTGGTACTCCACCCGCACGCCGTAGCCCATCGGGCCCAGCAAGGTAGCCGCCTTGGCCTCCACCTGATCAAAAATCAATGCGTCGTCATAAAACAGATCATGCCGCAGGGGCAGTTCCTGCCCATTCACCAGCACATTGTACCGACGCGCCGGATCCACGATCCCGGTTTGGTGATCCGGGCGCAAGGGCGCCTTGGTCACAGGACGATCAAAGCGCACCTTGTAATCCTCAAACCGCTCCCCTGCTGCCAGCGGGCAGTTAAAGGCCGGATGGCCGCCGATCACAAAGGGCATCGGCTCCCCGCCGCTGTTGATAATATGATAGGTCACGGCAACGGTGCTGTCCACCAGCTCATAGCGGATCTCCAGCCGATAATCAAAGGGGTACGCCGCCAGGGTATTGTCGTCTGCCACCTGGGTAAAGGTAGCGCCGTTGCGGTGGTGCTCCGTCAGGGTAAAGGGGTTAATGCGGGCCACGCCGTGGCGTTTCATACGGCAGGGCTTGCCAAAAGCGGCAGACGCCCCCTTGGGCAGCACCCCCACAATCGGAAAGCAAACCGGTGCCTGACCGGCCCAGTAAGCCGGGTCTCCCTGCCAAAGATATTCTCGGCCGTCCCGCACCAGGGAGCGGAGCATCGCCCCCGCGTCCGTAACGGTGACGGCACAGTGTTCATTTTTTAATGTCAGTTCCATAAGAACCCTCCAGTCCCCTTTATTATAGCTTATCCCTACCGGCATTGCAATAAAAACAGGCGGGGTTTTCAGAGTTTACAAAAAAGCCAAAATCTACCTGCAAAATGTTGCAAATCCCCTGCATATAGTATAGAATATGAATAGCCTTGCGCAAATGCGACAGACAGAGGAGAACGGCAATGGATATTGATACCTTTATTCACGAAGCCATTTTTGGCGAGAAAGAACAGCACCGCATTTTTTACTACCTGATGTGGGAGAACCTGCAGGAGGTGGGCTATGTAATCACCGATGAGAGCGGCTACGAGATCGACAGTGTGTTCAAGGCGGTGGCACTGCAAAATCTGGTAGGCGAGTTTGCCTACCGGTTGTATGATACAGTGAACGAAACCGGATATGAGGATGTACTGGAGTACCTGGGCACCCTGGCTATCGGCGAGGACGATATTCTGCAATACTGCGAGAACGACCCGGAAATTCTGGTAGAGCCGGAGGATTTCGAGCTAACGGTCAAGAACGCGCTGGACACCATCACTGAGCGCACAGCGGACAAGCTGTTAGAGGAATTCTCTGCCGATGATCTGTTTGACTATCTGTTTACCGCCACTTATGACTTTGAGCAAGACTTTACCTACGAGTTTGAGGACACGGACGAATTTCAGGCCTTTGTGGACTCCAACGCAGACCAGCTGGACAACTATAAAGAGGAATACCCGGCTGTTATGCGCTGGGTGGAAGGCGGTATGGTCTGCTGAGCGAATGACAAATATCTATAAAAAGGGACCTGGATTCAGGTCCCTTTTGCTTTGTATCGTCTGTTATTTATTGCTCTTGTTTCCATTGCCGGCTTTGTTCCCGGCAGCGTGCAGCTGCTGGGCAATCTCGGCCAAGCCGGCAGACATGGCGGAGATCATGCGCACCGTCTCTTCCTTGGTATAATCATTGCTGCAATAGTCGTTAAGCGCACCGAAAAAGCCAAAAGCCAAAAAGCTCTTGCTCACAGAGGAACGCTGACTGCGAAAATCCAAAAATTTGTTTTTGCCGATATGATCCGCAATCACATCCGTAATGGCGGCAATATCCAAATACGGCTCAATATTCCGGCTGCGAAACAGGATCCGGTATTTTTTCTTGATCCGATTGGCGCTGACAAAAATCGTTAAGAAATACTGGTTAAAAGTGGCTGTGTCCGGCTTCTCCGCCTGATCGATCACCTTTAATGCCTGCTGGGACAGCTCTTGCACAAAGTCAATTAAAATAGAATTGACCAAATTGAACTTATCGCTGTAATGCAGGTAAAATGTGTTTCGGTTGATCTGGGCACGCTGGGTAATATCCGTAACGGATATCTTGTCAAATTCGCTCTCCTCCAGGAGTTCAAAGAAGGCGTCCCGAATGGCGCGCTCGGTCTTTACATACCGCAGATCGGTCTCTTTCATGACTTATAGCCCCCGTCTCTAATGATCGTATGACGATTATACACCACCATACCAATAAAAGTCAAGACGGGCGATTTGCTAATTAACATGCAAGAATACGGTCTGTTATTTGACCCAGCCTTTCTTAAACATCAGGTGGGCAGACAGCAGCGATACCACCACGCCCACAGGAATCAGTACGCCTACCGCCAAGTCGCCCTTAAAGAGCAACATCAGGCAGACCACGGCAACAGGCACAACAGTCAGCTTAAAGTGCTTGGCAAAATAGCTCATACCCAGCGCACCGAACAGCGCGGGCACCACCTGCTTAAAAGCAGGGGCAAAAGCAGAGCTGTCATTGGTCAGGTACGGCAGCACCGGACTGAACAGCAGCACCCCTGCGGCAATCACCAGGGTGGTTACAATAGACGATGAGGCGCAGGCAATGGTGGAGAGCACCTCGCCCTCCTTGCTCTGGGCGCGCACCTGGGCAGAGTCCAGGGCAGAGAGCACACAGGGCAGCTTTAAGTTGTTAATATTCCCGGTTACAAAAGCCAGGTAGGTTGCCCCGGTACCCAGGAGCGGCGTGTAGGTCATTACCTCAATCACCGCGGTGGGATAAAACAGCAGGGCAATGGGTGCCAATCCCTTAAACACCACCTGGGCGGAGGGAAAAGCGTGCAGATGGGCGCTGATAGCAACCGGCAGCATTAAGAAAATAAACAGGGCGGAGATCACCCAAAAGCGACCGTACAGATGGGTCTTTTCATTATAATCTTTATAATCTTTCATATCAGCCCCTCCATTCCAGCCAAGCAATGTGGGTAGGCAGCACCTTGGCCAGAAGCATCACCGCACCCATACCGATAAACATCGCCAGCGGCATAGCCATACTTTGCAGCCAGGCAATCTTTTTCTTTTTCTCAATCTGCATAAACAGCAGCATAGACAGCATAGACACTGCCAAAGCGGTAATGCTCATGATCCCGGCGCCGTCGCCTAATACCGCCTTGTCGCCCTGGCCCACAATAGCACGGCCCACAAAGGCACTGATCAGACCGATAAACGCCGCGGCGCTCATTACATCTGCCCAGGCAGTATTCTTGCTTACCGCCTTGCCGATACTGTTTTGAATTTTCTTCATGGCAAAGGGAATGATCACAAGAGGCATCACAGAGCCCAGGGTCATTACCCACGCGGCGGTAGAAAAGCCCAGGGGATCCGTGATCTCCGTGGACAGACCGCCGGTGTAGCCCAGTGCCTCCATGGCAGACTCCGCTGCCGGCACCTCATAAGAGATGGCACCGATTACTGTCAGCCGGATCCAGGGCAGCACAATGCCCAGTGCGCCGGACAGGGTAAGGATGGTTGCCACAATAGAGATGGCAGGCGCCAGGCTGAACAGCGCCGACTGGGTCACCGTGCCCCGCATGGTGGCGGTGGAGATCCCCAGCTTTTTGCCCTGCTTCCAGGCTCGAATGAGAAAAAACAGCGACTGAGCCAGCACAAAAACCACAATAAAGCCGCCCAGCGCATACATAAATCCGCTTTCTTTAAAATCCATATCACTTTCCCCCTTTACTCTGCGGTCATCAACCGAATGTAGCGCTTAAAGAAGGTGACGCCCTGGGTCATCTGACCCACGGGAATGCGCTCATTGGTGGAGTGGGTGGTGAGCAGCAGCGCCGTGTCCACCGTAAAGGGCGCAAAGCGATAAATATTGCTGCACACATTCTCGTAATTATAAGCGTCTGTGCCGCCCATCACCAAATAGGGCGCCACAATATTCTTTTCGTCCAGATTGACGGACAGCCGACGCAGGGTATCAAAAGCTCGGGTGTCCGTGGGTGATACAATGCTGGGCTCCTTGCCCTTGATAAATTCAATCTCCACATTGTCGCCGCCCATATATTTCTCAATATGCCGCTGCACATCCGCAATGGTCTGGCCCGGCATAATGCGGAAGTTTACCGTTACGCTGGCCTTTTGGGGCAGCACATTGGCGGCAGGCGAACCGCTGGCCATGGTCACACCGGTAGTGGTGCGGATCAAGGACGCAGCCGGCGGGATCTGCTTCATCACCAGCTTCAGCACCGGGCGCAGCAGCCACAGGTTGCACAGTACCACCCGCCCCGGGTAAGTGGCGTGGCGGCCGATGTCCGTAAACATATTATAAACAAAAGGCAAAATGGTGCTCTTAAACTGGTGGTTCTCCAGTCGCTCCACCTTCTTTGCCAACTGGCCGATGGCGGTGTGTTTGGGTGGTTGAGAAGAATGGCCGCCTTTGGACTTTACCGTGATCTTAAAGTCCGCATAGCCTTTCTCTGCCACGCCCACGCCGGTCAGGTTAGCGTCCAGCAGCCCCTTTACATGCGCCGGCAGCATGGCGCCGCCCTCGTCTACCACGCTGTCCAGGTGCACGCCCCGGCGTTCCAATTCCCGGGCCAATTCCCGGGCACCGTTGTTGCCGCCGCTGACGATCTCCTCATTATGCCCCAGGCACAGGTACACCCCGCGCTTTGGGGTATAGCCCTCCTCCAGCAGGGTTTCCACGCTCTCCATCAGGCAGATCAGGTGGTTCTTCATATCCAGCGCACCGCGACCCCAAATAAACTGGCCGTCATTTACGCCGTCAAAGGCCGGGTGTTCCCAGTCCCCCTCGGTGCCCTCGCTGATGGGCACCACATCCTGATGGGCCAAAAAGGCAATGGGATCCAGGTCGGGATCCGTCCCCTCCCAGTAAAACAGCAGACTGGCGGTGGAAATATGGTCCAGTTTCAGATTTTTGTGAATCAGCGGGTAGGACTGTTCCAAAAACGCATGGAAGCGGTCAAACGCGCCCCAATCCGTTTGGCTCTCATCCTCGCAGGAGATGGTCTTGATCTGAATCGCCTGACTGAGCCGGTCGCACGCCCGCTGCCCGTTCACCTGCTCCGGCGGAAATTCCTCCCGCTGTGGCTTAGGCGCCGTAAAGAACGCTGCGCGGATCAGCGTGATCACGATAAACGCAGCCAGCAAACCTAAAACAATATACAAAGCCGTCATTTTCTTTTCCCCTTTCCGTAAAAAACAGCCTTAATCTGCAAAGCGGCACCCAAACCCGGGTACCGCTTATACATTTGTATTGGATTTACACGCTTATTTTGCTGTACCCAGCCCTTTTTCGTCAAAGTTCAGAATGGTGCTGAGCACTACCTCGTAACCGGTCTTAAGAGCCTCCGGCACCAGGCGCTCCGCCGTATCCCGGCGATTATGGTAATAGTCGGCCGGTTTCGGGTCCATAGCAGCCAGGCAGGTGGCGTGAATCCCCGCCTGGGACAATGCTGCCGCGTCGGAAGAACCGAAGAACACGCTAGCAAACTTCAAATCGTTATGACCTGCCTCAATGGCACTGTCCATCACCAGCTGGCTGAAGGGCTTAGAGTTCTTCACCGTACCGGTCATATCCTTGCTATACACATTCAGGTATTCCAGATCCGTTAAGGTATCTACGCACAGCACGGCGGTCTCAATCTCGTCGCACTCTTTTTTATGGTCCTTGGCCCACTGCTTGCAGCCACGCAGACCGGCCTCCTCGCCGTCTGTGATCATGCAGCACACCTCGGTATTTTCAAATTCCACACCGGCCATATCCAGCATACGCAGAGCACACACCGCCGCATACGTACCGGTCAGGTTATCATTGGCGCCGGGAGAAATGGTCTTAAAGTCCACAAAGCAGAACAGGGTGATCATAAACAGCGCAGTAACAAAGTGGAAATAGTAGCTGTAATTCAGCATAAAATCGCCGAAAGCGCCCATATCCGCAAAGTGAGCAATCAGGCAGATCACTGCGATAATAAAGGAGATGATCGCGCAGACGATGGTACCGCCCATAAAAATCCCCATCAAGGGCAGCTTGCCCTTGGCATAGTACAGATGACGCCATTCATAGGCTGCGTCAATATGGCCGCTGATTACAATGCGGCGCTTCACCTCGCCGGTGGGCTTGCGGGTGGCACAGAAGTTGTGGCCCTCTACCTTCTTATAAAGCGGATCCATAAACCGCTTGTAAAACAGGAACTCCATTACGGTGATAAACAGCCCCACAAAAGTCACACCGCCGACAATACACTGGGCGATCCACCAAGGCAGCACACTGGTAAACACCAGCGCGGCACACACCACCACAGCCAGGATGATGGCTACACTGACGATTTTTGTAAAGTGCAAAAAGGCTTTAGGCGCCATTTTGTAGCTTTCAAAGTGGGTCTCGTCACAGAAGGGGTCCATCTCCTTTTTGATGTGCTTCTGGGCAGCCAGGCAGTTGCTGTTGCCGGACTCCCGGGGACCGTACTTCTTAATGATGTTGGTGATCTCCTTGACTGTGTAATCCACATTCTCGTCGATCACCTGCTGGGGAAATTGGCTAAATTTCATACTTATTTTTCTCCTTTTGCTTTGCGTTCTTCGTTGAGCTTTAGTTCATAATGCGTATCGCCGCAGTAGAACAGACGGCGGGGCTTTTGCCGCTGGAAAGTGCCCGGCTCCGCCACGCTGGTTACAGCATAGCCGATCCCCAAGGCGTCCAGCGTAGGCTTAAAGGCCTCCAGTCGCTCTTTGAAGTCCGCGTATTTTTTCCTCTCTTCGGCCGACCAGGCAACCTCTGCCAGAGCCTGCATACGGGGGTACACATTCAGATCCAGTTTCGGACGCTTGTCGATCCACTCGGTCCATATCTCAGCCTCTACGCCCAGCACATGGTCATAGGAACGAGGCAGAATATGATAACGGCCCGGGTCAAAATCGTATGTATAGCGCAACGGGTACTGCCCGTAGGTCATATCAAAATAAAAGCTGCGGTGATTGCTCAGGATCACATCGCCGCCGCGGGCAATGTGGCGCTCCACATTCTTATCCCGCTTGGGGGTCCAGTATTGACCGATCACAGAGGGGTCCAGATTGCCGGCGGCCAAAATCTCATTCCAGCCGATCAGGCGCTTACCCTTCTGCTCTACATATTCCAACACCCGGTTGTTGAACCAGCCTTGCAGCTCTTCCACATCGTTTAGGTGCATTTCTTTCATCTTTGCCTGACAGTGGGGGCACTTCTTCCACTCGTCCTTGGGCGCCTCATCGCCGCCGATATGGAAGTAAGGCGCGTCAAACAGCTCGCACACTTCATCAATTACATCAAAGATAAACCGGAAGGTACTCTCCTTGCCTATGCAGGCAGAGCGGTTCCAGTCCATTACGCCATGCAATGTAGGCACACGACCGCCAAAGTAGCCGGGTACCTCCCGTTCCAGTTCCCGACAAGCCAACCAGGGATAAGCTGCCTGCGCCGCCGCAAAATGGGCAGGCATATCAATTTCCGGCACAACCATAATGCCCCGGGCGTTGGCATAGGCCACGATCTCCCGAATATCCTCCTGGGTATAAAAACCCTCATGAGGCTCGTTGACCATGTGAGAAGTATGCCAGCCGTCCACCTGGGTGCAAGTGCGCTTAGAGCCGATCTCCGTTAAGCGCGGATATTTTTTGATCTCAATGCGCCAGCCCTGATCGTCCGTCAGGTGCCAGTGGAACACATTAAGCTTCATCATAAAGAGCATATCCAGCAGTCGCTTGACTTCTTCTTTGCCAAAGAAGTGGCGGCTCTCGTCCAGGCTCATCCCGCGCCAACCCCAGCGGGGTGCGTCGTGAATGCTACAACAGGCCACCGTGCGCCCGCCGGCGTCATAATCCGCCAAAATACGCAGGGATTGCAACGCATAGTAAGCGCCGATAGGCGTAGCGGCAGTGATATGCACCTTCTCCGGGGTCACATTCAGGGTATATGCTTCCCTTTGCAACGCCGGGTTGCGGGTGACAACAATCCGTGCCTCTCGGGTGGTGGTGCGTACCAAAGGAATACGCAGTTCGCTCTTCACTTTCTCGCCATCCTGCAAGGTAAAGGTGCCGTCCAGCGCCTGATATGCGCGGGGATTGGGAATCAAATGCATACTCATTCTCCGTTTCTGAAATCCCGACCGGGCGCAGCGCGGCGGATCGGGTAAAGAGTGAAATAAAGATAAGTGCGTTTTCACGCCGTCTATTTTACCATATTTTTACCATAATGTAAACGCTTTGAGCCGCGCAAATTGTGAATTTTGTATGTTCGACACATTGCTTCATCCGCCGCATAAGTGACCCGTGTTCAAAATCCGGGCTTGACACCGCCGTTCATCGCATTATAATAAGTATGTTTAGATTGCAGAAACGAGTTGACGACTATGGAACAAAGCAAAGATTTTTTAGCCACCCGGCCCATCGGACGACTGCTGCTCCAGCTGTCACTGCCCACAGTAGCCGCCCAGCTGATCAATATGCTTTACAATGTGGTGGACCGCATTTACATCGGCCATATTCCCGGCGAGGGCGCGCTGGCGCTTACCGGGGTGGGCGTGTGTATGCCGCTGATCCTAATTATCTCCGCCTTTGCGGCATTGGTGGGCAACGGCGGCGCGCCTCGGGCCTCCATCGCCTTAGGCAAGAAGCAAACGGCAGAAGCTGAGCAAATTCTGGGCAACTGCTTTGTCACGCAGCTGCTGGTGTCTGTGGTGCTGACAGCGGTGGTACTCATCTGGAACCGCCCGTTGCTGCTGGCATTCGGCGCCAGCACCAACACCGTTGATTACAGTGTGGCCTATATGAACCTTTACGCCCTGGGCACCGTATTCGTACAGCTGACCCTGGGCATGAACGCCTTTATTACCGCCCAGGGCTTTGCCAAGGTGGGTATGCTCTCCGTGCTCATCGGTGCCGTTGCCAACACGGCGCTGGACCCGCTGTTTATTTTCGGCTTCCACATGGGCGTGCGGGGCGCCGCACTGGCTACCGTGCTGTCCCAGGGACTGTCCTGCCTGTGGGTGCTGTCTTTTTTACTTGGCAAAAAGACTTTTATTCGCATGCGGCGGTGCAATCTGCGCCTGCACGCCAAGGTCATTCTCCCCTGCCTGGCGCTGGGCAGTGCCATGTTCGTCATGCAAGCCAGCGAGAGCGTGATCTCCGTATGCTTTAACACCTCACTGCTGAAATACGGCGGCGATCTGGCAGTGGGTGCCATGACCATTCTCACCAGCGTCATGCAGTTTGCCATGCTGCCGCTGCAAGGGCTGGGGCAAGGCGCCCAACCCATTATCAGCTACAATTACGGTGCCGGCAACAGTGATCGCGTGCGCCGGGCGTACCGACTGCTGCTGGCTTGCAGCGTTTGCTACGCCATGGTCTTTTGCCTGCTGATCCAGCTGTTCCCCGGCGTGTTTGCCGCCATCTTTACCTCCAACGCAGAATTGCTGGCCTTTACTAAGCCCATGCTGCGCATTTACACTTTGGCGCTGGGGCTGTTTGGTATTCAGATCGCCTGTCAAATGACCTTTACCTCCCTGGGCAACGCCAAGGCCTCCATCGTCGTGGCGGTGATGCGCAAGTTTATTCTGCTGCTGCCGCTAATCTATATTATGCCCCACCTGTATACCGCCGACCTGACCAAGGCTGTCTTTATGGCCGAGCCGGTGGCAGATGTGCTGGCCGTGGCCTTCACCGGCGTGCTGTTCTTCTTTGAATTCCGCAAGGCCCTTCGCGCCATGCCAAAAAGCGAGAAAAAAAGCTAAAAGTAAATGTCGGCTGTACCGGGCAGCGCCCTTTCTCTGTCCTATAATTCTCCCTGTCATTTGCACCCGACAGCTTTTTGTGGTACAGTAAGAGCGAAAGGGAGGTCTTGGTATGAAAAAGCCAAAAGATACAAGCCGGCCGCCGGAGGACTGGGAGCTGACCCTGACCCTGGAGGCGGAGGAAGAAGAACAACCGGAACCCGACGACGGCAGCGCCTTAACGGACGAGGACATTCTGCTGTTTGGCTACCTGGGCCGTCACCTGGGCGGTAAAAAATAAAAATTGTCCCCCTTTGGTGCTTTGTGTTATACTGAAAGTACCAAGGGGGATTTTTATGCGCGTATTTGATTTTGACAATACCATTTATGACGGTGAGAGCGTTATTGACTTTTACCTGTTCAGCCTGCGCCGCAATCCAAAGGTGGCACGCTATGTGCCGGTGGTGCTGTATCACCTGCTGCGCTACAAGTTGGGGCGCACCACCATGGCAGACTTGGAGCAGGCAGGGCGCAAGTACGCCGCCCAATACCTCAGCAGCTTTGATGACCCGGAGGGGCTGGTTCGGGACTTTTGGGATGGGCATATGTGCAAGATCAAAGCCTGGTATCACCCGGAAAAGGACGATGTGATCGTCACCGCCTCGCTGAATTTGATTATGGACGAGGTGTGCCGCCGCCTGGGTGTGCAGCACTGTATCTGCTCCGTGGTGGACCGCCAAACCCTGACGGTGGAGTACATCAACTTCAGCACCAATAAGGTGTCCGCTTTTCGCAAATGCTTTGGAGCAAGCGCCGTGCCGGACGCATTCTATACCGACAACGCCGCCGACCTGCCCATGATCCATCTCTCCTGCACCGCCTACAAAGTCCGCCGCAACCGCATAACCCGGATTAAATAGCAAAAATCCCACCCGAGCAGGCAACACCTGTTCGGGTGGGATTTTTTATATTTTTTGCTTTATTCGTCGTCGGACGAGAGTTTGAGCACTGCCAGGAAAGCCTCCTGGGGCACCTCCACCTGACCGAACTGGCGCATACGCTTTTTGCCCTCTTTCTGCTTTTCCAGCAGCTTTTTCTTACGGGTCACATCGCCGCCGTAGCACTTGGCCAACACATCCTTGCGCAGGGCCTTTACCGTCTCGCGGGCAATGACCTTGCCACCGATAGCCACCTGCACCGGGATCTCAAACAAATGCCGCGGGATATGCTCCTTGAGCTTCTCCGCAATGCGGCGACCCCGCTGGTAAGCCTTGTCCCGGTGGATAATAAAGCTCAGCGCGTCGATGGTGTCACCGTTGAGCAGCACATCCACCTTCACCAAATCCGAGCGGCGATATTCCTTGATCTCATAATCAAAGGAAGCGTAGCCCCGGGTGCGGGACTTAAGCGCATCAAAGAAATCATAGATAATTTCATTTAGTGGCAGCTCGTAATGAATATCTACCCGATCCGGGGTGATATAGCTCATATTCTTAAAGATCCCCCGTCGATCCTGGCACATATCCATAATGGTGCCCACAAACTCGCTGGGCACATAGATATTGCAGTCCGCAAACGGCTCCTCACAGTAGTCAATCAGGGACGGATCCGGGTAATTGGTGGGATTGTCAATCTCCACCATGGTGCCGTCGGTCATGTGAATCTTGTAGATCACCGAGGGCACGGTGGTAATCAGGTCCAGATTGTACTCTCGCTCCAGGCGCTCCTCAATGATCTCCAAATGCAGGAGACCCAAAAAGCCGCAGCGAAAGCCAAAGCCCAGGGCGCCGGAAGTCTCCGGCTCATAGCTTAGGGACGCGTCGTTAAGCTGCAGTTTTTCCAGCGCGTCTCGCAGGGCCTCATAATCCGCACCGTCTGCCGGGTACACACCGCAGAACACCATTGGGTTCACCTTGCGGTAACCGGGCAGCGGTTCCGCTGCCGGCGCATTTGCCAAAGTGATGGTATCGCCCACCCGGGCGTCGGAAACGGTCTTGATGGACGCGGTAATATAGCCTACCTCGCCGGAGGAGAGCACGCCGGTATTCTCCATGGAAGTGGCCCGCATACGACCCACCTCCACCACGGTAAACTGGGCACCGGTGGCCATCATACGCATCGTGTCGCCGGCCTTAATCTTACCGTCCATTACGCGCACATACACGATCACACCACGGTAGCTGTCATAAACCGAGTCAAAGATCAGCGCGCGCAGAGGGGCATTGTCGTTGGCAACCGGCGGGCGGATCTCCGTCACAATCCGCTCCAGCACCTCCTCCACATTCTGCCCGGTCTTGGCAGACACACGAGGGGCGTCCATACAGGGAATGCCCACCACTTCTTCTACCTCCTGGGCCACCCGCTCCGGGTCCGCTGCCGGCAGGTCGATCTTGTTGATCACCGGCATAATGTCCAGGTCGTGGTCCAAGGCTAAGTAGGTATTCGCCAAGGTCTGGGCCTCTACGCCCTGAGAGGCGTCTACGATCAAGATGGCGCCCTCGCAAGCTGCCAGCGAGCGGCTGACCTCGTAGTTAAAGTCTACATGGCCGGGAGTGTCGATCAGGTTAAACTCGTAGTGCTCGCCGTTTTTGGCGTCATAACCCAGCGTCACTGCGTGGGCTTTAATGGTAATGCCCCGCTCCCGCTCCAGGTCCATATCATCAAGAATTTGCTCCTGCATATCCCGCTGCTGCACAGAACTGGTCAGCTCCAGCAGCCGGTCCGCCAAAGTGGACTTGCCGTGGTCAATGTGGGCAATGATGGAAAAATTGCGAATGTTCTCTTTCTTTACAGCCAATGGTTTTCCTCCGAAAGTCAATGAATCAGCGCCCGGGCTCCGAAGATGGCCAGCAGGCACAAGCCTACGCTCAGCAGCGCATACAAGATCGCCGGTGCCGTGCGCCCGCTGCTCAGCAGGTCATAGGCCTCCAACGAGAAGGTGGAAAATGTGGTAAACCCGCCGCAAAGCCCCACCTTCAAAAACAGCAGCAGCGGCTGGGAGTTGATTTTATGCCTTTCACACAACGCAGCCAGCAGCCCAATTCCAAAGGCGCCCAGCACGTTGATGCACAGGGTGATAATAGGGAAAGGCGTTTGGCGCACCGGGATCAGCCCCAGCAGATAGCGCAGTATTGCACCCACAAAGCCGCCCAGACCTACAAAAATTACATTTGTCATTTCTCCTCCTGCTGCCGAGTCAACTGCTGCACCTGCCGGGTCTCTGCCAGCACTGCCTTGCGCTTAAAGGGCAGGCGCAAAAACCGCAGCAAATAGAACCAAGGCAGCAGCCAGGGGTGCCGATCCAGCGCCTTAAAGTCCGCGTGCATTTTTTTCTTATCCGGAAACAAGCGCCGCCACAGATACCGCCGCCGCTGCGCCGAACCGGACAATTGGGCACCCTGGGCATTCAACCGGCGCACCAGGATTAGTTTGCTGTCACCAAACACACCGCCCTGCATACAGACGGTGAGCATCTGCATTTCGTCCGGATCCAGCTCCCTGTCTTCAAACAGATCCAGCGCCAGACGCTGTACCAGGCGAGCAAAGTCCAAAATGCCCATTTTGCGAAATTCCGCTTCCATATACGGCCGATCCAGCCGTGCGTTTTCTTTGGTATAAAGCAAATACACATCGGCCAAAAAGCGCACACCACAGCCGTTTGTGGAATAATGCTTGTACATATGGGCAACGGTATAGAGATAATTGTCGCTCACATCCATAACGAATGCGTGCGGGTGGTCCGGGTCTCGGGTGGCCCGATGCCACAGCCCGTCAAACCGGGGACAAAAGTCTTTCTCGTCAAAAAACAGGGTGCGATGGAACTCAAAAGTGGCATAAGGCGGCTTGTGGAAGTCGTCGGAATTCTCGCCGCAGGCGGTCATCTTGTACCCGGCCTTGTGCATAATCCGCAGCAGCTGCTCCCGCCCTGTCGGATCATACAGAATGTCGTTATCCGTCATTTGGCGCATAGAGGTCTTGGGGTAATATTCCCGCAACAACAGCCCTTTTAAGGGCATATAGTCAATGCCTGCTTCATCCAGCCGGGCAAACAGCTGTCCCCGCTCATGATCCATGGTAATGGTGCGGGTCAGCTCCGTGTAGGTGTAGTTCTCCCAGCGCTTTTTCTCTCCCTCCGGCACACCGGGCAGCGCCGCCAGCAGCGGAAAGACAATATTATACACCTGCTGTCGCCGGGCCAGGTCGAAAAACGCGTCAAAATCCAGCCCCTCCGGCACCGCAGGCGCAGGCGCACCGGTCAGCGCGCACCGCAGCAGCGCCAGCAAATAGGCGCAGGTCTGATTTTCGATCTGCATACTCAGTCCAGCACCCCGGCAGCCCGCAGGGTATCCAGCATTTCACGCACATCCGCCCGGGCAGTATCTGCGTCTACATCGTATTTCTCCGTGAGCGCCGCCACCAGGCTGTCCTCCGTCTGCTCCGTCTGGAGCAGCTCAAACAGAAATGCCGCCGTGGGATTGTTGTGAATTACACCGTTAAAGTGTTTCATGGCCTTGCCGGTAGCAATGGCAAAATCCTCGCCATCCACATGCCCCAGCACCATACCGTCTTTCAGTTTCATTTACCTCGTCCTTTCGTCAAGCGATCCGTTGTAACTGTATTGATTACTTATTTAGCTGCTTATAAGCTTTTTTGACAATTTGTGCCATCAAAAGCCTGCGTTGACTTAAAAATTCCAAATACGGCAACTTTTCAAAATTCTCAGGAAGTGCATTTTGCGCACAAGCCAGTTGATATCCAACTTCTCCCAGCTTTTCTTTATATCGTTCTACATAATCCTGTGGTGGGGCATCGGAAATATCTATATTTGTCACATAATCCAAATAAGTAAAGTTTGCAATTTGATTTCGATCGCGATCATTCTCATATCCTATCTTTGTAAGATAGTTTTTCGGGTATATATGATGCTTATCTATCGCATTTTTGCTACCACTCGCGCCTGGTAAAAAGCACTGCACCTGCGGAGTGGTACTAAAAAGTAGTGGCGTTCCCAAAACATTGATGGCAGCAATATAGCCATACCAAGCAGGAGAATTGGCCGAAGAACTGTTCAATTCCGCCGGCAATGAATATTCAAAGTAGTCATCTGTAAATTTATTAGAAATCACTCCATCCAAGTAGGCCACGAACTCATCAGCTGTATGAATTTCTCTTAAATCGGCGAACTGTTTTTCAGCCTCTGTTTCAGGAGAGGTGGTATAAAACCCTGTAATCGTGGACATAAATATCCACTTACTGATGATTTTTTGCAAATCCACAGAAGGAACATTAAAATCATATTTCCCAATCAGATACAAGATATAACTATACACCACTGCATTGGTTGAAGAAACCAGCTTGTCACTCAAATAACCAGCAGCTGCAAATAAATTGATAAAGGCGTGCCAATTATTCAAATTCATAACGATGTCCAGAGATTCCTTAAATTTGGCTAAATTTTCTTCACGCACATTCTCTGTAATTTCGCCGGTTTTCAGATTTTTACCCCGGAGTAACATATAAGCATAACGCAACCTTGCTCGTCTAAAGCCAATGCCCACAGACATTCGGATCAAATGTGCCGGGTCAATTTTGAGAATACGATTATACGGCGTTCCATCTGCTGGAATTCTGGAGTCCGCACAGAATTTGCTAATCTTTTCATGTACGCTGTTATCATAAACAGCAAGCAAAGTCTCAATGAAATTTTTTTCAGTCAAATTTTGGCCACCAGAATTAACGCGAACAAAAATATCCGCCACGCTCTCCTCGTCCGCCTTTGCACTAATCCGCAATGTTGGCAGAGAATAAATGCCAAGATTTAATAGATCATTTATATTTTGCTCTACCAAATCTTCTTGATCTTCCGTCAGTTCTTGTTTTCCATTTTTGATGCGAACTTCATTCAAGGCTCGAATATAGTTTTTTCGAAATTTGGATGTATTGTATTCCAAATTAGCAGCAAAAACATCAGAGATTGCACTAATCCATTCAGGATCTCGCGCATACGCTTGGGACCAAACGGCAAATTCGCGTGTTAAAGGATTAAAGGAAATCCGAATTTGGCGTTCTTTATAGTTTTTATCTCTTATTGCAATACCATACATTGCGGCCAACAATGCCGTTAAACGCTGCTGCCCATCAATCACAAGACTTTCTGGACATTTATAAATTTTGTCATTTTTTCCTATATGATTTGCATTTTCATAGTCCTCTGGTGAAGCCCACAGCATAATGTAGCCAATCGGATAACCTTTCATCATAGAATCCAACAAATCACGCACTTTGCTGTCTTTCCAAACAAAGGGGCGCTGCAAATCAGGCAATCCGATACGCCCATTTTTCACATCTGACAGCAGATCTTCCACCTTGCTTGGAATATTGTCATATAGTTCTTTTCCCATCTTCTCACTCTCTCTTTTTTATACATCGCAATTTTTGTAATTAGTTGTCTTTCTCCACCAGCACCACGGTCTCCACATGGGGGGTGCGGGGGAACAGGTCTACGCCGCAGGCGCGGCGGGCGGTATAGCCCATGGTGGCCAAAAGCGCCAAGTCCCGTGCCAAGGTTGCCGGATCACAAGATACATACACCAGCCGCTCAATGCCCATTTTGTCAATAGCGGCGAACACCTCCGGCGCGCAGCCCTTGCGTGGTGGGTCTACGATGGCCACATCCGGGCGCTCGCCCCGGGTCGCCAACTGCGTTGCCGCACCGGCTGCGTCCGCACACAAAAATTCTGCGTTCTCAACACCGTTGCGCCGGGCATTCTCCCGGGCGTTCTCCACCGCCTGGGGAACCACCTCCACGCCGATCAACCGGCAGCAGCGATCCGCTAAAGTCAGGCCGATGGTGCCCACGCCGCAGTACAGATCCAGCAGCACCTGGTCGCCGGTCAAACCGGCAAAATCACCGGCCAGAGCGTACAGGCGCTCGCATTGGTCATGATTGACCTGGTAAAACGCATGAGGGCCGATGGCAAAGGTCTTGCCGCACAGCTTGTCCAGCAATTCGCCCTTGCCCCAAAGTACCCGGTCCCGGTCGCCCAAAATCACATTGGTGCGCCGGGTGTTGCTGTTCAGCACCACGCCCACCAAACCGGGCACAGCGGCACGCAAGGCGGTACAAAGTCCGTCCCCGCCGGGCAAATCCGTGCCGTTGATCACAATACAAGCCAGCACCTGGCCGGTAGCCTGGCCCTTGCGGAAATACAAGTGGCGCAGCAGACCGGTGCCGGTCTCCTCATTATATACGGAAATTTGATGTTCTTCCGCCCATTGCAGGCAGGCCGCCACACCGGCAGAAAAGTCCGTGCACTGGAGCAGGCAATCCTCGGTGGGCACCACACGGTGGCTCTTATAGGCATAAAAACCGGCTACCGGTCGGCCGTCTTGCAGCTGCACCGGGTACTGGGCCTTGTTGCGATAGCGCACGGTACTGGGCGCTGCCAGCACGCCCTCCACCTGCAAATCCAGGTGGCCGATCCGCTGAAAAGCGTCATTGATCCGCTGCTGCTTAAAGCGCAGTTCCTCCGCGTACTCCACCGTGCGAAAGGCACAGCCGCCGCACTGAGCCGACACCGGGCAATCACTCTCCACCCGATGAGGCGATGGCTCCAGCACCTGTTGCAGCCGGGCAACGGCGTAATTCTTTTTGGCTTTAATAATATGCGCCGTAACCACATCGCCGGGCACGCCGCCGCGCAAAAACACCGGCACGCCGTCCCGGCGCCCCAGGGCGCTGCCCTCGGAAGTCAGGGCGGTTATATTCAGTTGAATCTCGTCATTCTTTTTGAGTTGCACCCAAATCACCGTCCTTTATCATAGCATAAAACCGCAGGAAAAGAAAGTGTTAAAATGAAAAAGGCGGCGGGCAAATTCCCTTGCCTACCGCACTTTTTTGCAGATTTAACGATGGACGGCCCGCTGCACTGTCTTGACCAGCTCCACCACCGGGATCACCGCCAGTGCCAGCGCCATAGACACACCGTAAGCTGTACCGGACAGTGGGACAAAATCAAAGGCCGCAGCCAACGCCGGCACATACAGCACCACCGTGGACAGCACCAAAGACAGCACCATGGCGCCCCACAAATAGCCGTTTTGCCCCATAGAAAACAAACTGGCCCGGCGTGAGCGCATATTAAAGCTATGGAAGATCTCCGCCATAGACAGAGTAAAAAACGCCATAGTCATACCGGTTTTATGGGCCAGCGGGTCCGTAATGTGCACCAGCGCCGTCCAGTCCATTTGCACCGGGCAGGTGAGCACCAAACCGCTGAAATAAGCCAGCAAGGTCACCGCCGTTACCAGCAGCCCCTGCCAGGCCACATCAAAGCCCATACCCCCGGCAAAAATGCCGTCCTTTGGGTTCCGGGGTCGGCGGCGCATAATCTCCGGCTCGCCCCGCTCCATACCCAGCGCCAGCGCCGGGAAGCAATCGGTGATCAAATTGATCCACAGCAGGTGCACCGGCTCCAAAATGGTAAAGCCCAGCAGCGTAGCCACCAGGATGGTGAGCACCTCCGCCAAGTTAGAAGACAGCAAAAACTGAATGGATTTGCGGATATTGTCATACACCCGGCGGCCCTCCTCCACGGCCGCCACAATGGTGGCAAAGTTGTCGTCCGTCAGTACCATATCCGCCACATTCTTGGTCACATCCGTGCCGGTCATGCCCATACCTACGCCAATATCCGCCGCCTGAATGGCCGGGGCGTCGTTGACCCCGTCGCCGGTCATGGCAGTGACAGCCCCCTGCCGGTGAAAGGCCTCTACAATGCGCACCTTATGCTCCGGCTGCACCCGGGCAAACACACTGCACCGGGCAACGGCGTCGTCCAGCGCCCGATCGTCCATTTGGCTCAGCTGCGCCCCGGTGAGCACCTCCCCCTCCGGCTCCAAGATCCCCAGCTGCCGGGCAATGGCTGCGGCCGTGTCCCGATGATCGCCGGTGATCATCACCGGGCGAATGCCCGCTTGGCGGCAAGCGGCAATGGCCTCCACCGCCTCCGGGCGCACCGGGTCCATCATACCTACCAGCCCCAGGTAGCAAAGCCCCTGTTCCAGCGCCTCCGACGACCGGGCAGACGGCAGGGACGGGTACTGCCTGGTTGCAGCGCAAAGCACCCGCAGCGCCCGGTCTGCCATACGCCGATTTTCGTCCAGAATCCGGCGGCGCAGATCCGCAGTCAAGGGCACCGCCCGCCCCTGCTGCCAGGCGTGGGTGCACCGCTCCAGCACCATGTCCGGCGCGCCCTTGGTGTACTGCACCACGCCCTCCGGGGTGCGGTGGAGAGTGGTCATCATCTTGCGCCCGGAGTCAAAGGGCAGTTCCCCCACCCGGGGGTACTGCCGCTCCAGTGCCGCCTTATCCAGCCCCAGGTCTGCCGCGTCCTGTACCAGCGCCACCTCGGTGGGTTCGCCCTCTAT
Organism: Agathobacter rectalis; assembly: GCA_963638105.1. GTDB lineage: Bacteria > Bacillota > Clostridia > Oscillospirales > Acutalibacteraceae > CAG-217. The sequence continues at coordinate 21,838 of CAVHPP010000014.1, forward strand.
GCGTTCCCCTGCCCGGTGGGCGTCCGAACACAGTGCCATAGCGGTCATCAGCTGCTCCGGCGGCACACCGGCGCGGGCGGTAACGGTCATTTTATTTTGGGTCAGGGTGCCGGTTTTGTCCGAGCAGATCACCTGGGTACAGCCCAGGGTCTCCACCGCCGTCAGTCGCCGGATCACCGCGTGGCGACGGCTCATTTTGGTCACGCCGATGGACAGCACAATGGTCACCACTGCCGCCAGCCCCTCCGGAATGGCAGCCACTGCCAAAGACACCGCCACCATAAAGGTAGACAGCGCGCCGCTAAAGGTCAACCCGCCTGCCAGTAAGCTGCGCCCTACATCTAACGCAAAGATCCCGGCACAGATGGCCAGCACCAGCAGGGACAAAATTTTTGACAGCTGGGTCAATTTCTTTTGCAGGGGCGTGGCGTTCTGTCCGGCGGTGTTCAGGGCGTGGGCAATGCGCCCCATTTGCGTGTCCATACCGGTGGCAATCACCACAGCACGCCCCCGACCGTACACCACATTGGCGCCCATAAACACCAAATTGCTGCAAGCGGAGGGCGGCAGCTCCTGCCCATCGTCCGGCAAAGGAGCCGGGGATTTTTCCACCGGCTGGGACTCGCCGGTAAGGGCGGATTCCTCCACCCGCAGACCGACGCTCTCCAGCACCCGGCAGTCCGCCGGAATACGGTCCCCGGCAGACAGCAGCACCACATCGCCGGGCACCAAAGTGCGGCTGGGCACGGTACACTCTGCTCTGCCCCGCAGCACCCGGGAGGTGGCCGGGGTCATCTCCTGCAAAGCGGCAATGGCCTTTTCCGCCTTGCTCTCCTGCACCACGCCTAAGACGGCGTTCACCGCCACCACGGTCATAATGATCAGCACATCTGCCGGGAATTCCCGGTGCACTACGCACAGCACCGCAGACACGGCGGCCGCCGCCAGCAGCACCAGGATCATCGGGTCAGACAGTTGCAGCATAAACCGCCGCCACAGGCTGTCGCCCTTTTTCCGCGCCAGCCGGTTTTCGCCATATTTTGCCAACCGGGCAGCCGCCTGTTTGCGGCTCAGCCCGCCGGGGGCGCTGTCCAGCTCCCGCAGCACCCGCTCTGCCGTCCATCTGTATGCCTGCATTGCAGAACCTCCCATTTGAAAATAAAAAGACCCGTATATAGGATCACTACATACGAGTCTGTTTTTTATTCCGGGTGGCGGTTCGTCAGGCGCGAGCCACCATTTCGCCGTATTCTTCCTTGCTTTTCTTAATAAAGGCCGCCACCGCCTCTGCGGTGGGCATAGCGTCCGAGCAGCTGTGGGCGGAGATGAGCATAGAGGCCGAGGCGGAGCCGAACTCCAGGCACTCGATCATCTCTTTGCCTTGCAACAGGCTGTACAGAAAAGCGGAGCCGTAGCCGTCGCCGCCGCCGAAGCCCTTGAGCACCACCGCCGGGAAGGGCTTAATGGAATAATAATTACCGTCGTTGGTGTAGGCGGTGGAGCCGTCTTTGCCGTGCTTAATGACGCAAATCGTCGCACCAAAGGACTGCCAGTAGCGAGCGCTCTCCGGGTCGGAGCCTTTTACGCCCACAATGCCCTCCATCAGATCAAATTCCTCACGAGAGCCCATAATAATATCCGCACCGCGAGCCACTAAGCTGTAATACACAGCAATCTCGTCCTTGGACTGCCAGGTGTACGCCCGATAGTCGATGTCAAAGATAATGCGCACATTGTTTTTCTGCGCCAGCATCATGGCCTTTAAGCAGGCCTCTCTGGACGGAGACTTGGCCAGCGCCGTACCGCTGATCACAATGGCCTTGGCAGAGGCAATATATGCCTCGTCAATATCCTCCGGCGCCAGGCAAAAATCCGCCACATTATCCCGGTACATCAGGATAGAGGACTGCTCTTTAGACAGAATTTCCGTAAAAGTCAGGCCAATGCACTCGCCGTTCTTGGCTCGGGTCACATGGGAGGTGTCGATCCCCTCATTTTGGAAATACTCCACCACATAGTCCCCAAACTGGTCGGCAGACACACAGCCGCAAAAGCCCACCTTGCAGCCCAGCCGAGCCAGACCTACGGCAATATTGGCCGGGGAGCCGCCTACATACTTGTTAAAGTTAGACGACTGGGACAGCGGCTTATACATATCCGTGGGGTTAAAATCAATGGCAATGCGGCCGATGGGGATAAAATCCAGCGGTTTGGTCATGTCAAATTCAATGTACTTCATAGTTCCCTCTCCATAAATCTATGCGCAGGCGGCAGGTTTATGCCTTGCCGTCTGTGCCGAAAATCAAAATGTGGCGGTGGGCGTTCTTATACGCCCCCTGCACCTCTGCCCCTTGCAGATCGTAGTAACCGCCGATGGCACCGGCGTGGTAAGCGCCCCGCACCGTCTGCTCCACGCTGTCAAAAGTGGCCGTGGCAATGTTGATCTTTTGGATCCCTGTCTGCGCACAGCGGCGGAAATCCTCCGGCGAAATGCCGGTGCCGCCGTGGAGCACCAAAGGGGTGTGGGTATCCTTGGCCACCCGGGCCAAAATATCAAACCGCAGCTTGGGCGTGGCCTTATAATTGCCGTGGGCGTTACCGATGGCGATGGCCAGAGCGTCCACCCCGGTCTCCTGCTCAAAGCGCACCGCGTCCGCCGGGTCCGTGCAATGCATAGCGATCTCCTCAGAGCCATCCTCCGAACCGCCTACACAGCCGATCTCCGCCTCCACGGCAGCACCGTAAGGGCGCGCCATTTCTATAATACGGCAGGTCTCCGCTATATTCTCATCCAGCGGCAGATGAGAGCCGTCAAACATCACAGAGGTAAAGCCCAGTTCCAGCGCCCGGCCGATCTTCTGCTCCGTTTTGCCGTGGTCAAAGTGCACCGCCACCGGCACGCTTGCCTGCCGGGCAGCGGCCACCATCAAGGGACCGATCAGCTCCAGCGGCGACTGGCGCAGCCGCACCTCCGCAATCTGGAGGATCACCGGGGCGCGCAGTTCCTCTGCCGCTTGCAGCACACCCAGCACCATCTCCATATTGGCAACGGAGAAGGAGCCAACGGCATAGCCGCCGGCGCGGGCGTCCGCCAGCAGATCACGCATATTCACCAGCATAGGCACACCTCAAATACAAATCAAAAATGCGATGAGTCGGGCGTAAGCCGAGTTCTGTCTTGGGCAATTATCTATCTCGACGCACGGTTGCCCGTGCGCTCCAGCCATCCTTCGAAGTTCTGTGTCGAGCAAACAACCCTTCAGTCGATGTTGCAGCGGATAGGGTTTACATGGCAGGGAATGTCTCCACCCCCTCGGTGAGCTCTTACCTCGCCTTTCCATCCTTACCGCAAAAGCGGCGGTTTATTTCTGTTGCACTTTCCCTAGGGTCGCCCCCGGCGGCCGTTAGCCGTTATCCTGCTCTGTGCTGCTCGGACTTTCCTCACGCAGTAACCTGCGCGCAACTGCCTGCCCGGCTCATCTCCTCCATTTTAATCCATAGCACCGGGGAATGTCAACTGTTTTTCTGCCGGGCAAGAATTTACAGAACAGGTCTTGCATTTCTGTTCTTTTTGTAATACTATGAAGCAAAGAAAGGCAGGTAATCGGAATGCCCAGATTTGAACAGGAAGGCTTTGACCCCCGCCGTCGGCGGGAAAACGACGCCCTGGACCGCACGGTGCCGGAGGAAGACCGGCATTTGGGACCGGAAGTGGACCTGGATTTTAACCGTCGGCAGCGGGATGTGATCGACCGGCAGGACGAAAGCGGGATCAACCCTTGCGACTATCGGGACCCCTACGCCCCCTCGGCGCCATACAACCAAAATAACGACTATGACCCAAACGGTTACATAGAGCCACCGGCGCCGCCCCGCCGGTTTGAGAGCGAGCGCCCGGCAGATTTTTATACGGATCGGAGCAACACGCCTACGCCCACGCGTGCCCGTGACCGGGAGCGGACAAGCCGTAATCCCCGCACCGTGAGCCGCAGCCATACCCCTACCGAAAAGCACGGCAAGCCGCCAAAAAAAGGCAAGGGCGGCAAAAAGGCAAAAGTGGGTCTAAGTATCTTTTGCGTGCTGCTGGCGCTGATCATCCTGCTTGTGGGCTGCGCCACCGGCGTGCTGGGCAAGATCACCTATAACGACCAAAAAGAAAATAAATATGTGACCGCATCGGATCTAAAGAGCGACCCGCGGGTAAAGAATGTGCTGCTGCTGGGCGTAGACGCCAGACCCAAAGACAAGGCCAGCGCCTCCCGCAGCGACACCATGATGCTTATTTCCGTGGACTCTGTGCACCACACCATTAAGATGACCTCCTTTTTGCGAGACACCTGGGTGTATATCCCCTGCAAGGATATGAGCCAGCGGCTGAACGCCGCCTGCCAGTACGGCGGTTACAGCGGCGTGGTAGACACCATTGAATACAACTTCGGCGTAAAGATCGACAACTATGTGGTGGCGGATTTTGAGATGTTCCAGGTGCTGGTGGACGCCATCGGCGGCGTGGAGGTGGAGGTCACCAAGGCGGAGGCCAAGGAGGTCACCGGCCACCCCAAGCGCTACGGCAATGTGAAGTTAGAGGCCGGCAAGCACAACCTGACCGGCAAGCAGGCCCTGGCCTACTGCCGCATTCGCAAGATCGACACGGACTTTGTGCGCACCAAACGCCAGCGCACGGTGATGAACGCCATTATTAAAAAGATGAAGTCCGCCAACCCCTTTACCCTGTATAAAATGGCCAGCAACGCCGCCCCGTATATTGAGACGGATATGACCAAAGGCGAACTGTGCAGCTTTGTGGCCAAGGCCGGCAGCTGCGCCTCCAGCACCCACCAGGCCCGGGTGCCTTTCCCGGACACTTGGTGGTATGACACCATCAACGGCAACTCCATCATCGCCATCAATAAAGAGGAGAATAAAAAGCAGCTGATCGACTTTATCTACAACAAGACCTCCCAACAGCTGGACAAAGAAGAAGCCGAAGCAGCCAAGAACTGACCTGGAGATCAGCAAAAAATGACCGCCGTGTTTAACGAATTTATCGAGATTTAGTGTAACTTATTGAGTACAGCAAATAGCCCCCGCATTTGTGAAATGCGGGGGCTTGTGTTTATTGGGTAATTCGTAGGGCGGGGGCTTGCTCCCGCCGTGTAATCCCTCCGTCAACGCCTACGGCGTTGCCACCTCCCTTTACAAGGGAGGCTTTGTTTTATAACCTTTTCGGCTCCCTTGTAAAGGGAGCTGTCACGAAGTGACTGAGGGATTGGCGGGCGGCAGATTGCCGCCCCTACGGTCGATCAAATACCTAAATATATTTTATTTCTTTGTGGTCACACTCTTTGCCTTACTCCAGCCGGAATACAGCTTTACATTCTTGCCACCGATTTTTACGGTCTTATAAGTGCGTACCCGCACATAATACTTCTTCTTGGCAGACAGCTTGCTCACACTCTTGGAAGTGGTCTGATTTTTGCTCACCGTTACGGTCTTATTGCCCTTTTTGAAGTTAGATGCTGTGCTGTACTGCACTTCATAACCGGTAGTCTGGGTAGCCTGCTTTTTCCAGGTGACCTTAAAGCCTTTTTTGGCGGCGGTGACTTTAGATACGTCGGTGCCCTTGGGGTTAATATTATAGGTCATGGACTTACTACCGCTGTAATTGCCCTTTAAGGTCACTTTTACGGTGTATTTGCCCACATTCTTTGCATTTGGAATGCTCACACTATAATCCGTGCCGTTTTTCAAGGTCTTGCCCTTGCTGTCCTTTACAGTCACGGACGGTTTTTGCACCTTGCCGTTGTAGGTATAGGCGGTTTTGCTCAGCTTGATATTACTGGCTTTATAGTACGCAACGGTCTTGGTGTACTGCTTGCCGCACACGGCGCAGCGATAGGTATAAACCCGCTTGCCGTCCTTGGAAGCAGTGGCCCGGGTCAGGCTTTCGCCGATCTTGGTATATTGATGGGCGCACAGAGCAGACAAATCCCACAACACATTATAATCCGGCACGCCGGCGTCCATATCGCCCTCGGCATACTGCCAAATATCCGCATACACGCCGGTTTTGCCAATCTGCACCGGGGCAGAAAAATCAGTGGTCTTTGGCTGCCAGTTGGCGTACCACAGCTTATAACCCTTACTGCGCAGGGTCTGCACATTCAGATAATTGGTGAACCAATTCAAATTGGCGTAAACCATCGGGGTGTAGCCCGCTGCGCGAATGGCGTCGCAAAAAGTAATGGCGTGCTGAATAATGGTCTTTTTATTGCTGTTGTCCAGGATCAGCTGGTCCTCCAGGTCATAAGCCACCGGCAGCACAAAATACTTGTACTTGCCCTTCATCCGGGCCAGCACGCTCTTAACATAATTGGCCTCAATGGTGGCCTCTTTGGTATTGAACGCATAGCTGTAATGGTACACGCCAAAGGGCACGCCCGCTGCCTCCGCCGCATTCACATTATCCCAAAACTGCGGGTCCAGGTGGTCGTTGCCGTAGCTCATACGGATCATGGTAAAGGTCTTGCCCGCATTCTTCCATGCGGTGTAATCCACACCTTTTCCGTTATGCTGAGACACATCGGTGCCAAACGCCGGCGCCGTCGTGGCTGCCCATACCGGGAACACGGTAGCGCACACCAGCACCAGGCACAACAGAGCGCAAAACAGAGATTTACATTTTGTTTCATATCACACCTCGTTTGGGTTGTTTATTCGACCTCACTATAACACAAGTAGAAAACAAAGTCAATTACCGCACGGTGGTACTTTTTACCGGGGACCAGGCGCCGTACAACTTGCCGCCCTTTTGCTTTTTATACACCCGAATGCGCACATAATACTTTTTCTTACTTTTGAGTTTCGTCAGGGTCTTGGCGGTGGTGCCCGCCTTGGTTATCGTTACGGACTTGGTGGTGGATTTGGTAAATTTAGACGAAGTGGAATAGCTGATCTGGTAACCGCTAATGCCGCTGCCCTTCTTCCACTTTACGGTGAGCCGGCCTTTTTTGCTGCTTTTCAGCGACGATACCGCAGGCTTTAACTGGGCCAGTTTTTCCGTCTTTTTGGCGCCGCAAGCGGTGCACTTATATTTCTTATATCCGGTGGCAAAGTAGGTGGCCGCCTTTTTGGCGGTGCACTTGTAGGCGTGCACATGGATTTTGAATTGGCGACCGGATCGGGGATCAAAATTGCCCTTACCCAGCACCGTTACCGTGCGGGTGGTGCCGCTGGTGGCAATGGACACGGTGTAATCCTTGTTCTGCTGCAAGGTCTTGCCCTTATAGGTTGCCTTGATCGTAGCGCCCTTCGCGGTAGGGGTACACTGGACGGTCACATCGCTGTCATTCAGGGATTTTTGATTGATCTTAAAGTGCAGCACAGCCGTACCGGTATAGTCCCCCTTGCCCTGCACCGTCACATTGGCGGTGCCAGCATTGGTATTGGCGCTGTAACTGACCACCGTATAGTCCCGACCGGACTTTAAGCCGCTTTGACTGTCAAACCAAGCGGTGCCGGGGCGCTGGGCGCTGCCGTTATAGGTCACCGGCGCGCAAATATCCGACCCGCCGTACCCGGCAATAGATGCTGCGGCGATGGTATAAGTATAGGTCGCGCTGCCGGTCAGGTACTTGGATCCCTCCAGCGCCGTTACGGTATAGGTGCCGCTGCCGGCATGCACCGTGGAGCCGCTGTATGTGAGGGTGTAGTCCTCGCCCTCTTTGAACACCTTTTTATACGGCTTGCCGTCTTTGGTGGTGCCGACAAAGGTCATGGCAGACATTACATCTGCAATGCTCTTGCCGGAGTACGGCGCCTGCACATCGCCAAAACCTGCCCGGTTCATGGGCATCTTGGCAATTTCAAACCGCAGCCGGTTGGTACCGTTCCCCTCCAGCTTGCCGGTATAACGGTCGCTAATAGAAAAATCCAACACGATGGTATACTTGCCCGGCTCGGATAGGGTATCCACCTGTGCGCCGTTCTCATCAAGGAACAATACGGTGTAGTCCTTATCCCGCACCGCCGTATGGTCGTAGCCGTCCACCACATGCACATCCACCTGAATGGGGCAAACATTATAGGTAATGGCACCGTTTTTATCCAGATTGCGCAGCTCGATCTGGTTCTTTTCCTTGGTTACATCAATCTTGTTAAGGTAAAAGGAGCAAGGAAGCTGTGCAGTACCGTCCGTGGCAAGAATGGTGTGGCGACCCGGCGCGTAACGATCGTCGCCGGTCTCATACACGGTGGTGTACTCCCGACCGGACACATAGCCCGGGATCAGCAGAGAGAATTCGCCTTGCTCGCCGACATAATCCAGCCCGGCGCCGTCCGGCAGAGGGATCACCTTGGCTTGACCGTTCTCGTCCGTCAGCACCGTACCGTTGCCGTCCGTCTGCGCCTTAAAATAGGTACAGCTGCCGTCTGCAGCCCGCTGAATCAGAATAGAATCCCGTATTTGCCCTTCGGCACCGCGACGCATCAGCACCATATAGCCCTGTCCGTCATAATCGGATAGATTCTCGCCGGTAGAGGCAAAGCGGTAGTCCGTCGCAGACAGTAGCGGGTACGATTTGGCATCGTCCAACTGCTGATGGTCGTTTTCCAAAGTGAAGTATGCATTTTTCGACCCACAAAGGAAATAGTAATAATTGATAAAACCCGGGAACCGCAGGTTGTTGGAGGCGGCAAAGGTGGCGTCCACCTGATACCATTGGTAGCCGCTGCCGGTGCCGTCATCCAAGTACACAAAGTTCCAGGCGTGCATATCCTTTTGTGGTTCCCCGGTGATCTCATTGCGCACCATTTTGCTGCCCATCACCGTGTTGCAGGCAATGCCGTTCAAACGGCACAGATAGTAAAACAGCGCCGCGTAGCCCTCGCACACGGCCTTGCCCTGGCCGGTGGTACCGATCGCCGTCAGGCTGTTCTTTTGCCGCACGGACCAATCGTAGCCGGTGCTGTCTAAATCCGCAGCCTCCTGCCCGGCAAGACCGAAGAACGCTGCGTAGGCGGTGTGGGCGTACCAGTCGGTAACATTATGATTCATAAAATTCTCATAGGCAGCGGTATTGTACACCGTGTTCTCCACCAAAAAGTCATAAATGGTCTTGACAATCAGGTACTGACGGCGGTTTACATCCTTCTCCGCCGCGATGGTTGGATTATCGGTAACAAACCGTTGGTTCCACTTTTCCGCCCCTTGGCGCAGGATCTCCATTTGCCGCACCGTGTCGCAGTATTTGAAGGTGCAGTGCACCTCATAAAAGGCCACCGAGCCGTTCCAGTCGTCATAGCCCTCCACATTCAGCCACCGGGTGTCCAGATCCTCTTGCCGGAAGTCCTGGATCTGGGCATCCAAAAAATCGCCGCCCTCGATGGTGCCCGCTTTCTCTGCCAGGGCGTTGCTCAGCAGCCGCTCATACAGCGCCTTTTGCAGTTTGTCGGTGGTGGGGTCGTAATCGCTTTTGTCCACCGCAATATACAGGGTAAAAGCGGTCTCTCGCCGGAGCATACGGTGCAGCGCGTCCGTCAGCGCCGCATCTATATCCTGCTGAAAGCAGTGCCAGGTCTTGACCTTCGTGGTATCGTCCCCCACCGCCGCCCAAGCGGTACCGTCCGGAGCCAGGTACGGGGCCAGACCGGTACAGTCCTCTGCGCTCTGCCCCTCGGTATGGACTGTATGGGTCGTACAGACGGTGGCATTTGCCAGGCCGTCGGCAGCCGCAGCCGTAACCGGCATAGCGGTGCACACCAGCACCAGCGCCAGCAAAAGAGACAGCAAACGCATTCTTTTCATACCCATACCTCCTGATAAAACAAAAGCCTATATTCCAATTTGATTATACCCGATAGCGGCAAAAAAGGCAAGAGAAAGCCGAGGACCTGCAAAATACAAGTCCTCGGCTGTTTTTCAGCGTTTATTCCGCCTGCAAAACCGCTTTGGTAATAAAGGCGTCTATATCCCGGTACACCTCCGGGCTGTTGGTCTCTCGCAAAATCTCGTGCCGGGCACCGGGATACAAAAGCACCTGTACCCGGGTGTGGCCGGTGGCCTTCAGTCGGTCGCTGACCGCCCGAATACCGGCGCCGTAATTGCTCACCGGATCCTCCCCACCGGACACAAAGAGAATAGGCAGATCCTTTGGTACACGGGCGTACCAGTCCTTACTGCCGCACTCCAGCATCAGCCGTCCCAGATCGCCGTAGGCGGCCACAGTAAAGGTAAAACCGCAGGCGTCGTCTGCAACATAATCATCCACCGACGCGGTATCTCGACTGAGCCAGTCTACAGAAGTGCGACCCTCAAAATGGTCGTTATAGCCCTTAAAGCCGGTATTTTCCAGCCACTTGGAGCGATAGTGCTTACCCTTAACGGCGCCCAGTACATTGGTCACCGCCACGCTGATATTTGCCAGCGGATTCGGCCCGCCGGTGCCCACATAAATGGCCGCCGCATAGTCCAGATCCGGGTAGCGGGCGGTAAAGCACCGCATAATAAAGCTGCCCATAGAATGGCCGGCAATAACCAGCTTCTTGTCCGGATATTCGCCCCGGGCAATATCATACAGCCGCCGCACATCTTGCAGCAGAGCATTGTACCCGTCCTTATCGCCAAAGAACCCCCTGTCCTCCGGCGTTTCGCAGGACTGACCGTGGCCCAGCATATCGTGCATAAAGACCGCATAGCCCATATCCGCAAAGGCCTGCAAAAAGTCGCCGTAGCGGCCGCAGTGCTCAGCCATACCGTGGTGGAGCAGCAGCACGGCCTTCACATTGCCGTCTTCCGGATACCACTGCCAGGCATGAATGGTGGCCAGCGCGCTGGCGCTGGGATAAGTGTACGCTTTCGTTTTCATAGAAAAATCCCCCTTAACGCAGGCAATGCCTGCTGATTCTATGTAAAATTATTATCGCTACATATTCAGTTTTCGCTGTCGTTACTCTGCCTTTTCGTCCTCCAGCACCGAGGTGCAGTGGGGACAGCGGGTGGCAGCAATGTCAATCTCGCTCTTGCAGTAGGGGCAGACCTTGGTGGTCGGCGCCGCCTGCGCCTCTTTCTCATGGGTGGCGTGCTTCACTGCGTCGGACAGCTTATTCAGCCCTTTGACCATACAGAAGATGATCAGCGCCATAATCAGGAAATTCACCACAGCGGACAAAAACGCGCCGTAGTCCAGATAATTATCTCCCAGCAGATGAATCTTGCCCTGAATCTCCGCGCCGCCGATACAGTTGAGCAGCGGTTTGATGATCGAGTCCGTCAAGGCGGTAACCACGCCGGTAAAAGCGGAACCGATGATCACGCCGACGGCCAGGTCCATCACATTGCCGCGGGAAATAAATTCCTTAAACTCCTGAAAAAACTTCTTCATTTGTACATTCCCTCGTCTTTTCACTTTTCGGCGCACAGCGTCTGACTGTATTCTATCACACAATGCCGGTAAAATCAAATGCCGGAATAAAATCTTTACCTGCCGCGCTGCGCTGCTGCAAAAACACCTGATCCATACCCAGCGCCAGGGCGTGATCCGCCACCTTGTCGTACTCCCGTCGGGTGATGGTGCGCGTCAGCTCCGGGTAGCGCTCCAACCCCGGCATAGGGGTGTACTGGGCCATCAGGGACACATAGGTACCCGGCAAATGGCTGTGCAACCAGTCCAACGCCTCAATGGCCGAATTGGTATTGCCCGGCAAAATCAAATGACGCACAATCATACCGGACAGCATTTTATCCCCGTCCCACCGATCCTGCACCTGGCGGCGCATTTCCAGCAGCGCCGGGCCCACCCGCTCCACATAGTCCGGCGCAGCGCTGTAAGCCGCCGCCTTAGCCGGGCGGGTGTACTTGAAGTCCGGCAAATAAATATCCACCAGCCCCTCCAGCTGCCGCAGGGTCTCTACTCGCTCATAGCCGCCGGTGTTGTACACCACCGGCACCGGGGGCTTCCATCGGCGCAGCAGCCGCGCCAAGGCCGGTGCGTACTGGGTAGGGCTGACCAAATTGATATTCTGCGCCCCGGCGTCAATCAGCCGCTGCATACCGGCGATCAGCTGATCCTCCGTCAGGTCCACACCCTTGCAGCCCCGGCTGATCTCCGTATTCTGGCAAAACACGCACTTTAGCGGACAGCCGGAGAAAAAGATTGCTCCGCTGCCGGTCTTGCCGCTGATACACGGCTCCTCCCAGGCGTGCAGCGCCATACGCGCCACCCGAAAGGCAGCGCCTACGCCGCAGGCGCCCACGGCCGTGGTACGATCTGTACCACATCGGCGGGGGCAGGCATTGCACCCGCTCACAGCAGCGCCTTATAGAGATCGCCTTTTTTGTACGGTGTTACCGCGGCAATCTCCTTGGCGGCAGCGTTAACGGAAGCGCCTTTTTCCACCAGCGCACGAGCCTGTGCCACCGCCTGGTCAAAGGTGATGGCGTCCGTTGGCTCGGCCTTTTTGCCTGCCACGATCAGCACGATCTCCCCTTTGATCTTATTTTCCGTATAGTCTTTCTCCGCCTGTGCCAAGGTGGTACGCACCACCTGCTCATGCACCTTGGTCAGTTCCCGCACAATGGCGATCTCTCGGTCGCCCAGCACCCGGTGCAGATCCCCAATGGTGTTGATAAACTTATGGGGCGCCTCATAAAAAATCATGGTGCGCTTCTCGTCCTTAAGCTCCTCCAGGTGGTCCCGGCGGGATTTTTTATTGACGGACAAAAAGCCCTCAAAGGTAAAGCGCCCGCTCTCCATACCGGACACTGCCAGCGCCGTGGCAAAGGCCACCGGCCCGGGCACGGACACCACCGGAATCCCCTGCAAGTGGCACAGGTGCACCAGATCCTGCCCCGGGTCCGAAATGGCGGGCATACCTGCGTCCGTTACAATGGCGCAGTCCTCCCCCGCCGCAATGCGGGCGGTGATGATCTCGCCCCGCTCCCGACGGTTGTGCTCATAATAGCTGACCATCTCTTTTTTGATACCAAAATGATTCAGCAGCTTTAAGGTCACCCGGGTGTCCTCTGCTGCAATAAAATCCACAGCCCCCAGAGTATCTACCGCCCGGGGCGACCAGTCGCTTAAATTCCCGATGGGCGTGCCCACCACATATAAAGTACCGCTCACTTTGCGCCTCCTTCAAAATATGCGCCGTATATTCTTTGCATTTCCGCCTGGCCCGCCGGGCTTTCCAAAATCAGCGTAGGCTCCGCCGTTAAGTACGCCTTCGCGCCCTTGCGCCCCTCCATCAGCAACAAAAAGGGTGCCTCCCCCTCCCGGTGCTGCACCAGCCGCAGCCGCTTAGGCTCCAAATCATGGGCACGCATAGCCGTTACAATATCCGCCAGCCGTTCCGGCCGATGGCAAATGCAAAACCGCCCGCCGAACTGCAACAGATAGCCCGCTGCCGCGCAGGCGTCCTGCAAGGTGCAGCACACCTCGTGCCGGGCAATTTGATCCCACGGCTCCGGCGACAAAATGCCCGTATCCACCGGCTTGTACGGCGGGTTCATACTCACCAGGGTAAAGCTGCCCGCCGGGTACAGCTGCCGGTATTCCCGCAGATCTGCCTGCTGCACCGTCAGCCGATCTTCCAAATGATTGATAGCCACCGCCTGCTGCACCTGCCGTACCGCCTGCGCCTGAATATCCAGGCACGCCACCGGACTTTGCCGGGTATCTCGCAGCCAAAGCAGAGGAATAATTCCACAACCTGTGCCCAAATCCAGCGCCCGATCCCGGCGGCGAATGCGGGCAAAATCCGCCAGCACCACGGCGTCCGTACCAAAGGTATGGCGATCACTGACCACGATTTGCATGTGCTCTGCCAAAGGCATAACCGTCTCGTTCATAGGCTCTCCCACTACCGGGCCGTGCCCGGGTCTTTGCGCTTATTATATACCCGCCGCCCCGCTTTGGCAAGCGGGCAAAAAAAGACACGCCCAAAGCCAAAGCTCTCGGCGTGTTCTTTTTGTTTGTACAAAAGCAGAAAAATCTACAAAATCCGCTTATGCCTGGGCAGGCGCACCCACGGGGCAGGTAGCCTCGCACGCACCGCACTCAATGCAAGCGTCAGCGTCAATTACAAATTTGCCGTCACCCTCGGAGATGGCGGAAACCGGACACTCTGCTGCGCAAGCACCGCAGGAAATACAATCATCAGAAATCTGATATGCCATGATAAACACCTCCTGTATGTTTCTCAACCTAAATATAACAGCATTGATTTGAAAATGCAAGTGAATTCGAAAAAATTAGTCTTGCCTTACTTCTCCGCCTGGGCGGGCTTGTCCGCTTTTTTTTCATTTTTGCCGCCGCGACGAGGCGCACGCACCACGCGCACCTCTTCCCGATTGACGATCACCGGCGCGCCCTCCGGCGCATTGTCCAGCTGCACTTTCAGCTTACCGGTAAGCAGCGCCGCATCTACCACCGTGCCGCGGCCCTCCCGGCAGTCCACCACAGTGCCTCGGCGGGGGGTGATCTTTGCCAGGTATTCATAAGAGTTCTGCTCATATTTCAGGCAGCACATCAGCCGCCCGCAAGTGCCGCTGATCTTAGAGGGGGACAGGCTCAGACCCTGCTCCTTGGCCATTTTGATAGACACGGAGTGGAAGTCGTTGAGAAAGGTGGAGCAGCAAAACGGCCGCCCGCACACGCCCAGACCGCCCAGCATCTTGGCCTCGTCCCGCACGCCGATCTGGCGCAGCTCAATACGGGTATGGAAAGTGGAAGCCAGATCCTTGACCAGCTCTCTAAAGTCCACACGGCCGTCCGCGGTAAAGTAAAACAGGATCTTGGACCCGTCAAAGGCGTATTCCACCTCGGTCAGGTTCATATCCAGCTTGTGCTTCTCGATCTTTTGCAGGCACACCTCGTAGGCGCGCTTCTCTTTTTCTTTATTTTCTTCCAGAATTTGCTTGTCTCTGGCGGTGGCAATACGCAGCACCGGCTTGAGGGGAGCGGTTACCTCATTCTCTGCCACCTCTTTGGGGGCATACTGGGCCACGCCGCACTCCATACCCCGGGCGGTCTCTACCACCACCAGGTCGCCTTTTTTGATCTCCAACCCCTTAGGGTCAAAATAATATGTTTTGCCGGTGTCCTTAAACCGAACGCCTACCACTTTTGTCATAATCTATCCTCCTAACGGCCGATCGCCTGGCGCAAATCGGCACAAAATTTTGTGATCAGCAGGGCGTTATTGGCATTTTGCAGCGCCCGCTGATAGGTGTCCTCTGCCACAGATACCAGTTGCAGCAGTTGTTTTCTTGTACATTTGGAGCCAAGCAGCCGGGGGATTCGGTCGCTGCCGGAAAGCAGATCGGCGCCGCTGTCCAGCACCAATGCGTCCCGAAACAAATCCCGCAGCACCCCGCAGATATTCAGCACCGCCTGCCTGTCCTTTTGCAGTGGCGCACAAGCGCAAATGAGCGCATACTCATTCTCCGCCACCAGCGCTCGGCACAGCTCGGCGGACAGGGCGCTGTACTTGGCGGCCTCGCCGTCCTCCAGGCTCTCCATGGCCTTGCCGATATTGCCGTTCCACAGCTGCAACGCCTGGCGCACCCGCTCCGGGTCCGCCTCCGGCTGCCGCTGCATAATGAAGTCCGCACCGATCTCTACCGGCACGCCCTCCAACCGAAACACCACACTGCGAGACAGCACCGTGGGCAACAGAGCGCTCTTGTTCTCCACCGTTAAAATGAACCGCACATAAGCCGGCGGTTCCTCCAGCACTTTCAAAATGGCATTCTGGGCCTGCACGCTCATCAAATGGGCGTTAACCAATATGTAGATCTTATAATCCGCCTCGTTGGGGGTCATATACACATCGCCCACAATCTGATCCACCGTCTTTTTGTGGAACGAGCGGGCGCCCCCCTCCGGGGCATAGACCAAAATATCCGGGTGCACCCCGGCACGGGCCTTGTGGCACTGGGGACAACTGTCGCAAGGGCGGTGCTCGCCCCGGCACACCAGTGCCGCAGCCAGCTCACCGGCCAGCGTGCGCTTGCCCAGGCCACTCTCCCCCTCCAGCACCACGGCGTGGGGCAGACGGCCGCGGTCTACCAGTGCAGACAGCTGGGCCTTGATTTTTTCATTCCCGAGAAAGTGCTTAAATTCCATACTTGCCTTTACAATTTGCGGAACTCATCCACATTGATCACGAACGCCACTGCGCCGTATTCCTCCACGTCCACCGGCTGGCGCAGCAACGAGCCCTCCAGCGTACTGGCCACGCCCACCTGGCGCACTACCCGCTTGGTCACATGCTTCTTCAGCACATCAAACAGCTGCTCCACCTTGTCATCCTCCGTGCCGATAAACAGCGTGGTGTGCCCATCGGCCAGGAACTGACCGGTGGTGGAGATACGGGAGGAGGCAAAGCCCTCCTGGGTAATCGCATCCAAAACTTTGGAAACATCTTTATTGGAAATTACAGCCATAACCAGCTTCATGTAAACATCCATCCTTTCCGTTAATGCTTCTTATTATACGCCTTGGTTCACAGCTTTACAACTATCTGTATTATTACTTCAAATAAAATTTACAATTTGTACTTATTTAGACAAATTTTGCCTTTTTGGGGGTTAAACCACCGCTGCCAGCGCCACCACCACCGGCATGGTGACAATGGAAAACAGCGAGGACTGGGCGGCCAACTCGCTGCCCAAGGCGGCGTCATTGTCGTACTTGGCCGCATACATAGCCGTATTGGTAGCCGTGGGAGCAGAGGCGGAGATGACCATAGCGATCAGCAGATCGCCTCGCACGCCGCACAGATAAAACAGCCCCACCATACACAGGGGGATCACTGCCAAACGCATTAGGGAGCAGAAGTACAGCTCCTTTTTGGCAAACATACGCTTCCAGTCCGCATTGGCCAGGAAGGTGCCGAAAATAATCATAGCCAAAGGCGAATTACAGTTGCCCACCATCTCCATGGGCCGCAGGATCATTTGGGGCAGCCTGGGCTGCAAAAAGAACAGCGGCAGCCCGATGAGCACCGCCATGGAGCCGGGGTTCAGCACCAACCGGCGCAGGTCGATCTTTGCGGTATGGCCGCTGATCTCATAAATACCGTAAGTAAAGGCCACCACATTAAAGACAGCCACATACACGGAGCAGTAGAACACGCCCTCCGAGCCAATCACCGCCTGCGCCAAAGGCAGCGCCAAAAAGCTGGCGTTGGAGAACAGCATACCGTAGCGGTACACGCCCCGCTCCATGGGACTGCGGCGACGAAAGCACAGCTGTCCCAGCACGCCGCCCACCAGGTGGGTGGCAAAGGCACACACAAATGCCAAAAGAATACCCCGCACATGGTTCGGGGTGTACGCCATGGTCATAAATGTATAGATAATGGCAATGGGCAGCACGATATTAAACAGCAGGTCGATCACCCGCTTGGCGTCTGCCTGGCGAAACACGCCCAGCTTATCCGTCACAAAGCCGATCAGAGAAATCAGGTACAGCATCAGCACCTGACCGGCCACGGTCTTTAAGGTTGCAAAAAACAAAGGCACGCTCCTAATCCGCTGCGCTGCGACGGCGCAGATCCTGCACAAAGGCCAAAGCGAACACGCCCAGCAACAAATCCGCCGGGCCAAAATATACACTGCCGTTCAACAGATCCCGGTGCCCGGTAAACAGTACGGACAGTCCGGGCAATGCCAGCACACAGCCGCACACAAACACCAGCAGGCCAAAGAACACCACGGCCCGCCCTGCATGGCGGGAGGTAACCACCGCCGTTGCAAAAGAAAAGAGAAACAGCAGCAGCGCCACCAAAAACAGCACCTCGCACACCGTCTGGGTATCTGCCAGCACACTGACCATCTTAGCTAAAATGGTCAGCAAACGGCAAAGCCCCCACAGCGCCGGCACAAAGTGAAAAAAGCGGAAAGCGCGAAAATCATACCGTCCGCCCCCATAGCTGCGCCCCACAACAAAATAATAGGAGCAGCTGAGCAAAGCAAACAGCGCCGTCAGCCCTTCGCTGACCAGGTCATTCCACTGTAAATAAACCGCACCGTCCGCCAAGTCGTAGCACAAAAAGCAGCGGTAAATAAAATCAAAAAAGAACGCCGCAGACACCAGATAGGACACAACGGTCAGCCTTCGGTTGCCGCCGTCCGCAGCCACCGCCACTGCCGTATGGCTTTGGTGCAGGGCACACACCGTGCAACACACACCGGCACACAGCAGCAAAGCATACAGCCCATAAGTCAGCGGCGCACCGGCAGCCGTGACCCGCCCGGTACTGCTGTCCGTAAAAAGGAGGAGCTGAACAAAGCGCAATACCACCGCTGCCCCGGTGATCGCAAAAGTCAGAATCCAAGGGATCAGTTGGGGTCTGGTACGCACTTTTTCGCTCCTCTTTCGTTCAAAATCAGCCCTGGACCTCTCGGTCCGCCGGGGCAATGTACGTTCTGGCGTGGGACACGCTCTTGTATGCCGGACGCATAATTCGGCCGCCGGAGATCAGTTCCTCCAGCCGATGGGCGCACCAACCGGCAATACGGGCGGTGGCAAACAGCGGGGTAAACAGATCCTCCGGGATCTTCAGCACCTTGTAAACCAAACCGGAGTACAAATCCACATTGGCGCACATCACCTTGTTGTCGCCCTTTACCTCGGCAAACACCTCCGGGGTCAGCAGCTCCACATTCTCCAAGGTTTTAAACTCTTTTTCAAACCCGGCCTCATAAGCCAGCTTGCGGGCATTGGATTTTAAGATCACCGCACGGGGATCTGATTTGGTATAGACTGCGTGACCCATACCGTAAATCAAACCGGAGCCGTCGCCGGCTTCTTTATTCAGGATTTTAACCAGGTAATCTTTCACCTGCTCCGGCTTGGTGGGGTCTGCCACATGGGCAATAATGTCCTCCATCATGTGGGTCACCCGAATGTTGGCGCCGCCGTGGCGAGGACCTTTCAGGGAGCCGAAGCCGGCCGTAATGGCCGAATACGTATCCGTGCCGCTGGAGGTGAGCACACGGGTGGAAAAGGTAGAGTTGTTACCGCCGCCGTGGTCCGCATGAAGCATTAAGCAAATGTCCAGCAGCTTGGCCTCTTCGCGGGTAAAAGTCTTGTCCACCCGCAGCTGATTTAAAATGTACTCCGCCATGGTCTGCTCTTTGTTGATGGGGTGCAGGAACATGGTCTTGTTGTAGAATGTACGGCGCTTGATCTGATAGGCGCTGTTCATAATGGTCGGGGTCTGCGCGATCAGCTGCAAGGACTGACGCAGCACATTGGGAATGGAGGTATCGTCCGGGTTCTCATCAAAAGAGTAAAGGGACAAAATGCAGCGCGCCATCTTGTTCATAATATCCTTGGAGGCGTGCTTCATAATCACATCTTCCACAAACTCGTCCGGCAGTGCCCGGCACTCGGACAGCACCTCGTGGAGAGAATACAGCTGATTGGCAGTGGGCAGATTGCCAAACAGCAGCAGCCACACCACTTCCTCATAGCCAAAGCGGTCCTCGGCAATGCAGTTGTCCACCAAATCCCGAATGTCATAACCACGGTAAGACAACTTGCCGTCCGTAGGAATCCGCTCGCCGTCCAGAATATAGTAGCCCTCTACCGAGCAGATACGGGTCAATCCAGCCATCACGCCGGTGCCGTCGCTGTTGCGCAGGCCCCGCTTTACCTGATAGCGTTCAAAATCGTGGGCATTGATATAGTTATTCTTCCCCAGCTCCTGGCACAAATTGGACAGTGCGTCCATGGAGATGGGCGAAATATAATTGGAAGCCACAAAATCGCTCCTTTCAAACATACATTTAGAACAATCATTATACAATTATAATAGACAAATGTCAAGTTATCTGAAAGGAGAGATCCGCTTTGAAAAAAGTACTGATCCTGTTTGCTCTGCTGTTTTTACTCACATTTGGGGTGCCCATGTTCGCCGCATTTCACACCCAAGGCAGCAGCAATCTGGTAAGCCTGCTTCATTCTGCGGTGCTGACGGCGCCTATTCTCTGATGGAGTTATCGTTAACTTTCGTAATCCGGCAGTGACAGACAACCTGAATCACGGAGGCGGAGAATGCTCGATTCCAGTCCTCTTTAACCGCAGCATATCCCGCCGGGTCTGACATTGCCAACCGCGCCCCAACCTGCACGCCGTCGCATCCGGCGGCCTGCAAGCAGGCGTAAGCCCCGGTGCACAGGTCCGCCAGCTTTTGCTCCGCCAGGCGCTCTATGACGGCAATGGAGCGGTTATCTATGGTACTGATATAGCCCTTTTGCATTTCGTCCAGCATCAACTGCGTTCGCACCGTTACCCGAAACACCGGTCGCCCGTTCTCCACGGCGCTTCGTGCCCCCACCTTGCAGGACACCAGTTCCACCCCGATATGTCCCAGCTTGTCATTTTGCAGGGTTAGCAGTCCACTTTTAATCTTACCGTTCATCAGGAGAATACCGAACGTATCATCCATATCCGCCGTGGCGGTCATCTTGCCACCATCAAACAGCGCCAGCCCCACAAAAGCCGTATGGGCACCCGCCCTCTTTAACAGCGGCAAATAAATATCCGAGGTAGGACTGGCAAAGCGGCGCAGCGCGTCATTAACGGACACCACCGCACCCATACCGCTATCCTGCCCATTCTCCAGTAGGTGCACCATATTTGCGCTGGGCACCAAAGCGTCGTCCTCCTTGCTCTCCAGCAGATTCTTGGCATTACCGTCTGCCACACACAGCAGCACATCCGGCCGACTGGCGGCGCTGCGCACAAAGTAATCCATATTGTCGCCCACCCCCTGCCGTGCCACGCTGCTGCTAAAAACCGTAATCTTGTTCTGCCCTAAAAACAAATTGCGGGACAAGTCCTTGGACAGTTTAGAGAGCGCCTGGGAGATACCGGCGCCGCTCTCTGCGGTATTGATGGTAATATTGCCGGACAAAGCCTCTGAGCCGTTGCCGCTTTTGGTCATATTCAAGGTCTGCACCGAGACGGACACCCCGTCCTCTGCCCGGTCAATACTCATGCCCTCCACCACCGCCAAATTGCTCAGGGTGTGCCGCCCGGAGCAGCCGCACAGCGTAGCCGCCACCAGCAAAAAACAAAGAAGCAGCTTAATGATTCGTCTCATTTGTACCACGCGCCTTTCTGTGCCCCAGCAGCCACACCAAGGGAATGAGAGAAGAAAATACCGCAAAGGGCACCACTGTGATCAACGGCGAGTGCTGACCCACAGTCATTAACCGCCCCAGCGCACAGCTGACGGCAAAGGCCGCCAAACCGGCGCCCAGGCACTTGCCTTTGTGTCCGCCGCTGCCCGGCAGGGTCACCGCCGCGCAGTAGAGCAGCAGCGCCGCCTTAATGAAAATGGCAAAGATCCAAAAGCCGGTGTACAGCGCGTCCATCCGCACCATTGAGCCGCTGCCTGCCAGCTGAGAGAGGGTATAAATCGGAAACGCCTGTAACCCGGCCGCGTCCCCCATTACACCGATGGCAAAGAGAAACAGCAGGCTCGTAGTCAGGTACGAACACCCCATAGCGCCATAAAAGGCACCAAAGCGCCGTCCGCCGATGACCACCCGATCCGCCAGCACCAAAAAGATCGTAATTTCTGCCGTATTGGCAGACAGCACCACGCCGTTTCGCACCACTTCACCCACGGTGTTGCTGCCAGGCGGAAACAGGCTGAACCACTGAAAGTGCTGCACATTAAAGCCAAGCACCACCGCTACCACAAGTACAATCAGGCAAAAGGCAAAGCCGGAAAAACGAGACAGTCCTTGCAGCCCCAGTAGCGCTCCATACACCGCAAACAGGAAAATCAGCAAGGCAAACCCCCAACTTTTGGCCTCCGGATTCAACCGAGCAGAGGCAAAGTAGGCAAAGCGGCTCACATTGATCCCCGCCAAAAAGATAAAATTACAGGCATAAAGCGTGCCCAGCGTTCTGTGCGCCAACGGTGAGCAGTCCCGCTGCACACAAAGAAGCACGGGCACCGCAAACAGCAAAGAAAGCACCAGCGCCACCCCCACGCTCATGAGCATTTGAGTAGACAGCTTACCTGCCATAATAGACTGCACATGGGTCAGGCTCACCACCAGGCGGCTGATATACAGCATGGCAAACAGACTGAACGAAGAAATCTTGCTCTTATTCACACCGGTCAATATGCGCACCCCGCAGATCCTGCACCCGCACCCGGCGGCGGGCCAGCTTGGTCCAACTTTCCCGATAAAACACATCGCCCAGGGAGCGCGCGTGCAGCGGCGCGATGGGCGCGGCGTACGGCACACCGTAGGGACTGAGGTTGCAAATATTCACAAACAGCGCCGCCATACCCAACATCAGTCCGTAAAGCCCGGTGAGTCCCCCGGCCAGGATAAACAAGAGCCGCAGCACCGACACGCTGTCATACAGGGGAAATGCCACATAAGAGGCAATGGCGGTAATGGCAATAATCACCAACACAGGCGCACCGATCAGCCCGGCAGATACGGTGGCCTCGCCGATGACAATGGCGCCGATGATGGACACCGCGTGACCGACAACCTTGGGCAGCCGCAGCCCTGCCTCCCGCATGATTTCATAAAAAATCAGGGTCATAATGGCCTCATTCATCAGGGACAGCGGGGTGCGAAACTCTGCCGACGCAATGGTAAACAGCAAGTTGGTCGGAATCAGTTCTTGATGAAAAGTGCCCAGCGCCACGTACACCCCGGGCAAAAACACGGAAATGCCAAAGCTAAAATACTTCAGCAGCCGCACAAAGCCGCCGAAAAACGGCGGATAATCATAATCATCCAAAGACTGAAAATTATCGCTGAAAAGATACGGCACATAAAGTACAAAGGGCGTGCCCTCCACCAGCACCGCCACCCGGCCCTCATAAAGCTTGGACGCCAACACATCCGGGCGCTCCGTGGTGCCTACGGCAGAGAAAAAGGAACGCACATTTGTGTCTAAAAAGGGCAGCAGTTCACCGTAATCCGCCACCGTGTTCAGATGCGCGTCCTTTAGCCGCTGTTCCACCGCGTTCACCAATTCCGGCGCGGCACGGTCATCCAAAAAGGCCAGTACCACCGGGGTCGGGGCGGCGGTGCCCAGCTGGATTTGGCGCAGTTTTAAGTGATGGGTTTTCATGCGCTTGCGCAGCAGCGCCTTGTTGTCGTTCACAGACTCCACAAAGCACTCTTTGGCTCCGCGCACATTGCTTTCGCTCTCCGGCTCATCGGTACTGCGCTTGGTCCAACCCTGAATACCCATAACCATAGCCCGGGGACAGCCGTCCAACACAAACACGCAAAAGCCGCTCATCAGATAATAGTAAGCGTCCTCAAAGGTCTTTGCCTCATTCAGCTCTACCGACTGCACACAGGTACGCATCAGCTGACGAAACTGCTCGCCAGGGGTGCGTGCCTCCACCTGCGCTCCCAGCACCGGTCCCATAATCATCTGCCCCAGCTGCAAAGAATCCACCAATCCGTCCATCACGGCGAAAAAGCACTTGCGACCGCCGGTTTCCGCCTCCTTGAGCAAAAAGTCCGAGCAGTCCGCAAAGTCCGTCTTAAATTTCTGTACATTATCGTTATATTGGCGCCTAAGGTTTTCCAATTTCTATCACCCGTACTAATTTTGGCATAACCGGGGGATTTATTCACAAAATACAACCGGTGATTGAAATGACAGTAACTCTTATTCGCGCGCTGCTGATCTACTTTACCGTCATTCTGGCTATGCGGATCATGGGCAAGCGCCAGATTGGCGAGCTGAACCCCCACGAGCTGGTCATCACCATATTGGTGAGCCAGATCGCCTCCATTCCGCTGCAAGACAACGCCATGCCCCTGGCCAACGCCTTTTTGCCCATGCTGCTACTGGTAAGCCTGGAAATTCTCGCCTCCGTGGCGTCCATGAAAAGTCTGCGGCTGCGAAACCTGCTGCAAGGGCGGCCCATCTTTCTCATACGCCACGGCAAACCGGATCAAAAGCAAATGCGCCGCCTGCGCTTTACCGTAGACGACTTGATTGACGCCCTGCGCCAAAAAGATGTATTTGATCTGTCCACCGTGGAGGAAGCGGTGGTAGAGACCAACGGCAGCCTGTCCGTGCGGCTGCGTACGGAGGAAAGCCCGGTGACCCCCAAACAGTTGGGGGTACCGACGCCGGACAACGGCTTTCCCATACCCGTAGTCACCGACGGCCACATTGTGCCGGAATATTTCGGCGACCAAGTGCTGGACACAGCAGCCATTGCCAAGGCACTGCAAAAGGAGAGCCTGCGCCCCGGTGAACAGCTGGTGGTGACCATAGATGACAGCGGCACCGTCTTTGCCGTAAAAAAGGAGAGAAAAAAATGAAGCGCACTTGGTTTGCCATTTTGTTTTTGCTGCTGGTGGCAGGGCTGTGTATCTTTGAACAGCACACGGTCAAGACCACCTTTGAGAATATGGAGACCCTACTGCAAAGCATGGACGCAGCCGCCGCAGAAGAGAATTACCCGGAGGCAGAACGCAAGGCCCGCCAACTGCAAAACATTTGGACCGCCCGCTACCCCACCCTTTGCGTGCTCATGGAGCACCGCGCTTTACAAGAGGCGGGGGTAACCCTGGGCACCCTGCAACCCTTGGCTGGGGACGAAAGCGACGATCTGCGCCCTACCATTCGCCAGTGCCAAACGGAACTGGCAGAGATCTACGACAACAGCAAGGTAACGGTGGGCAACATCTTTTAGCAACACAAAAGCGAACGATATAAAAATCGTTCGCTTTTTTATCGTTATTCACTTTTGGCGTTCTTATACTTCTCCGCTTGCAGGCGGAACATATAAGCATAGGTGCCGTCTGCCGCCATCAGTTCACTGTGCGAGCCGCTCTCTATGATCCGGCCCTGTTCCATCACATAGATTTTATCCGCCTGCACGGTGGTGGACAACCGGTGAGAAATGAAGATCACCGTCTTGTCCCGAGCAGCCTCCAGCATAGCCCGGTTCAGCTGGTATTCCGCCACCGGGTCCAGGTTGGCAGAGGGTTCATCCAAAATCACAAAGGGGCAGTCCTTGTAGAATGCCCGCGCCACCGCCACCTTTTGGCTCTCGCCGCCGGAAAGCATCAGTCCGTCATCGTCAAACTCCCGCAGCAGCTGGGTGTCCACGCCCCGGGGCAAAGGTCGCTGAAAGCCGCTGTGGTCCAGCGCACGGCGCACCCGCTCCGGGTCAAACTGCGGACTGAGCGCCACATTCTCCCCTACCCGACAGGCAAACAGCTGGAAGTCCTGGAACACCGCCGCAAACCGATCCCGATGGCTTTGCAGGGTGCAGTCCCGAATGTCTTGCCCACCAATCAGGATCCGCCCACCGGTGGGCTCATACAGCCGCAGCAGCAAATTGGTCAAAGTGGTCTTTCCGGCGCCGTTGTAGCCTACCAGGGCGATCTTCTCCCCCGGGTGAATCGTCAGGTTAATGTCCTGCAAAACAGGCGCCGCCCCGCCGGGATAGGTAAAGGTCAGGTGCTCCAGCCGGATCTCGCCGGACCGGTTCTTTTGCGCTGCCTGCGCCCCGTCCCGAATGGTAGGCTCGGCGTGGAGAAAAGCCCGGTACTTCTCAATCAGCTTGGCCCGCTCGTCAAACTGAGCCACGCCCCACACGGTGAGGAAATTCAGGCTCATAGCGATGGCATAGGCGCCGTTAAAGCTGGCCACAAAATCCCCGGGGCTGATTTGGTGGCGCACCAGCACCAGATAGCCCAGGTACATGGGCAGCACAAACATAAAGCCCAGCACCTGCACCCCGGTCTCCTGGAGCAGATAGCGGCGGGTGATCTTGCCAAAGTATTTCTTTTGGCAGGCGATCACATCCTCCGCTGCCTGGTCGTAGCGCTCCATCAGCAGGGGCGCAATGCCGTTCATACGCACCTCTTTGGCGTAATCCTGCAAGTAAAACAGCCGCTGAAAGTAGTCTGCCCGCCGATGATAGCGGGTGTTCTCCACCTGGCGCTGCACCTGCAAGTTGCTGATGGCCTTGCTTAGGGGCAAAAACAGCAAAATAGACGCCAAAATGATCACCAAACACAGCGGGTCAATGGTCAGCAGCACAGAGGAAATGGCAATGAGCGAGATCAAGTTGCCAAAGTACCGGCGCACCAGTCCCAGCAGGTTTTGAATATTGTCGCCGGAGGACTCAATGGTCAGAATAAAGCGGTTGTAAAATTCCGGGTCATCATAGGACGCCAGGTCCAGCTCCGCCGCCTTGGCATACAGCCGCCGGTTCAGCCGGTAATAGGCCTTCTCCCTTTGCACATTCCAAAAGAATTCCCGATACAGATAGGACGCCAGCCGGCACAGCGCCAGCAGCGCCACCACCCCGGCCACCACGGCGTACAGCCGCTTTAAGTCCTGACCGGAGGTAACAATGTCGATCACATACTTGACCCCCAGCACGCTGACCAGCTGGCCGGGCAGCACCGTCAGCACGCCCCATGCCAGCTCGCCGATCACCAGCGCCGGGGAGGCTGCAAACAGCAGCCGCAAAAAGTAGAATAAATTGGAGAACATGGAGTGCTCTCCCGCATGCTTAGGCTTGCGCACCGGCGGCACCCCCTTCCTGCTTGTACCCGGAGGCTTGCAGGCGGAACATATCCGCATACAGTCCGTTTTGTTCCATCAGCTGCCGGTGGGAGCCGCTCTCCTGCACCCGGCCGTCGGCCAGCACCAAAATGCGGTCGCTGAGCACCGCGCTGGACAGCCGGTGAGAGATAAAGATCACCGTCTTGTTCTCCGTCACTTGCAGCAAATTCTCATACATTTTATATTCCGCCACCGGGTCCAGGGCAGAGCTTGGCTCGTCCAGCACCGCGATCTGGAAGTCCCGGGCAAACAACCGGGCGGTGGACACCTTTTGATTTTCGCCGCCGGACAGCCCGGTGCCTGCGTCGTCAAACTCTCGGGTCAGCACCGTGTCCGCGCCCTTGGGCAGCGAGGCAATTTTGTCCCACACACCGCTGTGGCGCAACGCCTGCTCTGCCAGCGCTTTTTCCGCCGGGGTACAGGCGTGGCCGATCACATTCTCATTAACGGAAAGGGCAAAATTTTTATAATCCTGGAACACGGTGCCAAAGGCAGCCCGCAGCTGCTCCAGGTCATATTCCGGCAGCGGCTTGCCGTTATAAAGAATTTGGCCTGCCGTGGGGTCGTAAAACCGCAGCAGCAGCTTGACCAGCGTGGATTTACCGGCGCCGTTAATGCCCACCACCGCCAGGGTCTCGCCCTGCCGCAGGGTAAAGTTCACATCGTGGAGCACCCGTCGATCGGTGCCCGGGTAGGTAAAGTCCACATGGCGAAATTCCAGCGTCTCCAGCGGCGGCACCGGCAGCGCGCCGGATACCACCCGGGGCTGATAGTCCAAAAACTCCCGCAAATTCTGAAAATACAACGCCATCAAGGTCATCTCGTCAAAGCACTCGGTGGTGTCCAGGGTGGACTCCCGCACCGCATTAATGCCAGAGGCTACCACACTAAAGCCGGACACGGTCAGCCCGCTGCCCTGCACAAAGCTGTGGCAGGCAAAGGCATAAGTACCCAGCACCGGCAGCAGCTCACCCAGCAGGCTGCTGACTACGCTGTACAAAAACAGCCGCACGCCGTAGTCCCTCAGAATGCGCACATTGGTCTTGGTGGCCGCCTCCATACGCCGAACCATCACGGCAAAGATATTGGAGGTGCGCATATCCTTGGCGTACTCCCGCAGGTACACCGTGCGCTGCACATAGGCTTTCATTCGATTGTTGGCGGTCATGGACATATCCCGCCGATAAACGCACTTGCTCTTATACACCTCTACGGCAAAGACAAAAAACACCGGCACCAAAAACAGCAGATACAGCGGGTGCACCGCCGCCACGGTAGCCATCACGCACACCAGCGCCACCACATCCGCCACAAAGGCGGAAAAATCAAAACAGATCAGATCAAAAAAGCCGTTGGTGGTTACCATAGTGGCCCGCTGGTATTTGTCGTAGAATTCCGGGTTCTCATAACAGGCCACATCCACAGACAAGGCTTTTTCAAAAATGCGGTCGTTGAGCAACTTCAGCACTCGCTTGGTGGCGCACTTCTCCATGCGCATACCCTCCCACTGGGCCACTTTTACCGCCAGCGCCAAAAGGGCAAACGCCGCCAACTCTCCTACATAAGTGCGGAAGTTGCCGCTGCCGGTGATCACATCCAGCAGGATCTTTAAGAACAAAATATTCTGCAAATAGCGGGAAAATACCGCATACAGCCCCTCTTGCAACAGATAGCCGATGAGCAGGCGCTTGTCCGTCTGCCACACCAGGCGCAGGGCATAGATCACATTTTTCAGCACAGGGACCTTGAACTGCTCCTCTGTCATTTGCATATAAGGCATTCTTTTCTCTCCAAATCACGGGCCGCCGCCCGCCGTCCTTGGTAAAAGGGTAGCATATTCCGCCGGCACTGTCAAACAAAAAGGAACCCGACTGCGCAGCCGCGTTCCTTTTGCTTTTCTTATTCTGTATAAAGGGCGTTATTTGCTGTAAGTGTCAATCCGGATCAGGTCTGCCTCGCTAAGGGGTGGCTGCTCCAGCGCAGCCAAATTCTCCAGCAGCTGCGCCTTGGAGTGCACGCCCACCAGCACGGAGGTGACCCCCTTTTGCTGCCACAACCACTGGATCGCCAGCTGGGACAAAGTCTCGCCCCGGTCCTTTGCCAGTTGATAGAGTTTTTCGATCTGCTGGGCACGGTGCTGATCATAGCCCACATGGGCTTGCAGCTTTTCGTTGCCAAACAGGCGAGCGCCCGCCGGAATGCCTTTGGCGTATTTATCCGACAGCTGCCCTTGGGCCAGCGGCGAAAAGCAGATCACGCCCTTGCCCTTGTCCCGGGCTTCTTTCAGCAGCTTGTTTTTCTCCACCGTGCGGTCAAAGATGGAATAGCGATTTTGGTTGATGACAAAGGGCGCTTGCACATCGTCGCACTTGTGGTACATACGGTGCATGGTCTTGCCGTCATAATTGCTCATACCCACATACAGGGTCTTGCCCCGGCGCACCAGGTCCGCCAGGCACAGGGCCGTCTCCTTCAGCGGCGTGTCCGGGGTCATGCAGTGGTGGTAAAAAATATCCACATACTCCAGCCCCATCCGCTGCAAGCTCTGGTCCAGAGAAGCAGTCAGGTACTTGCGGCTGCCGCCCCGACCGCCGTAGGGGCCGGGCCACATCTCATACCCGGCCTTGGTGCTGATAATCAGCTGGTCCCGGTAAGGGCGCAGATTTTCCTTGAATATGCGGCCAAAGTTGATCTCTGCCCGCCCCGGCTCCGGCCCGTAATTATTAGCCAGGTCAAAATGGGTCACCCCATGGTCAAAGGCTGTCAGGATGATCTCTTTCATGGTATCGTAATCGTTGTTCACGCCAAAGTTTTGCCACAGCCCCACAGACAGCGCCGGCAGCCGCAGACCGCTTTTGCCACACCGGTTATAGGGCATTGTCTCGTAGCGTGTTTCGCTGGGTTCATACATTTTGCTCACCTCCCCTGCATTTTACCATACCCATCGTTCTCTGTAAAGAGCGCAAAGGGCTTCCCTGCCGGGTGTTAAAAAGAGCAGACATCATGTCTGCTCTTTTTGTGCAATGATTTGTGTGGTTTACACGGTGTGGGTGCGCTTTTTCCGGCGGGAGACCAGGCAGATGAACGCACCGCCGCTTAGCAGCAACACGGTCGCAACGCCACTGTCCCCACCGGTTTGGGGTGATTTGGCAGCAGCCGACAGTTTGGCCGTTACGGTATCTGCCTGTTTGATCTCTTTGGTGACCGCGGCATCGGCAAAATACTTGCCGCAGTCTTCACAGTACCAATACTCGATATTGCCCTCGGCAGTCTTTGTCGCCGCCTTTGCGGGGATATGATCCAGGTTGGTGTGGTTCTTCGGGTCAGGCTCTCCGTAAGCCTTTCCGCAGACTTCGCATACCGCTTTTTCGGCACAGGTCGCCTTGCCGCCGGCGTGGTTGGTAATGACCTTGCCACAGTAATCGCAAATATGATCTTTGTTTGCGTCCGCGTGGTTGGAGATGATCTTTTCGCAGTAGTCGCAGATGTGGTCTTTGTCCGCGTCTTCGTGATTGGAGATGATCTTTCCGCAGAAGTCGCAGATGTGGTCTTTGTCTGCGTCCTCGTGGTTGGAGATAATCTTTTCACAGTAGTCGCAAACGTGGTCTTTGTCCGCGTCTTCGTGGTTGGAGATGATCTTTCCGCAAATGTCGCAGATGTGGTTTTTGTCCGCATCCTCGTGATTGGAGATAATATTTTCGCAGAAGTCGCAAACGTGGTCTTTGTCCGCGTCTTCGTGATTGGAGATGATCTTTTCGCAGTAGTCGCAGATGTGGTCTTTGTCTGCGTCTTCGTGATTGGAAATCACTTTGCCACAGAGGTCACAGACGTGATCCTGATTCGCATCCTCATGGTTGGAGATTATATTTCCGCAAATGTCGCATATGTGGTTTTTATCCTCATCGGTGCAATTATCCGTTTCTACGCTTTCTGTACAGCCGTCTGCCGTGCATTGGCGGGTGTGTGTACCGTCGCC
Source organism: Agathobacter rectalis (assembly GCA_963638105.1). Taxonomy (GTDB): domain Bacteria; phylum Bacillota; class Clostridia; order Oscillospirales; family Acutalibacteraceae; genus CAG-217. The sequence goes on from CAVHPP010000014.1 coordinate 52,420, forward strand.
GTTTGATGTCCATTCGCCGAAGGTATGCCCGTCGTTGACCGTCACGGTCATTTCGGCGGTGTTGCCCGCCTTGTCGGTGACAACGATTTTCTGCTCGCCGTCTGCCGGAGCAAGGGTAAAGCTGCCGCTTTCGTCAAGTGTGAACTTCTTTCCGTTCACGGTGACGGTGTCCACATACTTTTCGTCAACGGTGACCGTCTGCGCCTCGCAGTAGGTCTTGCCGTTTTCTATGCCGGTGATAACGGGGCTTGTTCCGTCAAGCACAATGCCGTCCGAACATATATAATCCGTATTGCCTGCATTATCAGTCAGTCTGACATAGATAATGTATTCGTTATCGGGGTCAATGCCGAACGGTGCGGTGTATGCTGTAAATGCGGCACTTGCAA
>CAVHPP010000015.1:0-47177 GCA_963638105.1 Agathobacter rectalis
GTACAGCGTGGATTTGGTACAGCCGCCGAACAATAAAAATGTGCCGGTGCACCTTGCACCGGCGGGTGCGATCCTGTATAATAAGCATATTAAGACAGAAAGGAGCACCCCTTTATGAAGATCTTTAAAAACCGGGGCGATATTTATCTTTCCAAGTCCCGCACCGGGGCAGATCGAGAACAGCATATTCTCCTGGGTATTTTGGCAGCCGTGCTCCTGGTGTCTATCGTGGTGGTGGTCTATGTAGGGGCCAAAAATGATTTTTCCGCCAAGAAGTTTTTTGCCCCGGACCAAACGGTAGCAAGCACCCAAACAGCCGGCGATACCACCGCCCCGCCGGAGCTGCCCCGGGTCAGCGGCAAGACCAATTACCTGCTGGCACTTACCGGCAAAGAGAATCAAAATCTGTATGCGGCTGCGCTGATCCAAACGGATATGGACAGCGTGTCTTATAAAATTTGCAATCTGCTGCCCCAAACCACCGCAGAGGGCAGTACCTTAGCGGGCGTTTACAACAGCGGCGGGATCAATAGCTTGGTACAGATGACGGAGACGGCCACCGGGATCAAGCCGGATTTTTACATTGTAATGACCGTCACGGATTTTGCGGCATTCTTTGATGATTTAGGAGAGGTCAACTATCCCTTAGCGGCAGATATTAAGTACCGCAACACCACCGCGGCAGATCCGTTCAGTTTGCGGATCAGTGCCGGCGAGGCCAGCCTGAACGGCAAGCGCTTTACTGCCCTTTGGCGCTATTTTTTGGAAGAAAAAGACTTAAAGTCTGCCAACGATTTGGGGCTGGCGGCACTGAATATGCTGTTCAGCGCAGACAACGGCGCCAAGAAAGACGAGCTGTTTCGAAATTTTGTGACCCTGGCGCGTACCAATCTGACCGTGCGTGATTTTTCCGGTCGCAGCGACAATATCACGGTGCTTACCGGCACCCAAAACGGCGTGAACGCCTACAATGTGGAGCCGGAATGCAACGGCAACGCCTTAACAGCCCGTGATAAAAGCACCATACAGGGCTATTTTGGCAAATAACGGGTACACACTGCTTTTACGGCAAAAGCGCCGCAATGGGCCGTCTGTGCCGGATTTTAGGAGAACAGATCAATGGATAAAGAGAGATTGCAAGCCGCTGTGCGGGAGATTTTGCTGGCCGTGGGCGAGGACCCGGACCGTCCGGGACTGGTAGAGACCCCTCGCCGGGTGGCGGATATGTACGCCGAGGTGTTTGCCGGACTGGAAACGGACCCTCGTCAGCACTTAAAATTTTTTGAAGAAAAAAGCACCGACGAAATGGTGATCGTGCGGGATATTCCCTTTGCCTCTATGTGCGAGCACCACCTGCTGCCCTTTGTGGGCAAGGCCCATATTGCCTACATTCCGGCAGACAACCGCATTATCGGCCTATCCAAGTTTGCCCGCATTGTGGACTGCTTTGCCCGCCGTCCCCAGGTGCAGGAGCGACTGACCCACGATGTGGCAGACTTTTTGAACGAGGAGCTGCGCCCCAAGGGTGTGGCGGTGATCTTAGAGGCAGAGCATATGTGTATGAATATGCGTGGCGCCAAGGCTGCCGGCAGTACCACCCAAACCTCCGCTTTGCGGGGCATTATGAAAACGGACGCTCGTACCCGCGCCGAGGCGCTGGCACTGTTGACCAAGTAAGGAGTACCTATGGCTATTTGGCATTGCAGAGAGAAAGAGATTGAATACGGCAGCAAGGTTTTGCTGATGGGTATTGTAAATGTGACCCCGGATTCCTTTTCCGACGGAGGCGACTGGCTGGACCCGGCCACGGCGTTGACCCACGCCCGGGCGCTGGAGGCGCAGGGGGCGGATATTTTAGACATTGGCGGTCAGTCCACGCGCCCGGGGCACACCCCGGTGACAGATAAAGAGGAGTGGGCGCGGCTGGAGCCGGTGCTGTCCGTGCTTTGTAAGGAGACGGCGCTGCCGGTGTCGGTAGATACGTATTACCCCTATGTGGCGGCGCAGGCGCTGCGCTGCGGGGCGCAGATCATCAATGATGTGAGCGGTGTGGTTAATCCGGAAATGGCAGATGTGGTGTGCCGCTATGGTGCCGGCTGGGTGATTATGCACGCCGGGCCGGGCACGCCGGCGGATGTAAAGGCGTTTTTTGAAGACAGCGTGGCCGCCTGCCGGGCACTGGGTGTGCAGGACAGCCAAATTTGCCTGGATATGGGCATTGGCTTTGGCAAGAATTTTCAGCAGGACTTGGCGCTGATCGCCAATATTCCCCAATACAAAATGGCGGGCTTTCCGCTGCTGTTGGGCTGCTCCCGCAAGCGGGTGATCGGCCGGGGCAGCGACCAGCCGGAGCCAAAAGCGCGCACATACGGCAACATTGCCGCCGATACCGTGGGTATTTTGGGCGGTGCGGACATCATCCGCCTGCATAATATAGAACAGGAAAAACAGGGCGTCTTAATGGCGCAGCATTTGAAAGGAGCAAAAATATGATCAGTGTAACCACCCCTACCGTGGAGAACGGCGTGATCGTGGAGTACAAGGGTATTGTCACCGGTCAGGTGGTCAACGGCGTGAATTTTATTAAGGACTTTGGCGCCTCAATTCGCAACTTTGTGGGCGGGCGCAGCGCCGGGTATGAGGAGGAGTTGGAGAACTCCCGCACGGCCGCGCTGGCAGAGATGGAGAGCCGGGCGACCCGGTTGGGCGCCAATGCGGTTGTAGGCGTCAATATTGATTACGAGGTGCTGGGTCAGGGCAATATGCTGATGGTCAGCGCCACCGGCACCGCAGTGGTGGTGCAGAACAAATGACAGACAGAATTTTGATCCGTGGTCTGCGGCTGTTTGGCTATCATGGGGTGAACCCGGAGGAGAAAATTCAGGGCCAGCGCTTTGAGATTGACGCGGATTTGTATGTAAATTTGGCAAAGGCCTGCCACAGCGACCGGGTGGAGGACACCGTCAGCTACGCCAAGGTAATCAAGACGCTGCGCCGGGTGTTTACGGAGCGCACCAACGATCTGTTGGAGCACACCGCAGAGGACCTGACCGCCGCGGTGCTGGCCGAGTACCCGGAGGTGCTGCGGGTGGATCTGACCTTAAAGAAACCACAGGCGCCCATTCAGGCAGATTTTGACTGGGTGGGAGTCACCATTTCCAGAGACAGGAAGTAATATGTATTATGTACTCAGCGCCGGTACCAATTTAGGCGACCGGCTGGCCAATTTAACTTATTGCAGAGAGGCGCTGGACCTGGTGCCCGGCACCCATGTGGTGTCTGCCTCCGCCGTTTATCAGACCCAGCCGGTGGGTTATGCCCGGCAGGACGATTTTTATAACGTGTGCTTTTTGGTAGAGTCCAGGCTAAATCCCCATGAAATGCTGGGCGTGTGCCTGGGGCTGGAGGCCGGTTTGGGCCGGGTGCGCGGGGTAAAGAACGGCCCCCGGGTGCTGGATGTGGATGTGATCTTTGCCGGCAACTTACAATTACAAACGGAGAATTTGGTGGTGCCCCATCCCCGCTATCGGGAACGCCGCTTTGTGCTTCGGCCGCTGCTGGATATTTTCGTAGACGGCCGGGCATTCGGTATGGAGTTCGGCTCCTGTCTGGGCAAAATCGACGGCCAGGCAGTGGAGAAAATTCCCGCCCAGCCGGACTGGAAATTCTGAAAAAACAAAAAATGACCCTGCTCATCGGATAAGAGCAGGGTCATTTTTTTGCCATTTTTTTCCGTTAAAATGTGCGGGCACAGGCAAAAACTGCGTGGACTTTTTGTGCCTGCGCGGTGCAAACTAATAAAGCAAGGCGCGTTGCAATTTAATAACGGAGGACGAATATGAAAAAGAAAACGGTCAATATGATGAAGGGTTTGGGCGTGGCCATGGCTGTGGGCAGCATGGTTGCCGGTACGGTTGCCACCATGAACAGCAATTCCGCCAAGACCCAAAAGACCATGAAAAAGGCGGTTAATTCCGTGGCGAACTTTGTAGATAATGTATCGTCTATGATGTAGCCGCCGGGCAAAAAAAGAGACCCTTGGTAAAAAATACCAAGGGCCTTTTTGCCATTAAAATCAGTCGTTGGCGTGACCGGCAGCGCCGAACACAACATCGATCTTGTGTGCCACAACTTCCTCAATCAGGTCGCGGGCAGGGGTCATATACTGACGGGGATCGAAGTGGGTGGGGTTCTCTGCAAAGTGCTTGCGGATGGCAGCGGTCATGGCGATACGAATATCGGAGTCTACATTGATTTTGCAGACAGCCATGGAAGCGGCCTCGCGCAGCATATCCTCCGGAATACCAATAGCGTCGGGCATTTGACCGCCGTACTGGTTGATCATCTTAATGTGGTCCTGGTTAACGGAGGACGCACCGTGCAGTACGATGGGGAAGCCGGGCAGACGGCGCTGCACCTCTTCCAAAATGTCAAAACGCAGCTGCGGCTTCTGGCCGGGCTTAAACTTGTAGGCGCCGTGGCTGGTGCCGATGGCGATGGCCAGGGAGTCCACGCCGGTGCGGTTCACGAAATCCTCAACCTCTTCCGGGCGGGTGTAGCTCTCGTTGCCGGCCTCTACCTTTACATCATCTTCCACGCCGGCCAGGGTGCCCAGTTCGCCCTCAACCACTACACCGTGGGCGTGGGCGTACTCAACCACCTTTTTGGTCAGCGCAATGTTCTCCTCATAGGGCTTGCTGGAGCCGTCGATCATCACAGAGGTGAAGCCACCGTCAATGCAGGCCTTGCAGGTCTCAAAATCCGGGCCGTGATCCAGGTGCAGGGCGATGGGCAGACCGGTCTCTTCGGCGGCAGCCTTTACCATAGCAACCAGGTAGTCGTGAGAGGCGTACTTGCGTGCGCCGGCGGAGCATTGCAGGATCACCGGGGCGTTCAGCTTCTTGGCTGCACGGGTGATGCCCTGCACGATCTCCATGTTATTTACATTGAAAGCACCGATGGCGTAACCGCCCTCATAAGCCTTCTTGAACATTTCGGTAGTTGTTACCAGTGGCATAGTGTTCTCTCCATTCAAAGTAAATTATGATCCGGCGGATCATTCACTGTGCATTATACACCATTTTGTCCAAAATAGCAAGCCGCAGGGCAGATTTTGCACCGCAGTTCTGCCACAAAACCGGCCGCCTGCGCCCTATTTTTTGTATGGTTTGACAGATTGGGGGTATTTGGTCAATGCCAGTGGCGTATGCCCGCAAAAAATCTTCGTAGGGCGGGGGCTTGCTCCCGCCGTTTAATCCCTCCACCACCTGCGCCGGTTAGGCGGGAAGCGGCGTAGCCGCAGGGGGGATTGCGCCGGAGGTGTTCTGAATGTAACGCGGGCGGATGGTATCCGCCCCTACGGTGCTATTCTGCACAACGGCGATGATAAACAAAAAAAGAGAACGGTTGGAGTACACCCTCTGTAAGGAAGTTACATAGAGGATATATGGAGAAGTAGAAGTCCGCACCCTTTTTAGGGCGCGGACTTCTACTTTGGATTGTGGTGTCACAATCCGATGCTCGCTAAACCTGTGGACACAGTCGGTTTGAAAGTAATCTCATACGCTAACTTCTAAGCCGAATATCTAATTATCATATTGTTGACTTAACAAATAGCTGATCAATTGAGCCAATTATTGTTTTATAATCGCCCAACTTTTCAAAACCATATTTTTCGTATAGCCCTATTTCTCCGCTCAGGATATATACTTTTTCATATCCTAGCTCACGAGCATATAAAATTGCGCTTTGAATCATTAACTCCGATAGTCTATTACCACGGTATGGTTCATCAACAAAAACAAATCCTATAAATGGTGTAAACTGATATTCTTTTGGCAGCTCATCCTTTTCAGCCAATGTGCAAAATCCTGCCACTTTTCCATTTACACAAGCAACAAACACTCTTTCCCATGTATTAAAGTCATTGCTTTTCATTTTTTGAGCCAAATAAGGGCCCGCTTTCCACGAGCATTTTTCAGCCAAACAAATAGTTTCATTCCAATATTCATGTATTTGGGTCATACAATAAATTTCAGTCATTTATTCCCCTTATAAAAATTCCCATTTATCGTATTGTGAGTATAGCACATAATCATAATTAGCGTCAACACTACTCTCGGCAAGCTGCCATATATTCTGTCTGGTTAAATAAATTTAAAAGGATACGCCTCCTTACGAAGTGTATCCTTTGCCCGCTCTCTTTTGTTTCACCATTATTTTTTGTAATCAAGAATTTCTTTTGCCAGGTACACCGGGCGGCGCTTGGTCTCAATGTAATTCTTGGCCAGGTACTCGCCGATGATACCGATGGTAAACAGCTGCATACCGCCAAAGAAAACGATCAAGATCACCGTCTGGGTAAAGCCGTCTACCGCAATGTGCTCCGTGGCCTTGCGAATGAGGGTCACGATAAAGTAGATAATAGAAAAGGCAGTGGAAAGCAACCCCAACACCGTTGCCAGCTTCAGCGGCGCGGTAGAGAAGGCCAAAATGCCGTTCCAGCCGTATTTCAGCAGCTTTTTGAACCCCCATTTGGTGGTGCCGCTGGCCCGCTCTTTGGCTTCATAGGGAATGTACTTGGTGTTAAAGCCCACCCAGCTGAACAGCCCCTTGGAAAAGCGGAAGTATTCCGGCATTTGCAGCAGCGCGTCCCGCACAGTGCGGCGGAAGGTGCGAAAGTCGGAGGCACCGTCCACAAAGTCCACCTCGCTCATATTGGTGGCCATTTTGTAAAAAGCGGATTTCACGGAGGTCATCAGCTTGTTCTCGTGCCGGGTTTCCTGAAAGGCGCACACGCAGTCCGTGTCCGGCTCTGCGTCTAAGATCTCGGTCATTTGCTTTACGATGGCCGGGTCCTGTTGCAGGTCCGCGTCAATCAGGCTGATATATTCGCCGTCGCAGTGTTGCAGCCCGGCGTAAATGGCGCTCTCCTTGCCAAAGTTGCGGGAGAAGCTGACCACCCGAATGTTCTGCTCGCTTTGCCGGTGCAGTTCCTTTAGATTTTGCAGGGTTTTGTCCTTGCTGCCGTCATTGACAAAAACGATCTCGTAAGCGGACGGGTCGGGAAACACCTCGGCCACCGCCCGGGCAAAGGGAAAAATGTTGTCCTGCTCGTTAAAGCAGGGTACGATCAGCGACAGGCGCATTTGAAATTCCTCTCTTCCACAACAGATATAGTATCGTATCCAGTATTGAAGTCATTATAACACGCCCGGGGGAAATGTCAAGAGAACAGAAATGGGAAAAATCCCTCCGTTTTTTGTTTTATCCCCTCAGTCAGCTGCGCTGACAGCTCCCCTTAATGAAAAATAAGGGGAGCCAAGTTATGTAGGGCTTGCCTCCCTTGTGTAAAGGGTGACTCCCCACGGTGTGGGGAGATGTCGCGCAGCGACAGAGGGGACGGGCACCGGTTAGGTGGTGGGTTCGCCATCGGCGAACTCGGAGGGATTGTTAGAAATTCTTTTATTTTCTCCCATGGAGCAGCGGTGACAGGGGTTTATAAATCCCGGCGCAAAGAGCGGCGCACAGCAGCCCCTTGGCCACGGTAAAGGGCAGGTTAAAGATAAAGAGCGCCTGCAAAATGCTCTTGGTGGCGGGCAAAATGGCCCGGTACATATCCAGCACCGCCGCCTGGGGAAAGCCCAGCACATTGTAGTAAAGAGGATAGATAATCCAGTAGTTCACCGGCACGCTGATGAGACCCATAATCACCGCAGACAGCACGGCGGCGGCCAGGGCGCCCCGCTTGGTCTTGTGCTTTTTATAGATCGCGCCGGCGGCAACGGACAGAACCGCCCCCAGCAGGAAGTTGGACAGCTCGCCCACATACATACTGGAGGACAGGGGCAGGTGGATCAGATTTTTGATCCCTGCCACCGCCACGCCTGCCAGCGGACCGTAAGCAAAGGCTGCCAGCAGCTCCGGCAGGTCGGAAAAGTCCAGCTTAATAAAAGCGGGCATAATGGGAATGGGAAATTCCAAAAATTGCAGCGCAAAGGCAACGGCAGACAGCATGGCAATGCCGGTAAGCCGCCGGGCGGCGCCGGTTTTTGAGGTGGATTTGGTGGTTTTTGAATTTGCGGTCATCTTTCTTACTCCTTTTGACCGTGGGCAAAAGAGAAACCCCGGCACATGGCGTACCGGGGCGTTTTGGCTTGACAAGACCAACGACGGCGCAGCACTGCGCCGTACCTTTCCTCTCATCCGGACTTACAAGGGAATACCTTGCTCACCGTCGGTGCCTGAATTCCACAGGCTCGGCCCGTTGCCGGGTTCGCAGACTGTCACTGCCGGTAGGGATTTGCACCCTGCCCCGAAAAGTATTTGTCACCTATTATTATATGCAGTTGCGGCCGTTTGTCAAGGGGCGGGGTTGACAAGGGGTGTAAAATAAAATAAAATCGAGAGAGAAACACTGAACCAGCCAAAGAAGGAGCCTGTTATGGACGCATATTTGACGAATAATTTGGAGCAGTCGGACGAATTGGCCTATGATGTGGCGGATTTGTTTAAGCTGTTTGCAGACAGCACCCGCATTCGCATTTTGGTGCTGCTGTTTGACCGGGAGTTGTGCGTAGGGGATATTGCCGCCAATTTGGAGATGAGCCAGACCGCCATCTCCCACCAGCTGCGTATTCTAAAGCAAAACCACCTGATCAAGTACCGCCGAGAGGGCAAGAATATGATCTACGCCCTGGCGGACGACCATGTAAAGACCATTATCAACTGCGCTATTGAACACATTGAGGAGTAATATGAGCGAAAAAGAATTGCACACCCACGGGACGGATTGCGCCTGCGGCCACAACCACCATCACCACGACGACGGCTGCTGCGGCTGCGGCCATGACCACGCCCATGAGGACATTGACAAAAAGGCCTTTTTGCGCAAGTTTGCGCCGGGGCTTTTCTTCTTTTTGCTGGGCGCGGCGGTGGAGCACCTGATCCCCGGCAGCGAGAGCAGCGCCCTGTGGCATTATGTTGAGCTGGCAGCCTTTGCCTTGTCGTATATTTTTGTGGGCTTCTCCATTTTGCGCGAGGCGGTGGAGGGCGTGCTGGCCAAGAACATTTTTAACGAAAATCTGCTGATGGCGGTGGCGTCCCTGGGCGCCTTTGCCGTTGGGGAGTATTCCGAGGGCTGTGCCGTGGTGCTGCTGTACACCGTGGGCGAGTTTTTGCAAAGTCTGGCGGTGCAAAAGAGCCGCCGCTCCATTAAAGGTATGCTGGAGCAAAAGCCGGATACCGTGCGGGTACAGGCTCCCGACGGGCTGACGGAGGCAGCGCCGGAGACGGTGCAGCCGGGCCAAACCATTGTGGTGGAGCCGGGGGAGAAGATCCACCTGGACGGTACGGTGCTGGAGGGCAATGCGGAGGTGGACACCGCCGCCCTGACCGGCGAGAGCATCCCGGTATCCGTTGCCCCGGGCACGGCGGTACTGGCCGGCAGCGTGGCCATTGACGGTGCGCTGACCATTCGGGTGGACAAGCCCTATGGTGACTCGGCGGTGGCTCGGGTGCTGACGGCACTGGAGCACGCCCAGGACAGCAAAAGCCATACGGAAAAATTCATCACCCGCTTTGCCCGCATTTATACCCCCATTGTGTGCGGCATTGCACTGGCGCTGGTGCTGATCCCGCCCCTGTTCTTCGGCGGCGACTGGCACGAGTGGATCTACCGGGGGCTGTCGGCTTTGGTGGTGTCCTGTCCCTGCGCCATTGTGATTTCCGTTCCCCTGTCCTTCTTCGGCGGGCTGGGCACCTGCTCCCGGGAGGGGATTTTGGTGAAGGGCGCCGATCATTTGGAGACCCTGGCCCGCTGCGATGTGGGTGTGTTTGACAAGACCGGCACCATCACCAGCGGCAAGTTTGAATTTGTGCGGTGCGAGTGCGTGCACTGCCATTGTATCGATAAGCACAACCACCGGGAGCTGCTGCGGATCATTGCCGCCTGCGAGCGGTTGTCCACCCACCCCATTGCCAAGTCCATTTGCCTGGCCTTTGGCCAGTTTGCCGACGACTGCGTGGTGACGGACGCCAAGAATTACGCCGGTATGGGCGTGTCTGCGGTGGTGGACGGGGTGCGCTACTACGCCGGGAATGAAAAGCTGATGCAAAAGATCGGTGTGCCCTTTACAGAGACGCAGCTGGTGGGCACCGCCGTGTACTGCTGCACGGACACGGAGTTCCTGGGCGATATTGTGTTTGCGGATATTATTAAAACGGACAGCCGGGAGGCCATTGACCGGCTGCACCATATGGGTATGAAGCAGGCCATTATGCTCACCGGTGACCGAGAGGCCATTGCGGCGGATATTGCCGCCAAGGCCGGGCTGGACGGCTACTATGCCAAGCTGCTGCCGGAGGAGAAGGTGCAGCGGGTGCAGGCCTTGCAGCAGCAGGGGCACACGGTGCTGTATGCCGGTGACGGTATTAACGACGCGCCGGTTCTGGCAGCGGCGGACCTGGGCGTAGCCATGGGCGGCGCCGGGGCGGATGTGGCCATTGAGGCGTCGGATATGGTGATCCAGGGCGACTCCCTGAGCCAGCTGCCGGTGGGCGTGACCGTTGCCCGCAAGACCGTGGGCATTGCACGGGAGAACATTATCTTTGCCATTGTGGTCAAGCTGCTGATCATTCTTGGCTGCGCCGTGGGTATTTTTGACGAGAATGCCATGTGGCTGGCGGTGTTCGGCGATGTGGGTGTGTGTTTGCTGGCGGTGGCTAACGCCCTGCGGGTGCTGCATATCCGCAAGAAGAAAAAGTAAAACATAAAAGCAATCGGATAAAACAAAAAAAGGGACTGCCGGGCAGTCTCTTTTTCTTTTGCCTTTTATCCATCATTACCAAAAAATTCAGGGCGATTTTGTGCATATTTTTTCTTGACAAACGGCGGTGCGGGCGTTCTATTCTCTGTCAAGAGAAAAAGATAAAATTTTCTAAAAAATAGCAATTTTCACAAAAATTCGCGGTGTGGGATTTCTTCTCAAAAATGTTGAAAACTATGTGTAAAGGGTTAAAAACTCCCCTGATTTTGAGTTTTCAACCGGAAAAATGCCCGATATTATGCGAAAAATGCCCAAATCTTCAACATTTTCCACCGCCTTTTCCACAATCTGTGGGCGCAAGGTCAATATACAGATTGTAGTGGCGAGTGGGCTGTCAAGGCTTTTTTTATGCTCACAATTCACAAAATTCCGGTATATTTTCGGCGCCTTTGCCACACACTAAAATCAGCAAACAGAAAGGACGAACAGCATGATCAAAGGCGTCAGCAAACAGGTGCTTGAGGTGACCAATCCGGAAAACCCGTATTTTGAAAAAATCGTGTTTTTTGTAAAACCCCAATACGCCCGAGAGGACCGGGCTGTGCTGGAGCGAGAGGCCCATTCCCTGGCTGCCCGCGCCGGTCGGCCGCCCAGAGTGCGCCGCTCCCCACGGGAGAAGTGGCACTTTGCCCTGCGCTGTCTGCTCAGTGCCCTGGCCGGGGTGGCGCTGACCTTTTTGATTTACACGCTGTGCTGAAAGGGTGATCTCTCATGACGATTTATAAGGCCGTGCGGAATTTCTTAACGGTGTTTGTGGTGCTGGCGGTGGCTGCCGGTGCCCTTTGCATTGGCGGCGGGGTGTACTATGCGGTGCAGTCCGCTGCCGGCAGCCAGGTGCTCTCCAAGCTGGGCTCCACCGGTGCGGAGGTGACCCGGGTGCAAAAGAAGCTCAAGGAGCTGGGCTATTACAGCGGCGCTGCCGACGGTATTTACGGCAATGCCACCAAGGCGGCGGTAAAAGCGTTTCAAAAGAACTGCGGCATTACCGCAGACGGTGTGGTCGGGCCAAAAACCCTGTTGTACCTGGGGCTTGGCGGCAGCAGCAGCGGCAACAGTACCGGGTATTCGGATGCGGATGTGGAGCTGCTGGCCAAGGTGATCAGCGCCGAGGCTCGAGGCGAATCCTATGAGGGCCAGGTGGCGGTGGGTGCCGTGATCCTGAATCGGGTGGCCCACCCCTCCTTCCCCAACTCCATCAGCGGCGTGGTGTACCAAAACGGGGCGTTCTCCTGCGTTAACGACTCCAACTGGTACGCCCCGGTGGCAGACAGCGCCAAGCGCGCCGCCACAGACGCCCTTAACGGCTGGGATCCCTCCGGCGGCGCGGTGTATTATTTCAATGCCTCCAAAACCTCGGACAAGTTTATGCACTCCCGCCCGGTGATCAAGGTCATCGGCAATCATAAGTTTTGTTCGTAGGGGGTTATGCGCCTGCGGGCGGCAGATTGCCGCCCCTACGATAAACCTTTTTGCCTCCCTTTTCAAGGGAGGCAAAAAGGTTTAGATTTATATACAAAAAACCGACACCCGGGGGTGTCGGTTTTCTTTGCGTTTCTTATTTGGTAAAGAAGGTCGTAAAGGCTTTGTACGCCATATATACATCAATTTTGGCAACGATCTCATAGGGTGCGTGCATGGAGAGCACCGGCACGCCCACATCAATCACATCTACATCCAAATTGGCAATATACATAGCCACGGTGCCGCCGCCGCCACCGTCAACCTTGCCCAGCTCGCCGCTTTGCCACAGCACGCCGTTTTCCTCCAGCAGGTTTTTGACAAAGCTCACATACTCGGCGCTGGCGTCTGAAGTGCCGCTTTTGCCGTGGGAGCCGGTAAACTTGGTGACCACCACGCCCTCGTTGATAAAGGAGGCGTTGTTCTTCTCAAAGGCAGAGGACCAGGTGGGGTCAAAGGCTGCGTTTACATCGGCGCTCAGGCACTTAGAGTTGCGCAGCACATCGCGGCCCTCGTAGCCCTCCAGCCGGGCCAGATCCTCAATAAAGTACTTCAGATAGCTGGAGTTCAGCCCGGTGTTGCCGTCGGAGCCGGTCTCCTCTTTATCCGTCAGCACGGTAATGCAAGTGTACTCCGGCGGCTCGCTGACGCTGAGAATGGCCTGCAAGGCCGGATAGGCGCACACACGGTCGTCGTGGCCGTAGCCGCCGATCAGGGAGCGGTCAAAGCCCAGGTCGTCAACGGTAAAGGCCGGCACCAACTCCAGCTCGGCAGACAGCAGGTCCCGCTCCACAATGCCGTATTTTTCATACAGCAAATTGAGAATATTCAGCTTCACCTTTTCGCTGGCTTTGTCGTCCTTAAAGGGGCGGGAGCCGATGACAATGTTCAGCTCTTCCCCTTTGATCAGCTCGTTGATCTTGCGGGTGTACTGTTCCAGCGCCAGGTGGGGCAGAATGTCTGTAATACAGAACTTGGGGTCGCCCGGCTCCTCGCCCAGGCGCACATCCACATAGGTGCCGTCGTTTTTGCAAATGCGGCCGTGAAGGGACAGGGGAATGGCGGTCCACTGGTACTTTTTAATACCGCCGTAGTAGTGGGTCTTAAACAGCGCCAGCCCGTTGTCCTCGTACACCGGGCGCTGCTTTAAATCAATGCGGGGAGAGTCAATGTGGGCCGCGGCAATGCGCACGCCGTCTTTAATGCTGCGCTTGCCCTTCACGCACAGGATAATGGCCTTGCCCCGGTTCATCTTGTATACCTTGGCGCCCGGCTCCAGCTGGTCGCCGAATTCGTCAAAGGGCAGGAACCCGGCGGCTCTGGCCTGGTCCAGCGCCTGGGCAGCGGCCTCTCGCTCGGTTTTGCAGCGATAGAGGAAGTCCTTGTACCCCTCGCAAAAATCATCACACACGCCCAGCTCGGCGTCGTCCATAAAGTCTACGCCGTTCTCGCGCTTGTTGAACAGCAGCTCTTGCAGCTGCTGACCCTTGGTTTTTTCTTCACTCATAAGATAGCCTCCAGTATTCTGTCCACTTGGGATTTTATATCTCTGCCGTCATTGGTGACGGTGAATGTGCATTTCTCGGTGTAAAAGTCCGCCGCCGGTTGGGCCTGCATACGCAGCCGTGCCGCCGCCCGGTCTATGCCGTCCCGCTCCATAATTCGCGCTCTGCGGGTGTCCTCCGGCGCAGTCACCGCCAGGGTGTAGGCGCACAGGGCGTCCGCGCCGCTTTCAAACAGCTGGGGGGCGTCCAGCACCGCCGGTATCTTTGCGTGCCGCACACAGGCGTCCAGCACTGCCGGATGAGTTACCTGATTCAGCTTTTCCGTAGCGGCAGGGGTGGCAAAGGCTTTGGCTGCCAGGGCCTTGCGGTCCAGGGCGCCGTCTTTGATGATCTCCTGCCCAAAGGCAGCCGCCAGGTCTTGCAGCAGGGGCGTGCCGGGGGTGGTCAACGCTCCATAAACCCGGTCGCAGTCCACCGGGTGTAGCCCGGCCTGTGCCAGCAGGCGGCACACATAGCCTTTGCCTGCGCCGGTAGGTCCGGTCACACCAAGGAGAAAGGGCTTTGTCAGGTCTAAAATGCGAAAGGCCGCTGCCCGGATCAGTCGGTTGTATACTGCCATACCCACCCCGGTTTTGCGGGGCATACGGGCGTAGACTTTTTTGGCGCCCAGTTCGTCCAGCCGCCGCAGGGCGTCAAACAGCTCTCGCGCCTGGCTTAGGTCGTCGGTGGCCTTGCCGTAGGGCACCTTGGGCACCGTCACCCGGTCTTCTTCATAGCACAGGGCGTAGCAGCCCGGTCGGCTGTTTACAAAGGCGGCGTAGGCGGCACTGTCGCCGTTTACCAAGATCACCTGCGCCTTGGGGGCGTAGTGCTTGTATTTCATGCCGGGAGAGGCGGCGGTCTCGCCGTCTGCCATCTTTTCCAGCACGGCGGGAGCCACGGCAATGGGGCCGATCTCTGCCTCCAGCATTTCCTTGGTTACCGCGCCGGGGCGCAGCAGCGTGGGGGTGGGGGTGGCCAGGGTGATCACCGTGGATTCCACCCCGTAGGCGCAGTCGCCGCCGTCTACGATGGCAGCGATCTTGCCGTTCATATCCTCTTGCACATATTTGGCTCTTGTGGGGCTGGGCAGCCCGCTGGTGTTGGCGCTGGGGGCTGCTACCGGCACCCCGGCCAGTTGCAGCAGTCGGTGAGCCACCGGGTTCTCCGGCATACGCACCGCCACCGTGTCCAGTCCGCCGCTGACGACGCGGCCGATTTTATCGCTTTTGGGCAGGATCACCGTCAGCGGTCCGGGAAAAAAGCGGTCAAAAAGCTTTTTGGCTTTTTCCGGAATTTCCCGCACCAGGGGGGCAATGTCTGCCTTTTCTGCCACATGCACAATCAGCGGGTTGTCGCTGGGTCGGCCTTTAGCGGCGTAAATTTGTGCCACGGCGGTTTCGTTCAGGGCGTCGGCGCCCAGTCCGTACACCGTCTCGGTGGGAAAGGCCACCAGTTGTCCCTGCCGCAGCAGTTCCCCGGCCAGCGCCAGGTCTTGTTCTGTTGTTCCCAGTTGTTTGGTTTCCATACCTTGTGTCCTTGATTTGATTTGCGGGGACTCCCTCCACCGCCTACGGCGGTCCCCCTCCCTTGTAAAGGGTGACTCCCCGCAGTGCGGGGAGATGTCGCGCAGCGACAGAGGGGACGGGCACCGGTTAGGTGGTGGCAACGCCGCTAGGCGTTGACGGAGGGATTGATGCACTCGCTACGAAACAGTCCCCCGGACTGTTTCTCCCAAATGCTGACGCATTTGGAGCCTCGTGTCTCTTGCACTGCGTGCAATTCACTCGGCAACCTGCCGCCCGCCTTGCATGTCATCCGTGTAGGGTGCGATGCCCACATCGCACCGCCGGTATTATCCCTACATTATTCCTCCGCGGCGCTGAGCTTCGCTGCCGTATCGGCGGTGATCAGGGCGTCGATCAATTCGTCCAAATCGCCGTTTAAGATTTGTTCCAGTCGATACAGAGTCAGGTTGATCCGGTGGTCGGTGACCCGCCCCTGAGGGTAGTTATAGGTGCGGATCCGCTCGCTGCGGTCGCCGGTGCCCACCTGGCTTTTTCGCTCGCCGGCAATGGCGGCGTCGTGCTTGGCCTTTTCTGCGTCATACAGTCGGGCGCGCAGCACTTTCATGGCTTTGTCTTTGTTTTTATGCTGGCTGCGCTCGTCCTGGCACTCCACCACCGTGCCGGTGGGCAGGTGGGTAATGCGAATGGCAGAGGAGGTTTTGTTAATGTGCTGCCCCCCTGCGCCGGAGGAGCGGAAGGTGTCGATCTGCAAGTCCTTAGGGTCCAGTTCAAAGTCCACTTCCTCCGCTTCCGGCAGTACCGCTACCGTTACGGTGGAGGTGTGAATGCGGCCCTGACTTTCCGTCTCCGGCACACGCTGCACTCGGTGCACCCCGCTTTCAAACTTAAAGCGGGAGTAGGCGCCGTCGCCGTCAATGGAAAAGCTGATTTCCTTGTACCCGCCCAGCTCCGTGGCGTTCTCGGACAGAATTTCGCTCTTAAATCCCTTTTGCTCCGCGTACATACTGTACATACGGTACAGCACCCCGGCAAACAGGGCGCTTTCGTCGCCGCCGGCGCCGCCGCGGATCTCAATAATTACATTCTTGTCATCGTTGGGATCCCGGGGCAGCAGCAAAATTTTCAACTGCTCTTGCAGCTGTTCCAGCGCCGCCTCGCTGTCTTTCAGCTCTTCTCTTGCCAGATCGCACAGCTCCGGGTCGCTTTCGCTTTGCAGCAGTTCCCGGGCCTCTTCCGCCGCCGTCTTGGCGATTTTATAGCGGGCAAAGGTTTCTACCACCGGGGTTAAGTGCTTTTGTTCTTTCATCAGGGCGGTGTAGCGGCTGATGTCTGCCACCACCGCCGGGTCGCACAAATCCGCGGCGATTTTGTTGTACCGTTCTTCTACACGGCTGAGTTTATCAAACATAAGCGTCTCCTTTTATATATATACATATAATGAAAAGGAGAGGGGCTACCCGTCCTGTACCACACCGCGGATCAGCTTTTCCGCCTTGATCCGGGGCAGCAGCACCTCGCGCCCGCAGCCGGTGCATTTTAATTTGTAGTCTACGCCCAGGCGGGTCACCTCAAAGATCGCGCACCCGCAGGGGTGTGGCTTTTTCATTTTGACCCGATCGTGCAGTTGTAATTCCATGGGGCTCTCCCCTCGTTTATTCTTGTTTACAGTATAGCACCTTTTAGCCGATTTTACAACATATCCGCCGATCCACAGGCATATATTTATAGCACAGGCAATTCGGAAAGGCGTGAGAATATGAAATTCTACCCGGAGGGAATGGATGCAGAACTGGACCGGCAATTTACAACGCCGGAGGCGCTGCGCCGGGCGATGATGCAGGGATCCGTACTGGAGAGTCGGGTGCTGCTTTGTGACCGGGAGCATAATCTTCATGTGGACCTGGGCGCCATGCGAGGGATCATTCCCCGGGAGGAGGGCGCCGTAGGAATCGATGACGGCACCGTGCGGGATATTGCCCTGATTTCTAAGGTGGGCAAGCGGGTGTGTTTTTCGATTTTAGGCTTTCAGCGGGAGGACGACGGCCCCTTTACCGCTATTCTTTCCCGCCGAGCGGTGCAGCTGCGATGCAAGGCAGAGTTTTTGGACACTTTAGAGCCGGGGGATGTGATTCCCGCCCGGGTGACCCATTTGGAGAAGTTTGGCGCGTTTATTGATGTGGGGGCGGGGCTGAACGCCTTGATCCCTATTGATATGCTCTCCGTCAGCCGCATTGACCACCCCCGTGCCCGCTTGCGAGAGGGACAGGAACTACGGGTGGTGCTGCGCAGTCGAGAGCCGGATAAGCTGACCTTTAGTCTAAAGGAGCTGCTGGGCACCTGGCAGCAGAATGCAGCGGGCTTCTCCCCCGGCGAGACGGTGCCCGGCGTGGTGCGCAGCGTAGAGCCCTACGGCGTGTTTGTAGAGCTGACCCCGAATTTGGCGGGTCTGGCAGAGCCCAGCGCCGCTTTGGAGCCGGGTCAGCCGGTGGCTGTGTATGTGAAGTCCGTTTTGCCGGAGAAAATGAAGATCAAGCTGGTGGTGGTAGAGGCCTTTGACCCGCCGGCGCCGGTGACGCCCCTGACCTATTATATGGACGGCACCCGTATGGACCGTTGGGTGTATTCCACTCCCACTGCCCCCCGCCAAACCGTCACAGACTTTGCCGCCCTGCGATCACAAGAAAAAAGCACCCTTTAAGGGTGCTTTTTTGTAGGATGTTCTGCATATAATGCGTTTTGATTTTTTCGTTCGTAGGGCGGGGGCTTGCTCCCGCCGATTATTTGTTTATGGCACCTCCGGTGCAATCCCTCAGTCAGCTGCGCTGACAGCTCCCTTTGCAAGGGAGCCTAAGAAAATGCAACCGATTTGCCTCCCTTGTAAAGGGAGGTGGGTTTGCCGCAGGCAAACTCGGAGGGATTTTAGAGCAAATACTATTTACCCGTGGCACGATGTGAGCAAACGGTATTGCACTTATTTGATATACCGAATATCGTTGCCCACCAGTACCAAACGGGAATAGGCGCCGGCGATGCGGGAGGTGATGCGCTGGTCGTATTTTTGCGCCAGCTCGTCAAAGCCCAGGTTGGTGCTGATGACGGTGGGGCGGCTGCAAAGAATGCGGGTGTTGATGATGTTGTACAGGCAGGCCACGGTATAGGCAGAGGTGTACTCGGTGCCCAAGTCGTCCAGGATCAGCAGGTCCGTATGCAGCACCCGCTCCTCCGTATATTGCAGGTTGCCGGTGCGGCCGAAATTCTCATTTTGCAGGTCGGACAGGATATTATAGGCGGTGCCGTACTCTACGGACAAGCCCCGACCGATGGCAACATTGGCAATGGCCAGGCTCAAGTGGGTCTTGCCCAGGCCGGTCTGACCCATCAGCATCAGGTTGGCCGGCTCCCGCAAAGATACCCGCTGGGCGTAGCGATGGCAGGCCTCGGCGATTTTTTCCGCTTTCGCCCGAGGCGAAATGCCGTTGTCTTCCGCCGTCTCCGGGTAATAGTTGGTGTCAAAGCTGTCAAAGGTGCAGCTGTCCAGGGGTGCCAGGCGGCGAATAGCCTCCCGCTGCAAGTCCTTGAGCAGTTCGCGCTGGCAGGTGCACATACGGTCACCTACATAGCCGGTGTCCTTGCAGGTGGGGCACTGATAGTGATGGGCCAGAGCGTCCGGCGCATAGCCGGCAGCCACCAGCAGCCGCTCCTTTTCCCCTTGCAGGCGCAGGCTTTCCGCTTGCAGCTTGTCAATCTCCGCCTTCGCGTCTTTGGCAAAGAACGCCTTGGAGATGGAAAAGCCCACTTGCCGCAGCTGATTTTGGATTTCCTCCAGCCGAGGAACCTTGGCGCTGACCTCTGCCAAAGTGGCGGCGGTGCGCAGCTCGTCTTCTTCCCGGCGGCGGTCCAGCCGGTTCAGCGCTTTTTGGTAAAGATCGGAACTGTACATAGCTTCTCCTTAGAACTTAATGTCCGTATTGTTCATGGTGTCTCTCTTGATTTGCTCCAGATCGTAGGAGGGCTTGCCTTGCAGGCGGCCGTCGGTTTTTTTGGCCTTGGCGGCGGCAAATCCCTGTTGCTGCTCTTGTACCTGGGCGGGGGTGGTCAGCCCCTCTTTCTTCCACCGGCGCAGCACGCTGTCCATATACTTCAGCGAGGGCTTGTCGGCGTTCTCTTTCATAATGTCGCAGGCCAGTTGCAGCATATCGTCGCTAAAATCCCGACCCCAGTCCGCCACCATTTGGCGTTGGCGGGCGGTGGGCGACCGATGGCGAATGCCGGTCATGGCAATCACCTTGTCCCACAGCTTGTCCGTGCCGCTTAGGTACAGCAGCTTTTCGTCTGCGTCCGCCACGGTGCGCACCCCGTCCTCGGACCAGGAGTTGGCCATTTTGTTAATGTAGGCCAGGTTGATGGAGCGGCCCTTTTCCTTTTCGCCCCGGTAATAACCCAAGAGCATCAGGATCACTTCCGGCGGCAGCTCGTAGTAGGTGTGCATATTCACCAGCATTTCCTGCTCGGCGGTGCTGATGGTGCGCCCCAGCACGGTTTGCGCCTCGGTTAGCAGATCGGACAGGGCGCTGTTTTCCCGGCACAGGGTCACAATGTCCCGCGGGGTCAGTCGGGGCGGCGACAGGGTCTCCTTTTTCGGTCTTGGCGGCTCCGCTACCGGTGGGTGCACGGTCAGGCTGGCCGGCGCGCCCATATTGGGGGGCACTTTTGTTATAACCGGGATCTGTACCGTGCTTGGCTCGGCAGGCGCAGAGGTCGCCGGCCGGTCGCCGGTTTGGAGCAGACCCTCAGCCACCCAAAAGTCCATAATGCTGTCGGCGTCCCGCTCCGGGATACCCAGTGCGCCGGCCAGCTCCCGGGTGCTGAGACTGCCGCCGTGGCGCAAAAGAAGCAGCAGCGCCTGGAGTTGGTAGGCGCTGGCCAGTTTTAAGTAACGATCGGCCACGCAGGTGGGCACGGTAAACACGCCGTCCGTCCACAGGGGGCCAAAGGGGGGAATGTTGTATTGCATAGGTGGAATTTTCCTCTTTTCTGCGCCGGTGGCGCTCTGCTTTTTATTGTAGCAAATCCGCGCCCCCTTGTAAAGCCGCAAGATATGGCGGTGCCGGTAAATTCGGCCACAAGCGGAGAAGAGCGTGATTTTGTGGTGGACAAATCGGATCTTGCGTGCTATAATTTTGCTGATTTTGAACGACAGGAGGCGAAATATATGGACAGTTGTGATCACCGAAGTGGCTTAGACGATGGGCAGGTGCCGCCGGAGGGCGCAAGTGTCTGTATCGGTTCGCTTTAATTTTTTCGGCCCGGTCCATCGTAGGCAAAGAGTATCACAACGCTTGACGGAATTGTGTATCTTTACACGATGGATTTTTTATGCCCTTTTTGGGCGGAATAGGAGGCTGAAATGGAAAACAAAGCACCAAAGATTGTAGAAGAAATTGTTGCTGTAATCCGGAGCGGAGCGGAAAAAAAGCAGCTGCTTCAGCGGTTGGACGATTACCACGCCAATGATATTGCGCAGAGTTTGCCTTACCTGTCTCAGGCGGAGCGGCTGTCCCTGTATGCGGATTTAGGGGACGAATGGGTCTCTGAGATTCTGGCGTATGTGGAGGAGCCGGAGCCGTACGCCTGCGAGTTGGGTGCGGAAAAGCTGGCGGCCATCATCAACGAAATGGACGCCGACGACGCGGTGGACTTGCTTCAAAAATTAGACGAAAGCGACAGGAAGAAGCTGCGTCCTTATTTGGACGAGCATGTGCGGGCGGATTTGCAGTTGATCGCCTCCTATGATGAGGACCGAATCGGCAGCTTGATCACCACCAACTATATCTGTATTCCAAAAACGCTGGATATTCGCTCTGCCATGCATGAGCTGATCCGCCAGGCAGGGGAGCACGACAACATTTCTACCCTGTATGTGACGGACGAAAACGGCAAATTCAGCGGTGCCATTGATCTTAAAGACCTGATCATCGCCAGGCAAAACGATTCGTTGGACGCTCTGATCATTTATTCCTATCCGTATCTCTTCGCGGATGAAAAAATATCCGATTGCATTGAGAAGATCAAGGACTATGCCGAGGATTCTCTGCCGGTTTTGAATCACAGCCTGGAAATCATCGGTATTATTACCGCCCAAGATGTGGTGGAAGCGGTGGACGATGAAATGGGCGAGGATTACGCAAAGCTGGCCGGTTTGACCGCCGAGGAGGATCTGAACGAGACCACCGGGCAAAGCATTAAAAAGCGCTTGCCCTGGCTGATGATTCTACTGGTTTTGGGCATGCTGGTTTCCAGCGTAGTGGGGGCCTTTGAGGGCGTGGTTGCCATTTTGCCTATTGTAATTTGTTTTCAGTCCCTGGTGCTGGATATGGCAGGTAATGTGGGCACCCAGTCCCTGGCCGTGACCATTCGGGTGCTGATGGACGAGGAGCTGGGCGCCAAGGAAAAAAGAAAATTGGTGGCAAAGGAAAGCAAAGCGGGATTGTCCAACGGGTTGCTTTTAGGCACCTTGGCCGTGGCTTTCCTGGGGGTGTATATTTGCTTGTTTAAGGGCTATGCGCCGGCGCAGGCTTTCCTTATCTCTTTTTGCGTGGGCGTGGCCTTGCTGTTGTCCATGATCGTATCCAGCCTGGTGGGCACGCTGGTGCCCATGTTCTTTAAGAAGATCAAGGTGGATCCGGCAGTGGCCTCCGGTCCGCTGATCACAACGATCAACGATTTGGTGGCAGTAGTGATCTATTACGGCTTGGCGTGGGTGCTGCTTATCCATCTTGCGCATATTGCAGGGTAAACGGCGCGATGATTTTGCAACGATTTGCCGCCCCTGTACGAGTCTCGCAAAAATTGCAGAACAAAAAAGCATGGCAAGTATCTTATCTCTTGCATAAGAACCCCTGCGCAAGAAGAAATGCATTTAGGCGTGTGGCAAACCGCCATCGGCAACACCTAAAGCAGCGACATAAGGGCGTTATGATCATCTTCTGACGAGCGAAAAACTCTATGATTATCTTGCCGATATCGAGTGTCAAGCAGAGAATTTATTTGAACAGACAGTAAAATCACTTGCCGAGCAGGAACAAGCCACAGAAAAACGCAAAGCAAAAAATAATGCTGTGGGTGCAAAAGATAAATAATATGCGCAACCGAGCAACAGAAATCGTTAATAAACAAGCAATATATAACTAAGAAAAAGGCACGACTTACGGAGAGAAATTCCGTAGGCTGTGCCTTAATTTTATTTGTGAGAAGCGAATATATAATCTTAGCGAGCAGACCGTTTGAATATCCAAACGGTGCTTTTGCCGTTAGGGGGGTACCCTGAGACCTGTCAGTTTTCTGTATAGTAGATTACGAATACCTTTTTATAAACAAAGTATATTTCTGTTATTCTCAATAAATTTTATATTGAAATCAGCAAAAGCTTCAGGTGATTCCGGAGCTTTATTTTTTAGCCACTCTATCTGCACATGACAGATTGCTCCCGACAGTAAAAATATATTGTACCGTTCCATTGATTTTGAAGGCATATCACCAAGTGCGTTGATAAGAAACTGATCCGTATTGTCTTGTATCGATTCATAAAAGCCATTTGAACAAAGCAGTAAAATTTCTTTTCTGTGTTCAAGATAATAATTATATAAAACGATAAGATTTTGTCGCATTGCTGAAATATCAGTGTCGTGCTGATGTGGCATTTGTTGTGCGATTTCATTATTCATTCGGTCAATGTAAGAGTAAATTATATCTTCAAGTGAAGAAAAATTTCTGTAATAGGAAGCTTTCGCAACGCCGGATACAGAGATAATATCGGAAACCCTGATTTCCGAAAACTTTTTCTTTTCCATAAGTGAAAAAAGAGCATCTTGAATACTTCTTTTTACTCGCATATTCTCAATATAACGTTTATCGGTTATTTTCATTTCTGTAACACGCCTCTCAATCTGAGACGAAACCGCCAAAATAGTCTCAGGTTAATATATTCTCATTCAAATCTTAATGTGATACAATATGTATCAGATATTGATTATATCATAAATTTGATAAAATTACAAGGAGGTCGTTATTTTATGGAAAACGATAAAAGCCTGGAGGTTTTCAGCAGTATGCCTGTTCCCAAAGCTGTTATAAAAAATGCATTGCCTGCAATGGCAGCCATGCTGATGGTTCTCATTTATAACCTTGCTGATACATTTTTTATTGGTCAGACACATAATGCACTGCTGGTTGCGGCTGTTTCTCTTGCAACGCCGGTTTACCTGATTTTTATGTCTCTTGGCACTCTATTCGGAATCGGTGGTACTTCGGTGATATCAAGAGCTTTAGGCGAAGGGAATAAGGAAAAAGCAAAAAAAGCTTGTGCTTTCTGCTTCTGGGGTTGTATCATTGTTGGCATTTTTCTTGCGGCACTAATTCTTATATTTATGAAGCCGATTCTCAAGCTAATCGGTGCCAGTGCGGATACCCATGGATATGCAAAGGATTATCTTAGCATTGTTGTACTTGCCGGTCCTTTTGTGCTTGTCTCAAATTGCTATGGAAACGTCATCCGCTCAGAAGGAAAATCAGGAAAAGCAATGCTTGGACTTCTCATCGGAAATTTAGTTAATGTCATTCTTGATCCGATTTTTATTTTAGTTCTTGGTATGGATATCAAAGGTGCGGCAATCGCAACCGTGATTGGAAATATTGTCGGCGCAGGATTTTATATTTCTTATTTTCTGAAAGGAAAATCCATGCTTTCCATTAAATTAAAAGATTTTACCGTGAAGCATGGAATCGCTACCGGTGTACTGGCTATCGGTGTTCCTGCCGCTTTGGGCGATGTGCTTATGAGCGTATCTCAGATTATCATCAACAGTCAGATGTCGCACTATGGAGATATGGCTGTTGCCGGAATGGGTGTTGCGATGAAAGTAGTCACAATCACCGGCATGATTTGTATGGGGTTAGGACAGGGCGTACAACCGATTCTGGGTTATTGTGTAGGAGCTAAAATGTGGAAACGTTTTAAAGAAGTCTTCAAGTTTTCCATTATTTTTGCATTGATTTTAGGATCTGTTCTGGCAATCATCTGTTATGTGTTCACAAATCAAATCTTAAGTGTTTTCCTAACGGATCAGACTGCATTTGCATATTCTGTTCAATTTGCAAGGATCCTTCTTAGCACCAGCTTCCTGTTTGGCGTGTTTTATGTGCTTGTTAATGCCCTTCAGGCAATGGGAGCAGCAACACCGGCACTGCTTATCAGCATGAGCCGCCAGGGTATTATTTTTATTCCGGCATTATTTATTTTACAGGCAATAATCGGTATGACGGGACTTGTATGGGCACAGCCTGTTGCCGACATATTGTCGCTGTTGATTGCTGTTGTGCTGTTTGTTAAAACAATGAAGAAGCAAAGTGCCATCAATTAAATATTAGAGGGCTTCTCAACATCGGAATTCTTCCGGTGCTGAGAAGCTAATTTTAATATAATAGAAAGATTAAAAAATACGAAGAAATCCGTTTGAATAAAGAAAGAGGTATAGCCAATTTATCGGGATTACACCGTAATTCCTTAAATGCTGCCTTATTAGCCCATGGAAAAAGCCTTGCTTTCTTTATTGGAGCGGATTACGAGACTCGCCCGGTGCGCTTCTGCGCGCACCGGCACGCACGCGGGCATCGCAACGGTCCCCCGGACTGTTGCTACCCTGGCGGGTTGCCCTGTTCGAGTCTCTCAATAATTGTAGAACAAAAAAAGCAAGGCAAAAAGCCTTGCTTTCTTTATTGGAGCGGATTACGAGACTCGAACTCGCTACCTCCACCTTGGCAAGGTGGCGCTCTACCAGATGAGCTAAATCCGCAAACGATAGTGTTATTATACCCAGCAGGGGCGGGTTTGTCAAGCCCTTTTTTTGCCGATGGGAATAAAAAGTGCCGCCCTCTTGTGGGCATAACGATTGGCACCACAACATATAGGTAAGAAGTGGGGTTTCTCTAAAGAATTTGCCGATATAGTTGCGCACCGGGGCGATCCGTGTTAAAATGAGGGAAGAACCGGGCAGCATTACCGAAGGGAGGTGGCACCGTGAAGCCGTATAATTACTTTGACGACGAGGAAGAACAGCCGCAGCCGTCTGCGCAGGTGCGCTTGGCTCAACTGGTTGCTGCCTTGCAAGTGAACGGCGCCAAGCTGCGCCGCACGGTGCGCCGGGACGAAGAAATTGTAGAAGAACTGCGGGACTATCCCAACCTGCGCCGGGCTGCGCTGAAGTGGCTGGCGGTGGCGCTGTTTGTGCTGGCAGTGGTGATTGCCATTATCTCCTTTGCCGTGTCCCTGCACAACCAGAGCAAGTGGAACGAGCGTTTTTGCGATCAGGCGGGGCAGGTGTGCACCGATTATATCGCCAAGTACGGCGCCTGCCGCTGGGAGTCCATGGACGAACGCTACGGCAAGAAAATGGCGCGTATGACCGGCGTGTCTTATCTGCGGCGGATGGATTTTAACGGCGACGGTCGGGACGAACTGCTGATCTGCTATTTGGAAAAGGGTCTGTATTTTTTTGATATTTGGGGCTTTGACGGCAAGAACTTCAGCAAGTTCTACTCCGCCAACGCCTGCTATGCCTCCGGCGATAGCAAGCTGGGCAGCTGGGTGGTGTTGTACCACACCGGGCGCCGCTACCAGGTGGGGGTGTGCGATCCGCAAAAACCCACGGAAGTGACTCTGTATGCCATGCGGGGCAAGAAGTTCAAAAAGGCCGGCAGCTGCCAATATAATGTAGATACCGGCGTATTTTCCCAGAACGACAAGCCCAACACCGAGGACTTTGAGCGGTTGCAGCTGTCCTGTATTCGGGAGACCCGGGCGGAGGTGCTGGTGGATACGGTGACCGCCGCTATGGAGGAATTCAACACCAAGACCACGGCGGAGATCGAGGCCAGTCTGCCGGACGCCACCCTGAAAAAGCAAGCCTACTACGATGTGGTGGACGATTTGAACCGCCAGTACGGCTCCGCCACCTACAAGACCGAGGGCGGTATCGGCTATGTAGACGGCCTGGCTGTGGTGGAAGAGATTGATTTTGACGGCGACGGCAACAAGGAGCTGCTCACCGTCTATCGCCGCCAGGTGAAAAAGACGGAGAAGAACGACTGGACCGGAGAGCAGACCCTGATCAATGTGCCGGTATACAGCCTGCGGGTGTACAACTGGAACGGCAGCATTGCCAAGTGCATTTTCACCCGGGATCAAATTTGCCAGCCCTTTACAGATGATGAGGAGGCGGCGCAGAACACCCAGTTCTATATCCTGCGCAAAAGCGGCAAAAAGACTGACTTGTGCTTCAATGCCTATCGGCGGGAGAGCCAGTCGGTGTATACGGCGGCCTCTCGGATCTTTCGACTCAAGGGAGAGCAGTTCTCTGTGGTGTATGACGCCAAGATGGAGTATGAGTACGGCTACAAGACCTATTATCTGGACGGCGAAAGTGTATATGAGTCTACTTTTAACACAAAGGGCTATACTGTGCCGTACTTTATGAACGACGCCGGGTACGATGCCGGGGTGTTTACCGTGGTGTACCTGTCCGGCGACAAGACCCACCAGGATGCTATCCGCAGCCGGGTGAGCACCGTGGAACAGCATATCCAGTCCCTCAATGACGAGTATGTGCCGGAGCGGCTGCAAAATGTGAATTAACATAGGTTTTGTTATCGCACCGGCGGGCGGCAGATTGCCGCCCCTACCATCGGTGGGGGTAAGCCTCCTATGAATTTTGCAACCGATGTCACATACTGTTTGTAGGGCTCGATGCCCACATCGAGCCGTTTTGTTTTATCCCCTCAGTCACTTCGTGACAGCTCCCCTTAAAAATAAGGGGAGCCGATTTATAGGCATTGACGGAGGGATTATAAGGCAAAATTTTAGCATAATAAAAAAGAAAGCACACGGTTTTCGCCGTGTGCTCTTACTATTTATAAATGTATCAATCACACATTCAGGTGCAATTCTTGGATTTTATCCCGCACTTTCAGCCAGTCGCCAAAGGCGGCTTCTTTGTTATTGGGGTTGCGGAGAATGGCCGCCGGGTGATAGGTGCCCATAAACAGGGTGCCGTTTTTGTCGATAAATTCGCCGTGCTGGCGGGTGACCCGGAAGTCCTTGTCAATCAGCCGCTGGGCAGCAATGCGCCCAACGCAGATCACCAGCCGTGGGCGAATGATCTTAAATTGCTCCCGCAGCCAATGCAGGCAGGCCTCCTGCTCCTCCGGCTTGGGGTCCCGGTTCTTCGGCGGGCGGCACTTGACCATATTGGCAATGTACACATTCTTCTCCCGGCTCAGGTCAATGCTCTCCAGAAATTGGTCCAGCAGCTTGCCGGAGCGGCCCACAAAGGGCTGGCCTTGCAGGTCCTCGTTCTCCCCCGGTCCTTCGCCGATCAGGAGAATGTCTGCCGCCGGGTTGCCTACCCCAAAGACCACCTGGGTGCGGGCCTTGCATAGTTCGCAATCGGTGCAGCTAAGGCAGCGGGTTTTCAATTCGTCTAATGTCATTTTTATCACCTTGCCCATTGTACCAAAATAATGGTTGAAAAACAATAAAAAAAGGTATAAAATATCTGCGTAAGCGAGAATTACAACTTTTTGGAGGTTTTATCATGGACAATCAAGTGACTGTTGAGATTTCTGCCCGCCATGTACATCTGAGCCAGGCAGATCTGGAGACCCTGTTCGGCAAGGGCTATGAACTGACGGTAAAGAAAATGCTGTCCCAGCCCGGTCAGTATGCCAGCAACGAGCGCGTGCGCGTGGTGGGTACCAAGAGCGAGTTCCCGGCTGTGTCTATCCTGGGCCCGGTGCGTAAGGCTACCCAGGTGGAGCTGAGCCTGACGGACGCCCGCTCCATCGGCGTGACTGCCCCGGTGCGGGAGAGCGGCGATATTGCCGGTTCCGGCGCCTGCAAGCTGGTGGGCCCTGCCGGTGAGGTGGAGCTGACCGAGGGCGTGATCGCTGCCAAGCGCCATATCCACGCCACTACGGCAGACGCAGAGCGTATGGGCCTGGAGAACGGCCAGATCGTCAGCGTAGAGATCCCCTCTGCCAACGGCCGTAACCTGACCTTTGGCGATGTGGTGGTGCGTGTGTCTGACAGCTATGCCCTGGCCATGCACATTGATACGGACGAGGCCAACGCCGCCGGTATGGCGCCCAATACCCCCGGCACGATTATTAAATAAGTATAGGTATTAAGCAGTAAAAAAAGAGCACCCACCCGGGTGCTCTTTTTTATGTGGAAAATGCGGGCGGCAGGTTGCCGCCCCAACGATCGGTGGGAGCAAGCCCCCGCTCTACGAAGGCGGTGGCGGGATTGCACCGATTGCCGTATTTATTTCACAAACCGGTCGATGGCGTCGGACAGTTCGGTGAGCATTTCCGTATCGCCGTCCTCCACGGCGTGAACGATACAGTGCTCCAGGTGGTCCTTGAGGATCACCTTGCCGGTGCTGTTTAAGGCGGACTTGACCGCCGCCAGCTGCACCAGCACCTGGGAGCAATCCTCGCCGTCCTCCACCATTTGCTTCACCTTTTGCAGGTGGCCGATGGCTCGGGCCAGTCGATTGACCACCTCCCGGGTATGGGTGTGGTCGTGATTGTGATTATGCGCCGAGGTGGGCACTTGCTTCTCGTCCATAGGCGTTAGATTTTTGCCAGAGCCTGTTCCAGGTCCGCTAAAATGTCGTCAATATCCTCAATGCCTACGCTTAGGCGCACCAGATCCGGGCGCACGCCGCAGGCCTCCAACTGTTCGTCCGTCAGCTGGCGATGGGTGGTAGATGCCGGGTGCAGGCAGCAGGTGCGAGCGTCTGCCACATGGGTGACGATGGCTGCCAGCTCCAGGCTGTCCATAAAGGTGGTGGCGGCTGCGCGACCGCCCTTGACCCCAAAGCTCACCACGCCGCAGGTGCCGCGGGGCATATACTTCTGCGCCAGATCGTACTGGCGATCGCCCTCCAGCATGGCGCACTCCACCCAGGTCACCGCCGGGTGCTGCTTTAAGTAGGCCGCCACTTTCTTGGCGTTCTCACAATGGCGGGGGATCCGCAGGTGCAGGCTCTCCAGTCCCACATTCAGCAGGAACGCCTCGTTGGGGCTTTGCACCGCGCCCAAATCCCGCATCAGCTGCACCACCGCCTTGGTGATGTAGGCGCCCTTGCCGAAAGCCTCCGTATAGGTAATGCCGTGATAGCTGTCGTCCGGGGTGGTCAAGCCGGGGAACTTGTCATTTTGGGTCCAGTCAAAGTTGCCGCTGTCCACAATGGCGCCGCCTACGGTAGAGGCGTGGCCCTCCATATACTTGGTGGTGGAGTGGGTTACAATGTCGCACCCAAAGTCAAAGGGGCGGCAGTTGATGGGGGTGGCAAAGGTGTTGTCCACGATCAGCGGCACGCCGGCCTTGTGGGCTACTCGGGCGAACTTTTCAATATCCAAAATCTCCAGGCTGGGGTTGGCAATGGTCTCGCCAAAAATAGCCTTGGTGTTGGGGCGAATGGCCGCCTCCAGCTCCTCCTCCGTAGCGCTGGGGGACACAAAAGTAAAGTCAATGCCCAGCTTGCGCAGGGTCACATTAAACAGATTGTAGGTGCCGCCGTAAATGGCGGTAGAGCTGACAATGTGGTCCCCGGCGCCGGCAATATTAAAGACGGCGTAAAAGTTGGCTGCCTGGCCGCTGCCGGTGAGCATACCGGCCACGCCCCCCTCCAGCATAGCGATCTTGGCCGCCACCGTGTCGCAGGTGGGGTTTTGCAGTCTGGAGTAGAAGTAGCCGCTTTTCTTCAGGTCAAACAGGTCGCCCATCTCCACGCTGGAGTCATACTTAAATGTGGTGCTTTGCACAATGGGCACTACCCGGGGCTCGCCGTTTTTGGGGCGGTAAGCCCCCTGTACACAAATGGTTGCCGGTTTCATAGTCATTTCCCTTTCCAAAAAGAATATTTGTATTTTGCTTTTGCCTTAGGCGTCCTGCCCCAGGAAGTGGGGCATCATCGCCGGGCCGTTCTCCATATAAATGCCGGTGGCCTTGGCGGTCTCCTCATTGATGGTGTCTACTCCCGCCTTGGGTGCGGACTTTTGGTACAGCAGGTAGGGCACCGGGTCGCTGGCGTGGGTGCGGGTCACAATGGGGGTGGGGTGGTCCGGCAGCAGCAGGATCTTGTAATCCTCGTACTGTTCCAGTCCCTCTTCCAGAATGGGCAGTACCCGGCTGTCGATCATCTCAATGGCTTTTACTTTGTTTTCCGGCTCGTTGCGGTGACCGCACTCGTCCGGCGCCTCAAAGTGCACATACACCAGGTCGTTGCGCTCCAGCAGATCCAGCGCCGCCTTGGCTTTGCCCTCAAAGTCGGTGTCAATATAACCGGTGGCGCCGGGCACTTCTGCCACTTCCATACCGGCGCAGTTGGCAATGCCCTTGAGCAGGTCAACGGCAGAGACCATACCGCCCTTTATGCCGTACAGCGCCTCAAAGGGCCGGAGCGCCGGGCGCTTGCCCTCGCCCCACAGCCAAATGCAGTTGGCCGGGCGATGACCGGCAGCCACGCGGGCTTTGTTCACCGGGTGGTCCTTTAGCAGATCAAAGGACTTTTCCATCATCTCCAGCAGGGGGCGCGCCGTCTCTGCGGTGGAGAGATGGGGACCGATCACCTTGCCGGTAATGTCGTGAGGCGGGGTCATATTGCCCAGCTCTGTGGTGCCGCCGTGCCAGATCAAACAGTGGCGGTAAGATACGCCGGTGTAAAAATCGTATTCCCCGCCGCCAAAGGCTGCCTGTACCGCTTCCATCAACTGGCGAGCCTCCTCGGTGGAAATATCGTCGGCGCAGTAGTCCTCGATCACCTTATCGGCAAAGGGCTCGCCCTTGTCGCTGAGGGTCACCAGGTTGGTGCGCAGGGACACATCGCTGTCTTTCATATCAATGCCGATGGAGGCGGCCTCCAGCGGGCTGCGCCCGGTGTAAAATCGGTGTGGGTCAAAGCCCAGCACGCTCATATTGGCTACATCGGAGCCGGGTTTCAGTCCCGGCGCTACGGTGCGCACCAGCCCTACCTCCGCCTTGGCGGCCAGGGCGTCGATATGGGGCTTCTTTGCCACCATCATGGGGGTTTTGCCGCCCAGGGCGGGCACCGGGTAGTCTGCCATGCCGTCGCACAGTACTACAACATATTTCATACGGATCCTCCTGAAAAGCCTA
The DNA here is from genome assembly GCA_963638105.1 of Agathobacter rectalis. Lineage (GTDB taxonomy): Bacteria > Bacillota > Clostridia > Oscillospirales > Acutalibacteraceae > CAG-217. Next base: position 31,595 of record CAVHPP010000015.1, read on the forward strand.
TGCCGCCTGCGAAAGCAGACGGCGGCTGAAATTGCACTTATTTGAAGTATTTAACGCCGGACTCAAAGATCTGCATATCCTTGTTAAAGGGTACGTTCTTGTATAGATTTTCGCCCTTGCGTTCGCAGTGACCCATTTTGCCCAGCACGCGGCCGTCCGGGGAAGTAATGCCTTCCACCGCCCATACGGAGCCGTTGGGGTTAAAGGGCATATCCGTTGCCACATTGCCGTCCGGGTCCACATACTGGGTAGCGATCTGGCCGTTCTCCGCCAACCGGCGCAGGGTGGCCTCGTCCGCTACAAACCGACCCTCACCGTGGGAGATGGGCACGGCAAACATCTCGCCTGCCCGGGTGCCTGCCAGCCACGGGGACTTGGTGCTGGTAACTCGGGTGTACGCCATTTGACTGATATGGCGGCCAATGGTATTAAAGGTCAGGGTGGGGTCGTTCTCCCCAATGTCCACAATCTTGCCGTAGGGCACCAGACCCAGCTTGATCAGCGCCTGGAACCCGTTGCAGATACCCAGCATTAAGCCGTCGCGGCAGTTAAGCAGTTCGGTGACCGCCTCGGCCACAGCCGGGTTGCGGAAGGTGGTGGCAATGAACTTGCCGGAGCCTTCCGGCTCGTCACCGCCGGAGAAGCCGCCGGGCAGCATCACGATCTGCGCCTGCTTGATTTCCTCCACCATCTTCTCAATGGTCTCGTTAATGGCGGCGGGGGTCAGGTTGCCTACTACTAAAATATGGGGGTCCGCACCGGCCTGTTCAAAGGCGCGGGCGGTGTCTACCTCGCAGTTGGTGCCGGGGAACGCGGGAATGAATACCCGGGGCCGCGCCACCTTGTTTTGGCTGACGAAAATGGAGCGCTCTTTATAGAGCGGCACATCCTCCACCGCAGCGCTTTTGCCGCTGTCTGTGGGGAACACACGCTCCAGTTTGCTGCTCCAGGCGGCGATCAGTTCGTCCGCGGTCAGCACATCGCCGTCCAAAATAAAGATTCCGTTGCCGTTAACGGTGCCCAGGGCAGTGGCGTAGGGCGCCAGGCTGTCGGTCAGTGCGCCGTCCTCGGGAATCTCCACCACAAAGCTGCCCTCATAGGGGGCAAACAGGGTGGCAGCGTCCAGCCCCTGGGCAAAGGTAAAGCCCAGCTTGCTGCCAAAGGCCATCTTGCACACGGCGGCAGCGGCGCCGCCCTCTTTCACCACGGCGGCAGAGAGGATGGACTTGTCCTGCACGCCGGCACAAACCGCCTGCATCAGGGCCATAGCGTTTTTGTAATCCGGCAGACCGGTGGCCGCATTTACCGGAATTTGCAGCAGATACACTTTGCTGCCCGGGTGTTGCAGCAGGGCGGTGCCGGTGTGAGACGCCTTGCTCATACCCACGGCGAAGCTTACCAGGGTGGGCGGTACATCCAGTTCGTTAAAGGAGCCGCTCATAGAGTCTTTACCGCCAATGGAGGGGGTGCCGTACCCGGCCTGTGCGGTCAGGGCGCCCAGCAGGGCGGCAGCGGGCTTGCCCCAGCGCTCCGGCTTGCTGCCCAGGCGCTCAAAGTATTCCTGGAAGGTGAGCCGTGCTTCTGCCGGGTCGCAGCCCACGGCAGCCAGCTTTGCAAGGCTCTCCGTTACCGCAAAGGCGGCGGAATGGAAGGGGCTCCAGCGAGATACGCCGGGGATAAAGCCGTAGGCCATCACCGTAGCGTCGTCCGTTTGGCCGTGCTCTAAGGGCAGCTTGGCTACCATGGCCTCTTCCGGGGTCAGCTGGTACACGCCGGCATAGGGCATATTCACCGTAGCGGCGCCGATGGAGGAATCGAACCGCTCCACCAAACCCTTTTGGGAGCAGACTTCCAGTCGGCGCAGATTGGCTTTCAGCGCAGCGGACAGGGACAGCCCTTGCAGTTCTGCCGGTACGGTATGTAAATAGTTTTTGTCCTCGTCAATGGGGGCAATGGTGGCGGTGGCGTGCTGGGTTACACCGTTGGTGTTCAGGAAATCCCGGCTGATGTCCACGATCTTGTCGCCACGCCAGGTCATTTCCAGTCGATTGTTGTCTGTGACCACGGCCACCGGGGTGGCCTCTAAGTTCTCTTTATAAGCTGCGGCGATAAAGGCGTCCACATCCTTGGGGTCCAGCACTACGGCCATACGCTCCTGGCTCTCGGAGATAGCCAGCTCCGTGCCGTCCAGTCCCTCGTACTTCTTGGGTACCTTGTCCAGATCCACGGTCAGGCCGTCTGCCAGCTCGCCGATGGCTACGCACACGCCGCCGGCGCCAAAGTCGTTGCAGCGCTTAATGCGGGTGGATACATCTTTGTTGCGGAACAGCCGCTGAATTTTGCGCTCGGTGGGAGGATTACCCTTTTGCACCTCGGCGCCGCAGGTCTCGATGGATTCAGAATTATGGGCCTTGGAGGAGCCGGTGGCGCCGCCGCAGCCGTCACGGCCGGTGCGCCCGCCCAGCAGCACAATAATGTCGCCGGGGGTGGGGCAGGCCCGTACCACATTCTCTTTGGGAGAGGCACCGATCACTGCGCCGATCTCCATACGCTTGGCCACATACCCGGCATCGTACAGCTCGGTGACCTGGCCGGTGGCCAGTCCGATCTGGTTGCCGTAGCTGCTGTAACCCTGGGCAGCGCCGGTTGTGATCTTCCGCTGGGGCAGCTTGGCCTCCAGGGTGTCTGCAAAGGCGGTGGTGGGATCGCCGGAGCCGGTAACCCGCATGGCCTGGTACACATAGGCGCGCCCGCTCAGCGGGTCACGAATGGCGCCGCCCAGGCAGGTAGCCGCGCCGCCGAAGGGCTCAATCTCCGTGGGATGGTTGTGGGTCTCGTTCTTAAACTGCACCAGCCACTGCTCGGTCTTGCCGTCCACCGTTACCGGCACTTCAATGGAGCAGGCGTTGATCTCCTCGCTCTCGTCCAGATTATCCGCCTTGCCCTGGGACTTTAGATATTTGGTGCCGATGCAGGCCATATCCATCAGGCAAATGTCTTTGTTTTTGCCGGCATACAGGGCGCCGCGCATATCCAGATACAGGCGCAGGGCGTCCTCCACTGCGGCGGCGTACTTGCTCTCCTCCACGGTGATCTTGTCCAGCTTGGTGGAAAAGGTGGTGTGGCGGCAGTGGTCGGACCAGTAGGTGTCAATCACTTTCAGCTCCGTTAAGCTGGGATCCCGGTGTTCTTCGTTCTTAAAGTAGTCCCGCACCCATTTTAGGTCCTCCACGCTCATGGCAAAGCCCATTTGGCTGTGGTAAGCGGCGATCTCCTCATCACTCTTGGCGATAAAGCCGGCAATGCGCGCAATGTCCGCCGGTACATCGGCAGTCAGATCCAGGCTCTCCGGCTTAGCCATGGTGGCCTCCCGGCTCTCCACCGGGTTGATCAGGTAGGATTTAATCTTATCGAACTCTGCGTCCGTAATGTCGCCGGCAAGGGCGATCACCTTGGCGCTGGCTACCCGGGGACATTCTCCTGCGGTAAGCAGCTGAATGCACTGGGCGGCGCTGTCTGCCCGCTGGTCATACTGACCGGGCAGGAACTCCATGGCAAACACCCGATCGCCGGGGGCGAAAGTCACTTCGTCTGCCGTATTGTCCAGATTGTCCTCGGCAAAGACCCCGTGCACGGCACGGCGGAACTCCGCCTCGCTGACGCCCTGCACATCGTAGCGGTTAATAAGCCGCAGGCCGGTGAGCGCTGTAATGCCCACATTCTGGCGCAGATCCGTTAAGATCTGCATGGCCTCAATGTCGTTGCCTTTCTTCTTTTCCACAAAAATCCGATAAACATTTGCCATGGGGGGTTCTCCTAACTGCATGTATTCACTCCGGGTGTATAGAATAAAGATATAATAGCACAAATCCGGCCGATTGCCTACCGTTTTATGAAATTTTTACGGACTTTATGAAAATTTTACTAACTTGTAAAAAATCGTTCGCAAATGGGGAAGAAAGTGTGCTATAATGGCTATGGCGCGCAGGCGGGCGGTCTGCCGCCGTTTCAGAAAGAATTTTACAGAGATATACAGCGCAGAGAAGCGGAGAAAGAGAGGTGGGAGCCACGCAGCGGGAAAATATGGACCCGGCCCCCTATGAAGTTGAATTTATGAATGTGGTGGTGGATAAGGCCAACGATTTGCAGGTGGTAGACGCAGACAGCCACTTTGCCCAGTTTGCCGGTGTGCACCCGTCTAAGATCAAACAGGGCAAGCTGTTTCTGTACGACAAATTAAAACCGGCGGACCGGGAACGGGTGATGCAAAACATCTGCAAAAAGGGCGCCCGATTTACATATATGACCATGGATCTGCTGGACAAAAAGGGCACGCCGCTCTTTGTCCACTGTGTGGGTCAGAATTACGAGGACTCCACCCTGTGCCGCATGACCTTTGCGGATGTGTCCGAGAGTCGGCGGCGCCAGGAGCAGCTGCGGGCCCAGGCGGTGGAAATGAATGAACTCATCGACCTGGTGTGCGGCGGCGTGTGTCTGTTTAAGGTCACGCCGGAAATGCATATTGAGTGCCTGTATTTGAACAAGGGCTGCTGTCGGTTGTTCGGCACCTCCCAGGAGAGCAGCCGCCTGCGGGCCTATCGACTGGACGAACTGCTCCACCCGGACGACCGCTCCGCGGTATTCCAGGCCATCGGTCGTGCCATGGCGGTAGGCGAAGAGGTGGATTGCGAGTGCCGGGTGCGGGTGCATGAGGGCGAATTTATTTGGTGCCAACTGCGGGCGGGTATTCAGCGCTATGAGGGCGAGTGCCCGGTGTTTCACGCCGTGTTTACGGATATTACCCGCATTAAGGCGGCGGAGGAAAAGGCGGACCGAGAGGCCCAGCGGATGGTGAGTTTGTTTAAGAACCTGCCCGGCGCCACTTTCTTTACAGACACGGCCAACCCTTTGCAGCTGGACTTGGTCAGCGAGGATTTTATTCAGTTTATCGGCTATTCCAGAACGGAGCTGTTTCAGCTGTTCTCCGGCAATTTGGCGCGGCTGATGGATGAGAACGAGGCGGCGGCTGTGGCCGCGCAACTGCGCACCGGCGCCGCGGATCGGCGGCTCTTAACGGTGGAATACACCCTTTATATCGGCGACGCCTGCGCCTTGCGTGTACGGGACAGCCGCAAGGTGATCGAGCATCCGGACGGCTCTAAAGCCTTTTTGGGTGTACTCAATGTAATATGAATATATACAAAAAGTTAAAGGACGGATATTCGTATTCCGTCCTTTATTTATTTTTCGTTCCTTTTTCTTTGTAGATAATCCACAAAAGCCGGCGCCAAAGTTTGGCATATTTTCGGGGTAAAATCGCGGAAAGTGCGTTGCAATGGCCTTATTTATGTTTTATAATTATTATGTATAAATGTTGTCGCGGCGCGCCGAAATACAGGTGCTAAGCGGGCAGTGCAAGGGGTGCTGCCGTTGCGGCAAAGGGGAAGGATGGTTCTATGAAGTTTATGTACAGCAAGAAGCGCTTGCTCAGCGTCTTTTTGTCCGTGCTCACGGTGTTCACCGTGCTGACCCCGGCGTTTTCTGCCTGGGCGGGCGATGTGATCGGCGTGTACAACATTCAGCTGTTTTATGAAGACGGCAATGCGGTACAAGACACGGACGAGGAGGGCAACACCTACCATGAGACCATGCAGGAGGGCGACACGCTGCAACTGAGCTACAAGCTCATTGACTGCGAGATCCCGGACAACGGCTATGTCAGGTGGTACAGCGAGGCACCCACTTTGGTGGATGTGGACCAAAACGGTCTGGTCAAGGCCTTTGACTCCTCTAAGGGCGCTGTGATCCACAACTGGATTGACAATGAGGTAAAGCCGGTGCCGCTGGTGGGCAAGATCGCTGCCGCCGCGCTGGAAAAAGCCCTGTTCAACGACAAGGTGAATGTGGACACCATGGACACGGACGAGATCATTGCCCTGATTGAAAAGACCATGGGTGCGGATTCTGCCCTGGGCAAGATTTTTGAATCCTATTCCGCCAAATGGATTGCGTCCCTGCGCAAATATCTGGACAATATCAATTCCATTGTTCATGTTACCCTGTATGACGCCAACGGCGAAGTAAAGGCAGACGACACCCTGGCTGTGACGGTCACCAAGAACGACGCGTTCTATGCCAACTTCCTGCCCAACGGTACCCATATCACCAACAAGTCCCAGATTGAGACCACGGTAGCCAAGGGCACCACCTGCCAGCTGAGCGCCGTGACCACCCCGGTGCGGCTGCACATGGGCGTGGTTTACTCTGTAAAGAGTTCTTCTGTCTTTACCCAGGGCAAGGTGATTGCCACGGTGGATGACAGCGGTTTGGTAACCTTTAAGAACACCGGTAAGGTGACCATCGTTGTGTCGCCGGACACGGAAGGATTTATCAACAATCTGTTAAAGCTGGTCAACTATATTTACAAGTTGGACCATACCGGCACCATTGATACCAAAAAACTGGCGGATATTCTGATCAAGTATTTGGGTATCGACATTGACCGCAATGTGCTGGCGGCGCTGTTGGACGCTTGCTTTGCCATTAAGGATATTGTGGGCGATTCTGCCGACGCTGTACAGCTGACGGCTACTGCGGTGAAGATCATCGCCAACATTCTGCTTAAATTGAAATATAATGATACCATCACTTTTAACGTGGTAGACGGTGTGCCTTGCACGGACTTTAACATTACCGGTCCGGATACGGTACAGGAGGGTGCCCAGATCCAAATGGCCATTACGGATGCCAAACCCGTTGCCGCCGATGTTTCGGATATTACCTGGTCCTCCTCGGATGAAAGTGTGGCCTATGTAGATCCCCAAACCGGTATCATCACCGGCCGTGACGCAGGGGGCAACATGGGCACGGTTGCAAACAGTCAAAAGTGCACCATCACGGCGACTTCCGCTGCCAATCAGGTGGTGCGAACCAAAGAGCTTACCGTAACCGGCAAAACCGGGCGGGTGCTCAGCGACGCGGTGATCCACGCCCAGCGGGACTGCAATATCGGTGATCAGCAAACGCTGACCTACACGGTGTACCCGGTGCGCGTAAGCAAGGCCAATAATTTGAACATTACCTGGGGCCTGCTGGACGGTACGGACGCAGACGGCAATCCCAAGTATCTGTGGGCGGGCGACGCCTATGATGAAACGGTGACCGACGAGACCACCGGCGAGACCACCACGGTCCACCATGACGGCTCGGTAGAGGACGGGATCGCCAGGCTGGACAAGAATGGTAACTACACGGCGCTGGCCGGCGGCACCGCCACGGTTGTGCTGAAAGCCTCCACCGGCTACAAGCTGCTGGATGGCAGCTACTATACCATCTCCCAGGTGCAGACCCAGACCACGATTTTCAACGGTCTGCCGGTGTCCGGCATTGACGTGACCGTTGAAAGCGCCGTAAAGAGCGCTGTTTTGGCCAACAGCGTGAAGTTGGAGCAGCAGCAGACGGAAGTAGCCGGTAAAACTCTGGATTTTGCCACCGTTACTGCCAGCACCGTGTACGATGGCTCCGGCGTGCTGGTTAAGGCCAATGTGGACCCGGCAGACGCCACCAATAAGAATGTAAAATGGTATATTGATAATAAGGATCAGTTTGAGCTGAAGGACGAGGACAAGACCGCCGGCACCGTAAAGGTAGTGGCCAAGGCCTCTTGCACCAGCGCCGCCAGCGTGCATATTTGGTGCGTGTCTGAGGACGGCGATATTCAGTCCGATGTGGTGACTCTGTGCGTGGTGCGTAACGCCGCAGAGACCAACACCATTAACGGCGACGATTTGTCCGTGATTAACGGCAAGACCCTGGATGTGTCTCACTCCATGACCTTTAGCGGCTCCACCTCCTCGGTGCAGGCCTGCTACGGCGCCGACTGGTACTCCTCCGATGAGAACGTGCTGACCGTAGCCCCCAAGGGCAACGACAACGGCGACGCGGTGGTTACCGGTGTGGATGTTGGCACCGCTACCCTGTACTGCGTGTCTGTTTCCGGCGGTATTGTGGCGGAGAAGCATGTGACCGTGTACCCGGACAAGGATTACTTAAAGCAGGTGATTAACATCTGCGAGGACACGGTAATTGAGCGCACCAACGAAAATAAAACATTATATAAGGACTTCAGCCGAAAGCTGGACTATGCTTATTATGTCTATTATGATGAGCCTATGGCTGCCCAGGACAGCTGTAATACATACGCCCGGGAATTGCTGTACGCTTTCTACAAGCTGGGCGGCTACATTGGGTTGACCGGTGTGACCCTTGTAAACAAGGACGGCTCGGACGCCGGCGCATTCCGCAGCGTGAAGGTGTCTACCTCCAAGCGGTACGACAGCTACTCGGTGGATCTGGACGCCCAGGTGGCACCCAAGACCGCTATGTATCGCACCATCAAGTGGAGCAGCGATAACGACAGTGTAAAGGTGGACGCCAACGGTATTGTGAAGCCCGCAGGTAACAAGGCCTGCCAGGCCAAGATTACCGTAACCGCCACCGACTATTTGGATAATGTATATACCGATAGCATTTATGTGGCCTTTGCCAACGACCCGGTTACCGGCGTGAAGTTGGACACCACGGAGATTGTCGGCGGTAAGGTAGGCGAAAGCCAGACCTTAAAGGCAACGGTGGAGCCCACCGGCTTCGGCATTGTGGGCAAGGCCTCTGTGGCAGATGTGGTTTGGTCCACCTCTGACCCGGAGATTGCCACTGTGGATCAGAACGGCGTGGTTTCTTTTAAGAGCGGCGGCGACTGCGTGGTGACTGTGACCACCTGCGACGGCGGCTATACCGCCCAGTGCAAGGTGAATGTGGTGACCAACTATGACGCCCTGCAAGCCCAGATTGATACCTATAAGGCGCTGGAGCTGACAGAAACCAACTATTACCCGGCCACCTGGAAGGCCTTCCAGGATGCCATTACCGAGTCCCAGGCGTTGATCGACGCCAACGCATCCAGCCAAAAAGAAGTGGACGCCCAGTTGGAAAAGCTGATCGCCGCTTACAAGGGTCTGGAGAAATATACCCATATTAAAAATGTAGAGATTTACTTGGACGGCGAGGAGGCCAGCAACTTCTATCAATATGACGTGTCGTTGCTGACCGACGGCGCATACAAGGACGCTAAGCTGGATCTGAATGTACGCCTGTACCCCAACAATGCCAGCTATGAGTCCGTTACCTGGACCTCTTCTACCGACAAGATCGTGATTTCCGAGAGTGGCGTGGCCTCTCCTGCCAAAAACACCTCCTTCAACGTGTTGAAGAACGAGGGTTACTACGGCAAGATCACCTGTACGGTTACGGATCACTTCGGCCAGTCCTGGACGGACGATGTGTGGGTATCCTTTGCGTACACACCTGCCACGGGCATTACCATTTCCGAGTCGGCTGTTAGCGGTTCCATTGGGGATACCCATCAGCTGACGGCGACGGTACAGCCGGCAGGCACCTTGGGCGTGGGCAAGGCCTCCATCCCTGACCTCTATTGGGAGAGCGATAACGAAAATATCGCCACCGTAGACGATAAGGGCTTGGTGACCTTTGTGTCCACCGGCGCCACCACCGTGCGTGCCGTTGCCTATGACGGCGGCTACACCGCCACCTGCTCCGTATCTACCGGCGGTGATCGCAGCGCGCTGCAGGCCGCATTGGAGAAGTATAAGGATACGGATTATCAGGACTATGAGTACACCGTAGGCATTACCTTTAAGCAGGCCTATGAGGAAGCCCAGTCCGTGATGAACGACAACACCAAGACCCAGGAAGAAATCAACCAGGCCGCACAGGCATTGATAGAGGCCGGCGCTGCGCTGGAGGGTCATCAGGTCATTAAAGCGCAGTCTGTTGATGTAAGCTATGTGGGTTACAGTCGTAACACCGCCATAGGCAGTTACAAGGAACGCACCAGCGGTACGATTGGCGACAACGATGCCTTGACCATCGACTTGAGCAAGAACGACTACGCCAATACGCTGCATGAGAACAACAAGCTGGAGCTGAGCGCCGCCGTAGTGCCGGCGGGTGCAGACAGTAACGGCATCAGCTGGACGGTAGACGACAGCAAGAACATTAAGGCCACGCAGACGGACGGCAAGCTGGTGCTGAGCCCCTCCTCTGCTTCTGCCAACGGCTGGGCAAAGGTGACGGTGACCACCACCGACCATTACAGCCGCACACTGAGCCGCAGCTTTACCGTTGTAATGAGCGGCAGCGTGATCAGCGGCGTCAGCCTGGATCAGACCCAGTTGAATTTGCTGGTGACCCAGAATCCGGTACAGCTGAACGCAACGCTTGCCGGTTCCTCTAACAAAACCTTTAACGATGTAACCTGGACTTCCTCTAACCCGGCTGTGGCTACGGTAGAGAATGGTCTGGTTACTCCGGTGGATGTGGGCGACTGCACCATTACCATAAAGACCCTGGACGGCGGCTACACCGCCACCTGCGCCGTAACCGTGCGTGCGGACTACTCCGTGCTGGAAGCCAAGTACGCCGAATACCAGATCCTGGTTAATCAGGCAAAGGGCCAGTATATATACACGGAGGAGTCCCTGGCTGTGCTGGAGACCGCCTGTACCCAGGCTAAGGCGATGATTGACAGCGGCCTGTCTACCCAGGCAGAGATTGACGCCCAGGTGGAGCTGCTGGAGAGTGCCCACAACGGTTTGGTGAAGTACATTATTGCCGAGGGTGTAAGCCTGACGACGGATACGGAGGCCCAGGCCAATGTGACCGTTCCCAACCCGGGCTATATCCGCTACCTGCACAATGATCTGAGCCTGAAGAACAAGACCATTCAGTTGTCTGCTGTAACGGCGCCTGCCGGCGGTCTGTACCAGAGCATTACCTGGTCCAGCTCCAACGACAAGATCACTGTCAGCGACACCGGGCTGGTGACCAATACAGACAGCGGCAACCAGTGGGCAGAGATCACCTGCACCATCACCACCGTGAAGGGCGACAGCTTCACTGCCACCGCCACCGTCTGCTTCACCCGCTATGCGGTGACCGGCGTAAGCATAGACACGGATATGGTCCACGGCTCACCTCAGGATACCGTGACCATTACACCCACGGTAACCTCTTCTGCCAGCATTGCTTCTTTGGCACTGCGGGATTGCACCTTTACCAGTGATCACCCGGAGATTGCCACGGTAGACAACAGCGGCAAGATCACCTTTGTATCCCAGGGCAAGGCCACCATTACCGCCACCACGGTGGACGGCGGCTACACCGCCACGGTGATTGCCTATACGACTTATGATTTCTCCGCCTTGCAGCAGGCTATTGCGGATGCCGGTGCGGTGGATTACAAAGATTACGCTTACGATTACGGTATGGCGTTTAAGACCGCTTACGATAAGGCCGTGGCGGTCAATGCGGACTATGAGTCCTCACAGGATGTCATTGATGCTGCCACCTCCGCACTGAAACAGGCTCAGAACGCCCTGGCCGGCCACGAGTTCGTCGGCCCCGGCGAGATTGGCTTTACCAGCGGCGGCGCTGCGGTGACCGAGGGCAAGGCGCTGGTTGTGGATGACAACCAGCAGGTGACCCTGTCTGCTGCCTATGCCGACGGCGCGATGGTGCAGGATCCGTCCTGGACCACGGCGGCAGAAAACAATGTAACCGCTGCTACGGATGCTGCCGGTAACTTGGTGCTTACCAAGACCAACGCAGACGCCTCCGGCAGCGTGAAGGTGACCTACACCTTGAAGGATGCTTACGATCGGACTTATACCAAGACCATCACCGTCAAGCTGGTGAACCAGAAGATCAACATTGACAGCTTCAAGTTCACTTACGACGGCAATGAGGTAGAATCTGTGTCTTACAGCTGCGGCGGTATGTACACCAACAAGAGCATTCAGCTGGGCGTGAGCACCTATCCCGCAGACGCAGACGCCTATGTGTCCGCTTTGTGGACCTCCAACAATAAGAACCTGGTGGTGGACCAAACCGGTAAGGTTTCTGCCAGCGGCGCCATGTTCGGCACCAAATACACCGCCACCATCACCTGCACCTTGACCCTGGAGGACGGCTCCACTGTGACCAACTCCATTCAGGTGACCTTTAACAGATTTTAACCCGTCAACGAAAGGACTCTAAGTTATGCAACAAAAAACCAAAAAATGGCTCAGTCTGGTGCTGGCCGTCTTGCTGGTGTCCGCTTGTTTTACGGGTACACTCCTTGTACGGGCGGCGCAGGATGTGGCGATTGATGAGACCCATTTCCCGGACGCCGGCTTCCGTCAAATCGTGGCAGAGAAGTGCGATAAAAACGGCGACGGTATTCTCTCTGATTCTGAGCGCAGCAGCATCACCCGTATGATGCTGCCTGCGTGGCAGGAGGATGTGCTGGGGGAAGGTACCCCCATTGTCAGCCTGGAGGGCATACAGTATTTCTATAATCTGCAAAATCTCTATTGCGCAGACATTGGGCTGGCCTCGCTGGACGTGAGTGCCCTGTCCAAGCTGACCCAGCTGACCTGTATGGACAATGCGTTAGGCACGCTGGATCTAAGCAAAAACACGGCGCTGACCCAGATCAACTGTGCTGCCGACCAGCTGACGGAGCTGAAATTACCTGCCGGTGTGCAGCGCCTGCTGTGCGAGAACAACGCACTTACCGCCTTGGATTTGTCCGGCTGCACAGCGCTGACTTATCTAAAGTGTGCCAACAACCAGTTGGCTACACTAAACTTGGGTGCCAACACAGCGCTTTCCACCCTGATCGTGTCCAATAACCACCTGCCGTCGCTGGACCTGAGCGCCAATACGGCGCTGGCCGCCGTGACCCTGGGCCAGCAGACCATTACGGTGAACGCTACGCAACAGGATAATGTGTTTTATGCCCCGGTGGGCGGTTTGGCTGCGGACGGCGTGGTGTACCAGGATACGGAGAAGTATGAGAACGGCAATTTTGTCACCGCGGATTATGCTCTGATGCAAAACGGCTTTACTTATGAGTATGCCACCGGTTCGGATCTGGCCGGTGCCATGTCGGTGGATGTGACGGTTGTCAAAGACTTTTATCAGGTGCGCTTTTATGGGGACGAAACCAAGAATGTGCTCCTTTCTGCCGTAGCGGTGAACAGCGGCCAAACGGCGGTTGCACCTACGGACTTTGCTTTGCCCCAGTGTAAGGCGCTGGCCGGTTGGAGCGATACGCTGGAGAATATCACGGCGGATAAAGAGGTGTACGCCCTGTACACGGACGATCACCACTACGCAGTTACCGCCTTTAGCACCGATGGCGTGGCCACCATCTCCTGCACCGGCGGCTGTGGGGCAGACACGCGCACGGTCACCTTCCTGGACTGCCTGAATGCCAAGACCGGCAGCGACCGCTATGAGCAGCTGCTGGATGTGAACGGCGACGGGATCATCAACGCCCGGGATTATGTGCTGCTGGATCGCCAGTTCAACGCTGCAAAATAATAAACCCACAAAACAGAAGGACCACCCGTATGGGTGGTCCTTTTTTATAGTTTGTAGCCGTATGGTGGTGGTTTGCGCGGGCGGCAATCTGCGCCCGTCCCCTCTGTCGCTGCGCGACATCTCCCCGCACTGCGGGGAGTCACCTTTTGCAAGGGGGGGCAAAGATTTTGCAACCGATTTGGCTCCCTTGTAAAGGGAGCTGGCGCGCTTGCGCGACTGAGGGATTTCGTTGCTATACGCCTTAAATAATATTCCGATAAAATCGAATGGTAAAGGTGGTACCGACGCCTACGGTGCTTTGCACCTCCACGGTGGCGTTCTCCCGGTTCAGCACGGATTTGCTCAGCGCCAGTCCAATGCCAACGCTGTCTGGCCCGGCGTTTTTGCCCTTGTAAAACCGCTCAAAGATATGGGGCAGGTCCTCTTTTTCGATTCCGCAGCCATCGTCGGTGATCACCAGCTGGCAATAGAGGACGGTCTGGGTGCCGGTTAGGCGCAGGGTACCGCCGTTGTCCATGTGTTCCAGGCAGTTTTTGACAATATTCTGCACCGCTTCCACCGTCCACAGCCGGTCGCCCAAAAATTGCCCTTGCCGGCAGTCCACGGCCAGCGTCATTTGGCGCAGCTCCGCTTGAATGATAAAGGGCGCCAGCGCCTGCTCCACCACTGCGGCCAGCTCCACCGGCTCCTTGTGCAGCACTGCCGTGCCCGCGTCAAATTTGCTGATCTTCAGCAGAGTGGTGATCATCCACTGCATTTTTTCCAGCTGGGCGGAAATACCTTTTAGGAATTCCAGCCGCTTTTCGGCGGGTAGATCCTCTTCCAGCAGCAGGTCCGTCATCACCGTCATGGAGGTGATGGGGGTCTTTAGCTGGTGCGAGACGTCGGCCAGCGCGTCCGCCAGGTAGGTTTTGTCCTTTTGCATCAGCTCTGCCTGGGTTTGCAGCTTGCGGGCGGTTTTGTAAATGTTGTTCTCCAGAATGGACAGCTCGCCTTCCTGGTTGTTGGCGGGCACCAGCAGCGGCGCTGTGCCGTTGACCAGGGTGGTCAGGTAATCGGACAGCCGCCGAATTTCTCGGGTTTGATTGCGGGTGTACAGACAGAATATCGCCAGCAGCGCCCCGCAGCCCACCAGGCAGACGATGCCCATGGTGATGCTTTGCCAAAAGCCCACGCCGATAAGCAGGGCGCTGATCACCAGCCCCGGCACCAGCGCGCGGCGAAAATGTTTGTCCTCGCTCATTCGTCCACCTTATAGCCCATGCCCCGCACGGTCTTAATGATCTGCGGCTCCACCGGGTCGTCCTCGATCTTCTCCCGCAGCCGCTTGATGTATACGCTCAGCGTGTTGTCGCTGACAAAGTCGCCGGCCACATCCCAAATGCTCTCCAGCAGCATATTGCGGCTGAGCACCCGGCCACGGTTTTGCAAAAAGGTCAGCAACAGCTTGTATTCCAGGGCGGTTAGAATCACTTCTTGCCCGTTTTTCAGCACTTTGCCCTCTTTCATTCGCACGGTCAGACCGTTTATACGGATTTCCTCGGTGGCAGCGCCCTTGCTGCGGCGCAGCACCGTCTTGATCCGCGCCATCAGTTCCCGCAGGCGAAAGGGCTTGCTGATGTAGTCGTCGGCGCCCAGCTCCAGGCCCATCACCACATTCACTTCATCATCAAAGGCGGTGAGAAAGATCACCGGTGTATCGTCCTTGGCTTTAATGGCCTTGCACACATCGTAGCCGCTGCCGTCCGGCAGGGTCAAATCCAGCAGGCACAGGTCGAATCGGCCGGCGCCCACCGCCTCCAGCGCCCGGGCCACCGTGGCACAGTGGGTTACCGTGTAGCCCTCACTCTCCAACGAATAACGCAGCCCCTGGGCAATGGCCGGGTCATCCTCCAGCATTAGAATATTCATACCACACCTCCTCGGCGTTCTCTCTCCATAGTACCACATTCCGCCCCGCCGTGCAATAGGCATGGGTTGCCGTGTGGGCGTAGGGGGCGCCGGAGACGGTGGAGGAATCGCGGCCCGATGTGGGCATCGGGCCCTACATTATTTATTAAATCCCATTTTTGTAGGGTGCGGTGAGTGAATTGCACGCAGTGCAAGAGACACGAGGCTCCAAATGCGTCAGCATTTG
>CAVHPP010000016.1:0-46262 GCA_963638105.1 Agathobacter rectalis
GCGTAATGGGAACGGACTTATAAAACAGACCCATCAGCACCGGGTACAGGATCGCCATTAAGATGGACCCCAGCGATACCCATTTGGTAATCAGGACGGCCACAATAAACACCGCCAGCAGGATCAAGGCGATCCGCCAGTCGATCATAAACACCATACCGCCGCAGGTCGCCACACCCTTGCCGCCCTTAAACCGGAAAAAGCAAGGAAAGATATGACCCAGCACGCAGAACAGCCCGGCAAAGGACTTGATAAAAATCGGCTGCTGTGCATATAGTTCATTCCCCACCAGCAGACGCACCAACAAAATTGCCAAGGCCACCTTAGCCATATCGCCTAAAATCGTTGCTACTGCCGGCAGTTTACCGTAATTCCGCAGCATATTGGTGGAGCCGGCGTTACCGCTGCCATGGGTGCGCACATCGTCCTTCTGGAACTTGCGGGAAAGAATGATACCAAAATTCAGACTTCCCAGTAAATAAGACAGAACCGCACCCAGGATCAGACGAAAAATCATTTTTTGCCCTCTCCCCTCTCGCGAATAATAAAGCGCACCGGCGTACCCTCCAAACCAAATACCTCACGGATTTGGTTCTCCAGATACCGCTGGTAAGAGAAATGGAACAGCTGGGCATTGTTCACAAAAAACACAAAGGTTGGCGGGCACACAGACGCCTGGGTCATATAATAGATCTTCAGCCGCTTGCCCTTATCCGTAGGCGGCTGCACCCGGGCGGTGGCAGCGCCGAGAATTTCATTCAATTTGCCGGTGGAAATGCGCATGGTACTCTGGGCATACACATAAGCGATCTGCTCAAACAGGCGATCCACACGCTGACCGGTCTTGGCAGAGATAAACACAAAGGGCGCAAACTTCATAAAGGCAAAGTCTACTGCCAGCTTGTCTTTATACTCCCGCATGGTATTGCCGTCTTTTTCCACTGCGTCCCACTTGTTAACCACCACAATGCAGCCCTTGCCTTGGTCCAGAGCGATACCGGCCACCTTGGAGTCCTGCTCCGTGAAGCCTTCGGTAGCGTCAATCATAATCACGCACACATTGGCTCGCTCCACAGCGGTACGGGCGCGGATAATGCTGTATTTTTCAATGGCGTCCGTCACCTTACTCTTGCGCCGAATACCGGCGGTGTCAATAAAGGTAAACTTGCCGTATTGATTTTCAATGCGGGTGTCCGTAGCGTCCCGAGTGGTGCCAGCAATATCGGACACAATGGCCCGTTCTTGCCCGCTGATCCGATTGATCAAAGAGGACTTGCCCACATTGGGCTTGCCGATGACCGCCACCTTGATGGTATCGTCCTCCTCTTCCTCCTCACTCTCCGGGGGAAAGTAAGCGATCACCGCATCCAGCAGATCGCCGGTGCCGTGACCGTGCACGGCAGATACGGCAATCGGGTCACCCATACCCAAATTATAAAATTCGTAGAATTCCGGATCCGGAGAACCGACACTGTCGCACTTATTGACGCACAGGATCACCGGCTTGCCGCTTTTTTGCAGCATATTGGCCACATCCTGATCGGTCGCCACCACGCCGCTGCGCAGATCCGTCACCAGCACGATCACATCCGCCGTTTCAATGGCAATGTTGGCCTGGGCGCGCATTTGAGAGAGGATCACATCATCCGCCCGCGGCTCAATACCGCCGGTATCCACCAGCAGAAAGCGGTGGCCCAACCACTCACAGTCGCCGTAAATGCGGTCCCGGGTCACGCCGGGCTTGTCGTCCACAATGGACAGACGGGCGCCTACCAATTTATTAAAAAGTGTGGATTTGCCCACGTTGGGGCGGCCCACAATGGCAACAACAGGTCTCGCCATAGCAGACCCTCCTTTCAAGCAAATAGCAAGAAAGGCGGACATAAGCCCCGCAGCCTGTTCGGCTGTGACCAAGTCCGCCTTTGTGTTGAAGTTTTTGGCTTACGCCTCGTCCTTGCTGACAACTGCCTTGCCGTTGTAGTAACCGCAGTTGGCGCACACTTTGTGCGGCACGGTGTAACCGGCGCAGTTGGGGCACTTAACGAGCGTAGGCGCATTCAGCTTCCAAACGCTGGAGCGTCTTTTGTTCTTTCTTGCCTTTGAAGTTTTTCTCTTAGGTACTGCCATTTGAATTGCCTCCTTTATAATCCTTGATGCAAAATAATCACTTAATCCAGCAGCTGCAAAAGGGCTTCCAATCTGGGATCCACGTCCTTTTGACAGTCGCAGGGTCCGTCATTCAAATTCTTGCCGCACTTGCAGCAAAGGCCCTTACAGTCCGGCTTGCACAGCATTTTGGTGGGAAAGAACAATAACAGCTCTTCCCGCAAAAGGTCGCTGAGATCCAGCGCGCTGTCCTGTACCAAAACATATTCGTCGTCCGCATCCTCCCGGTTTTGGAGATCCTCTACCAAGATCTTATGTAAGGACAACGACATGGGCTTTTGAATGGGCTCGGCGCAGCGGTCGCACACGCCGTCAAACACAAAGGACAGATCCAGATCTAAATAACATACATCCGCCTTTGCATACGCCTGTCCAGTCACGCGCACCGGCCGGCGCAGCGGGCAATACGAACCGTATTGCAAATCGTGGAAGTCCAGCTGCTCCTCAATGGCAATACGCTGTGTATCGCCGCCGAAAAGTGCCTTCAGGTCTAACTTCACAAAACCACCTCACGATCGCACTTTAAGTATTATATATACAAGACGCCGCTTTGTCAATAGTTATTTTTGCGGCGGAAAAAATAAAGAGCCTGAAAAAGGCTCTTTATTTGTGCATTTTTGCTTACAGCTCTTCGCAGTAGTCAAACACTTCCACCGGCAGATCCTCTTTGTCACAGCTGATGGTGAAGTAGAAATCCACATCCTGAGCCTCGCTCAACTCGGACAGCATATCAAAGAACTGCACCAGCTTCTGATACTCTCTGCCAACGATCTTAAAGGTGGCGTCGATCAAAATATCCGTCACATCGTAGTTGCCGGCGCAGATACCGGCCAAAAAGCCGTAAAACGCCTTACAACCGCTGATACGGTATGTATCGGTCTCCAGCAGGCGAGCCTTTGAGGACACATCGTAAGTGAGCTTGGGCTCCTTTTCAATGCACACCACATTGCCGTCAGACTTCTCTACGCAGGTGTTCACCAGGTCGATGAGTTTTTTGGTTTTGCCTGAGCCTTTGTTGCCGATAATGAGCTTAATCATTTATTATTCCTCCAATAGGATTTATTTGCAACTCTATTTTAGCATAACCCCAACTGTTTTTCAAGGTTTTCTTTTTCACTTTCATAACCGGGTTTGCCAAGGAGTGCAAACATATTCTTTTTGTAGCTCTCTACGCCGGGCTGATTAAAGGGATTAACCCCCAGCATATAGCCGGAAACGGCGCATACTTTCTCAAAGAAATAAATCATATAGCCCATGTTTTCTGCGTCCAGGGCGTCGATTTCCAGAACAAAGTTGCCGACGCCGCCGGCGGTGTGGGCCAGCAGAGTGCCCTGGCGGGCCTTTTCGTTAACATAGCTCATTTCCTTACCGGCCAGGAAGTTCAAGCCGTCAATATTGCCTTCTTCCTCACCGATCACATAATCGCTCTGGGGGCGGGCAAACTGCATCACGGTCTCAAACATCAGCTTGCTGCCGCTTTCCTGGATATACTGACCTACGGAGTGCAGGTCGGTGGAAAACACGCAGGACACCGGGAACAGGCCCTTGCCGTCCTTGCCCTCGCTCTCTGCAAACAGCTGCTTGAGCCACTCGTTGAACATAGTCATTGCCGGCTCATAAGACACAAAGCACTCCAGGCTCTTGCCCTTGTTATAGAAGCAATTTCTGGCGGCGGCATATTTCAGCACATCGTTTGAGTCTACCGTTTGGCCGCACAGAGTATCCTCTGCGGTCTTGGCACCGGCCATCAGCGCGTCAATATCAATACCGGCCACAGCGATGGGCAACAGACCCACGGCAGTAAGCACGCTGTAACGACCGCCTACATTATCCGGCACCACAAAGGTCTCATAGCCCTCTGCGTCTGCCAGCGCCTTTAAGGTACCCTTAGACTGATCGGTGGTGCAGAAAATGCGCTTTGCAGCCTCCTCTGCGCTGTACTTCTTGTTGACCATCTCCCGGAACACACGAAAAGCGATCGCCGGCTCCGTGGTGGTGCCGCTCTTGCTGATCACATTCACGCAAATGTCCTTGCCCTCGCAAAGGGCCACGGTCTCGTTGAGCATCTCCGGGCTGATGGAATTGCCGATAAAGAAGATCTGCGGGGTGTCCTTGGCCAGCAGGTTGTAGTTGGGGGACTTCAGCGCCTCAATCACGGCACGGGCACCAAGATAAGAGCCGCCGATACCGATCACGATCAGCACATCCGCATTCTTCTGAATGTAAGAAGCCGCCTTTTTAATGCGGGCAAACTCCTCTTTGTCATAATCGGTGGGCAGATGTACCCAGCCCAAAAAGTCGTTACCGGCACCGGTACCGTCCATCAGGGTCTTTTGCGCAGCCGCAGCCTGGGGCTCCAGCGCCTGAATATCCGCCTTGCTGACGAAAGACTCAGCAAAATTACTGTTAAATTTAACTGCCATCCTTTTATCTCCATTCTACTTGGAATTTCAAATCCTCATTTTACAACAACAAAGCTGATTTTTCAACACTTATTTTCAAAATGTCCTTAAAAAGCGGACAAAAACCGACCAAAAGGCGGTTTTGTCGATATTCACCCCGGCATACACCGGCAGTTCCGCCACGGTTTTGCCCTCCAGCTTGACCGTCACGGTGCCCACCTTGGTATTCTTGCGCACAGGCGCCGTCACCGTCTTTTTCAGCTGATATTGGTATGTGGGTTCCGTGCTGCCCTTGGCGCACAGCAGCTGCTGCTTGGCAGGCACGGCAGGGGTCAGGGTCTTTTGGACGCCGTTTTTCACGGTAATTTGAGCGATTTTCTTTGGGTCTGCCGATAGGGTCACCAGCCGATAATCCGCAAAGCCGCTGTCCAGCAGCGCCGTAGCCGTGGAAAAGCGCTGCTGGCTGGTCTTGGCGCCCAGCACCACGGCGATCAGCTGCATACCGTCCCGCCGGGCAGTGGCGCACAGGCAAAAGCCCGCCTTCTCCGTGGTGCCGGTTTTCAGCCCGGTAATGCCGTCATAAGTGTTGACCAGTTTGTTGGTATTATTCAGTTCCGTTTTGCCGTCCCGCAGACTGTCCAGCCACACGGTGGTATACTTGGTGATCCAGTTGTGGCGCAGCACTTCCCGGGCAATCACCGCCAGGTCGTAAGCAGAAGAAAAATGATTTTTGGCCGTATCATCCAGCCCGGTGCAGTTTTCAAAATGGGTATCCTTTAGCCCCAATTCCCCGGCACGGGCATTCATTCGCTGCACAAAGGCGCCGTCCGACCCGGCTACGAACTCTGCCAGCGCCGTGCAGGCGTCATTGGCGGAAGCGATTACCACCGCTTTCAGCAGTTCCTCCACGGTCATCTGCTCCCCCACTTCCAGCCAAATTTGGGAGCCGCCCTTGGAGGCTGCGTTGGCGCTGCCGGTGACTGTATCCGTCAGTTTAATCTTGCCGCTGTCCAGGGCTTCCGCCACTAGCAGCATAGTCATCAGCTTGGTGACCGACGCCGGGGAGCGCCTGTCGTGGGCGTTCTTCTCAAAGAGCACAGCCCCTGTATCCGCGCTCACCAGCACGGCGCTGGGTGCCTCTACCGTCTTTTCATCCACAGCGGCAAAGCAGGGAGCAGGCACTGCCAACGCCAGCATCAAAGCCAGCAAAAATGTTCCGATTTTTTTCATCATACCACCTCATGTTTGCGCTAAAAAATCTTGCTCCGCCCCCGGCTTTATGCTATAATGTCGTGGATTGGAGCGTAATAGATATGAAAGCTGCTTTTTACACCCTTGGCTGCAAGGTTAACCAGTATGAAAGTGAATATATGGCCGAGCTGCTGCGCAGCGCCGGTTTTGAGATTGTGTCCCCGGATCAGGAGGCGGACTACTACATCGTCAACTCTTGTACGGTAACCGCCACTGCGGACCAAAAGACCCGCCAAAGCGTGCGCCGCTTTAAGCGCCGTCACCCGGGCGCAACGGTGATTCTCACCGGCTGTATGCCCCAGGCGTTTCCGGAGGAGGCCAAGGCCCAGCTGGACGCAGACATCGTGTTTTCTAACAAAAGCGACGGTGATATTTTTTCCATCATCAACCGGTATCATACAGAAAAAAGCCGCATTGTGGACATTAACGCCCACCAAACCGGCGACCCCTTTGCCCCCTGCGCCATCAGCGGCTTTGGGCAGCGAGTGCGCGCCTTTGTAAAAATTGAGGACGGCTGTGACCGGTTTTGCTCCTACTGCATTATTCCCAAATCCAGAGGGCGGGTGCGCTCTAAGGCACCGGCAGATTTGGAAAAGGAAGTGCAGGACCTGGCTGCCCACGGCATTAAAGAGATCGTGCTGGTAGGCATTAACCTGTCCGCCTACGGCAAGGGGCAGGATTTTGACCTGCTGGACGCGGTTGCCATTTGCGATCGCACCCCCGGCATTGCTCGGGTGCGCCTGGGCTCGCTGGAGCCGGACCACATCACCGACCGGATCATTGCCGGGCTGGCCAAGATGGAAAAATTTTGTCCCCAGTTCCACATCTCCCTGCAAAGCGGCTGCACCAAGACCTTAAAATCCATGAACCGCCACTACACGGCGGAAGAATATGCAGACCTGTGCCGCAAGCTGCGTGCGGCATTTCCGGGCGCCACTTTGACCACAGATATGATGACCGGCTTTCATGAAGAAACGGAAGCCGATTTTGAGGAAAGTCTGGCCTTTGCAAAGAAGATCGGGTTTGAAAAGGTGCATGTATTCCCCTACTCCCAGCGAGAGGGCACAGCCGCCTCCAAACGGGGCGACAGCGTGCCCCGACAGGAGAAGGAGCGCCGCGCCAAAAAGTTGATTGCAGAGACGGACAAGCTGCGTGAGGCCTATTTTGACAGCCTTGTTGGTCAAAAAACACAGGTGCTGGTGGAGCAGCAACAACCGAACGGCACCTACACCGGCTACACCCGCAATTATGTACCGGTGACCATTCACCGCAGCGATCTGCACATCGGTGACCTGGTAGAAGTGACCATTACCGGCGTGGAAAACGCCGATCACTGCATCGCAGAGTAAAGGCCGCTGACCTCCTCCCCTACGCTGTCGTCGGATAGATAGCCGTAGGAGAACACATAAAAGCCCTTTACCGCCGGAATTTGGCGGATAAACTGAATTTGGCGAAAGATCATATTCTTGTTCTCTTGAAATTCGCCCTTGCCCCGCCCGGCATAAATATCAGTCTTGCCGCATTTATACAGCGGCAGGCCGATATAAAGATCGCAGGCGGTAACCAGATCCCGCCAATCTTTCACCGTTTTCATAAACGGCAGGGTATCGTTAAGAAAGCCGAAGTACACCTGGGGACACAGATAATCGCAGTAACCCTTTTGGGTTGCCCAGGTCTCCACATCGGCGTACAAACTGTCCCGATCATTGGCAATGCCCGCCGCCGGGCTGATGCCAAAGGTGCAGTTAATATTCTCTTCTTTCACAGCTTTATAAACAGCACGGATTAGGTCATTCACTCGGCTGCGCCGCCAGTCGCCTAAAGACAGGTTGCCGCCGTCTGCACGGTAGGCAGCATACTGCTTGGCGTCAATTTTCTTGTCCGTATCCGGGTAAAAGTAATCGTCAAAATGAATGCCGTCTACCGGGTAGTTTTTCACAACCTCCCGCACGCCGGCCACAATGCGCTTTTGCACCGCTTTGGCCGCCGGGTTAAAGTAAATCTTTTTATTTACGATCACCACATTGCCGTTTTTCTCCTTATACCACTTTTTTGCAATGTTATCGTCGTCCAGTTTGTCAATCTTATCCTGCTGGCTCACCCGGTATGGGTTGAACCAGGCTTCGATTTTCAGTTGATTTTCGTGGGCCGCCTTGCACAGCAGTTCCAGTGGGTCGTATTTTAAATCCCCGCCCGCTTTACCAAAGCAGTAGACGCTGACCGGAAAGTATTTGGACGAATAAAAGGCGTCTGCACATGGGTGCACCTGCACGGTGACCGCCGTAAAGCCCCGCCTTTGCAACTGAGCAAAAGCCTTGGATACGGCGCTGTAAAAATCGCCGCCGTTATCGTATTTACCGGTAAAGGCCTGGAGCTCATAGTAAGTGATCCACACGCTGCGCACGGTCAGTTCTCCGGCAGCGGCCGTGTCCGGCGCCGTTGTAGTCTCGGTTTGCGCCGGTTTGTTCACCGTACATCCGCACAGCAGTACCAGGCAGAAAAGAGAGAGGAATACTTTCTTCATACTTGACACTTTCTAAAAATATTGTAAAATAAACATAGGTGATATTATGGAATACAGATTAGGTACAGATAATCATATTAAAGCCCGCGGCGAGACGGTGGAGCTCACCTGTCCCCAGTGCGGCAAAAAAGGGCATTTTGGCGTGTTTTCCAATTTTGAGCGCCGCATTGCTGTAAAATTGCCGCTGCCCCTGGAATGCCAAACGGTGTACTTTTTGGTATGTCCCAACTGCGCCGCCGTCTTTGGTGTAGACGAGCAAAAGGGCGATGATTTCAAAAAGGGTTCTCCCCTGTCCATCGGCAACTTTGACCTAAAGGACTTAAAGCCCTTTAAGCCGGAAAAGCAAGCGTGACCCTGTACCGGTTCGCCCTGCTTTGGTTGGTGTGCACCAACCTGCTGGCCATCATACTGACCGTCAGCGACAAGGTACGGGCCAAAAAAGGCAAATGGCGCGTGCCGGAGGATACGCTGCTGTTCGTAGCGCTGTTGGGCGGCGCTGTGGGCGAGTACATGACCATGCGCCTGATCCGCCACAAGACCCGGCATAAAAAATTTATGATCACCCTGCCGGTATTCATTCTGCTGCAAGCGGCGCTGGCCTTGGTGCTGGAAGCCAAATTTTATTTTTATTGATGGTAAAAACGGAGCCGTTTGGCTCCGTTTTTTTGTTTTTCTTGTTAAAGAATAATACAGATCAGCCCGCTGCACCCCTCGTTGATCACCCGCTCGATGGTCTCCCTGAACTTGTTGCGAGCGTCCTCCGGCATACGGTAAAGCTTGTTATTCAACCCCTCGTTCACCAGATCCAGCAACGGCTTGCCAAACAAATTGGTATTCCAAATGGCTGCCGGATCCTGTTCAAACTCTTTGAGCAGGTACATGACCAACTCCTGGGACTGGCTTTCGCTGCCTACAATAGGTGCCACTTCCGTATACGTATTGCAGCGGATCATATGAATGGACGGCGCCTGTGCCCGGAGCTTTACACCGTAGCGGCCACCCTGTTTCATAATTTCCGGCTCATCCAGATGCATCTCATCCATGGCAGGCATTACAATACCGTATCCGCTATTCTCCACATCCGCCAGCGCCTGCTCAAACCGTGCAAACCGCTGCTTGACAGCCACCAGCTGCAAGATCTGCTCCATTAACTGGCGTTCGTTGGCAATGGTCAGGCCGCATTTCTCGGACAACACCTGATAAAAGTAGCTGTGGTCCACCTGCACATCCAGCTGCACATCGCCGGTGGACAGATCCAGTCGCCGCACCTGTACGCTTTCAATCCGCGAAACCTGTGCCAACGCAGCGGTAAACTGCTGCACACTGTCAATGGTTGACAAACTGTGGCAGTCCTGTTGTACCGCAGCGAACAGCTCCGTTTTCCAAGGGTCCTGATCGTCCAGGCACTTGATCCAGCCGGGCATCAGCAGTTGTACGGAGCTGATGGGAAATTCGTACAGCACTTTTTGCAGCACCGCATTGAACGCCTCGGCGTCCATTTCCATACAATTCTCTGCCAGCACCGGTACGCCGTATTTCTCCGTTAGTTCTGCGGCCAAAGCGACAGTACCCGGGGCTGTGGGCGTCTCAGAATTGAGCAGCACCACAAAGGGCTTGCCATAGGATTTTAGCTCCTCGATCACCCGCTCCTCTGCTTCTTCATACTCCGCTCTTGGGATAGAAGTAATGGTGCCGTCCGTCGTAACGACCAAACCGATGGTGGAGTGCTCGGTAATCACTTTCTTCGTGCCGATCTCCGCCGCCATATTAAAGGGTATTTCTTCCTCATACCAGGGCGTGCGCACCATCCGGGGCTGCTCCTCCTCAATATAGCCTACGGCACTGGGCACAATATAGCCTACACAGTCCACCAGCCGCACACGGAAGGAAGTGTGATCCGTCAAATGCAGGGTCACCGCTTCTTCCGGCACGAATTTCGGCTCCGTGGTCATAATGGTGCGCCCGGCAGCGGACTGGGGCAGTTCGTCCGTGGCCCGCTCTCGCTGGTACTCTCCGTCAATATTGGGGATCACCATGGTGTCCATAAATCGCTTGATAAAAGTGGATTTGCCTGTGCGCACCGGCCCCACCACGCCGATATAAATATCACCCTGCGTTCGGAGAGCGATATCGCTGTAAATCCGTTGATTCATATGCTCACACTCCCGGAATCAAAAGAATGGTTTGTTGGCGAAGTATATCTTCCGTCAGTTGATTTTCCTGCTGAATCAGCTCGGTGCGAGAGCGGAATTTTTTGGCAATGTCCCACAGGCTCTCGTCCTTGGCGGCAAAATACAGTGTCAGCACCGGCGACTCACCGGCACTGCAGGGTTGCAGCTCCACATCGGTTACCGTCTGCATCTCCGCCTGGGTGTACAGGCAGGCACTGTACTCTATATTCACCCGCAGTTCAATGCGGTTAGCCGACTGTAAGATATAATCAAAGGATTGCAGACCGGCGCCTACAAATCCGGCGCACTTGTCATCCGTCAGTGCCAGTTGCAGCCGGGTCACGCCGTCCTTACAACATAGATTGCCGCTCACATCGTGGTAGGCTACGCCGTAACCCATTTCCACCAGCAGCAGGCCGTTTTGCACCCGCGCCTCCTGTATAGCCAGGGACAGATCCAAAATTTCCGTGATCTCCGTGTCCTCAAAGCTTAGATCTGCAGACAATGTTTTGCCGTCATAGAAAAATTGAGGATCTCGCAGCAACGGAACCGTGCCGGTCTGCACTCGAGCGTCATAAGCAATGGCATAGGCGTCTGTCACCAGTCGGGTATCGCTGACCCGGGCGGCGGTGTAGGATACACAAAAGGCTCCGGCAATCTCCAACCGGCGCAGGTCGTTATTTTCGTCCGGCACCGGCTTTACAAACAGAGAGCCGATCTTCACTTGTGCAAAGGCATGGCTGTCCTCGGTCATACCGGCCACATCCACGATTTTACTGCTGTGCACGGTAAAGCAGCATTTCTCCGTGTTATGTTCCGTGTTTTCATAGACCACGCATAACTCAGCCCGGCATTTCACCAGCATTTTGCCCGCAATGGCGCGCACCTCGTCAATCACCGCAAAGGCACCGGTGTGGATCAACACAGAAATATTGGTGTTGTGCTGGCCGATGGCAAATTTTTCGTCAAAGTCGCAGGAGAACAGTCCGGCGTCCAGCACCTCCAGGCACTGGGCGTCTGCCTGGCGCAAAATGGCACCGCAGCAGTCAGTCAGCTGACTCTGCTCCATATAGGCAAAGACCTCTGTGTGGACTTGCAGCCCGGAGCGCACCTCTAACTTGCGCTGATTGATCAACCGATAGTTGGTAAAGTCCGTACAAGTGTGCACCTGGGCAAAGGCAAAGGCGTCCGTCACCGGTGCGTCAATGTTTTTAGTGAACCGCTCCTCAAACGCGGCGGACAAACAGCACCCGGAAGTGGAGATATACACCAGCGAAATGCGGCTGCGTCCTGTCACCCTTAAGCTGCCGGAGGCATATTCATAGTCCGTCACCGCATGACTGCACACGCACCGCACCACCCGCTCCACATCTTCGCAGTATTGGGGCAGGCTCTCCTGGTATTCCACTTCAAACTTTGCTTCTCCCGTGCCCAAACAAACCGTGCGCTTGCTGTCGGCAAAGGTCTTTTCCGTTTCCATTGCAACATCTCCTTACAGTTACTGGTAATATCTATGCGCTCGCACCCCCGCCTATGCACACCAAAGAAAAATGTTACAACGAGAAAACCCGCAGCACCTTTTCAGGTCCCGCGGGTTTTGTTTTAGTTCTCTGATAGAAAGCCTATTAGGCTTTTTAAATCAATTATACAGGTTCTTAAACTCCTGCATGGCAAAATGATCTGTCATACCGGCTATATGATCTGCAATATGCCGCATGAGTATGATTTTTTGCTGCTCGTCACTTTTTTCTTTTCTGATATTTTCAAATTCTGCGCGCAAAGGGCCTATGCTTTCATTAGGATCATCCGGAAGATTGTTATATCGCCTAAGATCAGACATACACCGTCTAACCGCTTCGTCTGACAGTTGCTGCGGATGCGAATAATAAGCCTGAAACAGCTTTCTGATTATGTACTGGCCTTTTGCATTCATCCGCTCCACCTCTTGCGAATGATGAATTTTTGTGCTTATAGTTTTGCCGTATTCGTCTCTTAATCGGTCAATTCTATTGTCCATTGCATCCAACATTTGCAAACCGATCGCCCCTTGGATTTCCTCATCATCGCTGCTGTGTTCCTTAAAGAACGCTACACGATCCTTCTTATTCCGTTCTATCCATAGGTTATCCAAATTGTGCATCGAACAGCGTACCAGACGATTGACCAATGTATTGACAACGACTCTGGAAAAATCTGTAATATATTTCGTATCAATTTGCGTTCTACCTTTAAGATCTGCCAGCAAATGCAAATCATCATCAACCATGAAGGATTCCATGTTCGTCTCAACGCATTCGCACACCTCTTTGCCGGTCATAGCATACCCGCGCAGCGCATCTTCCAGGTCGTGGTGCCACTGTGCAATGGTGTCTGCTTCTCTTACCACCAATGCCTCAAAAGACCACGCATTCCGTTCATCTTTACAACCAGGAAGTAAAAACAACGAATTATATTGTTTAATATACGAAGGAGTAAAGAAATTGGGATACACTCTTACTTTGTCGCGACTATATTCCGGCCGTGAGTGATTCATCATCCCCCACAAGGTATAATTGGTCAAATTGAGTCCATTCTCCCCATAATCGGACTCAATGGTTACTGCCACACGAACACTTTGGATATTGTGTTTAAAACCAAGCATGGATTCTTGAAAAGTTCCGTTTATAAAATTTTCAACATTATTCATTGGGGATTTTTTTACCAGCACAGTATCAGACGGAGACATGATCTCGTGCAGCATTTGCTCACCGGCATGTCCAAACGGCGTGTGGCCTAAATCGTGACCTAAGGCGATCGCCTCCGTTAAATTGCAATCAAGCCGCAGTGCATGAGAGATCGTCCGTGCAATTTGGGACACCTCCAGGGTATGAGTCAACCGATTTCTCTGATGGTCGTCCGTACCTGTTAAGTATATCTGCGTTTTGCCGGACAATCTGCGAAAAGCGCTGCAATACAGCACCCGGTCACGATCGCGCATGAAATCCGTTCGGTAAACCTGATTTTCTGATTCTACTTTTCCTTTCCGCTTAGCAAGTTCAACAGGTGCGGAAAAATCCAGGTCAGCATTTTTAAATTGATACCATTCTTTTTGATCTATCATAGTTATTCTCCTTTATCATATCTTTTTATGTCTTAATAGTAACACTTCTGTATAATCTTGTCAATGTGTTTCTAGTATTTTTCACATCTCGCAAAAAAGAAAAAGACTTCGTTACCCTGTGATAACGAAGTCTTTTTTATGTTAGCTTTAAGTTTCCGGCTTTACTTTTTTGATCTTAAAGACGACGCGCAGCAGCGGCGCCAGCACCTTTGGGCGATCCAGTACGATCACTTGCATAATGGCCCTCCTTTTAGCGTTTACAGCAAATAATGCCCAGGACGATTACGGCGATGGCCAAAATGCGGGTGACCCAAATGGTGGGGCAGCAACAGGCGATCACCAGTCCTGCACCGAATGCGATCCACAAAAAGTCACGCCTGCACATCTTTTTCACACCGAACACCCCGCAAATGCTGTATTTACACCATACTATGCGCGCAATTGCAGATCGTTACTGAGCACCGTCAGCAGTCGGCCCTCCCGGAAAGAAATGGAACATTCCCCGCCCCGCACCTCATTGCTTTGGCACATAGAGGTGGCCGGGGCCAGGTCATAGTCCGTCAATTCCCACTCGGCGCCCCGAATGGTCAGACCCCGGCACACGCCGCCAAAGGCAAACAGGGAGAAATAGCCGTAGCCCGCCCCGCTAAAGGAAAAAGGGCCGTCAGAAATAAAAAGCTTTTCATTGGGGGTAATAATCTCCGCCTGCACACCGCGGTCCAGGCAATAGGCCAAGTTTGCCACATTGGAGAAAGAATGGTCAAAGCGGTTGCCGATGGCGCCCACCAGAGTCAGGTGGGTATAGCCGCGCTCCATAGCGATCTTTATGGCCGCCAGCGTGTCCGTATCGTCCTTATGCGCGGGCATCACAATCAGTTCCTTGCTGTGCTCCGGCACCGGTGAAGAATCAAAGTCCCCTACCACAAGATCCGGCTCCAGTCCCAGACGACGGCACTTTTGATAGCCGCTGTCTGCTGCTACCACAAAAGCGCCGGGCAACAACGGCTTTATGTAGGCAATATCCGCCTCCGGCGCGCCGCTGACAATCAGGCAGCGCTTTATTTCCGTTCCCATTTTTTAATATCCTTTACCTGATTATAAAATTCAACATAACTGTTGTGGCGGCTTTCGCTGATCTCGCCCCGCTCCACAGCGGCGCATACAGCACAGCCTTTATCTGCCACATGGGTGCAGCTATTAAAGCGGCAATCCCCCAAATAAGGGCGAAAATCCGGGAAGCACTCGGGAAGCTCCTCTTTGTCAATCTCCGCATCCCGCTCCAGTTCCAGCGCAGAAAAGCCGGGGGTATCCGCTACCCAACCACCGGCCACCGGATACAACTCACAATGCCGGGTGGTGTGGCGACCGCGCCCCAGCTTCTTGCTGGTTTCGCCGGTTTCCAGCGCCAAATCCGGGCACAGACGGTTCAGCAGTGTGGACTTGCCCACGCCGCTGTTGCCGGTAAATGCGCACAACTTGCCGGAGATCAGCGCCGGCAATTCGTCTGTCCCTGCGCCGGAGCGGGCATTACACAGCACCACAGGGTAACCGGCTTTTTTGTAAATGTCGGCATACTGCTGCCCGTTCTCTGCCAAATCCGCCTTAGTGAGCACGATCACACAATCAATGCCCTTTTGCGCCGCCAGCACCGTCAGCTTGTCGATCTGCACGGTGCGGATCTCCGGATCTACCAAAGACGACACAATAAAGAGCCGGTCTAAATTGGCCAGCGGCGGCCGGCGCAATTCATTTTTGCGAGGCAAAATCGTGTCAATGGTATTCTCCCCTTGCGCGTTCACGGTAATCTCTACCCGATCCCCAACCAACGGGGTGATCCGCTGCTTGCGAAAGGCGCCCCGCGCCTTGCACTCATATAATCCATCGGCGGTTTCTACATAATAGAAACCGCCGATTCCTTTGTGAATTCTGCCTATTACTGCCATATCAGTCCGTCCCGTCGGGTACTGTGGTGTCCGTCTTGTCGTTAAAGTTCATACGCACCGTTTTGGCCTTGTCTGCCTTTACAGTCTGGCGCTGAGACACCTCGCCCAGTTCCACCTCGATCTCCACCCGGGCACCGTAAGACACTTGCAGGTTAAAGGTACGCTGGCCGCCGTCCAGGCTCTCGCTCTTGGTAAATTGCAGTTCCCCGTCCACATAGATGTTCAGGGTGCTGTGCTTGCCGGTATCCGGCACCGTTACCTGCAACTTTACCGTCTGTGCCGCCGGGTCGGTAGACACTACGCCGGTGGACACCACCAGCTTGATGGCAGCCGACGGCTCCGCCGCCTCACCCTGACCGGGGGTCTGGCTGATCACCGTATCCTTGGGCAAATTGCTGTCTTCGGTAGAAATCTGTACATTCTCAAACCCGCTCTTCTCCAAAAAGCTGCGGGCGTCGCTTTGACTGAGTCCCCGCACATCCGGCACAGTCAGCAGCACCTTTTGGGTCGTGCTGGGGCCGGAGCTGATATAAATGGTCACCGTTTGGTCCGCTGCCACCAAATCCCCTGCCTTGGGGCTGGTGTATACGCACTGACCCTCCTTTACCGACTCGCTGGAGATGGTGGTTACGGTGTAGTTGTTCAGTCCCTCGGAGGCTAACTCTTTCTTGGCCATATCCTCACCAAGGCCGTAGCAGTTGGGCACTTGGATACCGCCGGGCGTCTGGGCCACCACAAGGGTCACTGTGCTGCCCTTCATCACCCGCTCACCGGCTGCCGGCTTTTGCTCCAGCACCGTGCCCGGGTCGGCGTCCTCACTCTCCTTGCTCTCCTGTACAAAAACATAATCGTACTGGTTGGAGCTGACGATGGTGTCATAGGACTGACCCACAAAGTTCTCCAACTTCATAGACTTGGTGTTCAGGGAACCGGTAAGGCCCATCACCAACAGTACAATGGCTACTACAAGCACCAGCATACCGGCGATCACAGCGCCCACGATCTTGCCTTTGCGCTTGGGGTCTTCCTCAACCACCGGTTGTTCCGGCTCGGATCGCAGATCCGGCTGGGGCTGCTCCGTGTGCTCCACCGTCTTGATCACATATTTCGTGGGCTCCTCGTCCACAAAATAGGAATAGTCAAATGTGGTGGCCGGGTTCTTGATGACCTCCTCCACATCAAAGAGCATTTCCGTTGCGGACTGGTAGCGATTTGCCGGATTCTTCTCCATAGCGTGGGCACAGATCTGCTCCACGCCCCGGGGAATATCCGGGTTAATGTCAATGAGCCGCTTGGCATCCGCCTGCACCTGCATTAGGGCCACGGACACGGCGCTGTCTGCATCAAAAGGCACACGACCGGCCAGCATCTCATAGAGCACCACGCCCAAAGAGTAAATATCCGCCCGCTCGTCAGTAAACTCGCCCTTGGCCTGCTCCGGACTGATATAATGCACAGAGCCAATGGCATTTTCCGTTAAAGTTTTGGTCTCGCTGCGGGAGAAGCGGGCAATGCCAAAGTCTGTCACTTTAATATGACCGTCAGCCAGCAGCATAATATTTTGGGGCTTAATGTCCCGGTGCACAATGCCCTTGTCGTGGGCGTGCTGCAACGCACGCAAGATCTGCGTGGTAAAGTACAGGGCGTCATTCCAGGTGATGGCCCCCTGCTTTTGTATATATTCCTTTAAGGTAATGCCGTCCACATACTCCATCACAATGTACTGGAGCTTCTCGCCAAAGCTCACATCGTACACCTTTACGATATTGGGGTGGGACATAACGGCAATGGCCTTGGACTCGTTTTTGAACCGGCGCACAAAATCGTCATTTTGCAAAAACTCGTCCTTCAGGATCTTCACCGCCACAATGCGGTCATCCACATTGTCATAGGCTTTATAAACAACGGACATACCGCCTACGCCGATGATCTCCTGCACTTCATATCTGCCGTCTAAGCGTTTTCCTACATAATTATCCATTATATTTGTTCACTCCGCTTAATTGCTGATGGCAACAACGGTAATATTATCACCGCCGCCGTTTTTGTTGGCCTGCTGCACCAGGCGATCCGCATAGGCATAATACTGACCGTCACTGATGGCGCTGACCATCTCGTCATTGTCCACATAGTTGGAAAGACCGTCCGTACACAGCAGCAGCACCTGGCCGTCGCTAAAGTCGATCTGGTCAAAGTCAATCTTAACGGCACTGTCTACCCCGATGGCACGGGTGATGATATTCTTATTGGGGTGGTGCTTGGCCTCGTCCGGGGTGATCTTGCCGCTCTCCACCAGATCCTGCACCATACTGTGGTCCGTCGTTACCTGCTGCAAGCCTTCGGCAGAAAAGAGATACGCTCGACTGTCCCCGGCGTGGGCGATAAACGCCTGGCCGCCACGAATGACGGCGCACACCACCGTGGTGCCCATACCCCGAAGATCCGCCTTTTCCTGCGCCAGATCATACACTTCCACATTGGCGGCAGACAGCGCCGACTCCAGCATATTGCAAATGGAGCTGTCCCGCATATTGGGGTGGTAAGACGCATTGATCTTGCTGCTGATCACCTGCACCGCCAAAGAGCTGGCAATATTGCCGCCGGCTGCGCCGCCCATACCGTCGCACACCACGGCAAAGGCC
The DNA here is from genome assembly GCA_963638105.1 of Agathobacter rectalis. Taxonomy (GTDB): domain Bacteria; phylum Bacillota; class Clostridia; order Oscillospirales; family Acutalibacteraceae; genus CAG-217. Next base: position 18,200 of record CAVHPP010000016.1, read on the forward strand.
GTACCGTCCGGCATTTCGCCCACAAAATAGGCATCCTGGTTGGACTCACGGATCCGCCCCCGGTCGGTTTTAGCAACCATGTTCAATCTGATCACCTCGTTTCTTCAATCTGCGAAGCTGCCCGCAAGAGGCATTGATATCATGACCTAAAGTTCTTCTTATTGTAGCATTTATTCCCTGCTTTTTCAATATGCTTTGAAAGTTTTGAATGTCTTTTTGACTGGATCGCACATTGCCCCGCTCCGCCACATCGTTCACCGGGATCAGGTTCACATGGCAAAGCATTCCCCGCAGCCGAGCCGCCAATTCCATGGCATGAGCCGGTCGGTCGTTTACATTGTGGATCAACGTGTATTCAAAGGACACCCGGCGCGAGGTTTTCTCCGCATAAGCTGCCATGGCGCGCAGGGTAGCGTCCATGCCCCACCGGGCATTCACCGGCATGGTGCGGGAGCGAATTTCATCATTTGGCGCGTGCAGGGAAAGAGTCAGCGTCACCGGTAAATCCTCTTGCATCAAATCATAAATACGGTCCACCAGCCCGCAGGTAGATATGGTGATATTCCGAAGGCTGATATTCAGTCCCCGCGGGTCGTTGACCGTATGTAAAAACGCGATGGTATTGTCGTAATTGTCCAGGGGCTCGCCAATGCCCATCATCACAATATGGGATATGCGGCAGCCCAGGTCCTGCTGGGCAGCGTGCACCTGGCTTTCAATCTCTGCCGGCAGCAAATTCCGCTGGAACCCGGCCAAAGTGGACGCGCAGAAAGTGCAGCCCATTTTGCACCCCACCTGGCTGGACACACAAATGGTGTAACCGTAGTTATAGTGCATGACCACGGACTCCACATATTCGCCGTCGTTCAGGCGAAACAGGTACTTCACCGTGTCATCCACGGCAGACACATATTTTTCTTCAATTCGGCAGGCGGGAATGGCAAACCGTTCGGCCAGTTTGCTCCGAAGATCCTTGGACAGATTGGTCATTTCCTCAAAGTCCTGCACGCCCACCTTGTGCAGCCAGCCGTACACCTGATCGGCGCGAAAGCGCTTCAGCCCCAGGTCCCCCAGCCGTTCACACAGTGCCGGGTAAGTTAAACTTTTAATGTCCTCTTTCATACCTGTCTCTCCAAAACGGCGTAGTAAAAGCCGTCGCTGCCCTGTTCACACGGAAAGCGCGTACATTCCGCCTCCAGGGAAAAGGCGCTGTGTCGGTCAAGAAACGCGGACACAACTTTTTCATTCTCTTTTTTATGGAGTGTGCAGGTGGAATACACCAGTCGGCCGCCGGGTTTCAGGTAAGTAACTGCCGTCTGCAAAATGGAAAGCTGCAAGGCCGGCAGATCCTTGATACTGTCTAAATCTTTATAGCGGATTTCCGGCTTGCGGCGGAGAATGCCGAAACCGGAGCAGGGCACATCGCAAATAATGGCGTCTGCTGCCGGAAGGTCACGGCTATGCACGGTAGCGTCCTGCACGCGGGATTCTATACAGTCCAAGTGCAATCGCCGGGCGCCGCTCTCGATCAGCGCCACCCGGTGGGGGTGCAGATCACAGGCGATCAAGCGGCCGGTATTGTTCATCTGCTCCGCCAAAGTAAAGGATTTACCACCCGGTGCGGCACACACATCCAGCACCGTCTGGCCCGGGCGCACCTGCAAGGCGGCACAGGCTAAGTAGCAGGACAAATCCTGCACATGAAAATAGCCTTTCCGGAACGCAGCAGAGCGCTCCACATCAAAGCCGTTATCCACACCCAGTATGCCCTCCGGCAGCGTGCGTGCCTGCACGCCTTCCTCTGCCAGCATATCTTGCAACTGCGCAGCCGTTACAAATAAAGAATTGGGCACCAAAAATAATGGCGCACGACCGTTGATATAAGGCAGGAACGCCGCCGTAGCATCCGCTCCATAGGTCTTTTGCCACATAGCCAGCAGGGGCTGGGGCACGGAATAGCGGAGCATGGGCGTGTCCGGCAAATCCGGATCCGCTGCAATCTGCCGCAGTACCGCGTTAATCAGGCGACCGTAATAGCCTTGACCTACGGTCTTTGCCAGTTCCACCGTTTCGTTCACCGCAGCAGACGCGGGCACCTTGTCCATATACAGCACCTGGTAGGCGCCCATACGCAGCAACACCCGCACCTTGGGCTTCAATCGCCCGGTGGTGAATTTATCCACCAAAGCGTCCAAAGTGATCTGCCGTTCCAATACGCCCCGCACCAAAGCAGTGGCAAAAGCCCGTTTCTGCCCGTTGGCCACAGGTAAATGGTCGAGAGAAAGATTGGAATAGGCGCTCTCCTGTTGAATTTTATATAGGGCTTCAAACGCGGCTAAGCGCGGAGATTTAACGGTCATTGCTTCGTCCTGCCAGGAGCAGCAGCCGCAGCAAAGTAGCCAGTGCAGAGGCCAGCGCCGCCACATAGGTAAGGGCAGCCGCCGTCAGCACTTTCTTCGCGCCCCGGTACTCCTGTTCGGTTAAAAATTGATTGCTTTCAATAGTCTGCAAGGCCCGGCGGGAGGCATTAAATTCCACCGGCAAGGTCAGCAGCTGGAACAGTGCCACTAACGCATACAACACAATACCCACCATAATCAGCGGCCGCCAGGTAAATACCACGCCCAGCAGCACCAGCGGAATACCCAAAGAGGAGCCGATGCGGGTGGCAGGGATGGCAGCGTTACGAATTTTCAGCGGTGCATAGCCCTGTGCGTGCTGGCAGGCGTGGCCCGCCTCATGACAGGCAACGCCGATGGCCGCCACAGAAGTGGCATTATACACATCGCCGGACAGGCAAATTTCTTTATTCTTCGGGTCGTAATAATCGGTGAGGGTGCCGCCGATCTGGCGAATTTGCACATCGGTAATGCCGTTCAGCTGCAACAGTCGCGCCGCCGCCTGGGCGCCGGTCATACCGCACATGGCGTGCACACTGCTGTACCGACGAAAAGCCCGCTTCACCTTGATTTGGCAATAAAAAGAAAACAGCAGGACCGGGATCATAATGACCCCGGTTGCGTAATAAAGCATATAGGCGTTCATAAAATCACGCTCCTAAAACAGTACCTACCGCCACCGGGTGCCCGGCCAAAAAGGCCTTGGCGTCCATGGCTTTCTTCCCCTGAGGCTGCACGGTCAGCAGTTCCAAACCGCCGCCGTCGCCGCAGGCAACGACCAACTTGCCCTTGCTCTCAATCACCGCGCCGGGGGTGTTCCCCTTTTGGTCGCTTAGGCGAGCAGACAGTACCTTCACCGTCTTGCCGCCAATGGTGGTGGTGGCGCAGGGCCAGGAATACAGCCCCCGCACCTGATCGTGCAGCTGCGCTGCCGAGTGGTTCCAATCCAAGGGGCTCATAGACTTGGAGATCATTTTGGCATAACCAAAATCCCCTGCCGGTTGGGGCACCGGGTGCAGATCGTCCAGTTCGGGTAAAATCTCTGCCAGCGCCTGTGCGCCCAAAACAGACAGCCGGTCAAACAGCATTTCCGCCGTTTCCTCCGGGTCAATGGGCGTTTTCTTCACCAGCAGCATATCGCCGGTGTCCAGTCCTGCGTCCATTTGCATAATGGTCACGCCGGTCTCCGTCTCCCCGTCTAAAATGGCCCACTGAATGGGCGCCGCGCCACGGTATTTGGGCAGCAGCGAGGCGTGCACATTGATACAGCCATAGCGTGGCAGTTCCAATACCGGCCGTGGCAAAATGCGCCCGTAGGCCACCACCACGATCAAATCCGGATCCAGTGCATTTAACTGCTCCAAAGTGGCCGGATCTTTCATCTTCTCCGGCTGAAATACCGGCACGCCGTTCTCCGCAGCCAGCACCTTCACCGGCGGCGGGGTCAACACCATTTTGCGCCCCTGTGGCTTATCCGGCTGGGTAAACACGCCCACAACGCTGTGGGGGCTGTCCAGCAGAGTTTGCAGGCACGGCACGGCAAAGTCCGGCGTGCCCATAAATACGATACGCAGCGTTTGCATCTTAGTCCTTCTTTACTGTTTTATCCATACGGTCGATAAAAAGCACACCGTCCAGGTGGTCGATCTCATGACAGAATGCCCGGGCCTTTAGGTCCTCGCCGGTATAGACATGCCATTTGCCCTCTCGGTCCTGGCCTTTCACCTGCACCTTTTGGGGGCGGCGCACCGTCTCGTACCGACCGGGTAGGGACAGGCAGCCCTCTTGACCGCACTGCTCACCCTCGGTCTTTACGATTTCCGGGTTAATCAATTCCACCGGGCCGTCGCCGCAGTCGATGACCACAATACGCTTGAGAATGCCCACCTGCACCGCAGCCAGACCCACGCCGTTGTCCTTATACATGGTCTCAAACATATCCTCCACCAAGGTAGCAATTCGCCGATCAAACACTTCCACCGTGCGGCTCTTTTTTCTTAAGATCGGATCGCCATATTTTACTACATTCCGTAATGCCATTTTTTCTCCTAACCCAGGTCAATGGGGTTCAAATCTATGGAAATCTGCACCTTTCGCAGTTCTTTCATTTTAACAGTGGCTTTTAACACCTGCATGAGCAAATTGCGAACAGATTTTGAATTTTTACACTTAATTGCCAGCCGATACCGATAGGTATTGCTGATTTTTGATATTCTTGCCGGTGAGGGACCAAGCACAATCAGCTTTTGCTGCTGCGCTTTGTTCTCTTGCACTAGTGATTCAAAAAAGGCCTTGGCCGCCAGCGCCGCCGCGTTCTCATCTTCGCTGACAAAGAACACACCGTAAATATCGCAAAACGGCGGATAGGTCAAAATACGCCGCAGGGCGTACTCCGTCTCAAAAAAAGCCGGGTAGTCCTGCCGTGCCGCCAGGTCGATCACCGGATTGCAAGGGTCAATGGTCTGGATCACTGCCGTGCCAGTAGCGTCTCGCCGACCGCTGCGCCCCACCACTTGGGTGATCAGGTCAAAGGCACGCTCATGACTCAGGTAGTTCTCGTCATACAACGCATTATCTGCATTTACCACGCCCACCAGAGTCACATCGTCAAAATCCAGCCCCTTAGCCACCATTTGGGTACCCACTAAAATATCATATTCGTGGGCCGCAAAGGCGTCAAACAGCTTTTGATGGCTGAATTTACCTGCGGTAGTGTCTGCGTCCATACGCAAAATCCGTGCCGCGGGAAACAGCGCTTGCAGCTCGTCCTCAATTCGCTGGGTGCCGAACCCACTGTACCGCACCGCATGACTGCCGCATTCTGGGCATGTATTGTCCAGAGGCTTGGAATAGCCGCAATAGTGGCACATCAGCCGGTTGGAATAACTGTGATACGTCAGCGAAATAGAGCAGTTGGGGCAGGTGATCACATGACCGCAGTCGTTGCAGGCAATGAATGTATTGTACCCCCGCCGGTTCATCAAAAGAATCGTCTGCTTGCCCGCGTCCAAATTGGACTGTATCTGATTTTGCAGGGTGCGGCTTAGAGGCGAACGGTGCCCGGCGTGCAGCTCCCCTTTCATATCCACGGTACACACCTGCGGCAACGCAGCGTTGCCAAATCGGTGCTCCAGGGTGCAAAGGGTGTATTTTCCCGCCTTAGCCGCCGCATAGCTTTCAATACTGGGGGTGGCAGACGCCATCACAAACAGCGCACCGCTCTCCCCTGCCCGATAGCGGGCAATGTCTCGGGCGTGGTATCGAGGCGTGCGCTCACTCTTGTATGTCAGCTCCTGCTCCTCGTCCATAATGATCAGTCCCAGGTGGTGCAGCGGCGCAAACACGGCGCTGCGGGTGCCCAGCACGATCTTAGCTTCTCCTCGGTCAGCACGGCGGTACTCATCGTTGCGCTCACCTACGGACAAGCCGCTGTGCAGCACCGCCACCTGCCGGCCGTACCGTTGATGGAACAGCCCCAGCACCTGCGGGGTCAAACCGATCTCCGGCACCAGCACAATGGTATCTTTCCCCTGCTGCAACGCACGATCGATCAAGCGCATATATACCTGGGTCTTGCCGCTGCCGGTAACGCCGTACAGCAGCGCGCTACCGCCGTCACCGTCCAGCATACCGGACAGCGTATCGTACGCCTTTGCCTGCTCGGCAGACAGTTCAATCTTCGTCGCTTTAGGAGCAGCAGGCAGATCCGCATAGGGATTTCTGTACTTCTCTTTTTTGAAAAAGCGCAGCGCGCCGCACTTCTCCATATTTTTCAACACCCCGTCGCCTACGCCGCAAAGGGTTTTGATCTCCTCTACGGTGGCGCTGCCAATGTCCAGCAGAAGATCGGCAACAGACTGCTGCTTTGGCGTTAAGCGGGGCAGCTCCTCACCGCGACTGACGGTCAATTCCGCCATACGCACCCCTGCCACGCCGATCTTACCGAACCCACGAGGCAGCATTTGCAGCAGGCACTCGTAGGTGGTACAAAAATAGCGGTTTTTCATCCACCGAGCCAGGCGAATTTGGCTCCCGTCCAACTCCGTACCGTAATCGCACACACGGGCAATGTCTTTCAGCGCCGGGTTGATCCCCACAAACACTTGCAGCACAATCCCCCGGCGCAGTCGATTACCGCTGCCAAAGGGCACCTCTACCGCCACACCCGGGCGTACCCGATCTGCCAGTGCAAGGGGCACCGCATAATCGTAGTCACTGTCCAGATTAAAGAAGGTGCGCTCCACAGCCACGGTGGCAATGGGGCGGTTCTCTGCTTTGTCGCTCACTTTATTTCTGCTTGAGTTCGTCCGGCTCCTCGATCACATACTTACCGGAGTTGATGTCGTCAATGGCCAAGGACACGGTCTTGGTGTCCAGATGCTGCTCGGCAGCAATGGCCTCGTCCTGAATTTCCCGGGCGCGCTTGGCCGTGCCCACCACCAGGCTGTAACGGCTGTTAACATTCTTGAGCATTTCTTTCAAATCGGGATTAAACATAGTATTCTACCTCCAATAGCAGTTATTCTGCATTGCGCTTTGCCAGCTCGTTGCAGATGATGTGATTAATTTCGTGCACAGCGGTGTCCAAATCATCATTGAGCACCTGATATTTGTAGCAGTCCCGGGACTGAAGCTCAACCTTGGCGATCTCCAGCCGGTTGCGGATCACCTCGTCCGTATCGGACATACGTCCCCGCAGGCGCTGCTCCAAAATCTCAAAATTCGGCGGATACAGGAAAATGGATACACAGTCCGGGCAAATCCGCATTACATTCTTTGCCCCCTGCACCTCGATGATCAAAAAGCAAACCTTGCCCCGGGCAATGGCCTGCTCCACCCCGGCAATGGGGGTGCCGTAATAGTTGCCGGAATACTCGGCATATTCAAAGAAGCCGCCGTCCGCGATCATCTTTTCAAAATCCGCGCGGGTCTTGAAAAAATAATTCACGCCGTCCACTTCGCCGGGTCGGGGCGCCCGGGTGGTGGCAGAAACAGACTCAACCACATCGTCCCGCAGTGCCTCAATGGCCCGAAAAACCGTGTCTTTGCCGCAACCGCTGGGTGCGGACAAAACAACTAATAAGCCTTTTTTGTTCTCACAATGCATCGCGCACCTCCGCAGAAAATTTTTCAGCAATTTTGTTCAGATCCAAATAAGACAGGATCACATTGTCACTGTCTGTAATAATGACGCTCATGGTCTTGCGGCCATGGGTGGCGTCAATGAGTGTTCCTTTTGCTTTGCCATCTTGCACAATGCGCTTGACCGGGGCAGACTCCGGGCTGACAACGGCGATCACCCGATCCGCATTCACAAGATTGTTAAAGCCGATATTCACCAGTTGCATTATTCGATGTTCTGGATCTGCTCTCTGATTTTTTCTACTTCAGCCTTAATGTCGATGACTTTACCGGCGATGGCTACATCACTGGCCTTTGAGCCGATGGTGTTAGCCTCCCGGTTGATTTCCTGCACCAGGAAGTCCATCTTCCTGCCAATGGGTTCCTCTGCCTCCAGGAATTTGCCCAGCTGGGCAATATGGGAGCGCAGGCGCACCGTTTCCTCCGCCACTGCCACTTTGTCCGCAAAGATAGCCGTTTCCTGGAGCAAGCGACCCTCGTCCAGTGTCACATCGCCCAGCAGCTCGTGCACCCGGGCAGCCAGCTTTTCATTATATTCCCGCACGGTCTGCGGTGAGCGCTCTTCCACAAACGCCACACAGTCCAAAATGGTCTGTGCACGCCCGGCCACATCGGCCTTCATCTTGGCGCCCTCTACCTCGCGCATGGCAACAAACTTATCCAGCGCAGCGGCAGCCACCGTCTGCACATAGGACCAGATCTTGTCCTCGTCCTCCTCTGCCTTGCGCACCACCAATACATCAGGAAAGCGGGCAATGGCGGCAGCGCCCCAGTCCTGCTTCGCGCCATAGGTGTCTGCAATCTCTTGCAAAGCGGTGTTGTAAGCACCGGCCAAAGTGTGGTTCACTGCCACCTGGGCGGCCTCTGTATTCAGCGCCTCAATGCCCACAAAGCAATCCACCTTGCCGCGAGACACCCGACTGTTTACAAAGGACTTGAGCTTATCCTCAATAAAGCCGTACTGCCGCGGCACCCGAGAGGAAAACTCAAAATAGCGGTGGTTAACAGACTTCAGCTCCACGGTGATGACATAGCCGTCCATCTCCTGCACCGCACGGCCGAACCCGGTCATAGATCGTATCATAATATTACCCCCAAAGAACGATATTTTGCGCCCACAGCGCCCTGCGTTCTTTTGTTGCAAATATTATAGTCGTTCCCACAGAATAGGTCAACACTTTGTTCACAGTATGTTTACATTATTCATAATATATTAACATTTGTATTTGTAAAGCGCAGGAATAACCCAAACGGTGCGATGTGGGCATCGCACCCTACATAAATTCGTAACGCAAAAAAGTTATAAAACAAAGCCTCCCTTGTAAAGGGTGACTCCCCGCAGTGCGGGGAGATGTCGCGCAGCGACAGAGGGGACGGGCACCGGTTAGGTGGTGGCAACGCCGCTAGGCGTTGACGGAGGGATTGATGCACTCGCTACGAAACAGTCCCCCGGACTGTTTCTCCCAAATGCTGACGCATTTGGAGCCTCGTGTCTCTTGCACTGCGTGCAATTCACTCGGGAGCAAGCCCCCGCCCTACGGTTGATTCATTGCACAGCACACAGTCACATCAACTCCCCAACCAAGGCAAAAGAAAAAGCAGGAGATTGCTCTCCTGCTTTTTTTTGATTTAATAAGACCCGGTGGGATCGTTGGCATAAAAGCCGCCGGTGCCCTTTGCGCCGGAATCGTCGCCTACTTCTTCACCGCCTTGGTCAATACCACCGCCGCCTGTGCTGGAGTCGGTGAATACAGTGAAGATGTTGAACGCTTCTACCTCCATCTCAGGAGTACTATAACGCTTTTTCATGTTAAATTCCTCCTTTGATTATGCGCCTAAGAAAGCGCTGTTGTCGCAAATGTTACCATAGGCAATGCACTGAACCGGTGTGGTCTTTGTGCCACCGGTGATAAGCTTGGTCTCATAAGTGTAAGTGAACTTCACATACGCTCTGGTGTAAGTGGCAGTTCCAGCCGAATTGGCATTCTTGTAATTCAGAATAAACTGATTACTGAAGTCAATGGGGCTCTTAGCCTTTACCATCTTAACATTCTTGCCGGCCTGTACGCTGTCTACGGTAAACGCAGCCTCGGTAGCCATGGCGGCATCGCGGGTGTAAAGGGTGCCCATCTCTGTGATCTTCACATCCTCCGGCAGACCGGTGGTTGCCGCACTGTAAGTGCTGAAGGTGGTGGCCGCAGATTTAGACTTCAGACCAACGCTGAATGCGGTGGGGAACTTATGCTCCAGACTGTAACGAATGTCCTTATCGGTATCCAGCCGTACCAGCTGGCCGCCGTCCATCACATAGTACCCGGCTGCACGGATTACATCACCGCGCTCGTCTGTCTCAGCAGACAGATAATTGACAGTGAAGAATTCCTTGTCAGAGCCGTCAATATAGAAGTCATAAGCGCTGCCGTAGGTGGCAATGGCATACGTGCTGCCTGTCTTCACTGCCAGTGCATACGCATCGGCAGCCTTAGAAACGGAGACACGCACATCGTAGCCCTTGGCATACAACTGCTCACCGTCCAAAGACACAGTAAATACATCCTGACCGTTATACACATAAACCGGGCGCAGGATCACTTGGTTGCCGCCGGCAATCTTGGCCAGCTCAGCCAAAGTGTAAGTGCCGTAGTTGATGTTGTGGGCCTTGTCGCCCTCCATCACCTGCCAGCCTGCCAGCTTGTAATACGCGGAGCCGGTCAGTGCAACGGCGCTGTCGCCCAGCTGCACCTGCTCCAACTGGGATACGGTTACATTGGTATCCTGCAGCAGTGTGCCCTGGTAAACATTGGATCTGTACTGATCCTGAACAGACAGCTGTACCTGATTCTCGGCAGGCGCAGTATCCGTAGTCAAATAAGCGGTTACCAGAATGCTGTTTGCGGCTGCGTTCTCATTTTGCATACGCAGGGTGTAGGTGGTGCCGTAGTTAAGCACATCCTTCTCCTTGCCGCCGGCGGTTACGGTCCACTTGTAAACAGAACCGGTCACACCCTCCGGTACAGTAAAGGTACCTACGGTGCCGTAGAAATAAGACTGATCCTTAGACACGGTAATGGGCCCGCCGTTGTCTACCACATACTTAAATGTAACAGAGAACTGACGGCGCAGCGTGTCAGAATTGTTGGCCACATTCAGCGCAGTAACCAAAGCGCTTGTGGTGCTGTCCAGTGCCTTTTGGCCGGGCAGCTCCGTATCGGCAGCGGGCTGGCCGATGTTGCGGTAGCAACTGCCGTTGTACTCTACATACGCCCGGTCATTATTCGTACCGTCCGTATTGTAAGCACCGGCTGCGGACTGAGAGCCCTGGTAGGCCTGTGCCTTAAACACATTGTTCACCTGACCGTCCGTGTAGCCGTCCTGCGCCAGGTAATCGTCCGTAAAGGCGTTCTTATCCTGGGTGCCCAGTACCACCACGAATGCATCATAAGCGGTGTAGTCCGCCGGGACTTCAATGCCCTTAATGGCCGCGTCCAAAGCGTCTTTCTTGGTGTTGATGTCCGTCTGATAGCCGGACAGCTCTGTGGTGGTGCCATATACAGTCTTCGTGCCTTGCAGCAGGGTTTCCACTTGTACCTCGCCGGTCTTAAACATAGGCTGGTTGGTTTTTTCAGCCTTGGTGTAGGTAGCGTTTGCGTTGGCGTCCTTATTATCGGACAGCTTCATAGCCGCCGTGGCCGCGTCGTCAAAGGTCAGCCAAGTAGACAGGGTGTAATTCTGCTGGCGTACCGTCTCGTTATTCTCGTTGATCACATCTTTGGTCAAACCATTATTGGAGATCTGTACGCGATCGGAGCCGCCGTACAACTGATTCAGCTGGGTGTAGTCCGCACGCTTCATCAGCTGGGCATAAGCCAGCACCAGATCGTCATGCAGCTTGGAGGCCGTCTGTGCCTGGTTATCCGCATACGGGTTATTCTTATCGGTGCGGTTTGCCGTTTCCACCGGGCTCAAGTCCGTATAGTGCTGCTTGGCAGCCTCAAAAGCCTTGATAAACGCGTCGGCACTGGAATCCGTATAGGCGCCGGTGCTGCTGTCGCCGTCCGTTACATCGTCATAGGCGTCCTGATAGGTTTTGCCGATGGCAGTGGAGGCGTCCATATCCGCGTCCAGCTTGGTATAGCCCTGGCTATCCAAGCCCTTGGAATTTTTAATGGCATGGTCTACAGCAGTGTCAAAGTCCTGGACCAGATCGTTGCGCTTCGCCACAAATTGGTCATAAAACGCACCGCCGTCGGTGGCGTTCAGGTCTGTCGCCGGGTTCCAAGAGGTGGCAGCGTCCATACCGGACAGGATTTCCATTGCCGTATCCGCAGAGAACCGGGTGATGCTCTGAATCAACTGGTACATATTGGCACCCTGGAACTTATCTACATTCTTAAGCTTCTCGTTAGCGTTGTCCATCAGTGTGGTGGGGCTGGCAGACTTCACATCTACGACATAGATCTTGGTGGCATCATTGATAATACCTTTACAGTTATTCGCTGCTTTGTCGTAATTATCCTTTTTCCCGTTGGTGTCGCCATAAATACCCCACGGTACGGTATAGACACCCTCCGGTGAAGTGTTGCCGGTTTTTGTCATACAGCGATCGGGCATAAACTGCAACACATTATACCAAAGGTGCGTAGAGCGATTTGTCATACCAAATTCACCGGTGGTATGATTCCAGTTGTTCTCCCGATCACCGGCAATATTGTATTTGTCACTGGAAGTAATATAGCCGCTGAAATCCCAATCTGTGGTGGAATAGCCTCTCCACATTTGATCCGTAGTCAACAAATTTTCATTGGTTGCGTTAGCTTGCAGATTCGGCTTTCCGCTGCTTTGGGGATAATCGGAAATTAAGCGGAAATAGGGGTTTGCATTCCCCGATGTAGTTGATTCCGCAGGGAACAAACCGTTTAAGGCGTTTGAATTCCACCCTTCATCACGAATTTGAGACATCACAACAGGCATGCACATGATGTTGGTGGTGTCATTCTGGGAACCGTCATACAGAAATACTGCGGAGTTATAGTAAATCTCGTACCGGTTGTTCACAAACGACTTTACATCGTTGGAAGCATTTGCCTTACTGGTGGGACCGGCATACAACAGATTTTGAGAATACTTTGCATTGACAGTTTCATAAGCTGAACCATCACCTTTACCGGTAGCCACCTGGGCACCTACGGTGGAGAATTCCGCCTTATAGGGAGTCATATTTTGAATGGCTGCATACAAATCCGCATTCAGCTTTGCCACATATTCCAGATCCGGCACAGCCTCGCCCAGCTTCACCGCGTCCAAATAACGGGACGCCTTGTCGTACAGTTCATAAGCCGGTGCCATATTGGTGAGAATATTGGTGGCGGAGAAAGTCTTTATTTTAGACTTAAACAGATCCATGTTCTCACGGATCAGTGCCTCTGCGTACGCGCTGGTGTCCTTAATAAACAGGTCATACGCGTTAATAGAGCCGCGGTAAATGTTCACATCGGTGAGCTTACCGGTGGCGCCCTCGCCGTACACCACCTGGCCGCCGGTACCGACGGCCGTGCCGTGGATCAGGCTCTGTAAGGTTAAGCCGTTATCCGCATACGTCTTGCACTGCGATTCGCGGGCCTTGTAGGCGTCATACATATACACCTGCTTGCCGTCTATATACACATAAATACGGTCATAACTAATGTACGGTACCACCTGCAAGGTTACATGACTCCACTTATCCGTAGGCAAAGTGAAGGTAGAATCCGACTTAAAGGACGAATCTCCGCTCTTGTACTCGATGGTGCCGTCCTCATTGACGCGGAAGTAGTTATCACTTTCGCCGCCCATACGGAATACAGCGCCGTTATCAATGGTATCGCCCGGATTATACAGCATGGTATAAGTATAACCGGCAGCCGTGTCTGTCAGATCCTTTACCGGGTCCACCTGGGTGGCCACGCCTGACTTATTCAAAGGCAGGTAGGTGCCGTACACGGAGTCCGTCTCCGTCGCATAGCCGGCAGCAGTACACGGATCCTTATAGATCACCTGTGTGGTATTGGCGTCATAGTTGGTCTGCGTTGCCTTCAGCTGATCGGCCTTTGCATTCTCCACATCGCCCAAAGACAGTGCCTGGTCATAAATACAGAAGTCGCTGATGTAACCATCCAGCAGGTAATATGTGCCGCCGATGGTGGTGGACCAATAGGGGTTCACGCCAAAGGTCAGCTTAGAGGGATTGGCACCGGCGTTCTGGAATACAGCCTTGAACCAATCACTGTCCAATACGGAGCCGAAGTTCTCGCCTGTTGTGGAAGAAGAAACCAGCTTGCCGTCAACAAATACGGTAAAGCAACTCTTGGAGATGGAGAACACATAGGAGTGCCACTCATTCTTCGCCAAGCTGCCGCTGGTTTTGGCCTCCGTGCCCTTCTTCATACCGATGGAGCGGTTGTCTGCCTGGTAGGACAGCAAGTTGAAGTTCTTCGGGTTGCCCTTATTGCCGACACCAATGGAAATATAGTTCCACTTGGGCGAATCAATAAAGTCAAAGATATGGGTATTATCAACGGTAGCGTCCGTCATATAGGAGTCAAAGGAGATGGTAATACCGCGGTTGATATTGGTGTCGGAGAACATACCGTCCACATTCATCCAAGCAGTAGAAACGCCCTTTACCTCTTTATCAATGGTTTCATCTGCGGCAGAACCGGCATTGGTCTTCTTACTGTTATCAAAGTGAGCCGCCAGTCGACCGTCCTGCACCACCATATCAATACTGCTCACATTACCGCTGTGCTTGGTGGAGCCGTTGTACTCACCAATGTGGTTGCCTTTGCCGGACACATCCTCTCGGGCATTGTTAGAGGTAAAGTACCGGGCAACCAAGTGGCTGTTGGCGGTATCGCCGGGCTTCACAGCCGTCTGGGTAGAAGTCGCCTTACCAAACGCCTGGGACAGGTTGTAATACTCCATATCGGAAATAGGAATAATGCAGCCGTGGCTGGGGTTCAGGTGATTGATGGAGCAATTATCCGCAGAAATCTTAGAATAACTCTCAAAATCGGAAGTATAGGAGAAACCGAAGCCGCCGTCGGAGAAATAATCTACCAGCACGCCGTAGCTGCTTGTGCCGGAGATGGGGAACACCTGCGGGCCTTCTGCTTGCGTGTTGGAGACGGACTCAAAGATCTTCGCATTGGCAGCATCATATTCGCCGTCAGAATTAGAGGGGCTCTTACCGGTCTTAAAGGTGTACCAAACCTTCTTGGCACCGGTGCCGGAGGAAGCCTCTTTCTTATACATCATTACATAGCCGTTTTTGTACGGAGTAATATCTGCGTCGATCACACCGTAGCCCGGGTCAAAGAGTACCTGCTTCTCGCTAAAAGTGCGGAAATCCGTAGTGTAAGAATAATAGATCTTGGCACTCTCATTGGCCGCGGACTCTGCCTCATTGGTGGCGAAGTAGACCATATACTTCTTGGCTACCGGGTCCCAAATGGCCTCCGGTGCCCAGCACATATTGGTAATGGTCTTGGAACCGCCGCCCTTGTCCGTGGCAAACTGGGGATTGGCCAGTTCGTCCCAGGTGATCAGGTCGTTGGACCCCCAGGTGTGCAGACCGGTATTATTATAGTTGTTGGTGGTGTTGGCGTCCGTTGCCACCATATAATACTTATACTCTGCACCGTCCTGCGCCTTCATAATATAAGGATCGCGAGAGTGGCCGGTGCCCTGAGAAGCACTTGCCACAGGCACGCCGCCGTTTAAGGACTCGTAATTATAGCCATCCTTAGATACGGCGTAAAAAATGTTCTCACCGTTGGTGGACTTGGCGTCATTTCTAAAATACGCAAACAAGTACGCACCGCTGGTGCTCTTGGGCAAATTGCTGCTCTCATCTGCGGCAGAAGCGGACAGACCTGCAAAAGGCAGGCTGGTGGCCAGCATCAGCACAGACAGGAACAAAGACAACAGCCGTTTGGATACTTTTTTTCCCATAGAATATACCTCCATAAATCTCTTTCTTTACCAAGCGGGGTAAAAAGCGCGCGCTGTTTACTGACGACACAGCACAGGCGCCAAATCCTGCCGGCAGTGTATGGGTATACTTACCCACACTCATTTACAGAGTAATTATACTACGCTTGAGAATTTCTTGTCAATAGAAATTGTAAAATATTTGTTAACTAATTGGATTTTTATGGAAACGCGACAATTATTAGAGCAGTGTCTGTTAATTATGCACAAATATCAACCATTTTCTGCAAGTGTAAGTCGACAATAATACCATACACAAATAGCGTATAGGCAGGCAAAAAAAGCAGCAGGGACTCCCCTGCTGCTCAAAATTCTATTCTTTTGCATACGCGGACAGCACCGTCTCCGCCCGGGCGCGCACGCTGTCGATCAGGCTCTGGGGCTCCAGCACTTGCACGCGGCCGCCGTACTGCATCAGCCAACTGACCATACCCTCACTGACCGCCGCCGAAATGGTGGTCTCAAAGTGATCGCCGTCCACCGCGTGAATCGGAATGGCCGTGCCAAAGCGGTCCACCATTTCCTCCAGAGTATCCAACTTGCAAAGCAAGCGCACCGTTGCGGTTTCGCCGGAGAACATATTGAACATTTTGGCGGCATAGTCCGCCGTATCAAACCGGCCCTTATACGCGCTGACCTCCTCCACCGGTCGTGCCTTTTGGCTCAGTGGTGTAATGCGGCGCATACGATCCAGTCGCAGGTTCATCAGATTGTCATATTTTTCGTTATTACAAACCAAATAGTAGTGATCGTCCTTCCAGATCAGCGCATAGGGCGACACGGTAAAGATCTTCTCACGAAATGTCTTTTTATTCTTGGGATCCACGGCCCGGCGCTTGTAGGCGAACTTGACCTTACAGCCGTCACAGATGGCCTGGTGCAAATTATCTATAATGTAATAGATCTCTTCGTTCGAACATTTGTTCTCGCTCTGGCAATACACCTGGCGCACCAAGCTTTCCGCCTGGCCGGCGGAGAGCAAACTCTCCAGCTTCTGCACCAGCTTCTCCGTCTTCTTCGGCGTAATGAACCCGGCGGACTGCACCGCGTCCATCAACATTCGCACCTCTGCCAGCTCAAAAGTACGACCGGCCATGTAAAAGCCCCGGCGGGGATAATCTGTGCGGCACACATCAAAGCCCACCTCCTGGAGCGCTTTAATGTCCGCATAAATAGATTTGCGCTCACACTGAATACCGTAGTTAGTCTGTAATCGCTCAATCAAATCCGTAGCAGACAGCGGATTTTCCTCATCGCTGTACTGCTGAAGCATTTGTAAGATGCGCAGTGTTTTTAACTTTGATGTTTGCAAGTAAATCTCCCCCTATTGTATGGGCATTGTACCACAAAAGGGACAGTATTGCAAGGCCTACGGCAAACTTGATACAATTCGGCGAAACACCGGGCAGCAATCGGCTGCGCCGGAGGTGCCGTTTTCCCGCATCACCACAATGGCATAGCGGGGATGATCAAAGGGATACACCCCTGCAAAATAGGTATTGAGCACTTCCCTGCCCTGCACATAACGGCCGGACTGGGCAGTGGCGGTTTTACCGGCGCATCGACCCTGATAATCGGCGCCGCTGCCGGTACCCTCTGCCACCACCGTACGCATATAGGCAAGCAGCTTCTTTGCATTCTTTGCCTGCATCACGCGGCGAGGTTGCGCTGTCGCCTTGCCGGTCAAATCCGGCGAGCAATACACGCCGCCACCGGCGATGGCCGCAACGCAACGGGCAAAGTGCAGCGGTGTGTCCGTCAGCTTCCCCTGCCCAAAGCCCAGCAGTGCCAGCTGACCGGGAGATGCCAGCACAGACAGAGACGGCAGCCGCCCGGCGGCGCTCTGAAAATCCTTATACAGCGCAATCGGCGCACCAAATCCAAAATCCAGCCCCATTTGGTACAACCGCCCGGCGCCTAACTTCTGCGCCAGCTGCACAAAGTAACAGTTGCAGGAATGGGCCAGCGCCTGCTCCATAGTCTGCCGCCCATGCACTCGACCGTTTTGGCACCGATAGACTGTATCGCCCACTTTAATCTCACCTTTACAGGTATAAACCGGCTGCAAGTCTGCTTCCAACGCCGCAGCGGCAACAATCAGCTTAAAAACGGAGCCAACCGCGTAAGCGGACAATGCGCGGTTATAGTAGTCCGCAGGTGCGCTATACACGGCGCGCACCTCTCCGGTCGGTACATCCAGCACCACCACAGCGCCGGTTTTGATTGACTCGGCCGCCTGCTCCACCGTCTTTTGAAACTCCAGATCCAGCGTGGTTCGCAAGGCAGCAGGGGCGCCGGTACGGTCTGTTTGCTCCGTCATGGTATTGCCGGAGAGCACCCGCCCCATGGCGTCGGTGGCGAAGTTTAATTTTTTCTCCGTGGCAACGGCGGTATATTGCCCCAGTCCGCCGCTGGCACTGTCCAGCAGCTGGCGGGCGTGAAGGGTGGTATTGTCCCGCACCGTGCGCTCCAAGATTACAATATGGTTTGTATCCGCCTTGGCAGCTATCAGCTCCAGCACCGGATAGCCTTTTTGCAATTCCTTGGCAATGCGCTGCACATCGCCGGGCGCAAACAGCCGCGGCAGTTCCCGCAAGCAATCCTGCGTGGGGCGGATCACTGCCACCCATTCTTTGCGGGTGCCGCCCATGGATCGTCCCTGCCGGTCTGTGATTTCCGTATAGTTCTGTTCAAAAAGCAGGGTGTAGCTGTTATAGCTTTGACCTACGGCAAAATCGCCGCTGTGCGCCACATACAGCACCCGCCCGCACACGGCGGTAAACAGCAGGCACATAACCAGTGAAAATGCGTGGAGCCGTCTGCCCATAAAAATACACCCCCGGAGTAGTATGTACATCAGGGGTGCAAAAAATGCGTATTCTGTTTAGTCCTCGTCCCGCCTGCGGCGTAAAATAGCGTCCGGCGACACCGGCCGATCCACGGCAAAGGAATACACCTCCGTGGCCTTATTG
Source organism: Agathobacter rectalis (assembly GCA_963638105.1). Taxonomy (GTDB): domain Bacteria; phylum Bacillota; class Clostridia; order Oscillospirales; family Acutalibacteraceae; genus CAG-217. The sequence continues at coordinate 36,741 of CAVHPP010000016.1, forward strand.
GCTACCTGCGTATGGGTGCCGTCCGCCTCTCGCACCAGGTCCCGAACGGTCAGGGTATAGGGCTTTTGACCCGGCTCCAGCACCTCCAGGGTATCGCCCTCAAAGAAGCGATTGCGCTGGTCCACGATCAGCCGGTTCCCCTGCTGATCCCGGTACAGGGCGCACACATCCCAGGTGCGCACATAGCCGCCGGTGTTTAACTCCTGCCCATTCTGCAACGGACCGAAGTTAAAGCCGGTGGTATAAACCCGATGGCTCATTTTTTCCATCTCTGCCAGCACCCAGTCCGGCACACGGAAGTCCGGGGACGGATGGGCATAATAAGCGTCCAGCGCCTGACGATAAGCGTGGGTCACCACAGCGGTATAATAGGCGCTTTTGGCACGGCCCTCGATCTTAAAGGAGTCCACCCCCGCAGCCACCAGCTCCGGAATGTGTTCAATCATACACAGGTCCTTGGAATTGAAAATATAGGTGCCGTTCTCTTCCTGATTGATGGGGAAATACTGCCCCGGTCGAGTCTCCTCCACCAGGTGATACTTCCAGCGACAAGGCTGGGCACAGTCGCCGCGGTTGGCGTCTCGCCCCACCATATAATCCGAGAGAATGCACCGGCCGCTAAAGCTCATACACATAGCGCCGTGGACAAAGGCCTCGATCTCCAACGCCGGGGGCGTATGGTCCCGGATCATCTTGATCTCGTCCAGTGAAAGCTCTCTTGCGGTAACGATCCGCTTGGCGCCCATTTGGTAAAAGGCATTGGCCGCCGCATAATTGACGATCCCCGCCTGGGTGGAAATATGCACCTCCACCTCCGGCGCCGCCTGCTTGGCAATGGCCAGCACGCCCATATCCGCAATAATAAAAGCGTCCACCCCTGCATCCCGGGCACTGCGAAGAAAGTCCGGCAGCGCATCCAGCTCATAGTTGCGGGGCAAGGTGTTGCAGGTCAAATACAGTTTTTTACTGGCAGCGTGCACCAGTCGGCATGCCGCTTGCAGCTGCGCCGGGTCAAAATTGGATGGGTTGGAGCGCATACCGAATTGGGTTCCGCCCACATACACCGCGTCTGCGCCAAACTTGACTGCCAGTTCCAGCCGTTCCATATCCCCTGCCGGGGACAACAGTTCCACCCGCTTCATCATGCAGCCAGATAGGGGGCGTAGGTCTGTATCTTCTGCTTAAACTCAGCATAGGTCTTAGCGGTATACAAATTACCCTTGGTGTCATGGAAGAAATAATAATAACCGGTATCCGACGGGTGCAGCGCCGCCTGAATGGCCGCTTTACCCGGGTTGCAAATGGGGCCGGCCGGCAGTCCCACCACCGTAGAAGTGGTCTGGGTATTGTAATAATCCAGATAATAGTCCGCCGTGTGGGCGCTGGTTGAGGACAAATTGGGCTTTACAAAGTTGGTAATATAGTCCGAGGTAGACTGGCAGCCCAGGGACGGGAAATTGGTCTTGTCGCTCAGGCGATTGTGAATGACGGAAGAAATGGTTTTCATCTGCTTCTCACTGCCGGCTTCCTTTTGAATTATAGAGGCAATGGTCATTACCTCATACATGGAATAGCCCAGTTTTTTCGCCTGGGCGCGATCTTTCTCGGAGATCTTGCTGTCGCCGTTAGACAGAAATTTCTTCACCACGCTGGAGGCGTTCTCGCCCACAAAAAACTCATAGGTGTCCGGGAACATAAAGCCCTCCAAGCGGTAAGGCACATGCTCATTGGCCTTTAAGTCCGCCACCATAGAGTAGGTAAATTCCGTGGAGTCGATCACGGACAGCAGCGCCGTTTTGTCGCACACATCGTTCTCTGCCAGTTTATTGACGATCTCCGGCACGGTCATACCCTCCGGGAAGATCAGGGTCACCGTCTCCGAGGTGGCAGAGGAACCCTGCAAAGTCTGGAGCATACCCTCCAGTCCCATTTTTCCGTTTAAGTAATACACCCCTGCCGGGTACGGCCCGCCGATGGGATCGTTAAGCACCTTATCGTGCAGGGTGGCAAAGAACTTGCAAAAGCCCTTACACTTGATCAGCCCCTGGTCCGCCAGCAGGTCAATGGCTTCCGAAGCGGTCTTGACCTCCTCCTGCATAGACACAGTAACGGTGGACTTGGTCTTGGTAATCGCCAAAATATCGTTCATACAAAACACAGCATACACGGACAGTGCCATGGACACCGCGATCACCACAATAAAGAACACATAAGTGGACTTTACGCCATTGCTTTTTTTCGCCGGCTTGCGTTTTGTACCCACCGGCGTCGTGCGGGGGGTGCGCTCCTGCACACCGTTAGAAAAATAGTAGTCCCCTTTACCGCTCAGCTCCGAGGGATTAATACCGTTCTCCCGCTGGTTCAAATCTTTGTTTTCATTCATACGCTGCTCCTTGCTCCACGGCGAACACCCGGTTCTCCGTAGCAATCTGCTGCACCGGCAGGTCATAATCTCCCACCGGCAGGCAATCCTGCAAAAAATCATCATAGCAAAGTCCCAGGGTCACCCCACGGAATTTTGCCAAAAACCGGTCATAGTACCCCTTACCGTAGCCCAGCCGATACCCTTTGCCATCAAAGCAAAGACCCGGCACCAAGCACAGGGCCTGACCGTCTAAATCCATATTGTATTGGGGCGCGGACAAGGACGGCTCCCGCACACCGAAGCTGCCGCTTTCCAAATCTTCCAGCGCCTGCACCCGATAAAAGGCCATTTGCCCGGCATCGTCCAGACAGCGGGGCAAATAAAGCGCCTTGCCCTCTGCCAGCGCACGGCGAAGAATGCCATCCGTCTGTATCTCCTCCGGCAAGGCGGCATAGCCCAAAAGCACCCTTGCCTGCCCATAGGCGCTGCTGTCCAGCACCCGGCGGGCAATGGCGGCGTCCGCCGCAGCTCTGTTTATCTTATCCAGTCGCCGCTGCCGAAATATGCGGCGCAGATCACCCTTTACGGACATTGAATGGTCTTGCGCACATTGGCCGCCATTTCACGACCCTCCAACTGGCACACAATCTCCAGCCCAAAGTCCACAGCCACACCGGCGCCCTTTGCGGTGATAAAGTCGCCGTCGCACACCACATGCTTTTTAGAAATGGTGGCGCCGGTCAGTTCCTCCTCAAAGCCGGGAAAACAAATGGCTTCCTTCTCCTTTAGCAGACCTTTGTGACCCAAAATAGACGGTGCTGCGCAAATGGCACAGATCAGGGTGTTGCGCTCCGCAGCCTTATCAATGGCATTTTGCACCACCGGGCTTTTTTCCAAATTCTTCGTACCGGGCATACCGCCGGGCAGCACAATGGCGTCTACATCCTTGAAGCGAAAAGCCTTGTCGCTAATGTCGCAGGTAACGCTGACTCCGCAGGACGCGGTAATCACACTGCCGCCGATGCCGACGGTCATTACGCCGATCTTGGCACGCCGCAGCATATCCACCGGCGCCAACGCCTCAATCAGCTCAAATCCGTCCGCTAAAAACACATAAACCATAGTTATGTAACCTCCGTTAATCCATATACAGGCCAAAGTAGCCCGGGGGCAACGCCCGGCGGCTCCACAGCATACCCACCGGCTCGGCGGTCAGCACATTGCCGCTTTTTTGGATATATTCGCAAATCCGACCGTCTCGCACAGCGGCGATCCCATCGTCTTTGCAATAGAAGCTGCCGTCCAGCCGCACATTCTCCCGATACAGGTAGTCGCTGTCTGCCAGCTCCACCGCCGGGCTCGGTGTCCAGGCACGGCGGCGATCAAAATACACCTGCGCCCCGGCCGGTTGCCAACTGCCATCCAGCCGGGTAGGCAGTGCAGTCCCAAACAACAGGGCCTGAAAGCCGAATTTGGCATACACATCGAAAAGATACGCCTCTGCCGGCACCAAACATAGAAAATCATAATCCAATGCCTGGGAATAGTCAATACATTTTTGCATAAAGCCCTGTTTTCTGTAATCCGGGTGGGTGGCTACCGCATACACATAAGCCCCCTGCTGTCCGTTATAGGTACAGTCCAGCAAAAACAGCATAGACACCAGCCGCTCCCCCACAAAGGCACCTACGCAGCGTTTGTGGCGGCAGTTGTCCAAAAAGAAGCGGATATAGTCTTCATCGTCCCCAAACACCCGGTGCCAAAGATCAACGATCTGTGTGGCATCTTCCGTAAACTCAATTTTCGTCAACATAGGTGGCCACGCACTTCTCTAAGAAGATCTCCGGGTGATAGGATTGCTTGGCTTTCCGCAAGCCTTCCAATCCTAAATCTTCTTCCCGATTCACATAGGTATAGCCGCTTAGGCACTGCCGCGTGAATACCTGATTGATGATGGGGAACGCCCCCCGCATATCTGCCGGTGCCTTTTCAAAATGGGTCACAAAGCAGTCCTTACTGTGGGGCTCACCCATGGTGTAGGCGATCACCTTGCCGTCCACCCGGATCAGTCCGCCTACAAAGCCCAGCGCCTTGTAATTGTCAAAGGCGGAGAGCACCGCTTCAAACTCCAGGGAAAACTCGGCGTCCTCTTCTTTTTGTTCCGTTTGGTCTTTCTCGTCTATCCAGCTGGTATGCAGGGCAATGCACTCCCCCACATTCTCCGGGGTGAGCACCTCAAACTGCCAGTCCGGGTACGCCTTCATAAAGTAGGTAATGTGTCCCCGCTTGCCATGATACTTCTTGCCGGACAAATTGGCCATTTTCTCTACACTGTAAATATAATCGTTATAATCGTCGGAATATGTGTAGTTGAATTTTCCCGGGAAATCCGCCTCCAGCAGTTCTTTATAGCTGGCGGTCACACCCAGCAGGCGCAAGTTGACGCCGTTTTCTGCCGCGTCCTGCTGTAACACCCGCACCGCATCGGCAAAATTGCCGGTGCCCACCGGGGGCGAATAGGCAATGTCGGCCCCTCTGCCGTAGCGGATCAGCAAAAAGTCCTTGTAATGGCAAATGCGGGTCACATACGCCGTGCGCCAAACGAAAATGTTGCCAAATGTATACTCGCAGTTCATACTGTGGGCGTGGGACAGACATGAATCCACCCAAGGCTTGTCCGTAATCTCCGGTTCCTTGAAATCAAGCATAAATGCGTTAATCTCCTTTGTTCTCGTTGCGTTGCAGCTTGCGCTTTTCACCGTTTGGCTCCACCACATAGGTGTTGTCCAGTTGGCTGACCAAGCTGCGCTTAAACGAGTCAATGTAGCGACGGCGCAAAGCGTCCTGTTCTTCTTTTTCCGCCGGGGTCAGACCCTCCGGCGTTTTGGCCTTACGGGCCAGCGCGTTAATGCGCGCGATTTCTTCCGGTTTCATCAGTCCAAAAAGTCCTTTAATTTCTTACTTCTGCTGGGGTGGCGCAGCTTGCGCAGCGCCTTGGCCTCGATCTGGCGAATACGCTCACGGGTCACATTAAATTCCTTACCCACTTCCTCCAGGGTCTTGGGGTTACCGTCTTCCAAGCCAAAGCGCAGACTCAGCACCTTTTCCTCTCTGGGGGTCAGGGTCTTAAGCACATCGGCCAGTTGTTCCTTGAGCAGGCTCATAGAGGCAGCGTCTGCCGGGGCCAGCGCGTCATCGTCCGGGATAAAGTCGCCCAAATGGCTGTCCTCCTCCTCGCCGATGGGGGTCTCCAAAGATACCGGCTCCTGGGCCACACGCATAATCTCACGCACCTTATCTACCGGCATTTCCAAATACTCGGAAATCTCGTCTGCCGTAGGCTCACGGCCGTTTTGGTGCAGCAGTTGGCTGTTGGCTTTCTTTACCTTATTGATGGTCTCCACCATGTGCACGGGAATACGAATGGTACGGGCCTGGTCCGCAATCGCGCGGGTAATCGCCTGGCGGATCCACCAGGTCGCATAGGTGGAGAACTTGAAGCCCTTGGTGTAGTCAAACTTGTCCACTGCTTTAATTAAGCCCAGGTTGCCCTCCTGGATCAGATCCAAGAACTGCATGCCGCGACCCACATAGCGTTTGGCAATGCTCACTACCAGACGCAAGTTGGCCTCTGCCAGTCGCTTCTTGGCCTTTTCGTCATTATCCGCAATGCGGATTGCCAGCTCAATCTCCTCCTCCGGGGTTAGCAGCGGCACCCGACCGATCTCTTTCAAATACACCTTGACCGGATCGTCCATGGCCGCGTTATCGTTAATGGCTACCGTCTCCGCCGCGTCTGTCTCCTTGGGCAGATCCACTTCCAGCGGAATACCGTCCAGCGCCTCGGCAGAAAAGTCGTCTACAATGCTGATGTTGGCCGAGTCAATCATCTCGTTGAGTTTTTCCAGCTCGTCCACATCCAGGTCAAGCTCCACAATTACATTGTCGATCTCTTGGGCGGACAGGTGGCCGGACTGCTTGCCCCGCTCCACCAGCTTCTTAAAGGCAGCGTTTTTCTTTTCTTCGCTCACCTGCTGCTGGGCAGGCAAATGCACTTCGTTGTTGCTCATAGTCTGAATCCTCATTTCATCGTATTTCTATATGTAAACCCATGGTTTATGAATGATGGCGAAACAGATCGCGAAAGGCCTGGTCGTCCAGCCCTGCCGCGCTCTCCCGCTTTTTTTGCTGCTCAGCACGAATGGTTTGCAGACAGTCGGAAAATTCCTGCTTGGCGTCCGCCGACTCGCCGCCACGGGCAATAATACCGGACAGGCGACCCATCTCGTCGTCCGTCAACCGGTCCCGCAGATCCATCAGCTCCGTACCGTCGCCGTTTTCCAGCCGTTGCAAAATCAGCGTAAACACCCGCTGGGCAAAGCCGGGGGTCAGCCACTGCGGGTCAAAGTCCTTGCACAGGCGGCTGCAATCCGGATAGCGCAGCAGCAAGCTAATCAGCCGATCCTCTGCCCGCAGTTTACGCAGGGAGGCGTCCGTTGCCATCGTTTCCCGAGCGGTCTTTCGCATATCCTCCTGTACAATCCGTTTGAATTCCCGTTTTTCTCTTCTGCTGCCTTGGCGGCGCACCAGATCTTGCAGCTGCACCTTCATATTCTGCCGCTCCACGCCCAGTTCCTCCGACAGGCGGGATACATACAAATCCTGCTCTACCGGCGGCAAAGTTGCCAGGATTTGCAGCGCGCCGCCGATAAAATCAATTTTGCCCTGGGTAGTGGCCAAATTGTATTGACGGCGCAGAGCCAGCAGGCGAAACTCTGTTTCGTTAGACGCGCCCTCCAGCATGCCCTTAAACTTGTCCCGACCGTAGGTACGAATGATTTCGTCCGGGTCCTTGCCGCCCACCAGCGCGGGAATACGCACTTTCACATCTGTTTGGTCAAACAGGGTCATGGCCTTTTGCAACGCCTTTTGCCCCGCCTCGTCTGCGTCGTAGGTTAGGATCACTTCCTTGGCGTAGCGGCTGATCAGCCGCACCTGCTCCGTGGTCAGCGCCGTACCGCAGCCGGCCACCGCATTGGTAAACCCGGCCTGGTGCATAGCGATCACATCCATATAACCCTCACACAAAATCAGCGCGTCCTCTTTGCTGTCTTTGGCAAAATTCAGGGCAAACAGCTCATTGGTCTTTTTGTACACCAGCGTGTCGCCGGTGTTGATATACTTGGGCTTGCTGTCATCCAGTACCCGACCGCCAAAGGCGATCACATTGCCCCGCACATCAATAATGGGGGTCATGACCCGGTTGCGGAAGTTGTCATAATACCCTTTTTGCCCTTTTCGGGCCAGCCCGGCGTCCACCAGTTCTGCCGGTTGGTAGCCCTTGGCACGCATATACTTGAGCAATGCGTCCCACCGATTAGGGGCAAAGCCTAGGCCAAAGTGGTTGATGGTGGCGGCACTCAGTGCACGACCGATATAATAATCATAGCCCACCTTGCCCTCCGGGGACAGCAGCACGCTGTGGTAAAAGCGAGCGGCCTCCCGGTTCATCTCCAAGATCCGGCGGCGCCGTTTGGACAGGGAGTCGTCAAAGCCCTCCTGGGGCATTTGCAGCCCTGCCCGCTGGGCCAGAGTCTTAACTGCGTCCAAATAGTCTAAATTCTCAATCTTTTTTAAGAAGGTGATGGCGTCCCCACCGGCACCGCAGCCAAAGCAGTAAAAGGACTGGGTGGCCGGGTACACGGTAAAGGACGGCGTTTTCTCATTATGAAAGGGGCACAGACCCACCAAAGTGGCGCCACGCCGCTTTAAGGTCACATAAGTAGAGATCACGTCTTCTATATCCGTTTTCATTTTTAATTCCTGCAAAAAACTATCGCTCAGAGCCACGATCTCTCACCTCTTTCCGTCTATACTATAAATACCCTTACTCATGCCAAAACATGGGCACAAACAGGTGGTTAAACACTTTCAGCGCATAAGTGTCACTCATTCCGGCTATGTAGTCGCACACGGCACGCTCGTCGCCGTCCTCACCGGCAATGCGCACATATTCCTCCGGCATTTCCTCCACATGGTCAATGTAGTAGCCGTAAATTTTCGTCAGCATATCCACTGCTTTGCGCTCCTCGCCCTTGCACACCGGGTTGGTGTATACGGCGGTGAACATAAAGTCGTGCAGATCGCAAAACAGCTCGTAAGTGTCCGAGCTCATACGAATTTTGTCCGTACTGTTCTCGATCACATCGAGCACCATGTGGTTAATGCGCTGGGATTTGGTCATACCCAATGCCATACGCAGTTCCAAAGGAATATCCTCCTCCGCCATAACACCGGCACGGCAGGCGTCGTCAATATCATGGTTGATATAGGCGATTTTATCCGCAATGCGAATGATCTGCCCCTCCAATGTGTAGGCCTCCTCTCCCTTGGTGTGGCAGAGAATGCCGTTTTTCACCTCATCGGTCAGGTTCAGCCCGGCGCCGTTTTTCTCGATTTTCTCCACCGTGCGCACGCTTTGGGCATAGTGGGTAAAACCGCAGGAGCACAAGCTGTTCAGCGCCCGCTCCCCGGCGTGACCGAAGGGGGTGTGCCCCAGATCGTGCCCCAGGGCAATGGCCTCGGTGAGATCCTCATTCAGCTGCAATGCCCGGGCAATGGTGCGGGCGATTTGCGCCACCTCTAAGGTGTGGGTCAGGCGGGTGCGGTAGTGATCGCCGCTGGGCGCCAGAAACACCTGGGTCTTGTGCTTGAGCCGCCGAAAGGAACGGCAATGAATGATCCGGTCCCGGTCACGCTGAAAACAGGTGCGGATCTCGCACGCCGGCTCCGGTCGCAAACGGCCGCGGCTCTCTGCCGCCAAGCAGGCTTTTGGCGACAATATGCGTCTTTCATTTTCTTCCGATCGCAAACGAATTGCACTGTCCATAACGCCACTCCTATCCAATAGTCTATATTTTATACGCAAAAAGAGAAAAAATCCCTTTATTTTATAAATTCAATTTGTTTCTTGACGAAAGCTAAGAAAAAAGGTATGCTGTTGATGAAATGAGTGATGAAAAATGTATTGGGTTCTTCCCGTAATCCTTGTCACGGCGGTGCTGTTTTTGACCTTTGCATACAACCAGAACAACCGCCCGGATATAACCGCATACGATATGTCGGCTCCCGGTGCGCCCGCCTGTACGGTGGTGCAC
>CAVHPP010000017.1:0-44347 GCA_963638105.1 Agathobacter rectalis
AGTATTGATTATAATCATAAATACTGCTATAATAGACTCTGTATTCTGGCGTAGTGGCAAAAGGCGGCTCCGAAGCCCCAACCACGACCATTATGAGATTTGTGAAGGACCCTTAAGGAGAAAATATGGATTCCATAAATGAAATTTGGATGGCTGTTTTAAATTACATGAAGCCCCAGGTCAGCGAGACCGCTTACAGAATGTGGCTGCAGGATCTGATTTTAAAGAACCTGGACGGCAAGTGTGCCGTGGTGGAATGTAATAACCAAATGAAATACAATATTGTCAGCGAGCAGTATAAAGAACCGTTGGAAGCGGCATTTGAAGAAGTGATCGGCTTTCATGTTACGGTAGAGATCACAACTCGGGAAAATACCCCTAAAGAAGAAGTAAAGCCAAAGGATACCCATCTGTTGCCCACGGAGCAGCCGGGGGATATTCATACTTTTGACACCTTTATTGAGGGCTATTCCAACAAATTTGCTTACCGTGCAGCCATGGCGGTGGCAAAGGATCCGGGCGGGGTCAGCAGCCAAACCAACTATAACCCGCTGTTTATTTACGGTCCCTCCGGACTGGGCAAGACCCATCTGCTCAACGCCATTTGGCACGAAATTCAAGACAATTTTCCGGAAAAGCGTATTCTTTATGTAAAGGCGGAGAGCTTTGGCAACGAATTTGTAATTGCCTTGCAGCGGCACACCACCGATGACTTCCACGACAAGTACAGAAAGAATATTGATGTGCTGCTGGTGGATGATATTCAGTTTTTAGCCGGGAAAGAGTCCATCACCGAGGAGTTCTTCCATACCTTCTCTGCGCTGAAGGACGCAGGCAAGCAGGTTGTCATTACCTCTGACCGGGTGCCTAAGGACATTCCCATGATTACCGACCGACTGAAAACCCGGTTTGAAAGCGGTCTGCTGGCGGACATTAACCCGCCGGAATTTGAAACCCGCTGCGCCGTCATTAAGCGCAAGGCGGAAATGCTGGACTTTGACATTCCGCAGGAAGTGGTAGAATATATTGCCAAAAATGTAAAAAACAATATTCGCCACCTGGAGAGCGTAACAAAAAAATTGCAGGCCATGCAAAACCTGTTTAACCAAAAGCCCACCATTGCCGGGGCACAGACGGTGATTAAAGACATTATTGAGGACAGTCAGCCCCTGCCGGTCACCATTCAAAGAGTGGTAGACGAGGTGAGCCGGGTTACCGGCATCTCCGAGGAAGAGATTTACAGCACCAAGCAACAAGCAGCCGTAACCCACGCCCGCAAGATTACCTTTTATGTAATCCGGGAAGTAACCGGTATGAGCTATGTGGCTATCGGCAAGGAATTCAAAAAAGACCACTCCACCATTATGTACAATGTGAACAGCATTGAAAAAGCCATGAAAAAAGACTCTCGCCTGGCCCGTCAGGTCAACGACATTGTCAACAACATTAACCAACACAAGGATAATCAGTAAGGCAAAAATCCTTGCTTTACCGGCCAAAATCTTCAACATTTTTTTCATTTTGCACAAAGAAAATTTACACACCCCTTGTGAAAGACAAAATCTTTCCACATTTTCAACAAATTTTCAAAATCCGGGCGTGGAAGAAAAAGGCGCCGAAAATCCCGCGGTTAACCGCAATTTTGCCGCTTTCCACACTTTCACCGCCCTATACTACTACTACTAAAACCCATACTGTAATAGGAAACGGAGGGAGCGAATTTTATGAAATTCACCTGCAACGCCAGAGAACTAAATACCGCCTGCAATAATGTAATGCGCGCAGTCAGTGTTAAAATGACCGTACCCACCATTGAGGGTATCTTAATGGAATGCGGCAGCGATACGCTGAGCCTTACCGGCTATGACTTTGAATTTGGTATCAATACCACTTTGCAAGCCAGCGTTACCGAGCCGGGTGCCATTGTGATTAACGCCAAGGTGCTTTGCAATATTATCAAGGAGCTGACGGCAGAGACGGTGACTTTTGACATCAGCGGCACCTCTGTTTCCATTATTTGCGGCGCTGCCCAATATGCCATTACCGGTATTGACGCAGACGATTATCCGGAGCTGCCCAGCGTCAGCGGCGGCTATCCTCTGTTCTTAAATCAGACCCTGTTGCAAAAGATGGTACAGCAGACCCTGTTTGCGGTGGCAGACAGCGAGGCCTCCAAGCCGGTTCACACAGGGCTGAAATTTGAAATGAGCCTGAACCAGCTGCGCCTGATCGGCGTAGACGGCTACCGCTTGGCTATCCGCACAGAAACCGTAAAATATGACGGCGAGGACATTAGCTTTATTGTGCCTAAAAAGACGGTGCGTGAACTGATCAAGTTGCTGAACCCGGAGGAGGACGAAAATATTTCCGTCTCTGTAGGCAAGCGGCATATTGTATTTGAAGTGGGGCAGTACAGCATTATCAGCCGGTTGCTGGAGGGCGAATTCTTAGATTATAACGCCGCAGTGCCGAAAAGCAGTAACACCACGGTGCTTATTAACACCGAGGACGCCATTCACTGCATTACCAGCACCATTCCGGTAATTGAAAATAACCAAAAGAACCCCATTCGCTGCCTGTTTGACGCAGACGAAATGCGGGTGTCCACCGTGTCCGGCCTGGGCCGGGTGGTAAACTACACCCACGCCAATGTAAGCGGCGACCGGGTGGAGATCGGCTTTAACTCTAAATATGTGCTGGACGCACTGAACGCCGCAGACACCGATCAGGTACGCATTGAGTTGTCCGGTCCGGTAAGCCCGGTGAAGGTGCTGCCCATGACCGATGACAGCTTCCTGTTCCTAGTGCTGCCCATGAGGCTGAAAAATGAAGCTTAATGTAAACATCAAACCCCATCGGCAAGAAACGGTGACCATCAGCACCCCCTTTATTCGGCTGGACGCGCTGCTGAAATTCAAAGGCGAGGCGGAAACCGGCGGCCAGGCCAAGCAGATGATCCAGGACGGATTGGTAAAAGTCAATGGAGAGACCTGCACCGCAAGGGGTAAAAAAATCAAGCCCGGCGATGTGGTGGCCGTCCACGGCACCGACTATACCGTACAGCAATGAAGATAGAACGCATGGGCATTGACGCCTACCGCAATCTGGAGCATCTGGTGCTGGATTTTGACGATGTAAATGTAATCTACGGCGAAAATGCCCAGGGCAAGACCAATTTGATTGAAGCGGTGTACCTGTTTACCGGCGCCAAGAGTTTTCGCGGTGCCCGGGACAGCGAGCTGGTACAGTTCGGCAAAGAACAGGCACAGCTGCAAATTCATTTTGTCAGCGGCAATCGACCCCAAACGGCCATGTTACAGATCAAAAAACGCCGCAGCGCCACCTTAAACGGCATTGCCAAGGCCTCTGCCGCCGCCCTGGGGGAGGAGATCAAGGCGGTGGTGTTTAGCCCCGCCCATTTGACCATGATTAAAGACGGCCCGGCAGAACGGCGCAAGTTTTTAGATCTTGCTCTGTGCCAAATCCGTACAGGATATAAAAAATTGCTCAGCGACTACAACCGCAGTTTGGCCCAGCGGAATATGCTGCTGCGAGATATTGCGGCAGGCAAAATGAGCGCCGACACCCTGTTTATTTGGGACGGCAACCTGGCCCGTGCCGGGGCAAAGATCCTTTATCAGCGCCGTGCCTATGTGGCTGCGCTGGAAGAACCCCTTTCCCGTATTCACACCGGTCTGTCCGGCGGGCGGGAACAAATCGGTGCCCGGCTGCAAGGGGCCTTTGATTACGGCGATTTGGCCGTAGAAGAACTGGAACAGCGGCTGCTCTCTCTGTTGGAAAGCGCCCGCAGCGAGGATATTTATCACCGTGCCACCACCGTGGGACCCCACAGGGACGACCTGGATATTACCTTAAACGGTATCTCTGCCCGGAAGTACGGCAGCCAGGGTCAGCAGCGCAGCTGTGTGCTCTCCCTAAAGCTGGCGGAGGCGGAAATTCTGCAACAAAAAACAAACGAAGCCCCCATTGCCCTACTGGACGATGTAATGAGTGAACTGGACGAAGGGCGGCAAGATTATATTCTCAATCACATGAAGGGTATGCAGCTGTTTATCACCTGCTGCGATGCGGGCACCATCTTGCGTGGCACCCGTGGCAAAACCTTTCATATTGAAAACGGCAAGGTGGTGGACTGATGTTTCTGCACATTGGCGGCGACACGGTGGTACGCACCGGCGACATTATCGGTATTTTTGATATGGATACCTCCACGGTGGGCAAGGCCACCCGGGACTTTTTGGCCCGGGCAGAGCGGCAAAAGCGGGTGCGGTATGTAAATTACGACCTGCCCAAAAGCTATGTGCTCACCAAAGAGGCAGTGTATATCAGTCCCCTGAATGTAAGTACCCTGATCAAACGATGGAAATGAACCATTTTCAATAGAATACGGACACAGGCACCGCACCTGCCCACAGTGCGGAGGGCGCCTTTGTGGGCAGAAAGGCAGAAGTTATGGCTGAAGAAGAAAAGACTGTTTTGGAAGAAGCGGATATGGACACCGTTGTAACGGAAGAATACTCCGCAAAAGATATTCAGGTGCTGGAGGGCTTAGAGGCCGTCCGCAAGCGCCCGGGTATGTATATCGGCTCCACCGGCCCCCGCGGTCTGCACCACCTGGTGTATGAGATCGTGGACAACTCCATTGATGAGGCGCTGGCCGGGGTCTGCACCCACATTGAGACGGAGATTTTGCCCGGTAATGTGATCAGCGTGCGGGATAACGGCCGCGGTATTCCCACCGGCATTAACGAAAAGACCGGCCTGCCTGCCGTAACGGTGGTGCTCACCGTGCTCCACGCCGGCGGTAAGTTCGGCGGCTCCGGCTACAAGGTATCCGGCGGTTTGCACGGCGTAGGCTCCTCCGTAGTAAACGCCCTTTCCCAGTGGTTGGAGGTAGAGGTGACCCAGAACGGTCATGTGTACGCCCAGCGCTTTGAGCGGGGCAAGCCGGTGGACGACCTGCATATTATCGCCGACCGAGAGGGGCACGGCACCCTTATTCGCTTTCAGGCGGACCCGGAGATTTTCTCCGAGACCACCGAGTATGAGTACGATGTACTGGCTCGCCGTCTGCGGGAGCAGGCGTTCCTGAACGCCGGGCTGTCCATTACGCTGACGGATAAGCGGGGCGAAGAGCCGGTAGGCGAGGAGTTCTGCTACGAGGGCGGTATTCGGGAATTTGTAAAGTACATTAACACCACCCGGGGGCTGAACCCTATTCAGGACGAAGTGATCCACATTTCCACCACCAAGGACGACCGCAGTGCGGAGGTGGCGCTGTGCTATACGGACAGCTACAATGAGACTCTGTTGTCCTTTGCCAACAACATTAATACCATTGACGGCGGTACCCACGAAACCGGATTTAAAACCGCCCTGACCCGGGTGTTTAACGACTACGGCAAAAAGTTTAATATTCTGAAAGAAAATGACAAAAAGCTCTCCGGCGACGATGTGCGCGAGGGGCTGACTGCCGTCATCAGCGTGAAGCTTACCGAGGCCCAGTTTGAGGGCCAAACCAAGGGCAAGCTGGGCAATACGGATATTACCGGCCTGGTCAGCTCTTTGGTGTATGACAAGCTGATGACCTATTTTGAGGAGAACCCGGCGGTGGCCAAGGCGCTGCTGTCTAAGTCCCTGGACGCTTCCCGCGCCAGAGAGGCGGCCCGCAAGGCCAGAGATAACGCCCGTAATAAGACCGGACTGGAAAGCAGCAAGCTACCGGGCAAGCTGGCGGACTGCTCCTCCAACGACCCCTCCCTGTGTGAAATTTACATCGTCGAGGGTGATTCCGCCGGCGGCTCCGCCAAGGACGGACGGGACCGTGCCCACCAGGCCATTCTGCCCCTTTGGGGTAAAATGCTGAATGTGGAAAAGGCACGGCTGGACAAGGTCTACGGCAACGAAAAGCTGATGCCTGTGGTGACTGCGCTGGGCACCGGCATCGGCGAGGATTTTGACATTACCAAGCTGCGCTACCACAAGATCGTGATTATGGCCGATGCGGATGTGGACGGCGCCCACATTCGTACCCTGCTGCTGACCTTCTTCTTCCGCTATATGAAGCCCTTGGTGGAGGGCGGCTACATTTACCTGGCGCAGCCCCCGCTGTTTAAGGTGCAAAAAGGCAAAAAATTCAAATACGCCTTTAGCGACGAGGAGCGGGATCGGCTCATTGAAGAAATGGGCGGTCAGTGCGACATTCAGCGGTACAAAGGTTTGGGTGAAATGGACCCGGAGCAGCTGTGGGAAACCACCATGGACCCGGAATTCCGCATTATGCTGCGGGTGACCGTAGAGGACGCCCAGCAGGCGGACGAAACGTTCTCCATTTTGATGGGGGATAATGTTGAACCCCGCCGAGAATTTATTGAGAAGAATGCGAAATATGTTCAGAATTTGGATATCTGATTGCAAGTAACCGCCTACCCCGGCGGGGTTCAAACGACGCTCCGCAGGTCGGCGCAGCCGGGCTGCGGGAGAACGCTCCGGTGGAGCGTTTGATAGCGGCGTGCACCAACTGTGCTGTGGCAAAAGCCCCCTGCCGGATCAAAGGCGAAATATGTTCAGAATTTGGACATTTAATTGCAAGTAACCGCCTACCCCGGCGGGAGCAAGCCCCCGCCCTACGATTATATTGTGGGGTCCCCGAAAAGGCAGAAGCCTTTTTGGGGAGAGGAGACATTACGGAATGCGCGCGGGGTGGATTTTGTTAAAAATCCGCCACAAGCAATATGGAGTCAATGTCGACGAGGTAGGGGCGGATATTATCCGCCCGTAAATCCCTCAGTCAGCTGCGCTGACAGCACCGAACCGGTGCCCGTCCCCTCTGTCGCTGCGCGACATCTCCCCGCACTGCGGGGAGTCACCCTTTACAAGGGAGGCAAATCGGTTTCAACATCTGAGGCTCCCTTGTAAAGGGAGCTGGCGCGCTTGCGCGACTGAGGGATTAAATAATATATTCTCCCAAACAAAGGAGAACACCATGACCACATTTGAATTCAAAATGACGCCACGGGCGTATTACGCCGGGTGGCGGGTGCTGCAACGGCAGCAGCTGCGGCTGCAATGGGTATTTTGCGCCCTGTGTGCGGTGCTGGCAACGGCGGGTATTTTGCTGTATTTTCTACTGCAAGACGTGGCAGAGACGGCGATACTCCCGGCGCTGAGCGGTATTGTAGCAGCTATGGCTGTGCTGCTGCCCTGGGTGCGGCGCAGTTCCGTGCTGCGGGAGTTTGGCAACTCTCCCACACTGACCCAGCCCTTTACCCTCCGGCTGGAGGAGCAGGCGCTGCAGGTGTGGAGCAAATTTGAGCAGTACACCCTGCCCTGGCAGGGGATCACCTATGCCAAGGAGACAAAGGACTATATTATTCTCATCGGGTGCTACCGGATGGGGCTGTTTGTGATTGAAAAAGCAAACTGCACCTCGGCAGACTTAAACGCGCTGCTCAGCGCTCTGCACGAGAAGGCACCGGCCTTTGGAGGTGCAAAATGATTGAAGTAAACTACTGCTTAGAAGCCATGGATTTTGCCGATATGGCTGCGCTGCGCCGGCGGCTGACCCGCACCACCCCCATACTCTTTTTGGCGGCTGTGGGATTTGGCTGTTCGGTGGTGGGCTTTGGCGTCCGGTCCCACCGGCCTGCCGTTGCGGTGGCGGCCTGTTTGCCCCTGTTGGCCATGGGCGCTCTGCTGCTGTGTCGCGGGCCCCTGTCCCGGCGGATGTATACCCGCCTGTGCAAGGCCCACCCGTCCCTGACTGCGCCGGTGCAAATGCGCATTACTGGCACGGAGGTGGAGTGGATTATGCCCGGCGAAAAGCCGAACCAGTGCGAAATTCACGCAGTGTACCCGATGGCTATGTTTGGCGCCGTGTTTGAGACCGGGCGGCTGTTTGCCTTTGCCATTCCCGGCACCGTTACGCTGCTGCTGCCTAAGCGTGCACTGCCGGAGAGCCAGCTGCCCCAACTGCGGGAAATGCTGGAAAACACCGCTTATTATAAATTGACCAAGTAAAACCTGCCGGGCTGTGACCCGTATATAGGAGATGAATGCCAATGGATAACAATGAGATCCGGTATGACAATCAAAAAATTGTAGATGTTGAGATTAACAAAGAGGTGCGTAAGGCCTTTTTGGACTACTCTATGAGCGTGATTGTCAGCCGTGCCCTGCCGGATGTGCGGGACGGGCTGAAGCCGGTACACCGCCGTATTCTCTACACCATGTTTGAGAACAACCTGTACCCGGATCGGGCATACAGAAAGTGCGCCGACACCGTAGGTGCCGTGCTGGGTCGTTACCACCCCCACGGTGACGCCTCTGTGTATGACGCCATGGTGCGACTGGCCCAGACCTTCTCCATGCGCTACACGCTGGTAGACGGTCACGGCAACTTTGGTACCGTAGACGGCGACCCTGCCGCTGCCTACCGATACACCGAAAGCCGTATGAGCAAGATCAGCATGAAAATGCTGCAAGATATTGACAAGGACACGGTGGATTTTGCCTCCAACTACGATGACCGACTGAAAGAGCCGGAGGTGCTGCCGGCCCGCTATCCCAATTTGCTGGTGAACGGCTCCAGCGGTATTGCCGTAGGTATGGCCACCAACATTCCGCCCCACAACCTGCGGGAAGTGATTGACGGTATGTGCTACCTGATCGACAACCCGGACGCCGGCCTGCCGGAGCTGATGCAGCACATTAAAGGTCCGGACTTCCCCACCGCCGGTATCATTATGGGCGCCCGCGGCATTCGCCAGGCCTATGAAACCGGCCGAGGCAAGATCTATCTGCGCGCTCGGGCAGAGATCGTAGAGAGCAAGGGCGACCGCTACAAGATTGTGGTTACCGAGCTGCCCTACCAGGTGCGCAAGGCAGCGCTGATCGCCAGCATTGCCGAGCTGGCCCGAGACAAGAAGATCGAGGGCGTGGCGGATATTAAGGACTTCTCCTCCCGCAAGGGTATGCATATTGAGATCACTGTTAAGCGGGACGCCAACGCCCAGGTGGTGCTTAACAACCTGTACAAGATGACCCAAATGCAGGTAACCTTCGGTGTGATTATGTTGGCGCTGGTAGACGGCGTGCCCCGCATTCTTTCCCTGAAGGAAATGCTGCAAAATTACATCTCCTTCCAGGAAGAGATCATCACCCGCCGTACCCGCTATGATTTGAAGAAAGCCCAGGATCGCGCCCATATCTTAGAGGGTCTGGCCCGCGCCATTGATATTGTGGACGAGATCATCGCCACCATTCGCGGCTGCAAGGGCGGCCAAGCCGAGGCCAAGCAGGAATTGATGGCCAAGTACGACTTTGACGAGCCACAGGCTGCGGCCATTGTGGCGTTCCGTTTGGGTCAGTTGGCCGGACTGGAAATTGAAAAGATCCGCACCGAGTTGGGCGAGTTGCACGCCAAGATCGCCGATTATCAGGACATTCTCAGCAGTGAGACCCGGGTGCTGGAAATCGTAAAGGAAGAGGCTCGCGCCATCGGCGACAAATTCGGCGATGAGCGGCGTACCGAGATTACCGCCGCCTCCGGCGATGTGGATGACGAGGACCTGATCCCGGTAGAGGACTGCATGCTCACCCTAACCACCATGGGGTATATGAAGCGCCAGACGGTAGATACTTATAAGGCACAGAACCGCGGCGGCAAGGGCATTATGGGCATGAGCCGCAGAGAGGAAGATGTGGCCAAGACCATGTTTACCTGCTCTACCCATGACTACATTATGCTCTTTACCAACAAGGGCAAGGTGTTTAAGATGAAGGGGTACGAGATCCCAGCCGCCTCCCGTACCAGCAAGGGTATGAATGTGGTGAACCTGCTGCCTTTGGAGAATGAGGAGCAGATCAGCGCTATGGTGCGGGTGCCGGACAGCGAGGAGCGCCAGTACCTGTGCATGGTTACCAAGAACGGCGTCATCAAGCGCACGGAGATCAGCCAGTATGATCATATTCGCAAAACCGGCATTATCGCCATCAATCTGGACGAGGGCGACGAACTGAGCTGGGTGGAGATTACCGACGGCAACCGCAATCTGATCGTGGCTACCCACGACGGTATGAGCATTTGCTTTAAGGAAAGCGACGCCCGTCTGATCGGTCGTACCGCCCGCGGCGTGCGCGCCATTCAGCTGGCAGAGGGCGACTATGTGGTGGGCTTTGCCGTGGCGCTGGAGGACACCCGTTTGCTTACCGTCAGCGAGACCGGTTACGGCCGCAAGAGCAACTTTGACGACTACCGGGTGCAATCCCGTGCCGGTAAGGGTCTGATCAACTACCATACCGAGACCTACGGCAAGGTGGCCATGATCGCCCCGGTGCGCGAGGACCAGGATATTATTATGATCTCCCGGGAGGGCATTGTCATTCGCACCCCTGTGGATCAGATTTCTGCCTTTAAGCGCCCGGCCAAGGGCGTAAGAGTCATGCGCACTTCCGACGAGGACAAGGTGGTTACCCTGTCCGTGGTGGAGCACATGGAGCCGGAGGAAACGGTCGACACCCCGGAGGGTGACGGCACAGAAACCCCGGAAACTGCCCCGGAAACCGCAGAATAATAGACACTTAACCGCCTGTGTGTTCACAAAGCACAAGATTTTACAAATTTTTTATTGTAATGACATAAAAAATGAAGTATAATTGTGGCTATGCTTTGGGGCACATAGGCGCTTTTGTTTTTTGCGCCGTCGGTCCCAACGGAACTACCTGCAAAAAGAGGAGATCTTTTTCATGGCAAAAGACTATAATATTGACGATATTTTGTCCGAGGTTAAGCAGCGCCGGGCAGAGCAGGAAAGCGACTTAAAGTCTGCGCCTGCGCCCAAGGCCGCGCCTGTACAGACGGACGCCAATCGAGAAGCCTACGCCGGTAAACTGGTGGAGGAACTGCTGGGGCCGGAAAAGCCCGCTGTAAAGCCGGAACCGAAAGCGGAAAAACCTGTTGTAAATCCGGAGCCGAAAGCGGAGCCGCAGCCTACCCCGGCACCCCGGGAGAAAGCGGAGCCGCAGCAAAAAGCTGCCCCTGCGCCGGAAGCCAAACGGGCACCAAAACCCGCCGCACCCAAGGCAGACACTGCCGATGTGCCGGTGCAGCAGGTGCGCCGCAAGCTGCAACCCCCGCCCCCGGCATACGAAAATCGGGATCGCACCGTGACCCCGGACAAGCCGAGACCAAAGCCGGAAAACCAGCCCCCGCTGGAGCCGGCGAACCTGAGCCACCGGGCTACGGACGAGATGATTGATTTGTTCTCCCTCTCCGGCAAGGCTGCGTTTGCACCGGCGGCAGCGGACAAAAAGCGCAAAGGCGGCAAAAAGCAAAAAGACCCGAACGCTACGCCCTGGCGCAAGACCAAAAAGGGCAAAATTTCCATTGCCATTATTGTTTTGCTGGCTGTGCTGATTGTGGCCGGCGGCGTTTTTGCCGTGTGCTATGTAAACGGTCTGTTGGGTAAGTTCACCGACGATGCGGACGATTACAAAAAGACGGACACCTCCTATCACGGTATGGATTTCTTAAAAGAGAACTTTCCGGAAATCAAGGAGCCGTCTGCGGCA
Source organism: Agathobacter rectalis (assembly GCA_963638105.1). GTDB lineage: Bacteria > Bacillota > Clostridia > Oscillospirales > Acutalibacteraceae > CAG-217. The sequence goes on from CAVHPP010000017.1 coordinate 11,593, forward strand.
GACGCGACTACCTATAAAGAATATTTGAAAAATTGGTACCAAAACGGCGATCCGGTCAGCTCTACCCATGTAAAGAACATTTTGCTCATCGGTGAGGACACCCGGGAGGAGCAGATCAGCGACACCTCTCGTGCCGACTCTGCCATTATTGCCAGCGTGAATATCGACACCGGCAAGATCACCCTGACCTCCGTACTGCGCGATTTGTATGTGTATTTTGAGGTGAACGGTGAGGGCCAGTACGACAAGATCAACGGCGCTGCCTCCATGGGCGGTATGAAGGACTACATCAAAACCGTGGAGCGCTACTATAAAATCCAGATCGACAACTACGCGGTGGTGAACTTTGCCAGCTTCCCCAAGATCATTGACAGCCTGGGCGGCGTGACCATTACCATTACCGACCGGGAGATCAACGAGATCAACAACCACCCCAAGCGCTACGGCAATGTGTATATTGAAAAGAGCTACGAGGGCACCGAGGGTAAGCAGAAGCTGAACGGTAAGCAGGCGCTGGCCTACTGCCGTATTCGTAAGATTGACACGGATAACGCTCGCGCCGATCGGCAAAAGACCGTGCTGCTCCAGGTGTTTAAGAAGATGAAAGGCTCTTCCACCACCGAGCTGCTGAAAGTGGTCAACGACCTGGTGGGCTATGTATATACCGGGTACAGCAAAAAGGAACTGGTGAGCCTGGCTACCTATGCGCTTTCCAACGGCTGGATGAATTACGAAACCCAGACCTATTCCGTGCCTACGCCGGATCATGCCCGGGGCGGCAACTACCTGATCGGTCCCACCCAGCTGACCCCCTGCGGCCCCAGCCGTGGGGTTTGGCTGTGGAAGTCGGATATTCCCCAGGACGCCTACGACCTGCAAATGAAGATCTACGGCAAGAGCAATATTAAGTTGGCGGAGAACCGCTGCGATTATTGCAACCTGCTGTAACGGTAGAATAAACAGAAGAAATATAAAAAAGCACCCCATCGGGGTGCTTTTTTATTGGTTTGTTTGCCTTCGGCCAATCCCCCTGCGGCTACGCCGCTTCCCCCTTTGCAAGGGGGACAAAGATATTGATACCGATTTGCCTCCCTTGTAAAGGGAGGTGGCAATGCCGTTAGGCATTGACGGAGGGATTATTCGGCGGGAGCAAGCCCCCGCCCTACGGAAAGAGAAACGACACGAACCCCTTATTCACGGAAAATTTTAATCCTCTACCTGCTCTAACTGGGCCATGGGGATGGGGGCGGTGTCCTCCACCTGCATTTTATTGGCGCGCATCCACAGGGCCGGGTCCAGGTGCAGCTTGTAGCCAAAGCCCGGGTCTGTCTGCCAGTTGGCCATGGCAGCCTCCGGCAGGCCGTAGCAGGTGAGCAGGGTCATCATCACCCCGGCGTGGCACACCAGGGCGATCCGCCGGGTGCCGGTTTGGACGCAACCGGAGATCACCTTTTCAAAAGCGGCGCACACCCGGTGCATAAACTGGGCGTTGGTCTCGCCGTACGGCGGGCTTGCCTGCATGTCCCCTTGCAGCCAGTCCCGAAAGTCCAGGTTGTCCTGTAATTCCGCAGCGGTCTTGCCCTCAAACGCGCCGAAGTTATATTCCTTAAAATCCTCTATGGTAATCAAATTGTTACGCGGAAAGAGAATGGCGGCGCTGTCCTTGCACCGCTTTAAGGGGGAGGTAAACACCGCATCCACCTCCGGGTACGGGTGCTTGCCCCGCAGGGTATGCAGTTGGTTGATACTATCCATAGTGAGCGGCAAATCCGTCTGCCCAATATACTGTGCGTTTAGGTTGCCTTTGGTGAGCCCGTGGCGAAAGAGATAAACCGTGTATGACTTCAATGCAAAATCCTCCTGAACAACGGCGATAGCCGACGAAACATTACAAATTGTTGACAGAATAAAATAGCCCTTTACAAAGAGTATAAGTTGATATATAATACTCGTTGTAATATTTTTGGGAGTGAATGAACAAATGGAGATCCAAAGCGAGAACCTGGAACAGGTCAAAGAAGAGATCAAGGACCTGAAAGGGCGGGCCAAAGCCGCCAAGCGCGCCATGCGCCAAAGCAAAGCCGACAAGTCGGAGAAAAACAGCAAATTCGCCGCCACCCTAAGCCAGCTGCGCCGGGAGCGGGGCATCAGCCAAAAAAAAGCCGCCGGCGATTTGGGTATCAGCCAGGCACTGCTGTCCCATTACGAAAAAGGCATTCGGGAGTGCGGGCTGGACTTTGTGGTCAAGTGCGCCGACTACTACGGCGTGACCACCGACTACCTGCTGGGGGTGTCTGCCAGCCGCAACGGACTGGATCCGTCCGTGTATGCCAGTTTGGGCGCAGAGGACGATGATATGCCCCTGAGCACCCTGAGCCAAGCCACCCGTATTTTGCTGGACACGGCAGCCGCTGCCTCTCGCGGGGGCGCTGCCCGGTATATTTATGATTACTATATGCTCAGCCTGTACCGCGGCGCGCTGACTATGGCAAAGGCTGGCATTTTGCCCAAAGAGATGTTCAAGCTGGACTACAATCTGGGTCGTGAGTTGGCCTCCGCCGCCTTGGCGGTGCAGGACGCCCGCTTTGTGTTTATTGAGGACAAAAGCCGCACCGGCTCCGATGTACCGGAAAAGACGGCGCTGCACACCATCATTGCCGAGGCGGAAGAATATATCCTGAATAATTTTGTGATCGAGTGATCAGAACAGGCTCTCCTGGGTCTGCTCCTCCGCCACAAATCGCGTTAAGATCGTCGCAGACAGCTCTGCGGCGATTTTTTTGAATGTGGGGTAATCCATGGCTGCGTTTTCGTCGCCGCCGTCGCTGATGGCGCGCATTACCGCAAAGGGCACCCCGTTGGCGGCACACACCTGGCCCACGGCGCCGCCCTCCATCTCGCCGCACAGGGCGTCAAACTCCCCGGCGATGGCAGACTTTAGCGCTGCGGTGCCGATAAAGGTATCGCCGCTGGCTACCGTGCCCCGATGGATACGCTCGCCGCTGTTGATGGCGGTGCGGGCCAGCCGATCGGACAGGATTGGGTCCGTTGCCACTTTAATGGTGCCCAGGCCGTTGATAAAGCCCTTTGGCTCGCCCAGGGCGGTAATGTCAATATCGTACTGGCACACATCGGTGGCAATGACGATATTTTTAATCACCACCCGCTCACTTAGGGAGCAAGCTACGCCGATATTGATGACCCGATCCACCCGGAAACGGTCAATGAGCAGCTGGGTGCACAAAGCGGCATTTACCTTGCCCGGTGCGCACTGCACCACGGTGAGCATTACGCCCTCCAGCTCGCCGGTCACGAAGTCGCAGCCTGCCGCTCGGGTGGTGACGGTGCCGGTCATTTTGTCTTTAATGGTGCGGACCTCCACATCCATTGCGCCGATAATGCCTAACATATACGGGTCTCCTTTTGCAGTAAGGGCCGCAGCAGCAGCCGAAAAATCAGGACGCCGAGCACGGCACCCAGGGTGTTTAAGATAATATCGTCCACATCCGCGTCCCCGCTTTTGGTGAGCAGCTGAAAACTCTCTACAAACACGGACAGGGCCACAGGCACCAGGGTGCCCCACAGTACCGGACGCCGCCGCACCGTGCCGCAAAGGGCCAGGGACAGGGAGGTAAAGTACAGCACATTCCCTGCCGAGTGCAGGGCGGTGGAAAAGGACAGGGTGCCGGTCTTGGCATAATACCACAGGCAGTAGATCTCGCCCCGGAAGGGTACGCCGTTGGCGGTAACGAAAATATTGCCAAAGGTGCGCAGCAGGAAAAACTGCAGGATAAAAAGAAACGCGCACAAAGGCAGATAGCCCAGGGAGAACCGGCGGTAAAACAGAGCAAAGTCCACACACCCCTTACTGCACCGGGCGCAAATCCAGCCTGCCGCCAGCAGGGTAAACACGCTGATGAGGGTGTAAAGGAAGTGGTAGATAATGCGGCTGTCGTCCAGCCGGGCAATTAAATTCACCGTATAGCGGTCGATAAAGAACAGCACCAGCGACACCTGCATTAAAACGGCGCAGGCGGTGCCTGCAAAGCGCAGGGAGCGCTCGGTCAAAAAGTTCCACACCGTGACCGCCGCCGGGATCACAAAAGAGAGAATCAGCTTTAACCACTGGTAGCGGAAGTTGAAAAAGAACGGTGGGTGCCAGCTGTCTAAAAAGCAGCAGCCGGTAAAAAACAGCCCCAAAACCAGGGCCACACGGCTGACAGCGCGCCACGGACTTGTAGTGTGCATAGGTTCTACCCCCAACATATAGTGACATTATAATATATTATGAGAATAAAAACAAGAAGTAACAGATTTTTGTTGACAACAGGGCGCATTTTATAATATAATATCAACCGCTAATGTGGATCACTATCCCACAAGCCAAAAGTCAATTCGCCTGCACTATGCCGTGCAGAGCATAAGCAAAATCAAGACCAGTTTGATTTTCAGAAACGGAGTGAATGCAAGATGAAAAGAACTTTCCAGCCTAAGAAGCGGCACGCAAAGATGGAGCACGGCTTCAGAAAGAGAATGTCCACCAAGAACGGCAGAAAGGTACTGGCCCGCCGCCGTGCAAAGGGTCGCAAGTCCCTGTCTTACTAATTGACCGAACGGAGCGTATTGTGAAAAGCAGCGCCATAAAGGAGAATAAGGACTTCCGCCGCCTGTACCACCGTGGTAAGAGCAAGACCGGGGCCAGCCTGGTGACCTATTGTATGAAGAATCGCCGGGGCGACACCCGTGTGGGCATTACCACCTCCAAGAAAATCGGCACCGCCGTAGAGCGCAATCGCGCCCGCCGGGTGATCCGTGCCGCCTTTTCACAGCTGGAGGACGGTGTGACCGGTTGGGATCTGGTGTTCGTGGCGCGCAGCCGCACCACCAGAGTGAAGATGCAGGTGGTCCTGGCGGATATGGAAAAACAGTTGACGGCCTTAGGGGTGTTATCGCATGAAGAACATCGTTAAGAAGCTGGCGATCTTCCTAATTCGCACCTACCAGCTGACCCTCAGTCCCCGATTTTCGCACGGCGCCTGCCGCTATACCCCTACTTGCAGCCAGTATGCACTGGAGGCCATTGAGATCCACGGCGTGTGGAAGGGGTGCTGGCTGGCGTTTTTGCGTATTTTGCGCTGCAATCCTTTCTTTAAGGGCGGGTATGACCCGGTGCCCCCAAAGAAGGACAAGCCCTGCGCTCACTGCTCTACAACTGAATCTAACGAGGACAATGCATGAACAGTATTTTATTAGCTGCCACTTCTTCTTCCGTGGGCATGGGCCTTTTTAAGCCGCTTTATTGGCTGTTCGGTGTGTGCATGGGGTTCCTGATGGATCTGCTGAACAATCAGTATTTCGTGGCCATCGTCATCTTTACGGTGGTGACCCGGGTGATCCTGCTGCCCTTTAACATTCACCAGCAAAAGACCATGGCCAAGACCGCCCGCTTGCAGCCCAAGCTGGCGAAGCTGCAGAAGAAGTACCCAGACCCGAAGGACCGGATGAAGCTCCAGCAGGAGACCCAGGATCTGTACGCCCGCGAGGGCCACAATCCCATGCAGATGGGCTGCGGACCGATGCTTTTCCAGATGGTGTTCCTGATGGGCATTATCGGGATCATTTATTATCCCCTGTCTTATGTGCTGGGGATGAAGGGCTTTGCGGATCAGTCCGCCAACATTGCGCAGGTGGTGCAGGAGCTGGGCTACAAGGGCCAGTATTTGCAGCTGGGTATTTTGGAGAATTTCGGCGCCTATAAGGACACTTTGGTTGAGAAATTCCCCACCCTGTTTACTGCGGACAACTGTGCCGCCATTCAGGCGTACCGGGACGGTATGGTGATCGGTAATTTGGATATGACCGCCATTCCCCACTGGAAAGACGGGATCATTATTATCATTCCCCTGCTTTGCCTGGTGACCTCTCTGGCCTCCACCCTGGTGTCTACCATGATCCAAAAGAAGAACAATCCGGCAGCCGCACAGCAGACCAGCCAGATGCTGATTATGATGCTGATGATGCCGTTCTTCTCCTTTTACATTTCGTTTAAGGTACCGGCAGCGGTCGGTTTTTACTGGATCATCTCCAACCTGGTGGCCATTTTGCAGCAGCTTTTCCTGGCCAAGTTCTTCCCGCCGAAGCGCAGCCAGGCCAGACTGATGCTGGAGAACACCATTTACCGGCGCTCCAGAGAAGCGAACATCAAAAAACTGAAATAACACGACCCCCCGGGTCACCGGGAGGATAAGTCGGAGGAAAGCATGTTAAAAGAATTTGAAGGCAGAGGCAAGACCCTGGAGGAGGCCCGCAATGCGGCCCTCATCGGTCTGAATGCGCCCGCCTCGGCAGATGTGCATGTGGAAGTGGTACAGATGCCGAAGAAGAAGGTGCTTGGCCTGTTTGGCGGCAGCGACGCTGTGGTCAAGGTCAGCTACGACGACGGCAAGCGGGAAAAGAAGCCCCAGCCCCGCCGCGAAGCACCGGCGCAGCCCAAAAAGCAGGCGCAGCGCAGCGACAAGCCCCAAAAGGCAGAGAAGCAGAGCGCGCCCCGTGCTGCCAAGGCAGACAAGCCTCGTGCACCTAAGGCGGACAAACCCGCTCGTGCAACCAAAGCAGATAAACCCCGAGAGAAGGCAACCGTGCAGCTTAGCGACGCAGATCTGAACAGCGCCTGCCTGTACTTAAAGCGCCTGATCGAGGGCCTGCAAGTGGAGGATCCCCAGGTGGCCGGCATTTTGAAGGACGGCCTGGTGGAGATCACCATTGACTGCGAGGATTACGGTATTATCATCGGCCACCGGGGCGAGACCCTGGACGCCCTGCAATACCTGACTTCTTTGCAGATCAAAAAGCAGACCGATAAGTATGTGCGCGTGGCCCTGAATGTGGGCAACTACCGGGAAAAGCGCCAGGAAACTTTGAAGAACCTGGCCAAGAAAAATGCGGCCTATGTGCTGCGCACCGGCAAGCGCTACACCTTTGAGCCTATGAATCCCTATGAGCGGCGCATTTTGCACACTGCCATTCAGGAGGTAGAGGGTGTGACCTCTCGCTCCATCGGTGTGGATCAGAACCGTCGCGTGGTGCTGGAGCCGGAAGGCGGCGTGACCAACACCGGCAGTGATCGGGAGCGCTACAACCGTGGCAGTCGCGGCGGTCGTCGCGGCGGCAATCGTTCTGCCGGCAGCAAGCCTGCGGCAGCCCCCAAGGCAGACCGGGCAGACTTGCCCAAGTTCGGCAAAATCGAAGTGCCGAAAAAAGAGACCCCCGCTGAGGAAGCAGCCCCTGCTGCACCTACGGCGGAATAAGTCCAAATACCAACGGCGGAACCGCAGGGCAACCACGGCTCCGCCGTTCTTGTATTTTGCCCGGTGGTATATTATAATAGGTATAAATGTGATGGGAATTTCGCCGTGTAATCCTTCCGTCTGCTCGCAAGCTCGCAGCCACCTCCCTTTACAAGGGAGGCAAAGCGGTTTCAACACCTTAGCCCCCCTTGTAAAAGGGGGGGAGCGGCGCAGCCGCAGGGGGGGTTCACGGTTATCGGTTCTATTTTATTTTCCCCAACTCCAAACAAAGAAGGTGCAGGTATGGCAAAAACCATCGCAGCCATCGCCACCCCCCACGGTGTGGGCGGGATCGGCGTGGTGCGGCTGTCCGGTGATCGGGCGGTAGAGATCGCCCAGGCAGTATTCCGTGCGGCAGACGGCAGTCGGCTCTCCGATCTGCCCGGCTACACGGCCCGTTTTGGCAGCGTGGCACAGGGCGAAAAAGCCTTTGATCAGGCGGTGGCGCTGGTGTTTCGTGCTCCCCGCTCCTACACAGGTGAGGATGTGGTGGAGCTGAGTGTACACGGCGGTCTGGTGACGGTGGAACGCACCCTGCAAGCGGTTCTGGCTGCCGGGGCAGCCCCTGCCGGTCCCGGCGAATTTACCAAGCGGGCGTTCTTACACGGCAAAATGGACCTAACCGAGGCGGAAAGCGTGGCGGATCTGATTTCCGCCTCCGGCCAGGCGGCGGCAGACAGTGCCTATACCGCCCTGTCCGGCGCCCTGCGGCAAAAGATCGAGGGCGCGCTGGATATTCTCATGGAAGTGAGCGCCGGTATGGCCGCCTGGGTGGACTACCCTGACGAGGAGATCCCGGAGCTGGACAGTAGCACCTTGCTGGAGAGCCTGCAACAGGCGCAGGGCTTGCTCTCTCACCTGCTGGCAGGCTATGACAATGGTCAGCTGATGACCGCCGGGGTGGACACGGTGATTGTTGGGCGCCCTAATGTGGGCAAAAGCGCCCTGATGAACGACCTGACCGGTCAGGAGACCAGCATTGTGACCGCCGTGCAGGGCACCACCCGGGATGTGGTGGAGCGCACGGTGCGGCTGGGAGATCTGACCCTGCGGCTGGCGGATACCGCCGGGCTGCGCCAAACGGACGACGTGGTGGAGCAGATCGGCGTGGAACGAGCACAGGCCCGGTTGCAACAGGCGCGGCTGGTGCTGGCGGTGTTTGACGGCAGCGCCCCCCTAACTGCGGCGGACGAAGAACTGATAACCCTTTGCAAGGGCAAAACCGCTGTGGCGGTGGTGAACAAAAACGATTTGCCCCCGGTGGCGGAGCAGAAAAAAATCAGAGCCGCCTTTGATCGGGTGGTGGCGTACAGCGCCAAGAACCACATCGGCCGGGACGATCTGGCCGCTGCGGTGGCAGACGCCCTTGGGGTACAGAATTTTGACGCGGCGGATCCGCTCCTTGCCAACGAGCGACAGCGGCAGTGCTGCCAAACGGCGGCAGACTGTGTGGCGGAGGCCGTGACCGCGCTGGAAAGCGGTATGACCTATGACGCGGTGAATGTGAGTATTGACGCAGCGGCGGACGCCCTGCTTTCTCTCACCGGCGCCCGGGCGACCCAGGCGGTGGTGAATCGGATTTTTGAAAAATTTTGTGTAGGTAAGTAATGGAATATTTTGCAAAAGCATACGATGTGGCGGTGATCGGCGCCGGCCATGCCGGGATCGAGGCCGGATTGGCAGCGGCACGGCTGGGGTGCAGCACCGCTGTGTTTACCATCAATATGGACTGGGTGGGCAATATGCCCTGCAATCCCTCCATCGGCGGCACCTCTAAGGGTCACCTGGTGCGAGAGATCGACGCGTTGGGCGGCGAAATGGGCAAGGCGGCGGATCGCTACACCCTTCAATCCAGAATGCTGAACCTGGGCAAAGGCCCGGCGGTGCACTCCTTGCGGGCGCAGATCGACCGGCGCGCTTACGCCGGGGGGATGAAGCACACCTTGGAGCGGCAGGACAATTTGGACCTGCGCCAGTGCGAAATTACAGATATAGTCAAGGGCGAGGACGGCCTTTGGCGCCTGACCACCAAGCTGGAAGCGGTCTATACCGCCCGGGCGGTGGTACTGGCCACCGGCACTTTTTTGGGCGGCCGGGTGTATGTGGGCGATGTGAGCTACGAAAGCGGGCCGGACGGTATGTTCCCCGCTACGGCGCTGGCTACGGCGCTGAAAAAGCTGGGTCTGCCCCTGCGCCGGTTCAAAACCGGCACCCCCTCCCGGGTGAATGCTCGCAGCTTGGATTTTGATCGGATGGAGGTGCAGCCCGGCGACGACCGCACGGTGCCCTTTAGCTTTGAGACGGACACCCCGCCGGAGAACAAGGTGGTGTGTCACATTACCTACACCAATGCTGCCACCAAGCAGGTGATCTTAGACAACCTAGACCGCAGCCCCATGTACAGCGGCAAAATTGAGGGCAAAGGCCCCCGGTACTGCCCCAGCTTTGAGGACAAGGTGGTGCGCTTCTCCGATCGGGAACGGCACCAGCTATTTGTGGAGCCCTGCGGCGAAAAGACGGAAGAAATGTACCTGCAAGGGTTGTCCTCCTCCCTGCCGGAGGATGTGCAGCTGGCGTTTATCCACACCATTCCCGGTTTGGAGCACGCCCAGGTGATGCGCACCGCCTATGCCATTGAGTACGACTGCGTGGACCCACGGGCTATGAAAGCCAGCTTGGAGTTTCACGACTTTCCCGGGCTGTTTGGGGCGGGGCAGTTTAACGGCTCCAGCGGCTATGAAGAAGCCGCCGCTCAGGGACTGGTGGCCGGGATCAACGCCGCTATGTTGGTGTTGGGACGGGAGCCGCTGGTGCTGGATCGGGGCAGCAGTTACATTGGCACCCTGATCGACGATTTGGTGACCAAGGGCTGCACAGACCCCTACCGTATGATGACCAGCCGCAGCGAGTACCGTTTGGTGCTGCGCCAGGACAACGCCGACCGGCGACTGACACCCACCGGTTACCGGGTGGGACTGATTTCACAGGAACGCTATGATAAATACTTGGAAAAACAACGGCTGATTGAAGAAGAACGGCAGCGGGTGGCGCAAGTGAGCGTGCCGCTGACTGACACCATTCAGCAAATTTTGACTGCTAAGGGCACGGCAACCCTAAAAACCGGCTGCAAGCTGGAGGAACTGCTAAAGCGCCCCCAACTGACCTACGCAGATTTGGCGCCGGTGGATCCGAAACGGCCAAACCTGCCGGCAGCGGTATTTGAACAGGTGGAGATCGGTATTAAGTACGCCGGGTACATTGCCCGTCAGGAGCAGCAGATTAAGGAATTGCGCCGGGTGGAGGCCCAGCGGATACCGGCGGATATAGATTACAGCAAACTCACCGGCCTGCGGCTGGAAGCCAAGGAAAAGCTGGCTGCCGTTCGCCCGGAAAACTTGGGGCAGGCTGCCCGGATCAGCGGGGTCAACCCGGCAGATGTGGCGGCGCTGCACATTCTATTGGAGAGCCTATGATCGACACGGAGAAATTATCCCGACTGCTTGAAGAACAAAACATTGCCGTGGACGGCTACGCAGCCCAGCGGCTGGATTTGTATGCCCAGCGACTGGTGGCGTGGAACGAAAAAATGAATCTGACCGGCATTACCGACCCGGAGGGCATACTGGAAAAGCACTTTATCGACTCCATAGAGCCGCTGCGTTTTGTGGAGATACCGAGAAATGCCCGTGTGATTGATGTGGGCACAGGCGCCGGGTTCCCGGGGCTGCCGCTGCTGATCGCCCGGCCGGATCTGGATCTGACCCTGGCGGACAGTTTGCATAAGCGGCTGGTGTTCCTGAAAGATGTGCTCCACGGCTGCGGGCTGGTGGCAGAGCGGGTACATGAGCGGGCGGAGATTTTGGGCAAAGACCCGGACTATCGGGAGCAGTACGATATTGCCACGGCAAGAGCAGTGGCGCCCCTGCCGGTGCTGTGCGAATACTGTCTGCCTTTTGTGAAGGTAGGGGGTGCGTTCCTGGCGCTGAAAGGTGCGGAGGACGAAGTGGCAGCGGCAAAGCACGCCATGGCGACCCTTGGCGGGGAGTTGGAACAGAATGTTTCATATAAACTACCAAGCGGAGACAGCCGTCATTTGGTTGTGGTGCGAAAAATATCGCAAACCCCGACAAAATACCCGCGAAAGCCTAAAAAAATAGATACCAAGCCGTTATAAGCCTGTCGAAGCTGCGGCTTTAGAAAGACTTTCCCCCGACGGGAAAGTCTTTCTTTTTGTTCTAAACTGTGATACAGTATAGTCAAAGGAGATGAGGACATGGCCAAAGAGATCGTAGAGATCCCAACGGAACGGTTGTTGCCCAACCCCTACCAGCCCCGCAAGCAATTCAGCAGCGAGGAAATGCTGGGGCTGGCAGACTCCATTCAGCAAAACGGCGTATTGCAGCCCTTGCTGGCACGGCGGATCAACAACAGTGATTATTATGAGCTGATTGCCGGGGAGCGGCGGTTGCGCGCGTCCATCTTGGCCAACCTGCAAACGGTGCCCTGTATTGTGCTGGACTGCGATTATCAGGACAGCGCGGTGATCTCCATTTTAGAGAACATTCAACGTGCGAACCTGAACTTTTTTGAAGAAGCCCTGGCTATTGCGCATTTGCACGAGCACTTTGGGCTGACCCAACAGGAGATCGGCAAAAAGCTGGGCAAAAGCCAGTCCGCCCTCTCTAACAAGCTGCGGCTGCTGCGACTGCCTGCCGATGTGCGGTACTATATTGAGAAAGAAGGGCTGACGGAGCGCCACGCCCGGGCGTTACTGAAAGTGGACGACCCGGAAGTGATGTGGACGGTGCTGCGTGCAGTCACCGACCGCCACCTGAATGTAGAACAGACAGAAAGCATGATCGCCCACCTGCTGGGCGAGGACGCACCGACGGACAAGCACCGGCGCAAGGTGGTGCCCCTGTTTCGAGATGTGCGGATCTTTGTAAACACCGTCAATAAGGCCATTGCCACTATGCAGGCCAGCGGTATTGACGCGGTAAGCAATAAAACAGAGACGGACGATTATATTGAATTCCATGTGCGCATACCCAAGCGTACAGAGGAAGGCACAACACAATCTTCTGCGAATGCAGACAAACCCGCTTAAAACGGGAAACCGTTTTAACATATTCTCCTCTTTTCATCACACGGGATGGCTCGGCGGAAACGCCGGGCCATTCTGTGTTTCATGTGAAACACAGCGCGCTCTACGCTGTCTTTATGTTTCATGTGAAACACGGCAGAAGCATAACCCATCAGCGTTGTTTCATGTGAAACACGAATAAGCGGCGCCACAAGATATGGTATAACCGAATTTGCCTGCCACAAATTTGCAAAAATAATGCTCCCTGTTTCACGTGAAACCCTTGAAGCGGACGGGCCTTTGTTGTATAATACCAATCGGAGGTGCCGATATGGGAAAAACCATTTCTATTTTTAATCAAAAAGGCGGCGTGGGCAAAACCACCACTTGCGTCAATTTGGCGGCTGCTTTAGGCGCCAAGGGCAAAAAGACTTTGCTGGTAGACGTTGACCCCCAGGGCAACAGCACCAGCGGCGTAGGTGTGGATAAAAGCGAAATCGAGTATTCCACCTATGATATTTTGGTGGACAACCAGCCTGCCCGTGCAATTTTGTACGAAACGCCCTTTAAGAACCTGAATTTGCTGCCGGCGAACATGAACTTAGCCGGTGCGGAGTTGGAGCTGGCGGAGACAGAGGATCGGTTTCGCGCGCTGAAAAAAGCCATTGCCACCCTGGTAGTGGAGTATGATTACATTATTATTGACTGTCCGCCCAGCTTGGGATTGCTGAGCCTGAATGCACTGGTGGCGTCAGACACCCTGATCGTACCCCTGCAATGCGAATATTACGCTTTGGAGGGTCTGAGCCAGTTGCTTAGCACCGTGCGTACGGTCAAACAGCACTATAACCCCCACTTGGAGCTGCAAGGTGTTGTCTTTACCATGTATGACAGCCGATTAAAGCTGACCCAGCAGGTGGTAGACGAGGTGGAGAAATACTTCCCCGGCAAAACCTACCACACCATGATCCCCCGCAGCGTCAAGCTGGCAGAAGCCCCCAGCTACGGCAAGCCGGTGCTGTATTATGAAAAATACTGTAAGGCCAGCTTTGCCTATAAAAAGTTGGCAGACGAGGTGGTTAAGCAGAGTCGCTGACCCGGCTCTATAATATAATAGGTATAGGAAAAGCGGAGGAAATGCGATGGCAAATAAAAAATCCGGCCTGGGCAAAGGACTGGGCCAGTTGTTTTTAGAGAATTCCGTTGATGAGTTGGTGGCAAACAACACGCTGCCCTTAGAGGAGATCGTACCCAACAAGGAGCAGCCCCGAAAGACCTTTGACGAAACGGCGTTGGAGGAATTGGCGGAGAGTATTCGCCAGCACGGCGTGTTGCAGCCCCTTTTGGTGCGGGCCCTGCCCGGCGGCGGGTATCAGCTGGTGGCCGGTGAGCGGCGATACAGAGCCAGCCGCATCGCCGGACTGCGTGAGGTGCCGGTGGTGATCCGGGAGTTGTCCGACGTGGAAACCATGGAGATCGCCATTATTGAAAATTTGCAGCGTGAGGACCTGAACCCCATTGAGGAAGCGGAGGGTTTGCAAGCGCTGATTGACCGCTGCGGTTTTACCCAGGATCAGGTGGCGGCCAGTGTGGGCAAGTCCCGCCCGGCCATTGCCAACAGCCTGCGGTTGCTGAAGCTGCCCCCGGAGGTGCGGGAGATGACCAAAAACGGCGCTATCTCTGCCGGTCACGCCCGGGCGCTGCTGGGTTTGCCCAATGAGGCGCTGATTTATGCGGCGGCGGAGCAAATCGTTTCACACAAACTAACGGTGCGGGACGTGGAAAAACTGGCAAAGCGCAGTCAGCAGGAAGCCGGTACGGCGCCTAAGCCCCGATCCCGGCGGGACGCGTTTTATGATGAGGTGGAACTGGCGCTGAAGGAGACCTTGGGCCGCAAGGTGCGGGTGGTGCCCGGCCGGGGTAAAGGCACGCTGGAAATTGAATTCTATTCCAATGAAGATCTAAAAGATTTGGCCAATAAGTTAGGAGAATAAAAGTATGCTGGATATGAAATTTGTGCGGGAAAATCCCGAACTGGTAAAGGAGAACATCAAAAAGAAATTTCAGGACGAGAAGCTGCCCCTGGTGGATCAGGTCATCGAACTGGACGAGCGCCGTCGGGCTGCCATGACCAAGGCGGACGAGTTGCGTGCAAACCGCAACAAGCTGTCTAAGGAGATCGGCGCCTTGATGGCCCAGGGCAAGAAAGAAGAGGGCATGGCGCTGCGCCAAAAGGTGGCGGACCAGGCCAAGGAGCTGGAAGAACTGACCAAAGAGGCCAACGAGCTGAACGAGCAGGTCACCAAGATCATGATGACCATTCCCAATATCATTGACCCCAGCGTGCCCGTGGGTAAGGATGACAGTGAAAATGTAGAGGTGGAGCGCTTTGGGGAGCCGGTGGTGCCGGACTTTGAGGTGCCGTACCATACGGACATTATGGAGCGCTTTGACGGCATTGATCTGGACGCTGCCCGCAAGGTGGCCGGTAACGGCTTCTATTACCTGATGGGCGATATTGCCCGGCTGCACTCTGCGGTCATCAGTTATGCCCGTGACTTTATGATCGACCGTGGCTTTACCTACTGCGTGCCGCCGTTTATGATCCGCTCGAATGTGGTTACCGGTGTGATGAGCTTTGCCGAGATGGACGCCATGATGTACAAGATTGAGGGTGAGGACCTGTACTTGATCGGTACCTCCGAGCACTCTATGATCGGCAAATTTATTGACACCATCACCCCGGAGAGCGAGCTGCCCAAGACCCTGACCTCTTACTCTCCCTGCTTCCGCAAGGAGAAGGGCGCCCACGGCATTGAGGAGCGGGGCGTGTACCGTATCCATCAGTTTGAGAAGCAGGAGATGATTGTGGTCTGCAAGCCGGAGGAGAGCAAAATGTGGTTCGACAAGCTGTGGCAGAACACGGTGGATCTGTTCCGCAGCCTGGATATTCCGGTGCGCACCCTGGAGTGCTGCTCCGGCGATTTGGCAGACTTGAAAGTCAAGAGCGTAGACGTGGAGGCCTGGTCCCCCCGTCAGAAGAAATATTTTGAGGTGGGCTCCTGCTCCAATCTGTCCGACGCCCAGGCCCGCCGCCTGAAGATCCGCGTGAAGGGCGAGCACGGCAACTACCTGGCCCACACCCTGAACAACACGGTGGTGGCGCCCCCCAGAATGCTCATCGCCTTCCTGGAGAACAACTTGCAGGCAGACGGCAGTGTGCTGGTACCCAAGGCTTTGCAGCCGTATATGGGCGGCAAAGAGCGCCTGGTGCCGAAAAAATAAATAAGTTCCACGCCAAACAGCGCCTGTCTGCGGACGGGCGCTGTTTTTTTGTGGGCTTATAAATGCGGCTCGATAACGCACTCGCTACGAAACAGTCCCCCCGGACTGTTTCTCCCAAATGCCTACGCATTTGGAGCCTCGTGTCTCTTGCGCTGCGCGCAATTCACTCATCGAGCCCTACAAATACTATATTCTATCGGTCATAAAACCTCGTAGGGGCGGCAATCTGCCGCCCGCGAGCAAAAAAATGCCCATTCCACTTTATGCAATTCCGCCAAAAACAATGTGAACAGTGTAACACGATGGCGGGCGTATTTAGAGAAATAGGGGAGAAACACCGGGAAAAAGGCGGAAAATTGTTCCGAAATCGGATGATATTGTGAACTTTGTAACAAATGATTTTGGCTCATTCAAAAATATGCCCAAAAACATCGTTAAAAGATTATCAAATTTTGGTGGTATGGTAGATTTGTGCCCAAAAGGCTTGCAAGGACAAAGGCTTTTCAGTATGATATAGGTGGATTAGCGGAACACCGCTATGATAGTAAGTACAACTTGGAGGCAATAAAATGGCAAGAGAAATCATCGACAGCGTAGAAAAGCTGGAGGCGGAGTTGGACCGTGTGCGCGCAGCGCAGCGGGAGTTCGCCACATACACCCAGGAGCAGGTGGATAAAATTTTCTTTGCGGCGGCGATGGCTGCCAATAAGGCAAGAATTCCCCTGGCCAAGATGGCGGTGGAAGAGACCGGCATGGGCTTGGTAGAAGACAAGATCATCAAGAACCACTACGCGGCAGAATACATTTATAATGCATACAAGAACACCAAAACCTGCGGCGTGATCGAGGAAGATAAGGCCTACGGTATTAAGAAGATCGCAGAGCCTTTGGGTGTGATTGCGGCGGTGATCCCCACCACCAACCCCACCTCTACGGCCATCTTTAAGACCCTGATTTGCCTGAAGACCCGCAACGGCATTATCATCTCTCCCCATCCCCGGGCCAAGAAGAGCACCACTGCTGCGGCCAAGATCGTGCTGGACGCTGCTGTGGCAGCCGGCGCGCCGGAGGGGATCATCAGCTGGATTGACGCACCGTCTTTGGATATGACCAACCTGCTGATGAAAGAGGCAGACACCATTTTGGCAACCGGCGGCCCCGGTATGGTAAAGGCCGCGTACTCCAGCGGCAAGCCTGCCCTGGGCGTTGGCGCCGGTAACACCCCCGCCATTATTGACGACACCGCAGACATTAAGCTGGCGGTGAACTCCATTATCCATTCCAAGACTTTTGATAACGGTATGATCTGCGCCTCCGAGCAGAGCTGCATTGTAGACAAGAAGATCTACAAGGCGGTGCGCAAGGAATTTGAGGATCGGGGCTGCTACTTCCTGAAAGCAGACGAGATTGATAAGGTGCGCAAAACCATTATTATCAACGGCGCCTTGAACGCAAAGATCGTGGGTCAAAAGCCGGTGACCATTGCGGCACTGGCCGGCGTGACCATTCCCGAGGAGACCAAGGTGCTCATCGGCGAGGTGGAGAGCGTAGACATTAGCGAGGAATTTGCCCACGAAAAGCTGAGCCCGGTGCTGGCTATGTATAAATCCGAGGACTTTAATGACGCACTGGAAAAGGCTGCCCAGCTGATCGCAGACGGCGGCTACGGCCATACCTCTTCCGTCTATCTGAACGCGGTGACCGAGCAGGAGAAGCTGGACGCCTTCTCCGCCAAGATGAAGACCTGCCGTGTGCTGGTGAACACCCCGTCCTCTTTCGGCGGTATCGGCGACCTGTACAACTTTAAGCTGGCACCGTCCCTGACCTTGGGCTGCGGCTCCTGGGGCGGCAACTCCGTGTCTGAGAATGTAGGGGTCAAGCACCTGGTGAACATCAAAACCGTTGCAGAAAGAAGGGAAAATATGCTGTGGTTCCGTGCCCCGGAGAAGGTATACATTAAGAAAGGCTGCCTGCCGGTGGCGCTGGACGAAGTGGGCAATGTAATGCAGAAGAAAAAGGCATTCATTGTTACCGACAGCTTCCTGTACAAGAACGGCTACACCAAGCCCATCACCGATAAACTGGACGAAATGGGTGTGACCCACACCACATTCTTTAATGTGGCACCGGACCCCACCCTGGCCTGCGCCAAAGAGGGCGTGGCTGCCATGAACGCTTTCCAGCCGGATTGCATTATCGCCGTTGGCGGCGGCTCCGCCATGGACGCCGGCAAAATCATGTGGGTGATGTACGAGCACCCGGAAGTGGACTTCCTGGATCTGGCTATGCGCTTTATGGATATTCGTAAGCGTGTGTACACCTTCCCCAAGATGGGCGAAAAGGCGTACTTTATCGCCGTTCCCACCTCTGCCGGTACCGGTTCCGAGGCAACCCCCTTTGCCGTAATTACCGATGAGCGTACCGGTGTGAAGTACCCGCTGGCGGACTATGAGTTGATGCCCAATATGGCTATCGTAGATGCAGACTTCCACATGACCGCACCTAAGGGTCTGACTGCTGCTTCCGGTATTGACGCGGTGACCCACTGCCTGGAGGCCTACGCTTCTATGATGGCTACCGATTATACCGACGGTCTGGCCATCCGCTCTTTGCAGATGATCTTCCAGTACCTGCCCCGTGCCTACGACAACGGCCCCAACGATCCGGTGGCTCGTGAGAAGATGGCCAACGCAGCTACTATGGCCGGTATGGCTTTTGCCAACGCGTTCCTGGGTGTGTGCCACTCTATGGCCCATAAGCTGGGTGCGTTCCACCACCTGCCTCACGGCGTGGCAAACGCGCTGATGATCGACTATGTGCTGCGGTTCAATGCGGCGGAAGTACCTACCAAGATGGGCACCTTCCCCCAGTATGACCACCCCCACACCCTGGCGCGCTATGCTGAGGTGGCAGACGCTCTGGGCGTTAAGGGTCGCACGGATGCTGACAAGCTGGAAGGTCTGATCAAGAAGATCGACGAACTGAAAGACTATGTGGGCATTAAGAAGAGCATTCAGGAATACGGCGTGGACGAAAAGTATTTCCTGGACACCCTGGACGATATGGTGGAGCAGGCATTCGATGACCAGTGCACCGGCGCCAATCCCCGCCTGCCCCTGATGAGCGAAATTAAGGATATGTATCTGCGTGCCTACTACGGCAAAGAATAAGGGAGGTTATCTGTATGAAAGCACTGAAAGAGCGCGAGCATAAAGTTATCTATAAAGACGGCGACAAGGTCGTCAAGGTGTTTGACGAGACCTTTTCCAAGGCTGATGTGCTCAACGAGGCACTGAATATGGCTCGGGTAGAAGAGACCGGTCTGCGGATTCCCAAACTGTTGAATGTAAGCAAGGTGGACGGCAAGTGGGCCATTACCAGAGAATATATTGAGGGTACGCCCCTAAGCCAGCTGATGGCACAGCACCCGGAGAAGCAGGACGAGTACCTGAACACCTTTGTGGATATTCAGCTGGAGATCTTGGGCAAAACCTGCCCCCATCTGAATAAGATTAAGGACAAAATGCACGCCAAGATCAGCGCCTCCGACTATGAGGCCACCCTGCGCTATGATCTGCACAACCGCTTGGAGGGGATGAAGCCCCACAAGAAAGTGCTCCACGGCGACTACTGCCCCAGCAATGTGATCGTGACCCCGGACGGCCGGTATTACATTATCGACTGGGCCCACGCCACCCAGGGCAACGCTTCTGCGGACGCGGCCCGCACCTACCTGACCTTTACCCTTGGCGGCCAGAGCGATGTGGCAGAGAAGTACCTGGCGCTGTTCTGCAAAAAAGCGGATATTCCCAAGCAGTTGGTGCAGCAGTGGATGCCCATTGTGGCCTGCTCTGAGAGCACCAAGCACATTCCCGGCGAGCGGGAAGTGCTGGACCGCTGGGTCAATGTGTTTGACTTCCAATAATCAGCCCCCCTCCATGTTGGGTCCCTGCCCAACAAGGTGTGTACCCCGACAGTGCGCCCCCCTGCACTGCCGGGGATTTTTTATAGAGATGATGCGGCGGGAGCAAGCCCCCGCCCTACGAGGGCTTTTGACCGATATACGATACGATTTGTAGGGCACGATGCCCACATCGTGCCGCAGGGGAAATCCCCCCTGCGGCTACGCCGCTTTCCGCCTAACCGGCGCCCGTCCCCTCTGTCGCTGCGCGACATCTCCCCGCACTGCGGGGAGTCACCCTTTACAAGGGGGGCTAAGATTTTGCAACCTTTTTGCCTCCCTTGCAAAGGGAGGTGGGTTTGCCGTAGGCAAACCCGGAGGGATTGGCCGAAGGCGTTGACAAAGGGATTAATGCACTCGCTACGAAACAGTCCCCCGGACTGTTTCTCCCAAATGCTAACGCATTTGGAGCCTCGTGTCTCTTGCACTGCGTGCAATTCACTCGGCAGATTGCCGCCCCTACCTCGTCCACATTGACTTCATATTGCTTATGGCGGATAGTATCCGTCCACAACGGGCATGATGTGGGCATCGTGCCCTACAAAAGAATATATTACATTGGTTATAAAATTCCCGTAGGGCGGGGGCTTGCTCCCGCCGCTGCTGTGATCCCCACCCCTCTGCATAATCCCCAAAAAATGTTAAATCCTATTGACAGGGTATGCATTGTGTGGTATTTTTTAATTCAAAGTTTAGAAGAAAGGGCGTGCGGGTATGCAGGTGTATGCGGACAATGCGGCCACCACCAGAATGAGTGACCGGGCGGTGCAGGCTATGCTGCCGCTGTTGCAAGAGAATTTTGGCAACCCCTCATCGTTGCATTCTGTGGGGCAGCGGGCCAAGGAAGCGCTGGAGAATGCCCGGGACAGCATTGCTGCGGACCTGGGCGTTTCGCCCAAAGAGATTTATTTTACCTCCGGCGGGTCGGAGGCGGACAACCAGGCCATTCGCTCGGCGGCGGCTATCGGTCGTCGCAAGGGCAAGACCAAGATCATTTCTTCCGCCTTTGAGCACCACGCGGTGCTGCACACTTTGGCGGCGCTGGAGAAAGAGGGCTTCACCGTAGAGCTGTTGCCGGTGCATGAGAACGGTATTGTGCGCCCGGCGGAGCTGGAAGCAGCCCTGGACGAGAACACCTGTTTGGTAACCATTATGGCCGCCAATAACGAGATCGGCACCTTGCAGCCGGTGGCAGAGATCGGCAAAATTTGCCGTGCTCACGGCGTGCTGTTCCATACGGACGCGGTGCAGGCGGTGGGGCATACCCGGCTGCATATCACACAGAGTGATATTGACCTTTTGTCCCTGTCTGCCCACAAGTTCCACGGTCCCAAGGGCGCCGGGGTGCTGTATGCCCGCCGCGGGGTGGCGCTGACCAATGTGATTGAAGGTGGCGCCCAGGAGCGGGGCAAGCGGGCCGGTACGGAGAATGTGCCTGCCATTGCAGGTATGGCTGCTGCGCTGCATGCGGCCATGGAGAACCTGGACCGGGACGCGGCGTATGTAACGGAGCTGCGCCGCACATTGGAAGATCAATTAAGCCGGATCCCGGAGAGCCGGATCAACGGTGACCGGGCGCTCCGGCTGCCGGGCACGCTGAATATGTGCTTTGCGGGCATTGAGGGCGAGAGCCTGCTGCTCCTGCTGGATCAGGCAGGGATCGCGGCGTCCTCCGGTTCCGCCTGCACCAGCGGCAGTCTGGATCCCAGCCATGTGCTTCTGGCCATCGGCGTACCGGTGGAGGTGGCCCACGGCTCCCTGCGGCTGTCTCTCAGCGGGGAGAACACGCCGGCGCAGGTGGCGCATATTGCCGAGACGGTGCCCCGGGTGGTGGCGTATCTGCGCTCTATCAGCCCGGTTTGGGAGAAAATGCAAAACGAGAAAGCGTAAAGAACAGGAGCGAGAAGATGGCTTTGTATTCCGACAAGGTGATGGACCATTTTATGAACCCCCGCAATGTGGGCAAGCTGGATAACCCCTCCGGTGTTGGTGAGGTGGGCAACGCCCGCTGCGGCGATATTATGAAGATTTATATTCAGGTGGAGGACGGCGTGATCACGGATGTGAAGTTCAACACCTTTGGCTGCGCCTCTGCCATTGCCAGCAGCTCTATGGCAACGGAGTTGATTAAGGGCAAGCCCATTGACCAGGCGCTGGCGCTGACCAATCAGGCGGTAGCGGAAGCGCTGGACGGCCTGCCTGCGATAAAAATGCACTGCTCCGTCCTGGCCGAGGAGGCCATTAAGGCGGCAGTGAAAGATTATTATGACAAGAACGGCATTGCCTACGACCCGGCGGCCTTTTGCCCCGGCGACTGCGCCCATTGCCATGAATAACCCGGTGTAAGGGAGGAGAAAGCCATGATACGGGATATACAAGATGAAATTATGCGGCTGAAAAAAGAGAACGATGTGTGTATTCTGGCTCATTTGTACCAGAACGACGCCATTTTAGAGGTGGCGGACTACACCGGCGACTCCTTTGCTTTGGCCAAATTGGCCCAGACCGTGCCCAACAAGACGGTGCTTATGTGCGGCGTGCGCTTTATGGCGGAGACGGTGAAGATGCTGGCCCCGGACAAGCGGGTGCTGCTGAGCAATCCGGACGCCGGCTGCCCTATGGCGGAGCAGATGGACCGGGAAGTGATCGAACAGGTAAAAGAGAACTACCCGGACTATACGGTGGTGGCTTATATCAACACCACGGCGGAGCTTAAGACTGTGTGCGATGTGTGCGTTACTTCCTCCAGTGCGGAAAAGGTGATCCGCAAGATCGACAACGACAAAATTCTCTTTATCCCGGACTGCAACTTGGGGGACTATGTGTCTCGCCGGGTGCCGGACAAGACCTTTAAGCTGCTTAGCGGCGGCTGCCCCACCCACGCCCGGCTTACTGCCCGGGATGTGCAGGCGGCCAAGGCCAAGCACCCCCACGCACTGTTTTTGGTGCACCCGGAGTGCGTGCCTGCCGTTGTGGAACAGGCGGATTATGTAGGCTCCACCACCGGCATTATGAATTATGCCATCAAGAGCGACGCCAAGGAATTCATCATCGGTACGGAGAACAGCATTTGCGAGCACCTGCAAATGCAGTGCCCGGACAAGCGCTTTTACCCTCTGTCCAAGGACTGCGTGTGCCACAATATGAAGGCCACCACCCTGGGCGATGTGCTGGGCTGCCTGCAAGGCACCGCCGGCGAGGAGATCACCGTGCCCCCGGAGATTGCGGAAAAGGCCGTGCGCTGCATTGACCGTATGATTGAACTCTCCCAGTAAATCCGAATAGATAAAAATACATAAGGACGGCCCCGGCCGTCCTTTGTTTTTTATCCCCTCAGTCGCGCAGCGACAGAGGGGACGGGCACCGGTTAGGTGGTGGCTGCGAGCCTGCGAGCAGACGGAGGGATTGTCCGCCGCTCCAACGGATTTTCCACAACCCCTGCAAAAATGTTGACCTTTGCCCCCGGTTGTGCTAAACTTGTATTCGTATTACTATATAAAACAAGCGGAGGTACTTTTTTATGGATAATTCTGAGAAAACACTGGAAAAGCTGGTTACCCTCAGCAAGGGGCGCGGCTTTGTGTATCCCGGCTCTGAGATTTACGGCGGCCTGGCCAACACCTGGGATTACGGCCCCTTGGGCGTGGAGCTGAAAGAGAATATCAAAAAGGCTTGGCGCAAGAAGTTCATTCAGGAGAATAAGTACAATGTGGGTCTGGACAGCGCCATTTTGATGAATCCCCAGACTTGGGTGGCCTCCGGCCATTTGGGCGGGTTCTCCGATCCGCTGATGGATTGCTGTGCTTGCAAGACCCGCCACCGTGCGGACGATCTGATCGAGGCTTTTGACGGCACCAATGTGGCCGGCTGGACCAACGAGCAGATGAGCGACTATATTAAGGAAAAGAACATTCCCTGCCCCAATTGCGGCGCCCACGATTTTACGGACATTCGCCAGTTTAACCTGATGTTCAAGACCTTTCAGGGCGTTACCGAGGACAGCAAGGACGAGATCTATCTGCGCCCGGAGACGGCACAGGGCATTTTTGTGAACTTTGCCAATGTGCAGCGCACCACCCGTAAGAAAATTCCTTTCGGCGTGGCCCAGGTAGGCAAGTCCTTCCGTAACGAGATCACCCCCGGCAAGTTCATCTTCCGCGTGCGCGAGTTTGAGCAGATGGAGCTGGAGTTCTTCTGCAAGCCCGGCACGGATTTGGAGTGGTTCGATTACTGGCGCAGCTTCTGCCGTGACTGGCTGTATTCTCTCAATATGAAGCCGGAGAACCTGCGGCTGCGTGACCACGACCCGGAGGAGCTTTGCTTCTACTCCAAGGCCACCACGGACTTTGAGTACCGCTTCCCCTTTGGCTGGGGCGAGCTGTGGGGCGTGGCGGACCGTACCGACTACGACCTGACCCAGCACATCAATACCAGCGGCAAGAATTTGGAATACTTTGACCAGACCACCGGCGAGAAGTATGTGCCCTATGTGATCGAGCCGTCCCTGGGTGTGGAGCGGCTGTTCCTGGCGCTGCTTACCGAGGCCTATGATGAAGAAGTGATTGATGCGGAGAAGAACGACACCCGCGTGGTGCTCCACTTCCACCCGGCCATTGCGCCCTTTAAGGCTGCTGTGCTGCCCCTGAGCAAGAAGCTCAGCGATCAGGCGGGCGAAGTATTTGACACCTTGTCCAAGAAGTTCAATGTGGACTTTGACGACGCCGGTTCCATTGGTAAGCGCTATCGCCGCCAGGACGAGATCGGCACCCCCTATTGCATTACCTATGACTTTGACTCAGTAGAGGACGGCTGCGTCACCGTGCGTGACCGTGACACCATGGAGCAGGTGCGCCTGCCCATCAGTGAACTGACCGCCTTTATTGAGAGCAAGCTGGAATTCTAAGTAAAAGCGAAAGGCATTTCTTATGGAATTGAACCGCAAGCAAATTAAATCCCAGGCGCGCATACTGGTGCAGAACAAATGGGGCTCCCTGTTTGTGATCACCTTTGTGGTGATGGTGCTCACCGGTATGGGTATGTTTAATAACTCCCAGATTGATCTGGTCAAGCAGATCACCAATTATAATGACACCAGCGACTATGGCAGCTGGGACAATAGCGACGATAACCCGCTGGATAACTTTGATTTTTACGACCAAGAGGACCAGCAGAGCGAGGACGACAACCCGCTGGAGAATTTTGACGGCACCGGCGCCATTACCCCGGTGGCTACCAGTAATAATACGGCAGAGACCATGTCCGTTGCGGCGCTGGCCGGGTTCGGCGCGCTGTTCAGCTTGGCAGCTTTGGTGCTGTCGCCCTTGAATGTGACTTTGGACGGCTACTATGTGTACTTTGTGCGCACGGCGCCGCCGGTACGCCTGGGTGCGGACCTGGGCCAGGTGTTTAAGAACACCTTTAACAAGCATTATTCCGGGCGATTGTTGTTGGTGATCTTAGGTGATTTGTTCACTTTCCTGTGGTCGCTGCTGTTGATTATCCCCGGCATTGTGTACAGTTACGGCATTTATTTTGCCAACGAGCTGATGGTGGATAACCCGAACCTGTCGCCGATGGAAGCGCTGAAGCTCAGCCGTCGTATGGTAGACGGTCACCGTGGCGAGCTGTTCCGTCTGGATCTGAGCTTTATTCTGTGGTGGCTGCTGATGGCGTGCACCGCCGGGATTGCCGGTATTTATGTGCTGCCCTACTACAAGACCACCCGGGCGCTGTATTATCAGAATTTCCGTATGCGCGCCCTGGCTACCGGTCAGCTGACGGAGGACGATTTCCTCAGCGAGGCGGAGCGTATGGCCAAGTATGGCGCTTATGGCGCCTATACAGCTCCCCGCCGGGAGCAGCAGCCCATGAACGGCCAGTATAATCCGTATACCCCGCCTATGGCAGATGATTTCCGGTCTTATGAGCAGTGCGGCTACGGCGGCGCCCAGCAGGGAACAACCCAGCCGGAGCAGCCTCAGGCACCCGGTGCCTCCGCTGGCGATGGGCAGCAGCCCACCCAGCAACCCCCGGGGTGGAACCAGACCCCGCCTGCGGATCCCACCGACGGTGCGGACGAATAAGTATATTCCTGTAAAACAAAAGAGCACCCACCGGGTGCTCTTTTTTGGTATAGTTGCATAACCGTATTTTGTTTACCCTCGTAGGGGCGGCAATTTGCTGCCCGAGTGAATTGCACGCAGTGCAAGAGACACGAGAGCAAGCCCCTGCCCTACGGTAATTCTATCTTTTGTAGGGTGCGATGCCCACATCGCACCGAATAGAATGACTATACCGTCTTTCCTCACTCCACCCGCTTACCGTTTTTGAAGGTGTAGCTGACGGTGCCGTTCAGGGTTACCAGGCCGGTGACCTTGCCACTCCAGCATTTGGGCAGGGCGCCGCCAAGGAGCATTTCTGCAATGCCGGCGGTGACGCCAAAGTTGCCGTCGATCTGGAACGGCGGATGGGCGTCCAGCAAATTGGGATAGGAGCCGCCGCCCCGCACCCGGATCAGCGCCTTGGGGTTAATGGGCCGCAGTTGATTTTCGATCAGCCGCAGGGCGTTCTCGCCGTCGCCCAGCCGTGCCCACAGGCACACCTTCCACCCCAGGGACCAGCCAGTGCCGCCAAAGCCCCGCTTTAGCAGGGACTGCTTGGCGGCCGCTTGCAGCGCGTCGCTTTGCACCCGGTGAGAGGGGTAAATGCAGTACAGGTGGCTCACATGGCGGTGCTCCACCTCGGTTTCTTGATAATTTTCCGCCCATTCCGGCACTCGGCCGTCCGGAGCGGGGGTTACCTGGTCAATGACAGGCGCGTCCAGCCCCAGAGCCCGGCAGTTCTCCATAAAATCGTGGAGAATTTCCCGATCCATGGAGGGCATATAGGTCACGGCGCTGCGCTGTCCGTTGTCCGTGAATGTGTTTTCCGGGCTGATGGAGGGGCAGGTGACCGGTTGGCCGTTGTATGCTGTCATACTTGAATTAAAGAATGCCAGCGCCCCGGCGAACATGCCTTTCAGCTTTTCGTCAAAGGCCGGATCCTTTTGGTACAGGCTGTGTGTGTACAGTTGGTTCAGAATCCAGGCGCCGCCCATAAACCAAACGGCGTAGCAGCTGGAGTCGCCGTCGCCGTCCGGGAACCCGGCCGGGTAGGTGGCGCCCCAAATATCGCTGTTGTGGCAGGCGCACCAGCCGTCGGCATCAAAGTACGCCTTGGCGGTGGCGCTGCCGTTTGCCGCCAGCTTTTCCGCAAAGTCTGCCAGCGGCGTGAAACATTCGCCCAGCCCTACTGCGTCTGTGGGCCAGTAGTTCATCTCCGTGTTAATATTGGTGGTGTAGCTGGAGGACCAGGGCGCGCGCACCTGCTCGTTCCAGATCCCTTGCAGCGTCATAGCGTTGGTGCCCGGCCGGGAGCCGGAGACCGTCAGATACCGCCCGTACTGGAACAGCAGGGCGATTAGGCTTTGGTCGCTTTTGTCCTTTTTCATACGCTTCAGCCGCACATCGGTGGGCAGGCTGTCGTCGCCACCCTCCAACTCCAGGGTCACCCGATCCATCAGCGCGGAGAAGTCCGCAATGTGGGCGGCCAGCAGCGTGGGATAGTCTGCCGCATTGTCAAAATAGGTCAGCATACGAGCCTTTTCGTCTGCGGTGGGCATGGAGCGGAAGTCCACATAAGAGGTGGCCATAGACAGCAGCAGCGTCACTTCCTTGCGGTTCTCAATCCGCAGGCTGTCGCCGGTGCAGGTTACTTGGCCGTCTGCCCGCAGTCCGGCGCAAAAGCGCATACCCCGACTGCCTTGCACCACCGTCTCTCCCTTATTATAGTAGGGGGGCATACACACCTCCGGCGCTTGGCCGGTGAGCAGCAGGGTGCCGTCCCGGGCGGTAACGGTGCTTTGCAGCAGGCTGTCCAGTCGGCAGGTGGCGCTAAAGGGCCGATCGCTTTCCATGTGTACCACCACCAGCTGGGCGGGGTGGGAGACAAACACCGTCTGGGTCAGGCCGTCCGCCCGGGTCACCGCCACACCGGTACGCAGGTCCAGGGTGCGGCTGTAATTCTTTTTGTACGCCCGGTCGTAGTCAATGCGCAGGTTGCCCAAGGGCAGGTACGCCTCGCTCCAGTGACCGTGCATATCCCGGTTGAGAATGTCCTTGGCCTTGGCGTAGTCCTTGGCAAAGATGGCCTCCCGGCAGGCAGCCAGGTACTTGTGGGCGTCCGCCTTGTTTTGATCCTTGGGGTAACCGGACCACAGGCTGTCCTCGTTTAGCGACAGGCGCTCCCGGTGCAGGTCGCCGTAGGACATAACCCCCAGCCGTCCGTTGCCTAGGGGCAGCGCCTGTTCAAAGCACTTGGCCGGCTTGGTATAGTACAGTTGGTTTTTCAAATCAACACCTCCGTTGTCTTTTTCTATTGTACTGGATATAAAAGGGGATTGCAACAGGATTTGTTATTTGGCGATCCTTATGCGGCCCGATGTGGGCATCGGGCCCTACGATCATTCTTAATAAACGCAAGCCCCACATTGCACTGTTATATTTCGTAGGGGCGGCAATCTGCCGCCCGCCATCTTATTTATCCAAATACAAAAAACCATTGCAATTCAAAAACAAAAGGACTACAATAGGGTGCGAAACAGATGAAAAGGAGCATGCAGAATGAAAAAAAGACCGGTGCCTATTCACGAAACAGGCTATATCTGCGCCTCTCTGGCTATGGTCAGCGGCTTTTTGGAGACCTATACTTATTTATTAAAGGGCGGCGTGTTCGCCAATGCCCAAACCGGCAACTTTGCCCTGCTGGGTATGGCCATCGCCCACGGCGATGTGAAGAAGATATTTACCTACCTGATCCCCATGTGCTTTTATGTGATCGGCATTGCCCTGACGGTGACGATGCCCCGCCTGCTGGATGAGAACAAGCTGCTGCGGTGGGACACGGTGTTTGTGGCGCTGGAGATCGGCCTGCTGTTTATGGTGGGCTGCCTGCCAAAATCGGTGCCCTTTACCGTTTCCACTGTGACGGTGGCCTTTATCTGCGCCATGCAGTACAATACGTTTAAGCGCACCAACAATATGGCGTTTTCCTCCACCTTTTGTACCAACAATCTGCGCCAGCTGGCGCTGCATTTTCTGGATTATCTGCGCACCAAGGAGAAGCAGAGCCTGAAAAACAGCTTGACTTATATGTTGATCAACGGATCCTTTTTGCTGGGGGCAGTGATCGGTACCCTGTGCGCCCGCCGGTTGGGCGACCGTGCAATATGGGTATGCTGCGGCGTGCTGGCGCCGGTGTTGCTGGCGCTGATCTTTGGCAAGCGGGAGGTAGAGAGCGAGCTGCTGGCCGAGGAGCGGCAGGAGCTGGCCGTGGAAGAACGCGCCCTGGAAGAAGAGCAGCGGGAATTGCAGGACGAGGATAAGTGATTGTAAGTCGTTAAATGTGTTGAAGATTATAATGTAGGGGGCGATGCCCACATCGCCCCGCCAATCCCTCCATCTGTATCGTAGGGCGGGGGCTTGCTCCCGCCGCATACAGAACTTGCCTACCAACCCCAAGAGCACCCAACCGGGTGCTCTTTTTCTATATATAATAGGTATGCTTGTCCCGCATTTGCCGGGTCGAAGGGTGTCGACGGGGGCGGCAAGGTCAAAATGCCGGTGTCGGGCAGCAAAATAACGGATTTTTGGCTTAAAATCGAGCAAAATGCGGGGTACGAGATATTGTGGATCGTGGACAAAATATGACAGATTTTTACCATATTTTGGGAAAAATATGAAATTTGGCAACAAAAAGGTTACAAATTGCAATCTTTGGAAGCCGGATTTCTACCAAACCTACAAAATTTCGCTTTCGCGCGGTAAAGTGTGTAAACGAAAGACCACAAGATATTGATTGGCGTGGCGGCATTTTAGTTTTATGTCAAACGGGATTTGTGCAACTTCAACAAAAACATCCGGTTCAAAAAGTTGACTTCTTAGTGATTTGTGATATAATCGTCTGCGTCTTAGGGAAATACTAACGGAAAAGGCAGAATAAATTGCTTCTGCTCTTGTGGTGGCTCCCCGCAAAAGAGCCCCTCAATAAAAAACGGCAAGCCTGTTTTCTATTTTCCAAAACAAAAGGAGATTCAGATGATTTATCGATCCAAATCCGGTGGCGTAAAACGCTGGGCAAAGATGCTCACCACAGCTGTGCTGGCCTTTGTGCTGGCCATCGTTGTGTTCGCCTCCACTGCATTCGCTGGCCTGCTCAACGAATATAATGTGGATATTGTGGTAGATGGCGTGACCACCACCGTGACCACCAGAGAAGAGAAACCAACCGAGATCCTGACCAATGCAAACATTACGCTGGAGAGCACCGACAAGCTGGACCTTTCAGGCTTTGAAGCCGGCAAGGGCGGCAAGATCGTGCTGGACCGGCAGCATACTGTCAATGTGGAAGTGAACCGCACCATCACCGCCTGTGCCGTGTATGCGGATACCGTAGGCGACGCCTTGACCGAGGCGGGTCTGGCGCTGCACAGCGCAGACAAGGTGAATTACGCCCTGACCGATCCGGTAACGGACGGTATGGTCATCCGGGTAAACACTGCCTTTACCGTCACCCTGACGGCAGACGGCAAGACCCAAAGCTTTGCCATGGTGGAGGGCACCGTGGGCGACCTGCTGGACCTGGCTAAGGTACAGCTGGGTACAGATGATTATACAGAACCTTCTGCCACAACATCCCTTAAGGCAGGCATGAAGATTCATGTGTACCGGGTCAGCTACAAGACCGTCACCGAGACGGAGACCCTGTCTTATAAGACGGAGACCAAGACCGACAGCAAGCTCACCGTAGGCAAGACCAAAGTGGAGCAACAGGGCAAGACCGGCTCCGCCAATGTGACCTATAAAGTGAAGCTGGTTAACGGCAAAGAAAAAACCCGCACGGAAGAGAAGCGGGTAGTTACCAAAAAGCCGGTGAAGAAGATTGTGCGCACCGGCACCAAAGCCGCCGGCGTAAAGGCAAACGGCGTAAAGTCCAGAGGCGGTTATTCCGTGGGCCAGAGCATCAGCGGTCGTTACACCCATTACTGCGCCTGCGCGGTATGCAACGGCAACTCCCGCGGCATCACCACCAGCGGCCGCCGCATTTATAACGGTATGTCCGATCCCCATTATGTGGCCTGCAACTGGTTGCCCCTGGGCTCCGTGATTTCCGTGAACGGCACCAACTACACCGTAGTGGACCGTGGCGGCAGCGGGCTGTCCAGTCAGGGCAGAATTGATATTTTCACCCCGGAGGGCCACGCAGCCTGCTATCGCTACGGCACCGGCAGCTGCTCCATTAAGATCGTTCGCCTGGGTTGGTAAGTTGGTAAAAATGAACCCCATCGGTATTGCACCGGTGGGGTTTTTGTTTTGTGATGGTAAGTAGGGAGGGGGCATCGCCGTCTGTCTGCGGCGATACGAAGAATCATCATCCGCCAGTTCTTGCATAGCGTCAACTACTCGCTTAAGCACTTTTCGTCGAGGTGGATAAAACTTTTTGTCTGGTTCTCTATTCCATTCCACATAAAGCAAGTAGGAATCGAAGTCAAGGGGAGCGACGGCAAGTAGCACTCGTTTATGGAGTGCGAACAAAGTTCGCAACGTCTCCTCATTCTGACAAGTACCTATTTAAGTAGAAATGTCCTCGGACAGAATTTTTAGCCACTTCACACCGAGAGATACGTCCGTCTTCATAGCTTCCTGGCACATATTGTAGAGGTCTTCGCCAGCTTTCAAATCGCCACTCTTGAACCTCTGATAGATAATTTCAAGTAATTGCTCCATAGTTACCTCCAAACAAAAAGAAGTGCGTTACCGTTCAGAGAATTTAATCTCTGTGCGATAACGCACCTTCTATACAATCACAACATTTTATTTTCTTCGTCTGCGTCTCCCTCGATGGTGAGAACGCTCATTCATTTTCATACATTCCCACAGGACAACCGCCGGGAACGCCAGTACCAGTAATACAATCTCCATAGGCTCATTTCTTCGATAGCGGTATCTCGACTTTCGTACCGTCAGAGAACTCAACCGATACCGTAGAATCATCGTTCAACTGGAACAACCATACCACATCGGCAGTCACGCCGCTTTGTACGCTGGAATCACACTGAATATAACCATTGGTTTTTTCACCTGTTGGTACAATACAAGGGATTTCGGCACCGTTCTGAAACGCCTTGACCGTAATATAATCAGCCGGGATAGCTGTTTCGTCACTACCATTCGTGTACTGTGTGTAAACCGCTACGCAGTCTCGGTCAACCACATTGACTTTCTCACCGCTGACATACGATATAGTGTGTTGGGATTCAGTACCACAGGCAGTGAGACCTAACACCATCATTGCGGCACATAGGATTGATAGGATTTTCTTCATTGCTCTACCTCCAATGGGAGAATAGGCGTGTGCACACCCTGCACCCAGTCCACATCTCCGTATTTATATTTGCCCTCATAAAAAGGACGATTAGCCAATATTCCTCGTATCGTAGAAGGTTGAAACCTCTTACCCTTTCGCGTTCTATACCCTTCTTCATACAATGAATCACATATATCCAAGAGCGTTGCTTTTTCTCGATCGTGTTCTCGGAACACCATTTCCACAATCGGCTCTTCATCGGGATTAACTACAAGGACGCCATCCACACTGGTGTACCCGTATGGCTTATTTCCGCCTGAGTACCCGCCGCATTTGGCTTTTAGAGATCGTCCTCTCCCTGTGCGCAATGCGATATTTCGGCGTTCCTGTTCTGCAACAAACATTAGCAAAGAGCGGTATATATTTGCAAAATCATCGCCCTCAGAAAAATGCTCCTCTGTAGATAGTAGTTTGACGTTTCGCTTTTCGAGTGTATAGAAATAATAGAAATACAATTTCGTATCACGAGCCACCCGATCATTCTTGAATACGATTACCGCCTCGTGACGAGGCAAGACGTCAGACTGATACAGGATTTTATTCAATTCCGGCCGATTGTCCTTTGCGCCACTGATAGTGTCTGTACACCAGTCCACGATTTCATAGTCATGTTCATTC
>CAVHPP010000018.1:0-13265 GCA_963638105.1 Agathobacter rectalis
AAACACCAGTGTTTTCAAGGCTTTCTGACCTTGCTCCTATTATAACTTAATCGTCAATGCGGCGTACAATACCGGTAGCTTTCATAGAGCATATCTCCTTAAATGTTAATATATCCCTATTATTTTGCACCTGTTTTGCCCGGCGATACGAAAATTTTATACGCCTGTTTTTCCAATTTACGGCAAAAAAATCCCCGGCTGTACAGCCGGGGAGTAAAATCATATGCTTTTTATTTTTTCTCGCCGATGAAGCGCAGGATCAGGTCTGCCACTCGGCGGCTGGAGCGGCCGTCCAAGTGGTCAAAGAACTTGGTCTTAAAGGGCGGTACTTTCTCGCTCTCAAAGTCGCCGGCGACAATGGCCTCTGTTAATTCCCGCTGAGAAAAGACGATCTTGCCGGGCACAAAGCTCTCAAAATCATAATAGAAATCCCGCTTGCTGATGTAGTCAAACAGATCAAAGGCATAAAACAGCATGGGAATATCCAGCAGCGACGCCTCAAATACCACACTGGAGTAATCGGTGATCAGCAGATCGGTAACAAACAGCAGGTCGTTGAGCTCGTCCTCGTCGGACAGGTCCAGCACCCGGTCCTTGTAGGCCTCCGGGATCACCGGGCGCTCCGGGCAGAAGGGGTGGTACTTGATCAGCAGTGCCGTATCTGCCGGCATAGCTTCCATAAACTCGTCCACATGGAAGGCGTCTGCCGGGTAGTAGGCGCTCATTTGGCCGTTGCCCCGAAAGGTGGGGGCAAAGAGGATGATACGCTTGTCCCGCAGCCGGGGATACTTGGCATAGAACCCATCCCGCACCGTTTGGGCATATTGTGGGTCCATAAATATATCTGTTCTGGGAATGCCGGTGGCCAACACCTTGTCATCGGACAGGCCGAAGCCCTCGGCGTAATGCTTGGCGATCTCCGCAGAGGAAACGATGGCCACATCGTACATGCGGTGGTTGGGGTCCGTTTGCTTGGGGCCGCCCACCTTGCCCAGGCGGGTAAAGCCAAAGGTCTTAAAGGCGCCGCAGGCGTGCCACAGCTGCATCAGCTTCACTTCCGGGCGCTTGTCCACCATATTCAGCAGGCGGAAGTAATCGTCCACAATCACCACCTTGGAGGAGGCGTACAGCTTGACAAAGCGGAACATATTCTTGGCCTTGTAGTGGCCGTTAGGGTCGGAGAACAGCAAAAACTGAAAATCAATATTCGGGTCGTCTTTGATTTGGTTATAGACGAACTCCGGGTTGCCGCCCAGGGTGTCCCGTCGGCCGGACATAAAGGTGACCCGGTTGGGCACGACTTCCTTTTTGCACAGCAGCTTATAGTAGGCGTTGTAGATGGCATACACCGGGCGGCGAATGTTCTCTACAAAATTGGCACGCTTAAAGCTGGTTTTAATAAAGGAAGACACATTGATCTTAAATTGCACAAAAATGTTTTTGCCCACACCCTCAATGGGTGCGGTTTTGCGTCGGGGCACAATGTCCAGCCCGGCCAAAATGCCGTCAAACAGAAACAGGGGCAGTAACAGCAGGGCAAACAGGCACCGCAGGGCAAAGTCAATAAACCGCAACAGGGGCACCAGCACACGGCTGCGCTGCACAAAGGGGCGATCTCCGTTTTTCTTTTTTTTCGAAAAAAGGAGAATGGCGCTGTTTTCGCAGTCAAAGTCAAAGGTGTAGGTGCGGTTTCCGGTTTGCGCCGGGGGGACATACTCATTGTCCGGTGCGTCAAATACCGCTGCGCCGTCAAAGCACTCGTACTCCATGTATTCCTCCGGCAGTTCCAACCCCGGGTTCTCGTGGAGCACATTGGTAGACACGGTAAAGGGCAGCGCTTGCACCGTGTGGCGGCCGTACTCAAAGTCAATGGTAACGGTCACCGGGCTTTCCGGCTGGAAGCGATAAAAGATTTGGTCCAGCAGGTAGGTGTAGTTGCATACTACAATGCAGCTCTCCTCCTGCTTTTGGCGAAAGTAGTTGACCACCCGCAGGGGCAGGCGGCGGGTCTGTCCGTCACATTCAAACAGGATTCGCGCTTTGGGAGAGGAAACATCCACATCAAAGGGGCAGTTGATGGCCACCCCGATCTCCATACGATCGTCCTCAATATGCAGGCGGTTGATAATCATTTTGCAGTCAAACATGAACAGTCTCCGTTACTGGGAATTTATAGGGGTAGGCGATCCGTCGGAATATGCAGCAGTTCTTTAGTAAAGTGCACCACATTTTTGGTGGCCTTTCCGGCGGTATCGTCAAAATTGCGGGTGTAGAAGGGTGCTACCTTCTCTTGCTGGTAATCCTCCGTTTGCAGGGCATGGGCCAGTTCCTCCATGGTGCGCACAATGCGCCCGGGCACAAAGGAGGCGTAGTCGCAGTAAAAGTCACGCTCCTTGCAATAGCTCTCCAAATCAAAGGCATAGAACAGCATGGGCAGGTTCAAAATAGATGCCTCGTACACCACGCTGGAGTAGTCGGTGATCAGCACGCTGCTGACAAACAGCAGGTCGTTCACATCGTACCGATCTGTCAGATCAATGAACCGGTTGGCGTTCTCTGCCCTTTGGCAGGTGGGGCGTTCGGTTAAATAAGGGTGCATTTTCGTTGCCAGCACCGTGTTCTCCGGCAGAGCATCCAGCAGATCGTCCGGGCGGAATTTCTCCAGCGGATAGTAGCAGTTGCCTTGACCGCCGCCTCGAAAGGTGGGCGCGAACAACACGATCTTTTTGTCTGCTAATTGGGGATTTTCCGCATAAAAGCGCTTAGTAAAGGCCGCCTTGTACCGATCATCGGCAAAGCGGTCGCACCGTGGCGAGCCCAGGGGCAATACCTTTTGCAAATCAATGCCAAAGCCTTCTGCATAGCAGGGGCACACCTGTTGAGAGCTGACGATGGCGTAGTTGTACTGCCGGTGATTGGGCGAACCTTGGGGCAGTGCCTGCTCTCCCTGACGGGAGTAGCCAAAGGTCTTAAAGGCGCCGCAGGCGTGCCACAATTGCACCAGCTGCACCTCCGGCTTTTTCTTTACATAAGACAGCAGGTGATAATAGTCGTCTACAAACACCACCTGCGACGTGGCATACAGGCGCAGAAATTGGCGCAGCACCGGCAGGCTGTGAAGCAGGTTGCCCTTGTGGCACAGGACGGTGATCTCCACCCCCGGTACCTTGGTCATCTCCAAAAAGACGGATTTAATATTGCCGGACAATCGATCGGAGCGGTTGGAAAGGAACGTCACTTGCTTGGGCTGCACCTTGCAGTGTCGATAGGGCAGAGCCAGCAGCGAGAAGCAAGCCCCCGCCAACTGCTTTAACTTCTCTTTTTTGCTGCTGCGGATAAAGTGGCGCAGCGCCCGGCGGGGCGGACAGGTCACTTGGCAGGGCCGATCCGGCTCCACCGGCTGATAGCCGTGGACGCCGTCGGTATAAAGAAAAGTTATGCCCATGGGCTGCCCCACCGGCGGCTCGTAAAACACATAGGCCAGCTCCACCGCCTTTTGGGCGCGCAGAGCGGTACCGTCGCTGTCGGTGAGCGTCATGGGTATGATCCGGGTGCGTTCACCGCAGGTAAAGACCACGCTGAGCTTGGGGTACACCGGGGGCACCGGACAGGTGAGGGTCGCTTGCAGCGTCAGCCGATGGTCGGTCTGTTGGCAGCGTTCAATTGTAACAGTGGGTTTGGTCATATTTTTCTCCGCCTATGTGGAAGTTGCAAAAAATCTCTGCTCTTTATAGTAGCATAAACTGCATAATTTGTCTATATTCGCCGGCGCAGGATTTGCCTTTTTCAGAAAGAATATTGACATTATCCGCTATCTATTTATAATATTGTATATAGACTCTGTGAAAGTGAAGAGGAAGCCATGGCTTGGTATAACACGGACAATTTAGAACTGCTGTATGCACCCCATAAGCGTGATTGGCGTGCAGAGGCGTTCAAAAAAATCAAAAAAGTGGCCATTGACGTGGCCAAGCGCAGCGATGTTTTTCGCAAGGCCAGCCGTCGATTTTTGCTGGATGAGCGTATGGGCGGTTACCAAAAGCGCACGGCACATATTGCAACGGATTCCAAGGTGGTGCTTTTTTCTACCTTTGACGGTCGGGGGTACAGCGACAGCCCCAAGGCCATTTATGAATATATGTGCAGCGATCCTCGCTTTGGGGATTACACTTTTGTGTGGGCTTTTCGGGAACCGAAGAAGTTCACGTATGTGCTGGATCACCCCAATACTTATATCGTTACCGTAAATACCCCGGCTT
Source organism: Agathobacter rectalis (assembly GCA_963638105.1). GTDB lineage: Bacteria > Bacillota > Clostridia > Oscillospirales > Acutalibacteraceae > CAG-217. The sequence continues at coordinate 4,260 of CAVHPP010000018.1, forward strand.
ATGAGGAAGCTTGCGCCCGGGCAAAATATTGGTTCTTTAACTATCGGATAGCAGACCATATTTATCCAAAGGACGACCAGGTGTATGTGCAGCTTTGGCACGGTACGCCCCTAAAGCGCTTAGGATACGATATTGCCGTTTCCGACAATGCCATGAATTCCAAAGAGGAAATTCGCCAAAAATACAAGGTGGATGCAGAGAAGTTTAAGTATATTTTGGCACCCTCTGCCTTTGCGGCGGAGAAGTTCATTTCCGCCTGGAATTTGCAGGCGGTGGGCAAGGCGGACACGGTACTGGAGGCAGGCTACCCCCGCAATGACTTTCTCATTAACCACACCCCGGCGGACGAGGTGCGCATCAAGCGGGAGTTGGGACTGCCGGCGGATAAAAAAGTCATTCTCTATGCCCCCACCTGGCGGGACAATCAGCATGATGCCAAATTGGGCTATGTGTACCGCACCCACATGGATTTTGACGCCCTGCGCCGGGAATTCGGTGACGATTATGTGATCTTGTTCCGTGCCCACTATTTGGTGGCCAATTCTTTTGATTTTAAGAAGTACGAGGGCTTCGTATATGATGCCTGCGGCGTGACGGATATTAACCGGCTGTATGTGGTGGCGGATGTGCTCATTACCGATTACAGCTCCGTGTTTTTTGACTATGCGAATTTGCACCGGCCTATGCTATTTTATATGTACGATCTGGCCAGTTATGCAGGGGAAATTCGCGGATTTTATATTGATTTGGATTGTTTGCCCGGCCCGATTGTGGAAACGCAGGCGGATCTACACCGGGCGCTGCACGCCGTAGAGGCGGACAAGTCCCGGTATGCGGAGAAGTATGCCGCTTTCAACGCCCGCTTCAATTATTTGGACGACGGCCATGCCGCACAGCGTGTGGCGGAGCGTGTGGTGCTTGACAGAGACGGCGACGATGTGGTTTAATAATAAAAACGAACACGGTTATCCATTCGCAAGGTTTAAGGAGAAGAAGAATGAAACGGATTTTAACATACGGCACCTTTGATCTGCTCCATTACGGTCATATTCGGTTGTTGCAGCGGGCAAAGGCTATGGGCGATTACCTGGTGGTGGCTCTGTCTACCGATGAGTTCAACGCCGAAAAGGGCAAAAAGGCTTACCACACCTATGAGACCCGCAAGAAGATGCTGGAGGCCATCCGCTATGTGGACCTGGTGATCCCGGAGAACAGCTGGGAGCAAAAGATCCACGATGTGCAGGAATACCATATTGATACGGTGGTGATGGGCGGCGACTGGAAAGGCAGCGACAGGTTCGATTATTTGAAGGACTACTGTGAGCTGGTGTTTTTGGATCGCACGCCGGGTATTTCCACTTCTCAGATCAAAGAGGACCTGGGCCTGCAAGAGGCGGTGGGCGGCGTAGACCAGCTGCCGGACGAGCCGGACGGCGCCCCCGGGCGGGATCAAAAATAAACAGAGTTGTCCAGTACCCTGCCGATTTTCGGCGGGGTTTTGTGGCTTTTATAAGTGGCAGAAAACAGGAGAAATTATGGCTGGAATTCGAAAAAAATTAAAAGCGATCAAGAAGCGGCTGCGCCGTATGGTCAGCAAGACCCCCAAGCGCAAGTTTTATTACGGCTTCTTTTCAAAATACTGCCGCCTGCGGCCAAAGTGGGTGCTCATTGAGTCCTTCCACGGCCAAACGGTGTCGGACTCCGGGCTGGTGCTGGCTCAGGAGATCGCACGGCTTTACCCGGGGCAGTACCGGGTGTTCTATGCCACAGAGGATAAAAAGAAGCACCAAGCCTTTGTGGACGCGGCGGGACTGCAAGTGGAGCTGGTGGATGTGACCACTTACCGCTACACCCGCATTTTGGCCTGTGCCCAGCATATTTTTTCCAATGCGTCGCTGCCTATTTACTTCATTAAGCGGCCCGGCCAGGTGTATATGCAGACCTGGCACGGTACACCGCTGAAGACCCTGGGTAAGCAAATGCGCATGGGCATTGAGTCCATGTACAATGTGCAGCACAATTTTCTGCAAGCGGACTACCTGACCCAGCCCAATGCCTTTACCCGGGATGTGATCCTACGGGATTACAATTTGGAGCCGTTGTATACCGGCAAGGTGGTGATGGCCGGTTACCCCCGGAACAAGGTGTTTATGGAGCCGGAGAAAGGCGCCGCCCTGCGCCGGGAGCTGGGGCTGGAGGACAAGACCGTCTATGCCTATATGCCCACCTGGCGGGGCCAGAGCAACCATAGCGTGGATGTGCTGGAATATGCGGCACAGGTAAAGAAAATTCTAAAGAAGCTGGACAACAGCTTAAAGGACGACCAACTGCTGTTTGTGAACTTTCACCCCATTTTGCACGGGGCAGTGCAGCTGGGTAATTACAAGCACATTCTGCCTTTCCCGGCGGAAGTGAGCAACTACGAGTTTTTAAATTGCGCAGATGCGCTGATCACCGATTACTCCAGCGTGTTCTTTGATTTCTCTCTGACCAAGAAGCCCATTATCCTGTTTATGTACGATTACGATACATACTTGGCGGACCGTGGGCTGTATATGGATGTGCGCACCCTGCCGTTTCGCCAGATCTACAAGACGGACGAATTGGCGGAGTGCCTAAGCAGCAGGGCGTGTTTGCAGGATGATTACAGCGATACGGAGTATTATCGTACATTTTCTAAGTACGACAGCCCGGATATTAGCGAAAAGCTGCTGAAAATGGCCTTTACCGGCGACCCCGGCGATCTGGAAGTGATCGATTACAGCAAAAACAAAGAGAAAACCTGGCGGGTGCTGTACCCTCAGCCGATTACCCAGCTGTCGGATTTGCACACTTTGGCGAAAAAGGCAGACGATCACACATTAGTGCTGATGGAGAAAAAGTGGTTCAAAGGGGATTTGAGCCCAGTGCTCCACGATCAGTTTAATGACGCGTTCCCGTATGTGATCACCACCATGACCGTGCCGCGCACCTATATTGAGGCGCTGCTGGCGTCCCTGGGCGTGCGGCGGGTGCAAGAGCGACTGCTGCGGCGGGATCAGCAGCGGATCTTCCCTAATTTGAAAATCGACGGCAAGTATCGGCGCCACAGCAGTGTGTTTGCACCCGGCTACACGGCGGACTTGGAAAAAGCCGTGCGTGTGCCCCTGGAGCAGTGCACTGTTCGGGACGGCGTGGTGCAGTTGCAGTATGGCGCCATTTCGGCCGATTATACTGTTTTGCAGCAGGCGGTGTTGAACCAAGAAGGCTGCGTGCTGGCGGTGTGGGATGCGCCGGAGGGTGTTGCCACCTGCGCACGGTATGACCTGCGTGCGGTGGTAGAGGATGTGCAGCTGTATATCCGCAGAGGGTGCGTGCCGGCGTTGATCGCACGCAGAGGCAAAACCGGTCGTCGGGTACTCTTGACCTTTGACGATCCCCAAAAGCGCCGCCAGGCGCAGGTGAAAGCCAATGCCTGGAACAAGGCGCCGTATTACTACGGCGTGGATCAGAGTAACTACGGGGTTTCTAATGACTATTTGTCCCCGGCCTTTCGCCGTGCGGCGGAGAACGGACTGCTGCCGGATCGGCAGGCGGCTTTGGCCGCCTTTTCTGCGGAGCGGCAGCCCCAGCCCCTAGTGCTGTTGCCGTTCTTGGAGAATAAGAAAAATGCCCCTCGATGCCTAACCGTTTGGCTGACCACGCCGGAGCTGGCAATGAACCGGCTACAGCGGGGCGCGGCCTTGCAGAGGCTGCATTGCAAGGGCCACCGGTGCACCATGCGCCTGGCGCTTAAGGGGATCGAACCGGACCAGGTGGTAGGTGGCGTGTTGCAGTTCCGTTCCAAGACGGAAAAGATCGCCGTTCCCTTTGACACGCAGGTCAAGCGCCGCCGCGGCGGCAGTTCGGTGCGCCTGAATCTGCAGCTGGACGCGCACTTGCCGCTGAAGGAGCTGTATTGGGACGCTTATGTGCAGATCCGCCAGTTTGGCGCTGTGTATCCGGTGAAGATCGTGTCTGCTAAGCCTTTGCAGCGGTGGCAGCTGTTCTTTACCAACTGCCAGGCGTTGGTGGACGATACCCATATTTTGTTCCCCTATTACAGAAAGGGCGGCCAGTTGTGCTACTGCTATCGCCCCTTGTGCGAGTACGACACAGCGGCGGTGCGCCTGCGAGAGATCACCGCCTATACGCTGTATATGTTGTTCCGTCCTCTTTGGCAGCGGCAAAAGAACTGGGTGGTGTATGAGAAGTTCTGTAAGACCGCCCAGGACAACAGCTACTATTTCTTCAAATACTGTATGGAGCACCTGCCGGAGAAAGAGCGGCGGCATATCTATTATATTATGGACCCTCGGGAGCCGGACTACAAGAATGTGGCCGGCTACGGCCGCCAGGTGGTGCCCTTTATGAGCCTCAGGCACATGCTGCTGACCCTGTCTATGCGCATTTGCATTTCCTCGGACTCCACCTCCCATTTGTATGTGTGGCGCTCCAAACCCAGCATTGTGCGCCGAGCCATTAAGCAAAAGGAAGAGCTGTTTTTGCAGCACGGCGTTACCGCCATGAAGCGGGTGGATCATCTGTTTGGCAAAAAGGGCAGCAGTCCCATGACCTACTTTGTTACCTGCTCCCGGCCGGAGCACGACATTGTGGTGCGTGAGTTTGACTACGAACCGGAGAATGTGCCCATTACCGGTTTTGCCCGCTGGGATGTGCTGGAGGACAAGTCCACTCCGGACGATCCCTTTATCCTGATGATGCCCACCTGGCGCTCCTGGCTGGAGGAGGTGGACAACGCCACCTTCCTGCAAAGCGATTACTACAAGAATTATTCCGCCCTGTTGACGGACCCGGCGCTGGACGAAATGCTCCGGCGCAATCATACCCGCCTGGTGTTCTATCTGCACCCCAAATTTGCCGGGTATATGGATAATTTTAAGGACAAGATCAGTCCCCGGGTCACCTGTATTCCCTTTGGCCGACAGCCGCTGAATGAACTGATGATGCGCTGCAAGCTGCTGGTGACGGACTATTCCAGCGTGTGCTGGGATGTGCTGTACCAGAACAAGCCGGTGGTGTATTACCAGTTTGACTATAACCTGTATAACCGGGTGCACGGCTCCTATCTGGATATGACCACCCAGCTGCCCGGTGACCGGTTTACACAGGTGGAGGACCTGGTGCCCTGCCTGGACAGCTACGCGGCAGCGGGCTTTGAGATGAAGCCCAAGTACCGCAAAATGGCCAAGCAGTATTTTATGTTCCGCGACCACCACAACAGTCAACGGATCTACAAATTCTTGAAGTCTAAAAACTACTAATACGAAAATAGTAAGTCCCGCAGTTTAATTCTGCGGGACTTGGTTTTTTAAGTATTTTGTATCTTGTAAAGCCACTCGTTTATGTCAAATATTTGATCTTTTTCTTTTTCTGTTACTTGGATATTTTCATCAAAATAACGGATCGTGTGACCGTATTCTTGTGCTTCCATTTGCACACCGGGCAGATACTGTTCAGCAGGGAGCCAACAGTTGCCTAATTCGTTTTGTAGGGACAGGTAGACATTAGGCGAACTTAAATAGCAGATATTGTCCGTGTGCCGAATGGCACTGCGTTCAGCATAAGTAAAAACAGAGAAAAAGTCAAAGACAACTAATTGTTTGACTTGTTCAGCGAGCACTTGAACCTGATGCAACGCAGTAGCGGCGGGCGTGTGATTGTCAAGCACTATGTAATCCGGGGGCGCATCAAATACCGGTATAGTGGTAATGCTCAGGGTATCCAGTCCGCTTTTGTACTGTTTATCTAACACCAGCACTTGCTGTTTGTCGGGCATTTCAAGAATTGTAGCAGTTGTTTGTCCTTTGTCTTTGTTGCGCTTTAGAGGAATATATGGCAACAAATCAAAGGCCGTACAGAGATTTTCGTTGTCAAATTCGGCTGCCGCATTTGCGGCATCTTGATTAAGGAACAAGCTAAATTCGTGTTCCTTAATGTGACATGTTTTTTTCTGTAAGGCGTCCACATTGGTAGATCGATAATTATTCAGATTGGCGATTACTTTTGTACCGTTATAAGCACGCATCAACCAGCGCCAATAAAAGACATCATATTTTAAATTGAAAATACAATCAAATGATTTGTCTCCCAGTAAGCGCCTTTGCTCACGAACAAAAAGCCCATCGGATATGAATGCGGATATATCGGCCGGTTCCTCAATAAAGTGGTGTTCGTACTTCAAATAAGCCAGTCGACGATTGGTTTCTGCATCGCAGAGCATTTTACCTCTCTTGACAGCCAAATGCACGCGAGGGTCCATCGCTTCTAATTGAGTTGCATACTGGTCTGCGTATTTCCCTTCCAATAATAATGTAATATCATACCGACTGTAATCCAGTCGCTGCGTAAGTCTGGTGAAAAATGAAAAGAAAGGATTATAATACTTAAAATTAATCACAAACAGCAAATTGGTTTTATTTGTTGTCTGGGTTTTAGGGGGCAGCTGTCGCAACGCCAATTTGCATAGCAGTGCAGACTCGGAAATATTCCCCTTGCGGTTTTTGGTGTGCACATGATAGTCTGCTTTGTTCTCCAGTGATGTTAAGTGAATGCGATTTTTGCAGTTGGTTGGCTGGAGTTCTACCTGTTCAATAAGCACTTGCCCCGGCTGTTTGGCAAAATCTGTATATAGCACCGTATCGGTATAGACCCATTTGGCGGTAGCCATGGCATTGTAGTACGCCGGTGTGTTCTTTTCCACCGGGTGCACATGTTTGTTTCCGGCAAAGGCTTTTGCAAAGTATTCACGGACATATACTTCCAGTCCGGCAATGCGTGCGGCTTTTGCCAACTTTTTTACGCGAGGCAGACTGGCTTTTGATTTTGTGAGGATCAAAATTGATTTTGGCTCCAGCGGGTGCGCCAGTTGTTTGCAATATTCGGTCTGCTCAAAAGGTTCGTCAAAGTGGAACAAGGCATAGTCTTGGAAAGAGACTGGATATTCTTCCATTTTGTTTTCCTCCTTAATCTTCCAAGCAGACTTCAAATTCTGCCATAGCTTCTTGGTTGTATTTGTTCGGGTCAAAGGTATAGTCGTTGGGGACTTGGCCGTCTAAAAAGGCTTGCAATGCGTTCAGGATGTCTTCGGTCTCCATGCCGATACAGAGTTGTCCGTTTGGATACAGACTATCCTTCACGCTGGAAAAATTAGATACGATAATAGGCAGGTGCAGCGTGCGCGCCTCCAACAATACCATGGGTTGCCATTCGTAAAAAGAGGGCAAAACAAAGCAATCACAATCGGCCAGTAGGGCAAACGGATTGCTGATATTGCCGGTGAGGATGACTTTCCCGGTGAGCTTCAGCTTTGTGATCTGCTTGCGCAGTTTGCTGCGCAGCGGACCGTCTCCGATGATATAAAGCCGCAAATCTTCTCTTTTTGTTTTTTTACACAGCAAAGCAAAGGCGTCGATCAGTCGCGCCTGATTTTTCGCATCTGCCAATCGACCCATGGTCGCAAAACAAGTTTGCTCCTTTTTGGGTGCAGGGACCAATGTATAACTTGATGTGTTTGTTGCGTTGGAAATAAGAAGATAAGGTTCTCCGTCCAGATGGACGATCTGTCGTTGCGCCACACCTTCATAGACGCGGGTACTGTTTGTCAAATTTTTGGCATAACCAAATCGGCTGTATGTTTCCGGTGTTGCGAGATCTGCCCGGTTGACTTCCATAACAGCATGAGAGCAACTCATGTACTTATCCAAGTAAGGATACAGACGATAAATTGTATCTAAGTGACGCCGAAATGTGTAATGGCCATTGACACAGCGGTCATATTCGGATTGCATCACATTGTGCATCCAAATGACCTGGCGAATATGACGCTGAGAGAAATAGACAGTAGCCCAAAATGCGTTGAACCCGGAAAAATTGATGATACAGTCAAATTGAGCGTCCCCAAATGCGCGATGAAATTCGGCATTATAAAACGCTTTTGGAAAGATCGGATTGCCATCCGTTTCGATGATCGAATGATCCATGCAGTATTCCTTGCGGGCATAGGTTTCTCGATCGATAATCATACTTCCGATCCTGTACAGGACACGAACGCCTTTTGGAATTGCGTCTAAATATTCGCCGATGTCTTTTGCTTTCCCTATGGCGTAAAATGTAATATCGTACTTATCGCAGTCAATTTGATTGAGCAGGTTTTGCATGGAAAAGCTAATGCCGTTTGCCAAGATGCCGTCTGTATGGAACAACAGCTTCTTCTTTTTGGTCGGTAGTGTTAAACAATGCGTGTTGTCGCCAAAAAATACGGCATTCACCACGCGCTCGCATACACGCCCATCATCGTTACAAACAAATTTTTCTTTTGCTGCGGTGTATTTTTGAGAATCAAAAAATGTGTTATATTGATCAATGTGTGCGCACCAATGCCCGATTTGGTCTGCGTCTTGGCTGATGGGACCCGGTAGGGTATCTACCGGCAGATAGAGCCCGCGTTCCTCTGTGTAAATATCTAAATCGGGAATGTAGAAGAGCAGCGGTCGATCGGTGGCCAAAAAGTCGAAGAAAATGCTGGAATAGTCAGAAACGAGTATATCGGTAATGCCTAAAAGGGCGTTTGTATCTATCGTAGCGGGAACAAAGGTGTCTTGCAGCAGTCCTTTTTCACGCAATGTTTTGTACACGATCTGATGCGGCTTGAAGAGCACTTGATAGCGGTCTTTATCAATATATTTGTACAGTGTTTCTGCAAATTCCAGATATTCCTCCGGATTTACATCCGGTGTGCCAAACTTTTCGCCTCTCCAGGTAGGTGCCCATAGAATCAATTTCTTGTTTGGGTCGTAGTTTACGCCGCTGTCCAGCAAGTTTTTTTGGATTTGTGCACGATCGACATTCAAAGTGCGATCAATGCGAGGGTAGCCGGTCTCAATAATTTTACCGGGAAAAATACCATCCAGTTTACCTGCGGTTTTATAGTTTTCTGTGGTAAAGGGAACAGGACTTAGTAAGTAG
>CAVHPP010000018.1:13275-41451 GCA_963638105.1 Agathobacter rectalis
TATTTGCACCCGGAATATCATAATACAGGCTTTTTAGCGGAATACCGTGCCAGGTGTTGATGACGACCTGACCTTCTTTTTTAGAAAAGTAATTTGGCCATGTGCTATTGTTGATCAGATACTTGGCGGTGGAAAGATATTTTAAGTAGTCGCTTGTAAACGGCTCAACAAAGCGAACATTTGCTTTGTCTGCGAACTCTGCAATGATCCTGTCCCGATCCGCACTTTCTTCTAAGACCCACACATGTGTGTAATCAGAAAAGCGAGCGTCGTTTAGCAGATAGCGGAATAATGCACCCGGATTGCAGGTGATCCCTCTGCCGTAAAACGCTTCATACAAAATCATGTGATCGTCAATCTCACAACTTTGCCGTGCTTCGTAATAGTCCGCTCTTATAGCAAAGTAGGGACTGGCTTTATATTGATTTTCTGCTTCTATTAGATACGGTTCCAGTTCGGTAAGATACGGTTTCAGTTTAACACTTGTCTTTCCCATTTTTACTCCTTTTTTCACCAAAATAGTTAAAAAGAGTATAACATATTCCTTTATTTTTGTAAAGTCGGCACGATTGACGGCAGGGCGCGCAGGGCTTATAATAGGCATAGAGCAAAGTGAAGAAGGAGCGGTTATGGAATACAAATATGAGCTTCACTGCCACACCAGCGCCGTCAGCCGCTGCGGGCGGGTAGAGCCGGAAAAGATCGTGGAGATGTATGTGGAGGCCGGGTACAACGGCATTGTGGTTACGGATCATTACAGCCCGATGACCTTTCCCATTCATCGGCTGGCGTGCCCCCAAAAAGCGGCGGATTTTTACCTGTCCGGCTATCGGCGGATGAAGGCGGCGGCTCCGGCGGGCTTTACCGTGCTGCTGGGTATGGAGCTGCGCCACTACTGGACCGCCAACGACTACCTGATCTACGGTGTGACGGAAGATTTTATCCGGAACGCCGGCAATCTGATGAATGTGTGGGAGCCGGGGGTGAAGGCGCTGTGCGAGCAAAACGGCTTTCTCATTTACCAGGCGCACCCTTTCCGTGTAGGTATTCGCCGCACGGACCCGAAGAATATTGACGGGGTGGAGGTGTATAACGGCAAGACGGACGATCGGCGCAACGCCCAGGCGCTGGCGTGGGCCAAAGAGAACGGCAAGCTGATGGTCTCCGGCTCCGACTTTCACACCCCGGAGCATTTGGCAAGGGGCGGAATTATCACCAAAAAACCCATCCAAAATAATGCAGATTTATTAACAATTCTTAAAAATTCCGATTTCCGGCTGATAAATGTTGACTTATAAAAGGGAATTGGTATAATATCAAAAACGCTGCATACAGGTTATGCGGCGTTTTTTCTAAGAAATGTCTAATTTCAAGTAGGTGATTCTATGTATAAAATCGTTGCCAAGCAGGTGCTGAACCCCACCGTTGTGCGTATGGAAATTCAGGCGCCTTATGTGGCAAAGAAAGCCCAGGCCGGTCAGTTCGTGATCCTGCGGGTGGACGACTGGGGCGAGCGGATTCCTTTGACCGTTGCGGACTATAACCGCACCGCCGGTACGGTGACCATTATCTTTCAGTTGGTGGGCGCTACCACTAAGCAGCTGGCACGGCTGGAGGTGGGTGACAGCTTGCAGGACTTTGTAGGCCCGCTGGGCAATCCCACCAAAGTCACCGGCTACCGCAAGGTGGCTGTGGTTGGCGGCGGCGTGGGCTGCGCCATTGCGTACCCGGTGGCCAAGGCACTGCACGAGAACGGCGCCCAGGTGCACAGCATTGTGGGCTTCCGTACTAAGGATCTGGTGATCTTGCAGCAGGAGTTTGAGAAGGTCAGCGATCGGTATGTGCTCATGAGCGACGACGGCTCCGTAGGCGAAAAAGGGCTGGTGACCAACGCCCTGGAAAGCCTGATTCAAAGCGGCGAGCAGTACGATTTGGTGATTGCCATCGGCCCGCTGGTGATGATGAAGTTTGTGTGCAAGACCACGGAGAAGTACGGAATCCGTACCGTTGTGTCTATGAACCCCATTATGATCGACGGCACCGGTATGTGCGGCGGCTGCCGTTTGCTGGTAGGCGGCGAGACCAAGTTCGCCTGTGTGGACGGGCCGGAGTTTGACGGCCATTTGGTGGATTTTGACGCGGCTATGGAACGGGCTGCGCTGTATAAAGACTTTGAGCGGGAAGCGGACTGCAACCTGCTGCGACAGGAGGTGCAGGACTGATGAACCCCTTGAAGGCCAATGAAATGCCCCACCAGGACCCGCTGGTGCGCAACAAGAACTTTTTAGAGGTAGCCACCGGCTACGACGCGCAGACGGCTATGGACGAGGCGTTGCGCTGCCTGCACTGCAAGCACAAGCCCTGCATTTCCGGCTGCCCGGTGCAGATCCATATTCCGGATTTTATCGCCAAGGTGGCAGAGGGCGACTTTGAGGCCGCCTATCAGATCATCAGCGAAAGCAGCTCCCTGCCGGCGGTTTGCGGCCGGGTGTGCCCCCAGGAACGCCAGTGCGAGAGCAAGTGTGTGCGTGGCATTAAGGGCGACGCGGTGAGCATCGGTCGTCTGGAGCGCTTTGTGGCAGACTGGCACAACAGCCACTGCAAGGTGTGGCCCGCCGTACCGGAACAAAACGGTCACAAAGTTGCCGTGATCGGCAGCGGCCCCAGCGGATTGACCTGTGCCGGCGATCTGGCCCGGTTGGGTTATGATGTAACGGTGTTTGAGGCGCTGCACATTGCCGGCGGTGTGCTGGTGTACGGTATTCCGGAGTTCCGTTTGCCTAAGAAGATCGTGGAGCTGGAAGTCAACGGCTTAAAGGCGCTGGGCGTGAAGATCGTGACCAATGTGGTGATCGGTCGGTCCATGAGCATTGACGATCTGTTTGACGAGGGCTTTGAGGCGGTGTATATCGGCTCCGGTGCCGGTTTGCCCCGGTTTATGGGTATTCCCGGCGAGAGCCTGAAAGAGGTGTACTCTGCCAATGAGTACCTGACCCGGGTAAACCTGATGAAAGCGTACCGGCCCGGCAGCACCACCCCCATTTACCACGCCCGCAAGGTGGCCGTGGTGGGCGGCGGCAATGTGGCCATGGATGCGGCCCGCTCTGCCATTCGGCTGGGTGCGGAGGAAGTGTATGTGCTCTACCGTCGCTCCTTTGAGGAGATCCCTGCCCGGCAGGAGGAGGTGCAGCACGCCCGGGAGGAGCAAATTCAGTTCCAAACCCTGACCAATCCGGTAGAGATTTTGGGCAGCGACGACGGCAATGTAACCGGCGTGCGGTGTATCCGGATGGAGTTGGGCGAGCCGGACGACACCGGCAGACGCCGCCCGGTGCCGGTGCCGAACTCGGATTTTGTGATCGACGCGGACTGCGTGATTATGGCTATCGGTACTTCCCCCAACCCGCTGATCAAGTCCACTACCGGTGGGCTGGAGGTCAATGCCCGGGGCGGTATTGTAGCAGACGAGAACGGCCGCACTTCTCGGGACGGCGTATTCGCCGGAGGCGACACGGTCACCGGTGCCGCAACTGTCATTAAGGCCATGGGCGCCGGCAAAATCGCCGCCAAGTCCATTGACGCCTACATTCAAAATAAATAAGCCTGTAACATAAACACAGCGCCTGAGCGGAAGCTCAGGCGCTGTGTTTCTATTTATGCGATTTATGCGGTTTTTTTCTTGATTTTTGACAGAAACATGCGGACGATCTCTTTGTACTCTCCGGGGTTGAACAGCAGGAAGAAAGCCAGCACATACCCCACTGCCCCGCACAGGGCAATGGCGATGAAGAAGCGGCCCCAGCTGCCGTAGGTGAACAGCCCTTTGGCAGCGTACAGCACCACGCCGATGACCACGGTGGCCAGCACATTGCGCAGCAGCGTGCCGTAGAAGAACAGCCGGTTGCGGTCCAGTATTTTGGCCGCATAGTAGGGCTGGAATACGCCGTAGCGCAGAATGGTAAAGGCGGCGGTGCAGCAGGCCAGCACATTCAGGGTCAGGGCGTCGGCTTTGCCCAGGGGGAACACCACTAAGATATTGGCAATACCGGCGGCCAACGCCACCAGCACCGGGGTGCGCACCTTGTTGCAGGCGGTGTTGATTTGAATCAGCGGGAACGCCACGCAGCTAAACAGGTACGGTATGGTGGTAATAACGGAAACAGTCTGCACAATCTGCAATTCCGCCGGGGAATAGTTTTTCAGCCACAGGGCATAGAACTGGTAGCCAAAGACGATAAACCCGGCCACCGGGGTGGAGATGATAAAGCCCACCAGCCGCATGGAGCGCTTGGCCTCCTTGACCAGTCGGTCATAGTCGCCTTGGGCGTACAGAATGGTGAATTTCGGCGAGAACACTTGGGCCAGCTGCTGCCCCAGCTGCAATATGTAATTGGGAATGGTCTTGGAGGATTGCAGATACCCGCCGGCAGCGGTGCCGATAAATCGGTTAGTCAGCAGGGAATTCAGCCCGGAGATCATCAGATCAGACAGGCTCTGCACGGAATTCCATACCCCGGAGCGCAGCACTTCGGACAGAGTTTTCCACTTGAATTTGCGCAGATTTAGCTTTAAGTCCGGCAGCAGCTTGCGCATTAGGACATAAGTGGCCACATTCATATAAGCGTTGCAAATGAGGGTGGTCAGCGCAATGAAGAAGATGCGCACATCAAACAGGGTGAAGATCAGAATGGTCAGCACCAGCTTGAGCACATAGGAGAACAGGTTGCGCAGATAGTACAGATCCATCCGGTTCTTTACAAAGGTGCCGCTGTTAAAGACGGAGAAGCAGATGCCAAAAATGTAGTTGATAAAGACGATGGCAAAGGTCAGCTTTACATCGAACATCAGCGCCTTGGGAATGGTGAGTATGTACTCCAGCTTCCAAACCATAAACACGGCACAAAGCGTGATGGCACCGGCCAGGATCAGATTGGCGCCCAAAATGGAGTTTACATAAATATCTGCCTTTTCTTTATTGCCCCGGTGGTACTCGTAGCTGACGAACCGGCAGGACATACTGTTCAGTGCCAGAGTAAGGATGCCGGCATAATTGACAAAGTCGTAGGCAAGACCGATAAAGCCGTAAGCTTCGTTGCCCAGCTTCGCCAGTATATACGGAGTCAGTACAAAGCTGATTCCGGCATTGATCACAAAGGCTGCCAGGCTGGTGACCAGGTTAATGGTGGTTTGTTTATTGTCGGACAGGGCCTTCACCGCATATCGCCCCCCGTCTCTGTCACCGCTTTGCGAGGTAGGTAGTAGTACAGGTGGGCGTCGTACTCCGCCATGGACCAAGTGAAGATCAGCCCCAGCAGGCGCACTGTATCAAAAGGACACAGGGACACGCACAGACAACCGAAAAACGCCGTCAGTCCCAGCATCAGCGCCTTGCGAGGATAGTTTCGGCAGGTGAGCAGTCGCATTACCAGGTATACCATACGCCCCAGAGACAGCGCCACCAGACCGATGCCCAGTACCCCGTAGTGGTAGAACATATTGCGAATGCCCAGATCGTCCAGATAGGCGGTGCCGGAGGGCCCAAAGTAAATCCAGAAGTTCTCGTACCGCTTGGGCGAGAGAAAGCCCAAGCCGAAGATGGGTTGGTCCTTTGCCACGCCTGAGAAGTATCGGGCAGAATATTGCCGGGCCAGAGTAGAGCCGCCGTATTCTCCGGAAGTCTCTGTAAATGTGGCCAGGAACCGAGGAATCAATCCGGAGAAGTACAGCACTGCCAGCAAAATGATCGCCACGCAGATCATCACGATCTGCTTGTTTTTCGGTCGCTTTTTGCACAGGAAGATCACCAGTGCCGCCAGGAAAAAGGCAATCACATACATACGGGTCATACAGATATAGTAAAGGTAAAAAGCGGTAAAAAGCAACAGCCCTGTATAGATTATCTTGTGTTTGACCAGGGTTTCTTTTTGCAGCAGCTTGTAAAAATAATAGAGAAACAGCACGCCGCACAGGGCAGGAATACTGTAACGCAGGCGCCCGGAGCGGGTTATGTGGCCCAGGTAGGGCATCAGGTCCCGACCGGCAAAGTTATAGACTACTGCACGCAGGGTGATGGCCAGCATATAGGCGTAGGTGATCCAGCTCAGGGGCTTGATCAGCCGATCATAGCCGTTGTTTATCTGGAATACATAAAGAAACAGATAGATCAGCAGGAACATACCTAAATAGCTGGACACATTGATAATGGATGTGATCTTTTGGGTATAATGCACCATACCGTAGATAAAATGGGCAAAATAAAATACCGTCAGATAAAAGATAAAGACATTTAGATAGTTGTAGTAGGGTTGCAGGGTGCGGTAGATGTTTTTGTTGATATAGCAGTTCATGGCCAGCAGTGTGGCGATGATCAAGAACCCGATACGCACATACCCGGAGTCTCGCAGACCGGGAATATTCAGCAACACAAAGTAGCCGGTGTCCATAATGGTCATCAGCAATAGGAAATAAGTATAAGGACTGGTGGAGACTTTAAGTTTCATTCGTTCGTTCCTTTTTCAGCAGGATTTTGCTTTTGCGCAGGTAGGTGCGGGCATCCGCCCACTTGCGGGCTTTGCCAAAGGTAAACAGCACCTCCAGACAGCGCACCCGGCGCACGGTGGCCAGTCGGTGGCGGCTCCAGTGCCGATAGCGGTGGAGGAAGTATAACTCGGAGCGCAGGTTCTCCAGTCGGGTAAATAGGTTTGCAGCACCTCCGGCAGAGGCGCCGTGGCAGTGGAGCGCTGTGACCGTAGGGTCAAACCACAGGGCAATGCCCCGGGCCTTGCACCGCGCAGAGAGTATGTACTCCTCATAATATAAAAAGGTATAAGGGTCAAAATCACCCAGCCGGTGAAAGACCGCTGTGTCTACGGCAAAGACCGCGCCGGAGAGCCAGTAAACTTCTCCCGGGGCAGCGGGCTGGCGGCGCAGGGCCTGCAATTTGGACTTGGGCACCAGATTGCGCAAATAGGTTTCCGTCAACAGGTATTCCCGGTAGGTGTAGGGGCGCAGCTTGACGCTGCTTTGCCGCTGTCCGTTGGGGTATTGCAGCCGAGGACCTACAATAGGGTGCCCTTCGGCGATGTCCGCGGCCAGCTGCTGCAAGGTGCCGGGCAAAAAAACAATATCGCTGTTGGCGATTACCGCAGCGGTGCAGCCGTCTTTGCGGGCACGGGCGAGCATTTGGTTGTTGCCCCGGGCGTAGCCGGTGTTCTCCGCGCTTTCCATCCAGGTGATACGGGGATTGTTGGGAAACAGGGCTTGCAGGCAGGCAATAGAGTCATTGCCGGAGCCGTTGTCCAGCACATAGATATGGTAGTCCAGTCCGTCTCCGGTATCCAGCACAGAGCGAATACAGTCGGCGGTAACCTGGTATTTTTTGTAATTGAGAATGAGAATACCGATCATAGCTTATCTCGCAGTTTGGGGATCTTGCGGCACAGGGCCAGCAGTGGCGGACACTGCCGAATCATTTGGCGCAGACGCAGGGTGCGCCGCTTTTTTTCATTGCAATGGGCAATGGCGTAGGCCGCGCCCTTTTTGCCGTACAGGCGGTGGAACCGCCGGGCAGCGGGGCTGTTCGGGGTAGGGTGGCGCAACTGATGATTCTTTTTGCTCGCTTCCGCCGGGGTGCGCAGGGTCGTTACCAGCGCCGGGACGCAGGCGTTCAGCAGTGCTTGCCCTTTATCTGTATGGACCAAAATCAGGGACAGACCCTTTTTCAGTTCTGCGGCAGCATTTGGATAGGGCGTTTCCTCCCCAATGCCCCAAAAGTCGCCCAAGGTCAGGTCGGCCACCCGCTTTTCCGTGGCGTAGGGACAGGTGTAGCAGCCGGTGCGGTACAGATAGCCCTCCATAAAGCCGTTATAGTACAGGCTGTTTTTCAAATCCATACGGCGCAGCACGCCGCCGTCCCGGCCATAGGCTTTCATTACCCAGCCGTCTCCGTCACGGAAAGTCAGGCGGGCGATAGCTGCCGGGTTCAGCTCCGTTTGTAGGTAGGCAGTTAAGGTGTCTGCCTCCGGCACACCGTGGCACACCAGATCACAGGTGGTCAGCCCCGGCGGGTCGCTGCCCAGGTAGGCGTACAGCCCTGCCACCTGGCAGGGGGTGCCGGTAAAGAGCACTTGCCGCCCGGCTTTCAAATCTGCCTGTACCTTGCGGTAGGCGTTGCCGGTGGCTGCGTGCACATATTTGCTGCCTTGCAGTCGGGACAGCTGTGCCGGTGTATCTACCCGCACCAGTTCTACCGTGGTGGGGGCGGTAAAGGCCGCACCGTAGGCACAGCCGCCGCCTTCCACCACTTGCCGCGCCAGCACAGCTGCCGCCCCGCCGGAGGCGGAACTTTGGCGCACCTGCGCTTCTACTGCGTAGGCAGCCAGCGCTGAGGTGCTTTCGCGCAGCACAGGCGGGTGAAGCACCGGGCAAATGCGGCTGCACTTGCCGCAGTGGGTGCAGCGGCTTTCGTCGATCACCGCCACCCGGTCACCGGCACGGTTCAGCGCCAGGGTAATGCAGCCTGTCGGGCAGGCGCTTTGGCAGGCGCCGCAGCCGGTGCAGCGCACTTCCGGGCAGATGGTCATCGGGCAGTCAGTCCTTCCTGTAAAAATGCGCGGCTCTCTGCCACGGCACGGTCCAGGGGGGCCGGGTCTCGGTGCAGAGGCGCGGTGTTGATCTCTCCTGCCCGATCACAGGGCAGGTAACGCTCTGCCACACCTGCCGTTTGCAGTAAGGTGGCAATGCGAGGGTCTGTGTAGTAGGCGGCGCCCCGCTTGGCCTTCAGGGCATAAAGGGGGGTGCCAAATCGCAGGGCAAACACGGTGCCGTGGAACGAGGTGCTTAGCACCAGCTTGGCCCCTTTGACCAGCGCCAAAAAGTCGCCGGGGGTTTGGTGGCGAGCCAGGCGAAAGCCGTAGCGCAGGGCACGGTAGGTTTTGTTGCCGGTAAAGAGAATGTACACCGGCAGGTGCAGCCGTCGGGCGGTCTGCTGTACGGTGCGGCACACCTCCGGCGGGTAATCAATGGAATAGAAAAACAGGTAATCACCCTCGGGCGCCGTGCCCAGAATGGGGGCAAAGTCCTGCTCCGCAGGCAGCAGGGTAGGGTCCAGCACCACCTTTGGGGTGCGGCCGGTCAGCTGTTCAATCACCGCTACACTCTCCTGCTCCCGCACCGACAGGGCGGCAAAGTCCGCCAGCAGACCTTTTAAGTCTATATCGGCAAATTCGGCAGCAGTGGCGCTGCGCAGGCTGGGGGCGTAGCTGATTTTTTGTGCCGCAAAGTCCGGGGCAAAAAAGTGGGTGGAAAAATCCAAAGACCCGGGGTTCCAAATCTGGTCGGAGCCGCAGACCACCGCTCGGTAGTCTGCCCGGTGGGCGGCAAAGTCCGCCTTGGTTTGCATGGGCGCACTCTTGGGCAAAGCACCGATAAAGTCCCGAAAGGCCGCCTTGCGCCGCAGCAGATAGGGCAGCAGCAGGCAGGCCCGCAGGTTTTTGACGATATTTTTAACGGATTTAGGCGGCAAAAACAGGGCGTACAGGTCCTGCTGCGCTCGGTTGGAATAGTCGATCAGTTCCGCTTGGCGGCCGGGCAGGGTGTTGATCTGCTGGCACAGCGCCCAGGCTTGAAGCACGGAGCCGTAATTTTCACTTCGATGAAAGGTTAAAATTCCGATTTTGTCCATAATTTTACTGTTCTTGGTACAGCGCTTCCAGCTGCGCTACCGTTCGTTCGATGGAAAAAAGTTCTGCCTTTTGCCGGGCGTTCTTGCACAGGGTGCGCCAGTGGTGCGGCGCTTTGGTAAACAGCTCCAGCGCCCGGTTGATCCCCGCAGTCAGGGCGGCGGCACTGACTTCTTCGGTCAAAAAGCCGTCGATCTCCGGTCCGATGATTTCCGGTATGGCGCCTTTGGGGAAGGCCAGGCAGGGCACACCGCTGGCCATAGCCTCGATCAGCGTAATGCCAAATCCCTCTTCACAGGTGGCCGGGTGCACAAACAGATCGGCCGCTTGCAGCAACTGCGGCACATCGGTGCGGCTGCCCAGAAACTGCACTTTATCTTCCAGGTGCAGTCGGGCGGTCAGGGCTTGCATTTGCTCTGTATAGCCGCCGTGATCGGAGCCAACCAGCGTAAGGGTGATGGGTGTGTCTGCCGGACAGGCAGCCAGCGCCTCCAGCAGCAGGTCAATGCCTTTGTCCTTAAATATACGCCCCACATAAATCAGCCGCAGGGGTGTGTCCGTATGTGCCGGATGGGGGATAAAGCGGTGCAAGTCCGTGCCGTTATAGACCACCTGCATTTTGTCTTTCGGCAGGCGGTAGCGGCGCAGATAGCTTTCCGCCACCGAGTGAGAGATGGCTACGATCCCCGCAGAATGCCGGGCGGCGCTGCGCAGCAGCCGGGCATAGACCCATTCTTTGATCCCTTTGTCAGCGCCATAATAGGCGTTGGCGTGAAGATACAGCAAAAAGCGCACTTTTTTCAGCCGCCGGGCGGCGTAAATATGCACAAAGCGGGTGTAGGGCGAGCCGGAATGGTCCACGACCACATCTATTTGCTGTTCTTTGCAGTAGCGCACCAGGTCGGCCGCCGCCTTCAGCGGGTGACCCTTGGCGCCGGTGGCCACTTGCACCGTGCCACCCTGTGCAGCAATTTCATCGGCAATCGAACCGCCTTCAAAAAGGAAGTAAAAGAAATTGTGATGGGCAGAGTGTTTGTTCATATCGCGGCACAGGCTCACAATGCCGCCCGGACCGCCGCTGAGTTGCAGGTGTAAGATGTTCATTTGCAAATGCGTTCCTTTATACGGATAAAAGCTTTTTTGATTTTGCGGCGCAGGTCCAGCCGCTGCCGATGGCGGCGCTGCTTTTCGTCCGCTGCCGGGTCCAGAGCGTTGTAGCGGGCAATGTCTGCCCGGGTGGTGGCTCCGGTTTTCGGCTCATAGCCGGTTTTGCCGATAAAATAGGTGTCTGCCGCCGGGTCAATATGCAGCGGCAGACGGCGGGAGCTGATGTGGATGTAGATGAATTCATCTGTCAGCCACTGACCGTCTCGGTAAGCGTCCCGCAGTACCCGGCCGTGGTCGTAGTAAAAAATTTGTTCCGCATAGTTGGGATGCAGCCGGGTCTCACCGGTGGTGTAGATCCCGGTAATGGCCAGTCGTTCGCTGGCCTTGGAGATGTCCGCATAGTCTTGCCGGTCATAGAAGGGCAGTCCCAGCGCCTTGTATTTGGCGGCAATGCCCTCAACCTCGTCAAAGACGGTGATCTCCCGCGTGGTGAACGCCTTGCGGTAATCCATACCCGCTTTTTGGCGGTAGACGGCGTTGTTTTCCGGCGTGTTGCGGTAGAGGGACAGGTGGCCAAAGGCGTAGAACTTGTCATACTTTCGCAGCTTGGCCTCTGTAAAATATGCGCGCAGATCGCCGAATACCAAATCCATATCCCCGTAGCCCCAAAAGTCGTAACCGGAAAGCTCCGGCGCAAAAATTTCGCCGTAGGCGGGCTTGTAGTCACACAGCTTATAGGGGGTGTGCAGGGTAATGGCAAAGTCAAAGCACCCGGCCACGCGGCTTTGCAGCGCCGCAAAGGTAGTGGGGTGCAGGTGCATATTCTCCGGCAGATGGGTTGGCGTGTCGTCCGTAAACAGCAAAAAATCTACGGTAGCATTGCGCCGACAGCTTTCCGCAAACAGGGGAAAGTTCTCCGGCAGCTTGCCAAAATAGCAAAGGATAACAGCAATTTTGGTCATAGGCGGCCCCTTACTTTTGTGCTTCCGGGATAAAGGCGTTTTCGCTGAGGGAATATTTGCCGCCTTTTAAGAACTTGTGCTTGACCACCCACCAGGCGGGCACCCAAATGTACTTGTGCATGGCGGGGGAGACGGAGCCGATCATCCAGCAGTTGCGGTCACACTGCTTGGTGGCGGCGCGCACAGCCTTGGCTTGGTCGCTGTTCCACAAGGTGTCCCAGTCGCCGATGTCGTGCAGATTGCCCATGACAGCCTTCTTTGCCATGCCGTTGCAGGGGATCACATCGCAGAACGGGTCGATAAAGAACGCGTCCTTGCTCATATCGCAGGGCAGCAGTCGTTTGTTGCCGTATATGTAGTTGATCAGCCCGTGGTTAAAGTAGGCACGAAACCACTTCTTAGGGCTGTGGCTTTGCAGCAGCTCGTTAATGAGCGCCTCAAAATTTTGTGCCACTTTGTATTTGTCGTCAATTTTATTGTCCGTCTTGCGGAAGTAGAAAGAATTGTGCAGGGTAGCGGTGGCAAATTCCATGCCCAGTTCATCGGAGATCTTGTAAAGCGGCACCAGATCCTCACAGTTCAGATCCTGCACCGTCATGCCGAACCCCACATCCGGGTGCCCCATTTCCACCAATTTCTTTAAGGTGGAGTAGCCCCGATTAAAGCCGTCCGGAATGCCGCGAATGGCGTCGTTGGTCTGTTGCAGCCCCTCAATGGAAATGCGAATGCCCACTTTTGGGAACCGACGGCAAAGCTCTAAGATACGATCTGTAAAATACCCATTGGTGGAGATCACAATGCGGTTGCTCTTTTTGTACAGCGCCTCCACAATATCGCCAATGTCCTTGCGAATAAAGGGCTCGCCGCCGGTGATGTTGGTAAAGGCCATTTCCGGCAGCAGGCGAATATCATCCAGGGTGATCTCTTCCTCCGGGCGGGTGGGGTCCTTAAAGCAGTCGCACATATTGCAGTGGGCGTTGCACCGATAGGTGACAATCACAGTGCCGTATAGAGTTCGTTTAGCCATACTGATCTTCTTTCTTCAGTTTGATTTTTATGCGTTATAGTCAGACAGTAGTTTGTCTGTGTAATCCTGTACGGAGAGGAAGGCGTCTGCCCGGCAGGCGGCGGTCATGGCCGCCAGTCGCTTTGGCTCCAGGTCCAGGCGGCACAGCGCCCCGCCCAAGGCCTTGGCGTCGCCGGGTGGCAGCAGCACGCCGGTCTTGCCGTCCTCGATCAGCTCCGGTATGCCGCCGATATTGGTGCCCAGCACCGGCGTGCCCAGCGCAATGCTCTCCATCACGGAGTAGGGACAATTCTCATACCATACGCTGGGATAAATGCTGCATTTGGCTGCGGCAATGCGGCGGTACAGGTCGTCCCCGGTGCAAAAGCCTACATCTGTGGCGTTGGGCAGTTGCTGAATTTCCTCTGCCATGGTACCGCTGCCGGCGAACACAAAGTGCAGCTGAGGCAGCGCCTTGGCGGCAGCCAAAAGGGTATCAATGCCCTTTTCTTTGTCATAGCGGCCAAAGTAGAGCACATAGTCTTCTTTTTCCACCTGCGGGCGGGGCGGCACGGTGCAGAAGTTGTGCAGCACCCGGGTGCGCCCGGCCAAATCCGGGTGTTTTTCCATCTGGCTTTGCATAAAGGCAGAGCAGCAGATCACTCGGTCGATCTCTTTGTAAGTATGCGCCTTGCGGTACAGGGTAGCCTCGGCAGCGCCCAGTAGGCTCTTAGCCCGCGAGCCGTGCATACATCGGTGTTGCACACAGGGGGTGTACTTGCCGCTCAGACAGGCGGTGCAGTTCTCCATGGTGTCCGGTCGATTGAGCATGTGGTTAGGGCACAGCAACTGGTAGTCGTGGGCCGTGTACAGGATCTTGGTGTGCCGCCCGGTGGCTTTGTCCCAGGCGCGTATTTCCAAGATCACCGCAGGGGTCAATTGGTAGTTAAAGTTGTTCAGGTGTACCACTTGGGGTTGCAGATCCTCCAGCACCCGGCGCAGCTGCCGCCGGGCGTGGGTGGAGTACACCGTGCGCAGAGCGTAGCCGGCTTTTTTTACCGGGTTGGCGGTGTGGTAGTCGGTATCTTTGGTGTAGGCGCCTACTCGGTTGCCTACGCAGTTGCCATCGTGCTCCATACCAAAGTATTCTACCCGGTGGCCTCGGCGGCTCAGTTCCGCCCCCAGCCCCATCATATAGGTTTCTGTTCCCCCTTTGGGGTACAGAAATTTGTTAATAAAGAGAATGTTCATCTCATGGCTCCCCGACAGCAGCACAAGGGGCTGTCTGTTTTTTTAAAATATAGCGGGTGGGGTACAGAAAAAAATTGAACACCGGTACCCGTGCGGCAATGCGACCCACCGCCATGGGCAATAGAAAAGAGGCGGCCAGTCCCAGTACAATGTGCACCACCGGGTTTTGTACCCCAAAGTGCAGCAACAGGCTGCGTACCGGCGCGGCACAAATGGTGTGCAGCAGATAGATTGGAAAAGTGTCCCGGCTGCACAGGCTCAACGCCCGGCGCAGCTTTTCGTCCGGGTGCCACAGTTGCATAGCGGATAGCACCGCTCCGCAGGCCAGCAGTCCGCACAGCAGCGAAAGCGCCCGGTTGCCGTGGAGCAGGGTAAAGGTAATTCCTGCCAGCAATAAAAATCCGGCGCCCAACAGCAGCGGCAGCGACTTTTTGCGCAACAGATCGGCAGGCGCATTGGCCAGTGCCAGTCCCATGGCAAACCAAATCAAATTTTGCAGCACGCTGCGCACACAGCCGGGCAGTACAGCCGCAGCTGAGAGACCGCAAATGAAATAGGCACATAACCCCAGGGCTATCAGAGCCAAGCTGCCCTTTTTACCCATAGGAGGGATCAGCACGAAAAAGAGAAACAGCACCGGCAGATACCAAAAGGGCGCCGGCGGGTTTAGAAAGAAGTAGGCCACCAGCCCTCGCTCCTCGGCTATATTGACTTCGGCGGGGAACAGCAGCTTCAGCGCATAGTTCACACCGGCAAAGGTAAAGTAGGGCACGCCCAGGGCCAGTGCCTTCTTGCCTACCTGGCGGGCGTAATCCCGCCAGGTGTGCAGCACCGTAAAGCGGCGGTACAGATATGCGCTGCATATAAAAAACAGCGGCACATGAAAGGTATAAAGGGCACTGTTACACAGAGCAAAGGTCGCTGTGTCCGGAAGAATACCGGCGCGCACCATACTTTGGGCAAAGTGACCCAACACTACCAGCCCGCAGGCCAGAAACTTGGTATTGTCTACCCATTGCAGGCGGGTTTTATTTTGCGCTTTTAACCCGTTCATACAGTGCCAGCGTCCTCTCGGTGACTTGGTCCCAGTTGTATTTTTGCAAAATATAGTCTGCGGCAGTGGCCTTGCAGTGGGCCACCGTGTCCGGTTGAGACAGCAGCCTCTCCAGCAGTTGTTTTAAGTCTGCCGTGTTGCCTTTTTGGAAGGCAAAGCCGTGGTCACCGCATACCTCCGTGCACTCGGGTATGTCCGAGGTAACGCAGCAGTTGCCGTAGCTCATGGCCTCCAGCAGACTGATGGGCATACCCTCCAAGTCCGAGGGCAGGCAGTAGAGATAGGCGCCGGCATACAGCGCAGCCAGGGGCGCACCCTGCACAAAGTCTGTAAAGACGATACGGTCGTCGCCGGCAGCCTTGGCTTTCAGTTGATTGAAATATTCCTCCGAGTGGCTGGCACCACCGGCGATCACCAGCTTTTTATCTGTTTGCAGTGTGCGGTAGGCGTCGATTAAATAGTGGATGCCCTTCTCCGGCACAATGCGACCCAGAAACAGGATATAGCCGTCCTTTTTCAGTCCAAAGTGGGACAGAGGGGACAGGTCCGCCGTCTCCGGCGGGTCAATGCCGTTTTCAATCCGCACGGTCTGGCGGTGATAGGTGTTGGCAAAATACTGCTGCATACTGGCAGACAGCACGATGATCTCGTCTGCATACTTGGCGGCCATACGCTCGCCAAAGCGGAGAAAGCGGGTGGCAAAGCCGCCCCACTTGGCCCGCTGCCAGTCCAGGCCGTGAATGGTGACCACGCATTTTTTGCCAAAGCACTTGGCCAAGGGGACCATAGCCGCCGGACCCTCTGCGTGGAAGTGAATGATGTCGTACCCACCGAACAGCGCCCGCACTGTGGCGAAAAAGCTGTATACAATGGCATTGAGCTTTTTGCTGTTTGGGGTGGGCACCCAGCGGATCTGTACCCCGTCCAGGTTGTGCAGGTGGCTGTGATCATCAAAGGCGCTCCCGGCCACATGACGGCTTTTGCGGTTATAAACGGTGACCCGGTGGCCCCGCTGTACCATACGGCGGGATAGGGCTTCTACCACAATCTCAACGCCGCCCTCTCGGGAGGGAATGCGCTTGTGACCGATCATTGCGATTTTCATGGTCGCCCTCCTTACTGTGCCCCATGGCCGGTAAACACCACGCCTAAGGTTTTGAACAGGATCTTAATATCCAAGGCGAGGGACCAGTTATCTATGTACTGGCAGTCCAGGCGCACCACTTCTTCAAAGTCCTCAATCTGGGATCGGCCGCTAACCTGCCACAGCCCGGTAATGCCCGGTCGCATGGACAGCCGCCGCTTGTGGTGGGAACTGTACTGCTCAAATTCATCCAGTGTGGGCGGGCGGGTGCCGACCAGGCTCATATCTCCCCGCAGTACATTGTAGAACTGGGGCAGCTCGTCAATGCTGAACTTGCGGATAAAGCGGCCCACTTTTGTAATGCGCGGATCGTTGTCCATTTTGAACATCAGGCCTTGCATATGGTTCTTTTCTTCAAATTCTTTTTTGCGTTGCTCTGCGTCCGCGTACATGGAGCGCAGCTTATACATATAGAACAGACGGCCGTTTTTGCCCACCCGCTGCTGCTTAAAGAACAAGCCGCCCCGACTTTCCATCAACAGGGGAACGGCCACCAGCAAAATAATGGGGACAGAGAGGATTAGCCCTACAATGGCGCCTATAATGTCCGCAAATCGCTTTAGAGCCAGCAACTTTGTGTCCTGCACGGCGGCAGATACGCCCACCATCGGGTAGCCGGCTACAATATCGCAACGCATGTGGTTAAACTTGCTTTCTTCTACAAATTGCTCCAAGGTGGGAATGTTGATGTGCACCAGCACACCCATATCTTCCAGCTCTTCAATAAAGGCGTTTAGGTTTTCCGTGGACCAGTTGGTCGCTTTACCGGAGAAGTTGATGTATACCTCGTCAATAGAGGACAGGCGCACCCAACTTAAAAAACTGCTCAGATCCGGAATGATCGCCACGCCGCAACAGCGCTTCTCCACCGTGCGACTGTGCATGGCCCGGTATGCGCCCGGGTTGCCTGCGGCGGATGCAGTGACAAAGGCATCGGCATTTAGGATCGTAACGCCGTCAACCCGCTTGGTCCAGTCCTCTTGCAGCGATTGCACAAACTGCTCTGCCCGGTCCGGGGTGGTAACCACACCCACCAGCGTGGCGTTGCGGGAATTGGAGAAGTTGTTGGTCAGCACGCGCTTGAGCACATAGCGCCCCAGGCAGGAAAATAGAAAGAACAACAGGTAAGAACCGATAAACAGGTAACGGGAGTCGATCATCGGATTCTTAAACAGCAGCAGTAGCACTGCAAAATTCATGTAGGTCAGCGAGCAGTTGCGCAATACAGCGAGCAGCTCCATCACCCGCTCCCGTTTGGCCAGATCAATGGAGGAGGCAAAGCCGACCGCAATGGCCGAGTAGGCCACAAACAGCATAAAGCAGTAGGATTTCCACTCGTCCGCGGTGTAGAGCAAAATGCGGTGCAACCCTTTGCCAAATACCAAATAGGTGATTAGGGTCGCCAGCGCCAATGCAATCCCATCCACGAAATATTCACTTATTTGTTGAACTTTTTGCCACTTTTTCAAGCTTGATCATTCCTGTGTTTATTTGTAGTTGTAGCTGTAACCGTAGTCGTAGCCGTATTTGTACTTTCGGTCATATTTATGGTAGTAGGAGTAATATTTCTTCCGGTCCGGGGTGGCGTCATTGAGGATGAAGCCTACCACCTCCGCGCCGATGCTTTCCAGCGCGTCAACGGCGGATCGTACCTCGGGAATGTCCGTATTGCCGGCCTTAACGATCATCACATAGCCGGTGACCTTGCCTGCAAAGGCGCTGGCGTCCGTTACCAGGTTAATCGGCGGGGTGTCGATAAACACGCAGTCGTAATGCCCCTTAACAAAACTCAGCAGCTGATCCATTCTGGAGCTGGCCAGCAACTCCGCCGGATTGGGCGGGATTTTGCCGGAGGAGAGAATGGATAAATTCTCCACATTGGTCTTGGATACAGTGATGTTGTCCGTCAGCCCGGCCAATATTTCAGACAGGCCGTTGGTCACCGGAATATTGAACATACGATGAACGGTGGGGTTGCGCATATCTGAGTCAATGATCAGGGTGCGCTTGCCCATTTGGGCAAAGCTGATGGCCAGGTTAATGGTGTTGATGGTTTTGCCGTTGTTGGCGTCCGGGCTGGTGACCACGAATACCGGACAACTTTCACCCTTTTGGGTAAACAGCAGGCTGGTACGGATAGTATTGTAGGCCTCTTTGATCACAAAGGGGGTGTCTGCTGCCAGCATTTTCTTTTGATCGTTACGGCTGAACCCGCGCTCGTCCGGGTTTTTCTTATTGCGTCTCAGTGCCATGGTTACGCATCTCCTTTCATGGATACAGGGGGTTCCGGCGGAGCAATTTGGTCGCTGTCTGTAGGCGGTGCCTGCTTGTCGCGGGTGGCCACCAAGCGGGGAATGGTGCCCAGTACCGGAATTTGGAATTCGCGCTCCAGATCCTTTACAGAGGTGATGGTGGCGTTAAACGCCTCGCGCACAAAGAAGTAAACGAAGGAGACGGCAAAGGCGATCAACAGCCCCAGAAAGATATTTTTCTTTATATTGGGGGAGGAGGGGGTCTTTGGCTCCTTGGCATAGTCGATCACGTTGGCGCCGCCGGCTTTGATGATCCGGGCAATCTCACCGGGAGCCACTTCCGCTACGGCGTTGGCAATGGATTGACTGGTTTTGGGATTGGTCGTGGTGACGGACACATAAAACACATTGGTGTCCTCGTCCTGGGAAGTGGTAATGCTGCTCTTAATGGCGCTGCCGTCCGTCAGCCCTACTTTCTCCGCTACCTTGTCCAGCACTGCGTCGCTCTCCAGCACGGCAAGGTAGCTTTTTACCAAAGCGGTGGAGGCGGTGTAGTCGTTGTAACTGATGGAACTTTGGGTGCTTAGCTGATCCATATCACTGTACACATACAGGGAGATCTTGGCGGTGTACTTTTGGTCTATAAAGAACTCGGTAAAGCAACCGGCGGCAATGCCCCCCAGCAGGGTGAACAGCAGAATGTAAACGACCTTCTTGCGCATCATAAAGAAGATCTTTTTCAGATCAATGTCAATTTCCTTGGTTTGGTCCATAATTTGCTCCTCTTCTATATATAAATTTATATATTATATAGACACATTCATTTTATCATTTTGGAGGGGTCGTGTCAATGCAAGGCGGTGACGGCGACACATTTTCGGCAAAGCGGCAAAAATGGCACTTGTTTTTTGTCTATTTCCACGATAAAAAAAGATAAAAAATGGCAGATAGTCCCATAGTGACTATCTGTCGGTGCGGTGCCTCTTGCCGTTATTCCACCGTGTAATCCATGGCAATGCTGTTTTCTGCCACGGCGTGCATGTGTTTCTTGACTACGCCGCAGTGGTACGGGTCCTGCTGATAGGCGTCCAAAGCGGCCATATCGTCCAGCAGCACCTGCAAAATCACATCATAGGAGCGCCCGGAGCGCAACTCATC
Organism: Agathobacter rectalis; assembly: GCA_963638105.1. Lineage (GTDB taxonomy): Bacteria > Bacillota > Clostridia > Oscillospirales > Acutalibacteraceae > CAG-217. Next base: position 32,890 of record CAVHPP010000018.1, read on the forward strand.
GACCCCCACTTCGATCCCACGCAGCAGCGGTACATTGCCGTCCATGGAGCGGAGCACTTCCGCTGCCTTTTGGCAATTTGCCGGGGTGGGGTCAGCCAGCTTAAAGCATACAATATGTTTGATCATTGCGATTCCTCCAAAAAAAATAAGGGACGGAAAAACCGTCCCTTTTGTTTGTTATTTTGCCACATCGGAAGCACGGGACTCACGAATAATATTGACCTTGATCTGGCCGGGATATTCCATCTCGGACTCAATCTTCTTGGCAATCTCGTGGGCCACAAAAGGCATACGACTGTCGGATACCACTTCCGGCTTCACCATCACGCGGACCTCACGGCCGGCCTGTATGGCATAAGCGCGCTCCACGCCCTCAAAGCTGCAAGAGATCTCCTCCAGCTGTTGCAGGCGCTTAATGTAGTTCTCCACATTCTCGCGGCGGGCGCCGGGACGGGAGGCAGATACGGCGTCTGCCGCCTGAACCAGGCAGGCGACCACGGTCTTGCACTCTACATCACCGTGGTGCGCCTCAATGGCGTGCACAACGGCTTCGCTCTCTTTATACTTGCGGGCAAATTCCACGCCCAGGGCAATATGGCTGCCTTCCATCTCGTGATCCAAAGCCTTGCCGATGTCGTGCAGCAGACCTGCGCGGCGGGCCAGGCGCTCGTCGGCACCCAGTTCCGCAGCCATCAGCCCGGCAATATAACTCACTTCCAGGCTGTGCTTGAGCACGCTCTGGCCGTAGGAAGTACGGTATTTCAACTTACCCAGCAGGCGCACCAGCTCCGGGTGAATGGAGCCGCAGTTGGCTTTCAGTACAGCCTTCTCGCCCTCCTGCTTAATGGTGGCGTTCACCTCGCGCTTGGCCTTTTCGTACAGCTCTTCAATGCGGGTGGGGTGAATGCGGCCGTCCTGGATCAGTCGCTCCAAGGTCAGGCGGGCAATCTCTCTGCGCACCGGGTCAAAGGCGCTGACGGTGATGGCCTCCGGCGTGTCGTCAATGATCAATTCTACGCCGGTGATGGACTCAATGGAGCGGATGTTGCGCCCCTCACGGCCGATGATGCGGCCTTTCATCTCGTCATTGGGCAGTGCCACAACGGAGACGGTGGTCTCTGCCGTGTGATCGGCGGCGCAGCGCTGAATGGCGGTGCCGATGATCTCCCGCGCCAGCACTTCGCTCTGGTCCCGGGTCATCTGCTCGTATTCAAGGATTTTTTTGCTTTTTTCCGTGTCCAGTTCTTCTTCCAAAGAGGCCAGCAGTTGATTTTTTGCTTCCTCCTGGGTCAGACCTGAAATACGCTCCAGCATATCAAACTGGCTTTTCTTGATGCCATCGACTTCGAGTAATTTGTTTTCAAGTTCTTTTTGCTTTTCGCTGATTTTATCATTTTTTGCTTCCAGGGAATCCGCTTTTTTGTCCAGATATTCTTCTCTCTGGTTCAGGCGTTTTTCCTGTCTTTGCACTTCGTTCCTGCGCTCGCGGATGTCCCGGTCTGCGTCGGAGCGGAGCTTGTGCACTTCATCCTTGGCTTCCAGTACTTTTTCTTTCTTCGTAGCTTCTGCCTCGGCCAAAGCGTTATTGATGATCTTGGTGGCTTCCTGGGTGGCAGAGCCAATCTCTTTCTCTGCGGTTTTGCGGCGGTGCGCCACGCCCAAAACGAAACCTAAAACGGCAAAAACAGCGGCGCAAACCGCGCCTACGATTACCGGAATCACAACATTACTCATAATCAACAGCACCTCCTTCTGCATAAATTTCTCGTTTTTGAGATGGAACTCTCCAATCGAATATCATCAGAAAAGGTACAGTTTAATTACATTTTAACGCATTTCTGTAAAGAAGCCTTACATAACAAAATGTAAAACTTCTGTATAATAATACACCTATATATGGTATCTGTCAAGTTTTTGTTTACGCTCCCGGCGGAGGCAAAGGCAAAAAATCCGGCTTTTTCAGTTGACAGAGACGGAAAAAGGTGCTAGTATAAGCCATAAGTGATAGAGAAAGCTTTGATGGGGACACGAGCGCCGCTTTTTCGCCGTTTTTCAGAGAGTGCCTGTACGCTGCAAGGGCACACGGTGCAGCTGCCGCTTACCACCCCGGAGCGCCGCCAATACCGGCCGGTCGCCTGCCGTTATCCGGGCCTTGAGGTACAGCACCTTGCTGTGCAATTCAGGTGGGACCGTGGATCTTCATTCACCCTGTGTATGCAGGGTGATTTTTTATTTTTTGGAGGAATTGTTATGAACATTACACTAAAGGACGGCTCCGTTAAGGTGTATGACGCACCTATGACGGCAGCGGACATTACCAAGGACATTTCTATGGGCCTGTACCGTGCAGCCTGCTGCTGCCGGATCGACGGCCAGGTGCGGGATTTGCGTACCACCGTCAGCGACGACTGCGCCTTTGAGGTGCTGACCTTTGATGAGGAGGACGGCCGCCGCACCTTTAACCACACCGCCTCTCACATTATGGCTCAGGCGGTTAAGCGCCTGTACCCGCAGGTGAAGCTGACCATCGGCCCGGCCATTGAGAACGGCTTTTATTATGACTTCGACTGCGGCGACACGCCCTTTACCACCGACGATCTGGTTAAGATCGAGGCGGAGATGAAGAAGATCGTGAAGGAAAATCCGGAGATCGAGCGCTTTGAGCTGCCCCCGGCGGAGGCCACGGCGCTGATGGAGGAGAAAGGCGAGCCGTATAAGGTAGAACTGATCGCCGAGCACGCCGGCAAGGGCGAACACATCAGCTTTTACAAGCAGGGTGAGTTTACCGAGCTGTGCGCCGGCCCTCATCTGATGAGCATTGCCGCCGTAAAGGCCTTTAAGCTGACCAACACCACCGGCGCTTACTGGCGGGGCGACGCCCAGAATAAAATGCTCTGCCGCGTGTACGGTACTGCATTCCCCAAGGCGTCTATGCTGGAGGCCCACCTGCAAATGCTGGAGGAGGCTAAGAAGCGGGACCACCGCAAGCTGGGTAAGGAACTGGAGCTGTTTACCATTATGGAGGAAGGCCCCGGGTTTCCGTTCTTCCTGCCCAAGGGTATGATCCTCAAGAACCAGCTGATTGACTATTGGCGCCAAATCCACACGGCTGCCGGGTATCAGGAGATCTCTACCCCCATTATCCTCAGCCGCAAGCTTTGGGAGCGCAGCGGTCACTGGGACCACTATAAAGAGAATATGTACACCACCGTTATTGACGATGAGGACTTTGCCATTAAACCTATGAACTGCCCCGGCGGTATTTTGGTGTATAAGAACAAAATGCACTCCTATAAGGACCTGCCTTTGCGTATGGGCGAGCTGGGCATTGTGCACCGGCACGAGCTGTCCGGCGCACTGCACGGGCTGATGCGGGTGCGCTGCTTTACCCAGGACGATGCCCACATCTTTATGACCCGTGAGCAGATCAAGGACGAAATCAAGGGCGTGGTACAGCTGATCGACAGTGTGTACAGCACCTTTGGCTTTAAGTATCACATTGAACTGTCCACCCAGCCGGAGGACTCTATGGGCGCCAAGGAGGACTGGGACATTGCTACCCAGGCCCTGCGGGACGCCATTACCGAGCTGGGCTATGACTTTGAGGTCAACGAGGGCGACGGCGCGTTCTACGGCCCCAAGCTGGACTTCCACCTGACCGATTGCCTGGGTCGTACCTGGCAGTGCGGCACCATTCAGCTGGACTTCCAGCTGCCGGAGCGGTTTGAGCTGGAATATGTGGGCGCAGACGGCGAGAAGCACCGTCCCATTATGATCCACCGTGTGGTATTCGGCAGCATTGAGCGGTTTATCGGTATTTTGACCGAGCACTTTGCCGGTGCGTTCCCCACCTGGTTGGCGCCGGTGCAGGTGAAGCTGCTGCCCATCGCGGACCGTCATATTGACTATTTGAATACCGTGAAGGCAAAGCTGGAGGCTGCCGGTATTCGCTGCGAGGTGGATGACCGCAGCGAGAAGATCGGCTTTAAGATCCGCTCTGCGCAGATGGAGAAGGTGCCCTATATGCTGGTGGCCGGTGACAAGGATATTGAGGCCGGCACCGTGTCTGTTCGTTCCAGAAAGGACGGCGACGAGGGTGCCGCCGGCCTGGAGGACTTTATCGCCCGCATTACCGAGGAGATTGCCACTAAGGCAAAATAAAAAACGGCAAAGCAAACGCCCTGTACAGCTGGTACAGGGCGTTTTTTTGTGATTTTGTAGAGTGATGACGGCGGACTGCGGCGGGAGCAAGCCCCCGCCCTACAAATAATTTTTAAATTGGTCGGTGGAGGGCAGGATTATTCGTGTTTTAATACAAATACCAGCCAGCCTTTGTCCTCAAATCGCTGCTGCACGGTAAAGCCGTTGGCGGCGAAAGAGGCCAGCACCTCGTCCTCCCGCACATCGATAATACCGCCGGTAATGTAGGTGCCGCCGGGTTTTAAGAACTGCGCCACCTGGGGATTGAACTGCATAATAATGTCTGCCACAATATTGGCTACAATAATATCGTACTGCCCGCTGACTTTGTCGGACAAATTGCCCTCCACAGCCGTGAACCGATCCGGGCCAAAGCCGTTCTCCAGCGCATTGGCGTTGGCAGTTTTAACCGCCAGCTTGTCAATATCTACGCCAAAGGCAGTTTGCGCACCCAGCAGTAGGGCGGCTATGGAAAGAATACCGCTGCCGCAGCCGATGTCCAGTACCGTAGCGCCGGGGGTGACCAACTTTTCCAGCGTTTCCAGACACAGGCGGGTGGTGGGGTGCGACCCGGTGCCAAAGGCCAGACCCGGCTCAATGTGCAGTACCTTGCGGCCGTCTGTGGGGTCTGCGTCCTCCCAAGTAGGGCGGATCAGCAGCTTGTTGCCTACCGGCATGGGGTGAAAATATTTTTTCCAGTTATTCACCCAGTCCTCCATGGCGCACAGGTCCGTGCCCAGGGTGTAGGCGATACCGGCGCTTTGCAGCCGCTCCTCTAAGAAAGAAACAGCCTCTGCCGGGTTCTCCTCCGGGCTGATATAAATGTGGATAATACCCTTGGTGCGGTCCTTTTGCAGCAGAGACGCCTCAATCAGATCAATATGGGCGATCTCCATGGTCTCCTCTTCCAGAGCAGAGTAGTCCTCAATATAAATGCCGTAAGGCACCACCATATTGGCAATGTTGCCGGCGGTCTCAATGTCTTTTGTATCGACGGTGACGGTGATCTCTGTCCACTTTTCCTGCGTTACTTCCATTGTGTTATTCTCCTAAGTTGACCTTGTGCTCGGTGGTGGTGCGGCCGTGGTTGAACAGCTTGCGATTGTCCAGCGCCCACTGCCGGTCGGTAAATTTGCCCGGTTCCACTTTGGAGGTGGCAGCGTGAATTTCAAAAATTGTGGCGTCCAGTGCGTCCAGCTGGGAGAGGATTTCCGCCTCCAGGAACATGGGTCGCACGGGGGAGCCGTACTCCGGCTGACCGTGGTGGGACAGCAGCATATGCTCCAGCAGCGCCGCCTTTTCCGGTGCCACGCCCAGATCCCGAGCCTTTTCATCAATATACATAGCGCCCTTGACCAAGTGGCCGATCAGCTCACCCTGGGTGGTGTAGCCCTTGACCAACCCCAGGTCGTTGGCCTCCAGCTCCCAGGTCTTGGCCACATCGTGAAGAATGGCGCCGGAGAGCAGCAGCTCTTTGTCCACATTGGGGTAAATTTGGCACAGGGACTCGGCCAGGCGCACAATGGACACGGTGTGCAGCATCAGCCCGCCCACCATGGCGTGGTGCAGTCGCAGAGCGGCAGGGTAGCGCACCAGTGCCTCTTTATGGTCCTCCATAATGCCGGACACAATGGCCTTAAAGTCTGCGTCCTGAAAGGCGTTTACCCGGCGCATCAACATATCATAGATTTGGGCACCGCCCACCTCGCTGGCGGGCACCAGATCAGACAGGTTGTAGTTGTCGCTGTCCGCTGCCGGGCGGATCTGAGAAATACGGAACTGATCCCGACCGTTATACTGCTCCACAGTGCCCCGCACCTTGACCACCATATCCGGGGCAAACAGGCCGTTGTCCGTATAGTCCCACAGCTTGGCAGGCAACTCATCGCTCTTGTCTCCCAGTACCAGATCCAGGTAGGCGGCGCCGTTTTTGGTCTTTTTTACATCGCATTTTTTCAGCAGGGCAAAGCCCTCACACATGCCGTTTGGCAACTGCTTAAAATTCATATTCAAAAACTCCTTCGGTTCATTTGTTCTGTACCCCTCATTATACACGAAAAGATGCACGGTTTCAACTGGCGGGGTAGGGGATATTTACCGATTGTTTACGAAAGTGCGGTTGACAAAAAATCAACCGGCTGTTATTATAAAACTGCTATAGTATAAGGTCTTGATTTGGAGGGATCTTTTTTGGAAAATACAGATCGACTGTGTATGAATTGTTTTGCACCCCTGACCGCAGGCAGCGTTTGCCCCGGTTGCGGGTTTGATAACGATCAGGAGAACGACACCAGCTTTTTGCCCCTGCGCACGGTGCTCCAGGACCGGTATGTGCTGGGCCATGTGCAGGCCTGGGAGAGCGACGCTGCGGTGTATGCCGCCTATGATCGTACCTTGCAGGCGCCTTGTGTGGTGCGGGAGTTTCTGCCCAAGGGCATTGCCAATCGGTTGGAGGGCAACCGGGAGGTGCATGTGCGGGAGCGCTTTCGTAAGAATTTTGACGGCTATAAGCGGTCTTTTACCACTTTGTGGCAGACCATGATGCAGCTGCGCACCCTGGCGGCGGCACTGCCGGTGTATGATGTGTTCCCCGCCAACGAGACGGTGTATGCCGTGTCTCAGCCGGTGGACGGCGTGCCCCTGCGGGAATTTTTGCTGCGCACGCCGGAGGGCTACATTTCTTGGGAGCAGGCGCGCATTATGTTTATGCCGGTGCTTACCACCCTGGAGGCACTCCACGACCGGGGCGTGATTCACGGCTCCATTACGCCGGACAATCTGCTGCTGTGCCCGGACGGTAAGGTGCGGCTCAAGGGCTTTTGCATTGCCCAGTGCAATACGGTGCAGTCGGATTTGGAATTTAATTTGAACGAGGGCTACACCGCCATTGAGCAGTACGACAATGACCGCAAAATGTGCCCGGCTACGGATATTTATGCCTTTTCCGCCTGTATTTATCGGGCACTGGTGGGCAGCAATCCGCCGGATGCTCCGTCCAGAGAGACCAATGACAAGCTGATGATCCCCAACAAGATCGCAGAGAGTATTCCCACCCATGTGATCCGTGCCCTTGGCGCCGGGTTGCAGATCTACCCGGAGAACCGGGCACAGAGCGCAGCACGTCTGCGGGAACTGCTGAATGCGGCACCTTCGGTGGTGGCGCAGGCAGCGGAAGCAGCCCAGCCGCCCCAGCCGGAGCCGAAGCCTCAACCGGCACCCCAGCCGGATGTGCGCCACAGCGCCCCTCCGACAGAGAAGCCCAAGGGCGGCAAAAATAAGGCCGTCATTATTATTTTGGTGGTGCTGATTGTGGCTGCCGTGGCAGCGGGTATTTATGTGGTAAAGTTTTCCGGCTTAGTGGATGGCAGAGAGAACACCACCCAGGCGGCGTCCTCTGTAAATTATACGGTGCCGGACTTCGTGTCTGCCGGGTACACCCAAAGTGACATTAAGAACAACGGCGCATGGAACAAGCAGTTTTCCATCACCTATGATGCCCAGTATTCAGACAAAGCAGCGGAAGGCGTGATCATTGCCCAAAGCGTAAAGAAGGGCGAGAGTGTGGCCCAAGGTACCCGGATTGTGCTGACGGTGAGCAAAGGAATTCAGACAGAGGAAGTGCCGGATGTAGGCGGTCTGGATGTGGCAGAGGCCAAGAAGCAGTTGGAGGCAAAAGGCTTTAAGGTGACCACAGTGACTGTCTATAACGACGGCAGCTATAAAGAGGGCACCGTGAAGAGTGTGTACGGTATGACCCCGGACGCCAAAAGCACTGCTGCCGTGGGCAGCGAGGTGGTGCTTCAGGTGTACGGCGCCGAACAGACCACCACGGAGCCGGAAAGCACAACTAAGCCGGAGACCACCGTGCAGGAAGTGCAGTAAGACAAACGAAAATCAGAATGCATACAACACGGCGGCGGAGCCAAAAGACTCCGCCGCCGTGGGCGTTTCAAAAGCGTATCACCAACTTTAGTGCTGTACCCTTACCAGAGCCGGTAAGGGCGCTTAAGTGGTCGGTGCAGCGGCACATCGCTCCAATCGTTCCCGGGGAGTATTGCAGCAAATGCGCCCCGGCTAATGCGCGATTGCGTCATTTGTGCAAAAATTAAAAAACAGACGGCAAAACGAAACGGTTCGCTGGCAGCTAACTGTAAAAATTTTTCAGTTTTATTTGTCTTTGCGACACATACACTATTGGTGCAAACGCAAGTTTACGAAAAAGGAGTGTATTCGCAATGGCAAGCAACAAGAGTGTTGTGCCCGAGGCTAAGGAAGCCCTGAACCGTTTTAAGATGGAAGCTGCTTCTGAGGTTGGTGTTTTTTTGCATTAAAATTTTTCAAAACGCCCTATTTAAGCCACTT
>CAVHPP010000019.1:0-40714 GCA_963638105.1 Agathobacter rectalis
AATTTTCAAGGTCCTTACCCGACCTTTCGGCCGGCCGCTCTTCTCTCGAGCGCTTAGCTATAATACCAAAGTGCAAGGCAAAAGTCAACACTTTTTTTCAAGTTTTTTCAAGTTCTTTCACACTCTGCCGAGCGTTTCTCCGTGCCCTTTATTATTTATATACATTATATACAGGCAGAGAAAAGCGCACGGTATTCGCCGTGCGCACCAATCAGAATTCCATTTTATCATAAAAACAGGTCTGACTTTTCTTTGGAAAATAATTTGAAAAACTTTGCCAGCCCTCTGCCAGCTGCCGGTATTCTACCCGAAAGTCATACACGGTAAAGCCCCCGTCATTATAGGTGATCCACTTGGTGTCCGGCTCAAAGCCGAAGCTGCGCGTGTTGCAATAGGCCACCGCCGTGCCGCCGATCAACAGCGCCGTGCACAACAGAAGCAAAATGGGGGTTGGGTGTTTCTTCATAACGGCTCCTTATTTTTCATAATCCTGGATGACCCGGGCCAAGGCGGTGGCAAACAGCCGAGCGGAATAGCAGGCTTCGTCCAGGGTGTTGCCGTCCGTGCCCACCTCCAGCAAAAAGGAATTGCGGGTCATATCCATATTGTACTTACGCTCGGAAAAGAGAATGGGGCGCATCAGCCCCGGGTACTGCTTCTCCACCTGTTGCTGCACTGCCAAGTCAAAGCGCAGGTTGTATTCCCAATCCGGAAAGTTCTTGACCCGATTGTATTCGCATCCGGCAATGATCATCATCCGGGCAGCCTTTTTTCCCTTGATCTTGGCAGTAGGCTTCACCTTGGTCTTATTATCGTATGTAATATCGTCCCGGTGCACATCAATGGTGATCTCTATGGACGGGTACTTCTCCAAATACCCCGCCACCGTCTTGCGGGAGTGGTCGTAGGCGCCGGAGTAATCCTTGTCGTGGGTGGTGCGGTCGTGCACCACGCCGATCCCGCACTTTTCCAGATACGCGCAAAGTTCGTCCCCGACCCGCACCATATTTTGGGTACTGCTGTCGCTGCGCAGGTCGGTGGACTTGGTATAATAACCCGCGTCCAGGAGGGTGTAGCCCTCTGTGGTGTGGCTGTGATAGATCAGCACCGTCGGTTTGGCCGCGTTGGGCACGGACAGGGCCGCCTTCTGTTTAAGGAGTGCCTCTATGTCCGGACGATAAAACGAAGCGGGGATCTTGCTTTGAATTGCCAGCGAACCGAAAGACAAGATCGTCCCCCCGCCCTGGTAACTCTCCTCGCTGGTTTTGCCCACCTGCTTTTGGCTGCCGATCACTTTTTTCTCTTGCTGCATCAACTTAGCCACATCCGCCGGGGTCTCGGTAATGTGCGCATAAGGGTCGCTGTCCTTCCCTGAAATGGGGTGCATTGCCTGCGCCTCCCGGGTCGCGGTAGTCTTAGTATGCGGCGTTTGCGCCGATTTTACAGTAGAAAATTCTGTATTTATTTTGCTGCTGAAATAGGTGGGCGAAAACACCGCCGCCACCCGCTGACCCACCGCCCCGACGGCAGAGATCCGGGGCGCCGCGCTCACCAGCACCGCCGTAACCAATACCGCCGCCGCAATATTGCAAAAGAAGGCCGCCCGTTCTTTTTTCATATCCAGCTCCTTTGGCTTTGTCCTGCTTCTATTCTCATATAAGAATATGCACGCCGGCGCCGGATTATCCCACCAGCGTGTACAGATCCCGAGGCTGCAAATGCCGCTGGAGGCACACATTGATGGACATACCCAGCAGCTTGGCGCCCCGGTTGATCAGCTGATCGATCTCTCTGGGGGTCACATACATCTCCTCCGCCGTACCGCCCAATACCCGACTGCTGACCACCGTGGGAATGCCCAGCGCCACCACCGGCACGCCCAGCACCCGGGCGCTGATCTCCCGCCGATGATTGCCCACCCCGGAGCCGGGGGCAATGCCTGCGTTTGACAGCTGCACCGTGGTGCCCAACCGATCCGCAGACGATGCCGCCAGCGCGTCCACCACAAGCACGCAGTCCGGGTGCACCGTATGGACCATGCCCGCCACCACCTCGGCGCTTTCCATACCGGTGTTGCCCAGCACCCCGGTGGTCACGGTGGACACATCCGTCAGCGGTCCCAGTGCCCGGCGCAGCTCCCCGGCAATGTGACGGGTGGCCAGCACATAGCGGTTGGTCTCCGGCCCCAGCGCGTCCGCAGTGATGGCGGTGTTGCCCACCCCGGCAACCAATACCCCGGTGGGGTGATCCGGCAGCAGGCCTCGCAGCAAATCGGCGATCCGCTCCAGCCGACCGTCAAACAGCTGGGTCTCCTGAGCCATGGGCGACACCCGGTAGGTGATATACTTGCCCACCGGTTTGCCCAGGGCTTTTTCGCCTCGGGCGTCCAGCACTTCCACCACGGAAATGCCGTCCTGCTCCCGCACTTTCACCCCGGGCAGCGCGGTTTTTTGCTGATTTTCATAGCTTTCCAATGCCAAATCTGTGCGATTTTCCATATTTTTCACCTGATTTTCATAGTTTTTCAATAAAAGTATGTCCAAAAAGAAAAAAATACTTGCATTTTAGATTTGCGTGTGCTATGATGTTTAGGCATTAAAAAGAAAACGGGGCTATGCCCTTCTACCTAATCCACCGCTAAAGGAGTGAAAACCATGCCCAACATTAAGTCTGCTAAAAAGAGAGTCAAGGTCAACGCTGTAAAGGCCGCCAACAACAAGGCCCGCAACACCGCCCTCAAGACTGCCATCAAGAAGGCCAACGCCGCTATTGATGCCAACGCTGAGGACAAGACCCAGGCTGTGCAGTTTGCCTGCAAGAAGATCGACCAGGCCGCTGCCAAGAACCTGCTGCACAAGAACACCGCAGCCCGCAAAAAGAGCAATTTGGTCAGCAAGCTGAACCGCGCATAAGCGACGGCACTCGGTTTCTATCGAATTTTCGCTTCCTGCATTTGCAGGGAGCGTTCTTTTTTTGCCCCCGGTCGCTGCTTTTGCAAAAGTAGACATCTTTCTGCGGTTTTGGCGCTTGACTTTGCCGCCAAATCCATTTATAATAGAAACAGATTTTATAAGGGGGTTCATTATTATGAATTTCAAAACGATTATGAAAGTCATCAGTGCCATCGTTGCCATCGCAGGCGTGGCCGTTGCCGTATATCTTGCCATCCAGAAGCTGACTGCTCCCAAAGAGGCAGAGTATTTCGACGACAGCGACTTCTTCGAGTGCGATAACGATCTGGAGATCGTTGAGGCTTCCGCTACGGACACCCAGGTGCAGGAAAAGGCAGAGCCGGCTGAGAAAAAGGCGCCCGCCAAAAAGAGCGCACCTAAGAAAAAGGCACCTGCTAAAAAGGCTGCCAAATAAGCAAAAATACAATGCAATGAGGGGATGGCTTTCGCCGTCCCCTAACTTTTTTTGGAGGTATTCTATGTATTCCTGCGGATTGGTGCTGGAGGGCGGCGGCAACCGTGCCATCTACACCAGCGGCGTGCTGGACGCCTTTATGGATCAGGGGATCGCCTTCCCTTATGTTATCGGCGTGTCGGCAGGCAGCTGCAACGCTGTGTCTTACATCGGCAAATGCCGGGGTCGCCAACACGATATTGCCATCCAGTACAGCGGCGACAAACGCTATATGAGCCTGGAAAGCATGATAAAAAACGGCGAATTCTTAAACGGCGAGTGGTTGTTTGGGGAATTAAGCTACGATCTGTCCCCCTTGGACCAAGAGGCCTATGACCGGGCCAACACCACCTTGTGCGTGGTGGTTACCAACGCCTTAACCGGCAAGGCGGAATATATGTACCCCAAGGACTTTCACAAGCGGGGCTGCCCCATTCTGCGGGCCAGCTGTGCCCTGCCCGGCGCCACCAAGGGGGTTGTGCTGGGCAAAGACCGGTACTTTGACGGCGGAGTCACCGACTCCATTCCCCTGGCGCACGCCTACGAGGACGGGTGCCAAAAGGCAGTAGTGGTGCTCACGCAAGATCGAAATTATCAAAAGCAGCCTATGGGCCACGAGCGCCTGATTCGGCGTGTATTCCGCAAATATCCGCTAATGGCACGTGCCCTACTGAACCGGTATAAAATGTACAACCGCCAACTGGAAACCGTGTGGGACGCCCAAGGCCGGGGCGACGCCTTTGTGATTGCGCCGGACCACCCGCTGCACTGCCCCACCTTGGAGCGCAATGTGGACAAGCTGGAGCAAATTTATCAAACCGGCTACCGCAACGCCATGGAGCAAATGGACGCGCTGAAGGCGTTTTTAGCCAAGCCGTCTCCCTTTACGGAAATCGAATAAAAATGCCCGGCAGACCGTTCTGTGGCCTGTCAGGCAAAGAAATCCCCTGTATGCCAAGCGGCACGCAGGGGATCTTTGTTTGTTATTTTGTTTTGACTGCGGCAGCCTGGGCAAAGCCGTCCTTGGCGTCACCCTTTGGCGTAATCTCTACCGTGTCGCCCTTTTGCAGCAGCAGCACCTGCATGCAATCGGTGACCCGAATATAGTAATACACGCCGTCCACCTGCAAGTAATAAACGGTGTTGCCGTCGTTTACCGAGGACTTAATGTCCGTAATCTTGCCGGTGATCGTCTTGCTGTCTGCGGACTGGGACTGCTGGGGCGTCTGCGCCGTCTTGCCGTCGGTCTGTTCTCCGCCGGCAGTGGCAATCTCCGCCTCGTCCTTAACATAATCCTCTGCGTCCACCGTCTTGGCGATCCAACCCTTGTCCTTCATGGCGTTGATATAGTTCTCCACCGCCGTATTCAGCGCCTTGGCGTCACTGTTGGTATCAATCAGGCCGGCGCCCACCACTGTCTTATCCTCCAGGCTGACCAGCGCATAGCCCTTGACGGTGTTGCTGTCGCCGTACAGACTCATAAAGTAGGAGGGCTGGCCCTCAATATCCAGCAAAATGGGGAAGGTGGCTGCATAACCAAAGTTCTGCACCGCGTCCTGAGCAGACTCCATAGCAGAGGTCTCAATGGCGCCGCCGTTCTGGTAATATCGCACCTCCTTGGTGCGCTGGTTGCACAGGATAAAACCGAAATTGGAGGTATCCGTCTTAGAAGAGGTAATGCCGGTGTACACCCACACATCATCGTCCATGGCAATATAGCCGTTGCCGCTGGAGGCCACATTCACATCGTTCTGGAAGATAATCGAGTTCCAAAAGCCCTTCTTCAGCTTGCCGTAATAGTTGTACTGCTCGATCAGCAGCTGGTCACTATACACCACATCAATCCAGTTCAGGCTCTTGTCCTTGCGCACGGTGTCTATGGGATAATACTTGCTTTCGCCGCTGAGCGCGTCCGTTACAATGGCGCCCTGCACATCCGTGCCGCCAAACAGACCGATTTTCTTGGTCAGGGCCGCCGTCACCCAATAGGGGTGGCCGCTCTCGTCAATCTCAAAATTGGGGGTATCCAGCAGCTTGGTCGGGTACTGGAACCGCAGGTGACGAATCAACTTTTCATTAAAATACTCCGCCGGGGAATACTGGATCCCGCTGCCGAACTGCTCCTCGCAGTTGACCACAGTCACCTTTTGGCTCACCACATCAATGAGAATGTATGCCGGCAGGCCGTTTTTGGTGTTGTTGACCCACTTGAACACATCCGCATATTGCAGGCTGGCCACCCGGCAGGGCACGCCCCGGTAGTTGATCTGCGTGGTGGCGTCCGCCACCACATACTGGCTCTTGTACTGAGACAAAGAGCCCAGCTGTTGGTCCGCCAGGGTCTTGGCCCGAGAGGCATCAATCCGGGGCACCTCATCATAGCTGATGTCGGAGAAATCCCGGTCAAAGTCGCTGTTTTGTACCGTCATCAGGTTGCTGTAAGCGGAAGCACGGAAGATGGTGGCACCCACCAAGAAGCCCACCAGCATCACCACAGCGATCACTGCCACGATAATCACCGGGATCAAAGTCTTTTTCTTCACATATTCCAGGCGCTCCGCTTTCTTGTTGGCCCGGCACACCAGGTAAAAGGACCCGGCAAATACCGCTACCAGCAAAATCAAAAACAGATACAACTGAGTGTCGTGCACATTCAGCGCCGGCAGCATCATATAGTAGGCAATGCCGCCCACCACCGCAGTGATCAGGGCACACAGCAGCAGCCGCAGGGGCATTTTGCCCGGCTTGACCACCGCCTGCACTTCATCTCGCTTGGGCCACGCAAACTTGGACTTAAAATCATTCAGTACCTCGTCTGCATCATAATTATAATTGGGTATTTTTTCGCTCATTCTGTTCTCCTTAATATAAGGGATACGCCCCGAGGGTGCGTTCCACTTTATTATACAGGATAACCGCCGCCAAAGCAACATAAATCCGCAGTGAATTTATGCCAACCCGCACGCCACGAAAGTTTATGGTGCCTTGCAATGGACGATCGCTTGAAAAGAATTGTAGGGGTCGATGCCCACATCGACCCGCATTTACCTACCGTGCGGGCGGCAGGTTGCCGCCCCTACCAAGTAAATGAAAGCAAAACGGTTACAAAATCTTCGGCTCCCTTGCAAAGGGTGACAAAACGGCAAAACAATAATCCACACAAACAAAAAATTCCGCACCCGGGGGTGCGGAATTCCTTTGCTTTTTGTAAAATCGGAACAGGTGTTTACGCCTTGGTAACGCCCTTGCTTTCCTGCATGTACTTTTCGCTGGCAGGTGCAGACCACTTCATGGTAACATCCACGGTGGCGTTCTTATCACGGATCACAGCGATGCAAGCGTGCGCTACAACCACATGAGCCTCCATCACATACTCGGCCTTGGTGATCTCCTTGGTCTTGGTATCAATGGTCACGGTAGCGGTACCGCCGTAGTAATTCACCTTGCAGTTATCGGCAGTGGTGCCCTCGGACCAGGTCAGCGGCTTAATGCTGTCCACGGTGGAGTCAATAGCGCCCAAAGACTGGAACATATGGCCCTGTGCGTCCTTACCGGGTGCACTCATGTTGACATACTTAGGCTGCATCTGCAGAGTGATGGTGCCGTCGCCGTTGTCCTTCACATTGGCAGTCACCAGATCGTCAGCCACCAGGCGGCTGGTCTGCAGGGACTCACCCTTGCCGTCCCACTCGTCGGTATCCAGCTTAGGATCTCTGTTAGTGGAGGGAACCAGGCCGTTCAAACCGGGATGGTAAATGGGCTTTACGATACTGGGAACCATGTTGTTGATGGTCTTATTCACGCTGCCGTCAATGGCAATGTCATGTACATCCAGATCCTCTTCGCAAAGCATCTTGTAGTAGGTCTGGGTCTGGCCCTTCTCGTCCTTATACTGGGCGGTCAGGGTTTTGGTGTAGTCATAAGCCTGCTTGTAATAATCGGCAACAGCGGCCACGTCCTTAAACTCAACGCCGCCGTAAGTACCGGCCTTGAATTCCTCAATAACGGGCTTATCAAAGTCCGCCTCGCTGGTAGAAGCGTCTCCCTGACCCTTAGTCTTCCAGCTGCCGTCCTTCACCTCATTGATTGCCTGGATCGCGCCGTCGGTTACATAGTTGATCTTTGCACAACCGGCAAAGCAGCCAACGATCAGTGCAACTGCCAGCACCAAACCGAGGCCCTTGAATGCGTATTTCTTCATACGTATAGTTTCCCCTTTCAAAAGTCGAAATCCGTTTTACAAAAACGTACATATAAAATTTATATTAAATTTACCAAAAAGTCAAGCCCCATTTACAAAATTAGTGTTTAATTTTTCATATCGCCTGTATTTTTAACATATTTATTGCGATTTGCACGGCAGTGTGCTATACTTTTGTATAGATAGGGGCATTTTTCGCCCCTGTTCATCAAGCGAAAATCAACAAGCGAGGTTTCAGATATGAGATGTAAAAATTGCGGAGCGGAGAACGACGACAGCCGCTATATCTGCGAAGTATGCGGTTCCCCCCTGTATGACGAAAATGAGCTGAGCGCGCAAGCAGATCAGCAGTCTGCCGGCGCAACACCCGGCGGCGCACCTGCCCCTGCCCCCCGGCCGAACCCGGAGGAAGAAAAAAAGTTGCAGCAAAAGAATAAGCAGAGCATGATCATCATTATCGTGCTGTGCGTGGTGCTCATTGCCGTGGTGGTGGGTATCATCATCGCCGTGGCCTCCGGCAATCATGATAAGGAAACCACCACAGTGCCGGATACCTCCGTCTCTGTCCCTGTTAGTGACGACCGGGACTATACCAATAACAATTATACCACGGAGAAGCCTGCGGAAACCACCAGCGAGAAGCCCACAGAGACCACCACGAAGAAAGAGACCACCACCAAAAAACAGACGACCACCACGCAGGACAGCAGTGTGCGGGTAAATGTACGCACCCAGGGCGGCGGCAGCGTCACCGGCGGCGGCAAATACGAGGAGGGCGACAATGTGACCCTCACCGCCACCCCCAGAGACGGCTATGACTTTGACGGCTGGTATATGAACGGCGAGTTGCAATCCACCGACTCTACCTATTCCTTTACCGTAGGCGGCAAGGATATGACCATCTCCGCCAAGTTTGTGGAGACGGCACCGGAGGTCATGCCCGGAGGTACGGACTGATGACCAAAGGCGATCTGGCTCGGCAAAACTTCAAGTCCGGCTATAATTGCAGCCAGGCAGTGGCTTTGGCGTTCCAAGATGAAATAGGTATGGACCCGGACACCATCGCCCGGCTCACCATAGGCTTTGGCGGCGGTATGGGTCGTATGCGTGAGGTGTGCGGCACCATCTCCGGCGTGACTTTTGTACTGTCTGCCCTCTACGGCGATCGGCCGAAAAGCGAAGTCTACGCCATGGTGCAGCAGGTGGCAAAGGGCTTTCAGGCGGAGACCGGCTCCCTGGTGTGCCGGGTGCTCCTGGGATTGGATCCGAATGTGAAACCCACGCCCCAGGCAGAACCCCGCACGGAGGGCTACTACAAAAAGCGTCCCTGCGCCGAATTATGCGCCCTGGCTGCCGACCTTTTAGAAGATTATTTAAAAAATATCGCCTAAAAGGCTTGCATTTTCCAATGCGATGTGCTATATTATTTGAGCAAAAGCGCGGTAGTGCTTTTGCATACGCGCTGGTAGCTCAGTTGGATAGAGTGTCTGGCTACGAACCAGAAGGTCGGGGGTTCGAATCCCTTCCAGCGTACCAAAAAGCCGTAGAACGCTTTTGCGTTTTACGGCTTTTTATTATGTTTTGGGTTGTAGGGATTCGAACACGAGTGTCCAAATTTTGAGCAAAGCGAAAAAATTTGGGAGAAAGGTCCGGTGGACCTTTCGATACTGAGTGACGAGCCCTTCCAGCGTACGATCTAGACGATTCTTTCTATCTATTTGATGGCGTGGCGGTCAAGGACTTGCAGCACCCGGTCATTGACTTTGAACGGAACAACACCTATATCCAAAGTGAGGGGATCAATCAGGACTTTGGCATTTATGACGCACCGGACGATCTGCTAAAGGCTCATCATCAGGAAATGTCCCCGCTAAAAACCTTTCTGTACCGGCATTTGGGTCGGCACCTGATGAACCGGAATGTAAAAAAGATACGAAACCAAAAATAAAGGCAGCTTACCCGGCGAACCCAATTCCCGGGGACAAAGTCCCCGTCGCCCGCTGCCTTGGAGCGAAACCATGATTATTCAAACAGGTATGCGCACGGATATTCCGGCGTTTTACAGCCAGTGGCTGCTCAATCGAATAGAAGCCGGTTTTGTGCTGGTGCGCAATCCTTACAACCCCAGCCAGGTGACCCGGTACAGCCTGTCGCCGCAAGTGGTGGACCTGATGGCCTTTTGCACCAAGAACCCGGCGCCTATGCTGCCCCATCTGGAGCGGCTGCGGCCCTATGGGCAATACTGGTTTGTGACCATTACGCCCTACGGCAAGGACATTGAGCCACGGGTACCGAACAAAGAGCAGGTGATGGAGGACTTCAAGCGCCTGTCCCAAACGGTGGGCGTGGACAGCATTGGCTGGCGGTACGACCCGATTTTGCTGTACGGTCCCTACACCCCGGAATACCACATCAAAACCTTTGCCCAAATGGCGGAGAATCTGGCCGGGTACACCAAAACCTGTGTCATCAGCTTTATTGATATTTACAAAAAAGTGGCTCGCAACTTTCCGGAAGTCCGGGCAGTATCCGCCCGGCAGCGGTTGCAGATCGGCAAGGCTTTTGCAGAGATCGCCGCAGCCAACGGTATGACCCTGCGCCCCTGCGCGGAGGGGAACGACCTGGCGCAGTTTGGGGCAGACTGCTCCGGCTGTATGACGGTAGCGACCTACGAGACCGCCCTGCACGCCCACTTAAAAGTGCCCCGGCGCAGCCAAAATCAGCGGGGAAAGCAGTGCGCCTGCCTGCTGGGGGTAGACATCGGCGCCTATGACACCTGCGGCCATCTGTGCAAATACTGCTACGCCAATACCGATCCGGCACTGGTGCGCGCCAACCTGCGCCGCCACGACCCACACTCGCCCTTTTTGCTGGGCGGCAGCCTACCCGGCGACACCATCCACCAAGCCGCTCAAACCAGCTGGCTGGATCCCCAGCTGCGCCTGGAATTCTAAAAGCAAAAAGTCTATATTTGACCACGCCGTACGAACCGGCGTGGTCTTTTATTTTTCTATCCGTTGACACCCGGCGGATCTTCTTATATAATCAAGGTAGAATGGTGTGCCCGATTTTGGCTAATCGGCACTATGGTAGGGTGAGCAAATTTCTCTCTGCCTGCACAGCGGGGGCGGATACCATCTGCCTGCCAACGCATCCGTATTTGCTTGCCACAAACCCGCTGCACAAAATACAAACACAAATTATGGAAGGTGAAATCATGCGTACCACATCCACACCCGGCAAACAAGCCGGCTTTTGGCACCGACTGAAAAATTCTACCATGCAGACACCCTGGCACATTCTGCGCCAGCTGGCGCTGCTGGCGCCCCTGGGCACGCTGTGCCTGCCCATGTTCTACGCCGGGCACAAAAATGTATCGCTGATCACCATTATTCTCTGCCTGTCCAACCACGGTGCGGACCTGCGCCCTATGGTGACCGATAAAGGCTACGGCTTTGCGGTGGCTGCCGTTTTCTGCGCGCTGGTGCTGGGAATCGCGGAACTGATCTGTTCCCTGTTCACCGCGGCCAAGGGCGGCTATCGGCGGAATATGACTGCCTTTTGGGTAAACGCTGCCGTCTTTGCGCTGACGGCCTTTTTAGCCATCGGGTTCGGCGCCCGGGCCAAGGTCGGGTTGGCGGTAACCTTTGGCCTTTACCTGCTGCAATTCCTGCTACACACCAAAGTCAGCGGTAAAAAAATACGCCCGGCTGCCGCAGGTGTAACAGCTCTGCTGGCGGTGCCCATTGTGCTTTCCCTTTGTTTTCTTTATAAGGCGCAACCGGCCCAATACGCCGCGCCCGGCAGTGAGACCGATAAGGTGCGGACGGTCACTTTTAATGTAGCCAGTGTGTTTGGCAACCGCTTTGACGATACGGACAGTATGACCCGCTGCGCCCGCTTTGCCGCCTATATGAACCAATGCAAACCGGACCTGATCGGCACCCAGGAAATGAACATCTACTGGTACAAAGCGCTGCAAACCACCCTGCCGGACTACGACGCCTACGGCGTGCAGCGGGGCGGCGACGCTACGGACTGGAACAGCGAGATGAACCCGGTGTTTTGGAATAAAACCAAGTACACCGCTTTAGAGAAGAACACCTTTTGGCTCAGTGAAACGCCGGGCAAAGCCAGCCGCTACACCTACACGGACGAAAACGGACAGCCCGGCCAAGCCGGCTGCTACCGCATTTGCAGCTATGTGGTGCTGCAAGACCGCACCACCGGCAAGCGGCTGCTGTTTCTCAACACCCACTTGGATAACGCCTCCCAGCAGGCAGCGGACTTTGGCGCCCAGGTAATCATTGAACACCTAACCGCCTTGCAGGCCAAGTACGGCAAAGACACCGCCGTGGTGCTCACCGGTGATTTTAACGAAACGCAAGAGGGCGAGGCCTACCGTCGAATCGCCGCCCGACTGCAAGACTGTACCGACCCTACCAAGAAAACCGCTACCTACCAAGAGTGGGGCTACTGCGATACCGGCAATGAACCCATCGACTTTATCTTTACCAGCGGCACCGGCAGCGGCTACACCGTCTTAAACGACCTGAGCGGCGGCTATGTGTCCGACCACTACGGGGTCTACGCCAACATTCGTTTGTAAAGCAAAAACGCATTCCTGCTTTTTATGCAAATCACAAGGGACTGCTCCCGCCTTTCTTGGGCAAAAAGCAATTTTACGGTTCCATACCTCCATCGCTCCGCTGTTTTATACATTTCCGTTTACAAACCGGCGGTAGCATACCCATTCCTCTTGACGGTTGGCATAACGGGAATTGCCGCGCAGATCCGGCAGACGGTACTGGCAGGCAATATACCGCCCCAGGTAGGCGGTAACGGCGGTAGCCCCGGTTACATTCAGGTGATTGCCTGCGTCCCGAAAAGCAACGGCGCCGTCCAATCCCATTTGATCATACAGCAGGTTCAAATCCAGAAATTCCAGTTCCCGGGCCACTGCATATTCCGCCACACCTCGATGGCGGGCTGCATTCCAGGAAGTTACGGTGGGCAGTTCCACCAGCAACAGCTGTGCACCGTTTTCTCGGCAAAGCTGCAAAATCCGATCTGCTGTTTTTCGGTTTTCCGCACTTATTTGTTCCCGTTCCCCGGTGTCTGCCATATAGTCCGGCATTGCCAGCCGGGTAACCTTGGTGCTGTACCGGTAGCCGTGGGTACGACGAATAGAGGGAAAGTCGCCGGGCGTCACTTGTGCGCCGGTCTGCCGAAACACAGAGGCTAAATTGCGCATATCCTGTCCCAGGTGCTTCGCCCTCGTTTGACGGGCCAGTACCCGGGGCATTTCTCTTTCCTGCGGATTTCGGTCATAGAGCATATCCGTTTCCAGCACCACCAGCGCCGGAGACTGGGTAGCAAACACACGCTCCAACAAGGCGTAGGATTTGGCCAGCGACTGACGGGCAGAGGCGTACACGGTGGCGCTATACCCTTGATTGCCCCACAGTACCGGCGGCACAAAGCCGGAATACAAATCGCTGTTGCCCACACAGGCAATCTGTACCGTGTTCTCCGGCTCCGGCACAAAAGCATACGGATCATCTGCCGCGTGCCGCCAAGGCAGCCCATTTCCCAACAAAAGAACGCCGGTCAGCAACACAGAACATCCCCGGGTCCATAAAGAACGGAACATAAAGTCACTTCCTTTCTGCTTTCTGCCCTCAGTATATCTTGCTAAAAATCAGTTTAAGGCAAGGAAAAGTAAAAAGCTGGAAAAGATGCGGAAAAGAACGCATACAAGCACAGACAAAAATCAACCGTTATCGGAGAAAAACCATGCATTTTACTTACGGCGAAAAAGAACTTCATTATCTGCGTCAAACGGACAAGCGCCTGGCAGAGGTGATTGACCGCATAGGCCCGGTGCACCGCACGGTGGATACGGACCTGTTCTCCGCAGTGGTGCACCACATAATCGGCCAGCAAATCTCCACCAAGGCGCAAGCCACCATTTGGCAGCGTATGTGCGACGCACTGGGGAGCGTAAATGCCAAGACGGTGCTGGGCGCCGGGGCGGAGCAATTACAGGCGCTGGGTATATCCGGCAAAAAGGCAGAGTACATCACCGATTTTGCCCAAAAGGTGCTGGACGGCAGTTTTGATATAGAGGCCGTTTGGTCCATGCCGGACGATGCGGCCATAAAAGCGCTTTCGTCCTTAAACGGCATTGGGGTGTGGACAGCGGAAATGATTCTGCTGTTTTGTATGCAGCGACCCAATGTACTTAGCTACGGCGATCTGGCCATTCATCGTGGCATGCGCATGGTATACCATCATCGCAAGATTGACCGCAAATTGTTTGAGAAGTACCGGCGCAGGCTCAGTCCCTATTGCAGCGTGGCCAGCCTGTACTTTTGGGCAGTGGCCGGCGGTGCGTTGCCGGACATGAAGGACTACGCGCCCAAAGCGAAAGCAAAAACCGGGAGGAAGAAAAAATGAGCAACGCTGCTTATACCTGTTCCTATTCGTCGCCCCTGGGCAAAATCACTCTGGCCAGCGACGGCGCAACCCTTATCGGTCTGTGGTTTGACGGCCAAAAATATTTTGGCGCCACCCTGCCCCCGACGCATGCAGAAAAGAATTTGCCGGTGTTTGACCAAACGGCACGCTGGCTGGACATTTACTTTCGCGGCCAAGAACCGGACTTCACCCCGCCCCTGACTCTCAGCGGCACACCCTTTCGCCGGACAGTGGCAGAAATTTTGCTTACCGTTCCTTACGGCAAGACGATAACCTACGGAGAGATCGCTGCCAGGATCGCCCGGCAGCAGGGTGCAAAAACCATGTCCGCCCAGGCGGTGGGCGGCGCTGTGGGGCACAACCCCATTTCCATTATCGTTCCCTGTCACCGGGTGGTGGCCGGCGACGGCAGTCTCACCGGCTACGCCGGCGGGATCCAAAGAAAGCGCCGACTGCTGGAGCTGGAGCAAACCCGGGCGCTGCAATGCAGAACACGATAAAAAACGAAAAGAGCCGCAGCATAACACCGCGACCCTTTCCGTTATAGAGGATATATGATAGAAAAAGATGGAAAAGTTTTCCACATAAGGCTCTCGCCTTACGGTTTATAGTATAGAGATTATTTTTGAACGATTTTACGGCTTTTTGTGAATAAATCGTTACACTTTGAAGCCTGTAAGGATTTTCCGCCCGGCAGGCGGGAATTTGGATTGACAAGCCTTTCTTTCCTTGCTATACTAAAAGTAGGATATTTTGTCGATAGGTGCGTAGTTCCCTTGCGGGGCTGCGGCGCCGCGACTGTAACTTTAGATAGAGCCGAAAGGGCAATGGTGATGGCAATGGCAAAAAACAGAGTACACTTAAAAATCGGCGGTTCCGCCTACACGGTGCTTACCGATGACGCACCGGAGTATGTGGAGGAGTTGGCCGAGGAGCTGGACAAGGAAATGCGCAGCATTATCAATGAGAACCCCGGTCTGTCCGTAACCCAAGCGGCGGTGCTCACTGCGCTGGACAAGGCAGACACCTGCAAAAAATCCACCGCCTCCTCCGACAATCTGCGGGCGCAGATCAAGGATTATTTGGAGGA
Organism: Agathobacter rectalis; assembly: GCA_963638105.1. Lineage (GTDB taxonomy): Bacteria > Bacillota > Clostridia > Oscillospirales > Acutalibacteraceae > CAG-217. Next base: position 15,177 of record CAVHPP010000019.1, read on the forward strand.
CAGCGCTCGCGCCCGTATGGAAGTGGATGTGGCGCGCCGTGAGATTGAGCGGCTCAACCGGGAGATCAGCTCCCTGCGTGAGCGCATTGCAGAGAACAAGTAAATATGCAATTTGAGATTTTGGCTCCGGCAGGCAGCATGGAGTCGTTAATTGCCGGTGTTCGCTGTGGCGCCCATGCGGTCTACCTGGGAGGGCAGACCTTTAACGCCCGGCGGGGCGCCGGCAATTTTTCGCCCCAGGAGCTGCAAACGGCCGTACAGTATTGCCACACCCGCGGCGTAAAAGTTTATATGACTCTAAATACCCTGGTCAGTGACAGCGAGCTGCCCGGTGCCGTTGCGGCTGCCGGTAACGCGCTGGACGCCGGGGTAGACGCTTTTATCGTGCAAGATTTGGGCCTGGCTGCCGCGCTGGCACCCGTGTACCCGGGTGTGCATCTGCACGCCTCCACCCAATGCAGCGTTACCACGCCTGCCGGATTCCGTGCGCTGGAACAAATGGGCTTTCGCCGCGCAGTCATCCCCAGAGAGATGACTGCCGCCGAGATCGGGGAGATTCGCCGCAGCACCCAAATGGAGCTGGAGCTGTTTGTACACGGCGCGCTTTGTATGTGCGTCAGCGGGCAGTGCTATCTGTCCTCTGTACTGGGCGCCCGCAGCGGCAACCGGGGTCTTTGCGCCCAGCCCTGCCGCCTGCCTTTCTCCGCAGACGCCAGCGGCAGCTGCGATTTAAGCTTGAAGGATCTAAGCCTGGTTCGCCACTTGAAAAAAATCGGTGATCTGGGTGTGCTGTCCTTAAAAATTGAGGGCCGTATGAAACGGCCGGAATATGTGGCTGCCGCCGTAACGGCGGTAAAGCACGCCATTGCCGGTGTTCTGGACCCGGCGGACGAGGCGCAGCTGCAAAGCGTATTCTCCCGCAGCGGGTTTACCGACGGCTATTTTACCGATCAGCGAGGCAGCGCCATGTTCGGCGTGCGCAGCAAGGCAGATGTGACCGCCGCCAATACCGTGCTGCGGGATTTGGCGCACACTTATGAAAAAGAGCAGTCCCTGCTGGGACTGAACCTGCACGCCACCTGCCGCGCCGGGGAACCGGTGACCCTGCGCGCCACTTTAGAAGACGGTCGCACGGTAACGGCCGACGGCGATGTGCCCCAGCCTGCCCGCAACGCTGCCCTAACGGCGGAAAGCCTGGCGCAACGGCTGGGCAAATGGGGCGGCACCCCTTATTATGTAAAAAAGATAGATATAGAGATAGACGACGGCCTGTTTTTACCGGCAGCGGCCGTGAACGCCCTGCGGCGGGCGGTTGCCGATCGGCTGGAAGCGCCGATTCCGCAGCCGGTGGAGCGGCGGCCTTTACCGCCCTTGCCACCCGGCGGCACGGCAGGCAAGCCCTACTACACCGCCCGCTTTGCAAGCGCGGCGCAAATTCCGGAGAACCACCCCTTTCGGCGGATCTTTCTGCCCTTGGGCACACCGGCAAACACCCTGCTGGCACACAACGCCGGCGTGGAGCTGCCTCGGGGCATCTTTAGCATAGAGAATAAAATCTGCCGGGAATTGGCAATACTGAAAGCGGCAGGCGTAAAAAACGCCCTGTGCCCGGACCTGGGCGCGGTACAGATCGCCCGGGCGGCGGGATTGGAGCCTTACGGCGACTTTGGGCTGAATGTGTTTAACAGCCGCACCGCGCATCTGCTGCCCCACCCACTGGCCAGCTTTGAGCTGCGACAAGAGGATGTAAACCGCCTGGCGGCAAACGGCAACGATGTGGGCGCGCTGGTGTACGGTCATCTGCCCTTAATGCTTACCCGCAACTGTCCGGTGCAGGCACACATCGGCTGCGCCGCCTGCCAAAAGCAGGGCCGGCTGACCGACCGCAAGGGCTGCACCTTTCCGGTGGTGTGCAATCCCTACGGCTGTACCCAACTGCTCAACGGCGTACCTCTTTATATGGGCGACCGTATGGGAGAAATGCACACCGCCTATGCACATTTTTATTTTTCTGTTGAAAGTCGGCAGCAGGTGCAGCAGGTGCTGGATCTGTTCGCTGCCGGGCAAAAACCCGATTTTCCCTACACCAGAGGACTGTATCAGCGAGGTGCGTTATGATAATCTTAGCTTCCAATTCGCCCCGGCGGCGTGAACTGCTGGCGCATATTACCCGGGATTTTACCGTACAGGGTACAGATGTGGACGAGAGCCTGCCCGCCGGTATCACTCCGGCAGCGGCCGTGGAGCAGCTGTCCCTGCGCAAGGCGCTGCCCCTGAACAATGGAGCGCAGATCGTGATCGGTGCCGACACAGTGGTGGCCGTAGACGGCACGATTCTGGGCAAGCCTGCCGATGAAGCAGAGGCACGGCAAATGCTCGCTCGCCTAAGCGGGCGGTGGCACAGCGTGTTTACCGGCGTGAGCCTGGTACAGGGAGAACGGCATCTGACCCTCTCCTGCGAGACCCGGGTGCGCTTCTTTGACCTGACGGCGGCGGAGATCGACGCCTACATTGCCACCGGCGAATGCATGGACAAGGCCGGCGCCTACGGTATACAGGGCTATGGCAGCCTGCTGGTGCAAGAAATTCAGGGCGATTACTTCAATGTGGTGGGCTTGCCGGTAAGCCGATTGTACCGCGCGTTGAATGATTTTGAGCAAAAGTGACAAAAAAAGACCGCTGTTTTTTGGTAGAATATACAAGAAAACTCTTGCAACACCGGCTTTAGAATGGTAAAATATACGAACAGGACAAATTTTGTCTAATTTTCACGGTTATCCTTTGGAAGGAGTATGGTTATGGCCGCAGATTTACATTGTCATACAAAACTCAGCGACGGTTCTGTGGGGATCGAGGATCTAATCGTCATTGCCCAAAAAAGCGGCATTGACACCATCGCCATTACTGACCATGACTGCCTTGCAGGTACCGTACGCGGCAAAGTGATCGGCAAACGCTACGGGGTGAATGTGATCCCCGGCGTGGAAATCAGCGCCATTGATAATGAGGCCGGCAAAAAGGTGCACATTCTCTGCTATCTGGCAGATGCGCCGGATCGGCTGGAAGGTCTGTGCAAGCGCACCTCCATCGCCCGCAAACGAGCCGGGCAGATTATGATGCTCAAGGTGGCCGGTCGCTTCCCCATTACCTCGGATTTTATTATTTCTCACGCTTCCGGCTCCACCAACCTATACAAGCAGCATATTATGCACGCCTTGATGGACGCCGGCTACACCAATGAGATCTTCGGCGATCTGTTCCATGCGCTGTTCAGCCGGGAGAGCGAGACCAATGTGCTGGCCCCCACCAAGTACCCGCCCATTGAGGAGGTGCTGGAGGAAGTGCACGGCGCAGGCGGCATTGCGGTGCTGGCGCATCCGGCGTTCTATGACAACTTTGACGAGATTGAAAAATACATTGATCTGGGACTGGACGGCATTGAGGTGTGGCACCCCTCTGCAACGGAGGACGATGTGCACCGGTTGACAGAAATTTGCAAAGCCCATGACCTGCTGATGACCGGCGGCTCGGACTTCCACGGCATTTACGGCGCCAAGACCGTAACCCTGGGCACCTGCACCACGCCTCAAGAATGGGTAGACAAGCTGCTGGGCTACAAGGCCAAGAAAAAGCGCGCCCAGCGCCGAGCAGAAAAGGAAGCTGCCGCCCGCGCCGCTGCCCAAACGCAAGAATAAAATAAGCCAATCCTACAAAACGGACCGATCCTTTGTCGGTCCGTTCTTTTTGTTTCTTTGTTAATTCCCGGTTAAATTTTGCAAAAAAGTGCATACAATCCCATCAAAATGTGATATAGTATTGAGGATATTACAAATCAGGAGGACAATTTATGATCCGAACAATGATCAACGGCTTTTGTATGGCGCTGGCGGATAGCGTGCCCGGCGTGTCCGGTGGTACCATTGCGCTGATTCTGGGGTTTTATGACAAGTTCATCGGCTCCATCAACCAGGTGTTCTACGGCAAGAAGGAAGAGAAAAAAGAAGGCCTGATCTATCTCATCAAGCTGCTGCTGGGCTGGGCTGTGGGTATGATTTTGGCAGTATTGGTGCTCACCAAGTTCTTTGAAACCAATATTTATGCCGTGTCGTCCCTGTTCCTGGGCTTCATTTTCCCCTCCATCTTTATCATTGCAAAGGAAGAATACGCCTGTATTCAAAAGAAGTGGCAATACACGCCCTTTGTTATTCTGGGTATTGCCATAGTGGCGGCACTGACTTATATGAATTCCAAGGTTCAGGTGGTTGATGTGGATCTGACGCACTTCTCCGTACCTACGGCGCTGTATTTGTTCCTGGCCGGCGCGGTTGCCATTACCGCAATGTTTCTGCCGGGAATCTCCGGCTCCACCGTGCTGCTGATCTTCGGCGTGTACCTGCCGGTGATCAGTGGGGTCAAAGAGCTGTTGCACCTGCACTTTGGGGTGCTGCCCATGATCATCGTCTTTGGCGTGGGCATTATCTGCGGCGCGCTGGTATCCGTTAAGGGAATCCAAAAGAGTTTGGAAAAGTATCGCGGTCAAATGGTGATGCTGATTTTAGGTATGCTCATCGGCTCTCTATACGCCATTGTCAGCGGTCCGGTAACGGTGGATAAAGCCAATGCGATCCTTAATAAAGACAATTTCAGCATTGTCTTCTTCCTGATCGGTCTGGCGCTGATTGTCCTGCTGCAAGTGGCAAAGACCAAGCTGGAGAAGAAGCAGGAGAAACAGGATTAACCGTTCAATCCCCCTTTACAAGGGAGGCAAAAAGGTAAAATATATACAAATAGGCGCACCCGGTGGGTGCGCCTGTTGTTTTGTCCATTTATACAAAGAGAAAAGCCACAGGTAACCGCCTGTGGCTTTGCATTTAAAAATTCGGAGGATTGGAGTCTTTTTAAAAACGGCCTAAGTAAGTGAAAAATCAAAGAAAAAATTAAAAAGAAATGAAAAAAGAAAGAGAAGAGTACCTAGCCTCCGGATACACCGTCTTCCGCCGAAACCCGGATTGCTCCGAGCAAGTATAGAATAACATTATACTATCGAAAAGAAAATACAATTTTGCGTTTGTTTACATTTTGTTTACATTTTATGGGACAATAACCGCGCAATCCGCCGTGTAACCAACCAAAGGTGCGGATTTACCGGACATTTACGCCCTTTCGACCGGTTTTGACAATTTCTTGCAAAAGAAACAAAATGGTCACATTTTATCCGAAAAGTGTTAACCGAATTCGCAAATTCTTCATTTTATTTCTATATTCCGCTCACTTTTTGCCGTTATACTAATACTCGAAAGGCGGGAAACGCCCCTTCTTTTCTTTTCATTTTTCTTTTCCCACCAAACCCTTAACAATATCTCATTGTTTTCTGTTTTCCGCCTTCCACTTTGCATTCATTCTCCCCTTTCTCATATACCTCCGTGCCATTAGGGCACAGCGAAAGCGCACGCCGACCGGTGTGCGCTTTTGTTTTGCCGATTTACCCTTGGCGGCGGGCCATCTCTGCCTCCATATCCAGCACCAGCGCGCTCATAGGCACGTCCAGCGCGCAGGCAATGCGGTAAAGGGTCTCCAAGGTAGGCTTGCGCTCGCCCCGCTCAATGGCAGATAAATGGGTGCGCCCAATATCCGCCAGGCCGCTGAGCACCTCCTGGGACACGCCTTTTTCCTTGCGCCGGGCGGCGATCACCTCGCCCACCAGCTGCGGGTCCAATGTGGGATTAAACATAGCATACACTCCTTTATCAGTAGTGTATGCGAAATTTTTTCCGACTTTGAACACTTATGTTGACATTTTGCGCACTTATGTGTTACTATGAAGATACCAAGTGAAAGAAGGAGGGCTCACAATGGAGCAATACAACCCAAATCAACCCCAAAATCAACCCCAATACACCAACCCCACCGGGCAGAACAACTACCAGCCCTATCCCCCGCAGCAGCCGTACCCGCCGCAGCAGGGTAAGCCGAAAAAGCCGGTGTACAAAAAATGGTGGTTCTGGGTAATCATCGTTATCGTTGTCGTTATACTGGCAAGCGCCATTGGCGGTGGCAGCGGCAGCAGTGACAACGGTGCCACCCCTACAGAGACCACCACCGCCGTGGCCGCCAAGGCAGACAGCAACGGCAACAACATTGGCGACTACACGGTAAAGGTCAAAAAGGCCACCATGTGCAAGGACTACCTGGGCAATGACGCGGTGAAGATCGTGTACAGCTTTACCAACAACAGTAAGGACGCCATCAGTTTTGATGTAGCCTGCACGGACGAGGTGTACCAGGACGGCATTCAGCTGGAGACTACCGTTCTCTCCAACGAAGAGACAGACTGGCTGGATGTTAAGATCAAGCCCGGCGTGACCAAGGATGTAACCAAAGCCTACAAGCTGTCCGACTCCAAAACGGATTTAACCGTAGAAGTGGGCCAGCTCCTGTCCTTTGACGACACCAAGGTGACTACCACCGTCAAGCTCAGCAAATAAGCCGTAAGGCACCAAAAAAGGACACCCACCTGGGTGTCCTTTTTATCTATTTGATTTTATTTCAGCACTTTGAAGTCTACCTTGCCGATCTTGGTGCGGGGCAGAGCGTCAATATACTCAATCTCCCGGGGCACGGACCATTTGGACAGGTTCTGCATACCGAACTCGTGGATCTTCTCCGTCAGGGCGGCCTCGTCGTCGTGGGCATAATTCTTGTTGCGCACCACAAACATCTTCAGCTGGGTCTTGCCCTCCTCGCCGGTGCCGATGACGCAGCAGTCATAGATCTCGGCCATGGCCCGGTAGCTCTCCTCAATAAAAGAGGGATACACCAGGTAGCCGCTGATCTTATACACCCGCTTCAGCCGCTGGCGGTAGTAAATATCGCCCTTTTCGTCAATGAAGCACATATCGCCGGTGTGCAGCCAAACCTTGCCGTCCGGGTGCTCCACCAGCACTTTGGCGGTCTCCTCCGGGTCGTGGTAATAGCCCTGCATTAAGGTGGGGCCGTAAACGCACAGCTCGCCGTCCTCGCCCTTGACCTCCTCGGTGGTGCCGGGCTTTACGGTCATCACTTCAATATTGTAGGTAGGCACGCCGATACAGCCCTGGGGCGCCTCTCGGCGGGGGTCCGTAAAGCTGCACACGGTCACGCACTCGGTCAGGCCGTAGCCGGACACAAAGTGGAACTTGGAGCCGTTCTCGTGAAGCAGGCGATCCATCTTTTCTGTTAAGGAATAAGGCACCACATCGCCGCCGGAGCCGATGAGCTTCATGGTGCTCATATCCACGCCCTTCAGGTAGCCGGCCTTGTACACCTTCTCAAAGAAGTCCGGCACGCCAAAGATATAATTAATATGGTACTTGCGAATGGCATCCGAGCACATTTTAGCGTCAAACTGGGGCCACAGGGACTGGGGCATACCCACGCACATAGACACATGCATGCACAGGGCAAAGCCAAAGCCGTGAAACACCGGCAGCGCGGTAAGCATAGCGTCGTGGTCCGGGTCCAGGTCGATCTTAATGGTGTCCTCCACCACATCCACCAGCTCATAAGACAGGTTGTTGATAGCCTCGCTGGAGAGCATTACGCCCTTGGGATTGCCGGTGGTGCCGCCGGTCATCATAATGGCAGCGGTGGCCTGGGGATCGGTGGCCGGTTCCGGGTTGCCGTTCTTGGCAATATACGCCCGACCCTGCTTTAAGAAGTCCGACCACTCATAGAAGCGGGTCACGCCCACAGCCGGTGCGGTCTTGCCCTTGATCTTCTTCTTATACATGGCGTTAGCGATCCAGCCGTAAGGGGTCTTGGGGAAGTAAGAAGCGGTCTTACACTTCACCAAAGTCAGGTCCATACCGGCAAAGGCCTTCTCTGACACATCAAAGCAAAAAGCAAACTTGGCGCCTACCAAATCTACCGCATACTTGGCCTCGCTGGCCACAGACAGCGGGTGCAGCATGGAGGCCACGGCGCCGATCTTATTCACCGCATAAATGGCGGCAATGCACTGGGGCATATTGGGGGCGCAGATGACCACCCGGTCGCCCTTGCGCACACCGTTTGCCAGCATACCGGCGGCGCAGGCATCTACCAAATCCGCCACCTGGTTCCAGGTCAGGGTGTTGTTATAATAGTAAAAGCAGGGTTTGTCGCCGCGCTTGGCCACAGATTCCGCGAACTTCTGATACATGGTCTTGCGCACATCGTACTTGGTGGTATATTCGATCATAAAAATGCTCCTTTTTCATCTTAATGTTCGTCTATTATAGCAGACCCCTTTCCACGGCTCAACAAAAGATACAAAGATTTTATACTTAATTTATAAACCCGGGTTTGACTTTTGGCGCATCTATGGTATGATAAAGAGCGATATTACAAAAAAGGACGACGATTATGGCCTATCAAATCAAAAAAGACCCAATCTCCAAGATCCCCAAGGTGCAACTGGCCTTTTGGTTGCTGGTGCGCCTGGCTATGCTCATCTGTGCCGGATATTCCTTTATCCACGGCGATACGGTGATGGGTTTTGAGAGCATATTTTGCTTTATTTTCACCCATTTGTGGGATCTGTTCCAGATCTTCGGCAACGGCTCGTTTATTGAAGAAGTGCCGCCCCTGTCCCAAACGCTGCTGAATATCATTATTTTTATCGGCATTGTTTTTGGCTCCTATCTGGGGCTGTTTGACAAGCTGGCGCATTTTGACGATTTTATGCACCTGCTGTCCGGCTTCGTGTGCGCCGCCTTTGGCTTTGACTTTGCCCGGATTATACAGCGCAAAAAAGGCCCCTGCGCCGTGACCCTGGCCGCAATATTCGGTCTGATGTTCGCCGTAACCATCGCCGCCGGGTGGGAATTTTACGAATTTCTGATGGACACCCTCCACGGCACCAACCTGCAGCTGGCAAAACCCGGGCCGGAGACCGCCATGTTTGACCTGGCCAAGTACCACGGCGAGTACGGCTATATTGGCTTGGTCGATACGATGACAGATATGATGATGAACGCCGTGGGCGGCATCGTGGGCATGATCTTTATGATCGTGCTGCGCACCAAAGGGAACAAAAAGCGCGCCGCCAAGACCAAGAAATAAATCATAACGCAAAAGAACCGCAATGCATAGGCACTGCGGTTCTTTTTCATTCTGCCTTTTGGTTCTGCCGCGCCAGCTGCTTTTTGAACAGTAGGCGGAAAATGAAGCGCACCAGCGGCCCGGCAAAAAACAGCTGGTACAGCAGCGCCATGGGAAAATTGCAAAACCAGATCTGCACCCAACGGGCAAAGGCCTCGCTCCAGCTGCTGAAATGAAACAGGAAAGAGGCCGCCAGGCTCATGATCGGGCACATCAGGCACACGATCACGGCGGAGATGGTGGTGATCAGCACCGGTGCGTCCCGCTCCGGGCGCACCAGTCGAAATGCCAGTTTTTGCGCCACCCGCCCAATCAGGAAAAACTCCAGCACAAAGGCCATCAGGCACATCAGCGGCAACTCCGACAAAGCGGCACGAAAGACAAAGTTGCTCAGTCCGCCCCGATCCATGGCAATGTTGTAGCACACCATGGCATATACCATCACCGGCACCATGATCACTGTGTAAATAAAATCTTGAAATTTGGTCTGCGGCATAAAAAATGCTCCTTCCTAAAGTAAAAATAAAAACAACGCCGATGCGCGGCCGCCCAGCCACTCCGGTGTTGTTCGTTATCCTCCAAAGGAAGGTGCGTTTCCAATCATACCCGTATTCCGTTGTGTGGCGTATTTTACCACACAACGCCCCAAATTGCAAGCCCCAAAAAGCAAAGAACCGCAATGCACAGGCTCTGCGGTTCTTTTTTCTTTTATCCGTGTTTTACTCTGTATTTTGGGCAGTGTCCAGGTCCTGGAGCATTTCTTCCAGCTCCGACGGCTGGTGCGCCAAGCGGGGCTTACCCTGAGCCGTCCAGCCGGTGCGCAGATACGGATAATAGGTCTTACCGTCACTGCCGACCACGCTGCCGTCTGTCTGCTTCTCTTTCACCTGCACCCCGGTAACCAGATAGCCGTCGCTGTCAATATAGGCACCGGTCGGCTCTAACCGGGCCGCCGGGTCGTCCATGGCGTACAGATACTGCACATTCTTGGTGGCGTCCCCATCCGGCGACTTCCAGTAATAATACAGGTACGCCTTGCCGTCCCGGGTGTAGGCAGGCACAAAGTGGGGCTGAGGATAGAAGTTGCCCTGCCGGTCATAATAGCCCCGGTCCAGCAGCGGTCGGCGCAAATTGCCGTGGGTGCCGCTAAAGTCGCCGCTGATCAGGAACCGACTGCTCAGCAGACAGCCATCCTTATCGTACAGCGTCACCGTGCTGTACGGCTTACCGGCCAAGCAAAAATAATAGTCCCCGAACTGATACTGAAAGCTCAGTTCATACCGCTGGTGCGCCCATTCTTTCAGCTGGTCAAAGCGGCTGCCCAGGCTATCGTACTGGGCTGTGTACTGCGCCTCAGACACCCGGGGCGCCTGCAATTTGGCCCCTATCTTGCGAGCCAGGTCGGCCCGGCGCAGCTTGGGGTTCTTCTCCACCGTGGCTGCCACCCGGTCCAGCTGCTCCATAGCCGCAGCGGTAGCGGTATCCTGCCGCTTGGCAGAGAACGCCGCCTCGCACCGGTACTTGTCGCTGCCCACCAGGTAAGTCCAGTCATAGCGGCAGTTGCCCAGCCGCTGCAAGGTGTATTCCACCTTCCATTTATACGGTACCACACCGGACAGCTGCTCCAGCACCACCCGGTCCTTTTTGCCGGCCATTTTGCGGTCAAACAATGCCTGCCGCCCGGCCGTATCTACCGTTAAAAAGCGGGCGCTGCGCTTGTCCAAATCCGTGCCCACCAGGTCGCTGTTCAGTCCCAGGCGCACAATGCCGCTGACCTGGGAGCGATACGCTTGCTCCCGGGTGGATTGGGCATAGGTGCGGCTGATGTCCGCGGCCATTTCCGGGTCGCTGCCCAGCTTCTCCAGCGAGTCTTGGAACCGGGCAATCTCCTTTTGATACTCCGCCTCCAGCTCTGCCCGACTTTGAATTTCCTGCGGCTCCACCTGGGCCAACACATAATTGTGCTGATAGGTTGCGGACAGCAGTTCCCCGTCGTCGGCGCGCTCAATCTCAAAGGCGTAAGGACTGTCCTCAATCTCCGCGCACAGGGCGTCCATATCCTTGGCGCCCTGGGTCACCTGGAGCAAATAGGCATACACCGCCTTGTACTCCCCGGCAAAGGCGCGCAGGTCTGCCGGTGCCTTGATCCCAAGGGCGACCGTGGCCGCCAGGCACAGAATGCCCAGCACCGCTCCTGCCCGACCAAAGGCACGGGCCAAGCAATTGTCCAGCCGGGTGTTGGCCAGCGCCGCCTTTTTCAGCATATAGATCACGGCCGCCAAGAGCAGCAGCACGCCGGGCGCCAGCAGACCGGCGATCCCTCCGGCCACTGCGCGATCATTGGCATACAAACCCTGGTGCTTTAAGATCTCTTGATGAAACAGGAACGCCTGCCAGTTGGCAAAGCGACCGCCCATGGTGGCGCTGAGCTTTTGCAGCAAAAAATACAGATACACCCCGCTGCCGCCCAGCCCAAGGGCATACAACACCGCCGTTACCGGGTGGTTTCGGTGCAGGCACCACACCCCGTACAGGCAGGCGCAGCCGGGCACCAAGCAGGCCCCGGCGTTTAGCAGAGCCGTCAGCCCCACATCGCCGAACACATATTGCCGCAGGGCAAAATACGCCCCGGCCAGCAGTCCGCCCCACAGCAGCAGCAACACAATGTCCCACACCGGGGTATAAAACCGATTGTGCAGCGCACCCAGCTGGTCGCAGATCTCTGCCGGGTCGCCCATGGCCGCTACGCCCTGCGCCTCTGCCCGTTCCGAGTCATAGCCGATCTCCTCCAGTGCCGCCGTACGGTGGGCAATGTGATCCTCCAGCTCTGCGGAGACCGCCCGCTTTTGGCGGTCGTCAAAGATCCGTGCCGTGGCCTTTTTGACATAATCTTCTCTCTTCATTTTCTTTTCCGTTACCCTTTATGCAAATGACAATACTTTCTGTACCGTGTCGGAGAAAGCGGTGAACTCCGCCTTTTTGCTCTCCAGCAGCTTGCGCCCTTTCTTTGTAATATGGTAGTATTTTTTCTTGCGTCCGGTGGACGCGTCCCAGTAGCTCTCTAGGCAGCCCTCCTGCTCCAGAGCGTGCAAAATGGGATACAAAGTGCCCTCTTTCAGCGAAAAGGCATTGTCGCTGCGGGCCTCCAGGATCTTGATGATCCGGTAACCGTACAAATCCTCGCTCCCCAGTACAGAGAGCACCAGCATAGGCAGCGTGCCGGTGGACAGTTCCTTGCTGATCTTCATAGCCGTCTCCTTTCCGTTATTGCATAGTTGTTCTATGTATAGATGATAACAGTATTTCAACACTTTGTCAAGACAGAAAAAACCGCAATGCACAGGCACTGCGGTTCTTTTTGATTTTGACTTTAATCGGCGGCGCGCCCGGTGTGGCCGTTGGTGGTAAAGGCCAAAAGGATACACACCAGGGCGATCACCAGCAGCGGCACATAGCGCACGCAAAAGATCTCCACCGTCAGCGAGCCGTACACCTTGTAAAACACAAAGGCGTCCGACATGGCAAACTCGTTGAGCAGCTCATACAACAGCAGCGCCAAAACCGCCATGGTGGCGGAGCCGGACAGCCGCAGGATCAGCATGGCAATGCCGTAAAACAGCACGCCGATGCACAGCAGATTAACAGCCATACTCACCGAGTAGCTCAGGCAGCGAAAGTGCAGCAGCGTCACCGCCGCCACATTGGCCAAGGGCAGCAGAAAGAACAGCTGCGACACGGCAAAGCGCTTTTTGCGGCTGTAAAAGAACAGCACATCCCTTGTGCGATCGGAGAAGAAAAATTCCGACACAAAAATGCTGGTCCATACGGTGCTGATGGGCAGCAGAAAGTACATCACCGTAACAATATCCGACTCTGCCCCCGCGCCGCCATTCTTATACAGCACGGCGGAGATCACCGGCACCAGCACATTGACGGTCAACAGCGGCACCAGCCACAGCTTGCTGACCGCCTTTAAGTACAGGCCAAAGGTGCTCAGCTTAATTTTTCGATAAAGCATATATATCCGTCCTCTACCGTAGGCTCCAGCGCCGGCGCGTTCAGAGGCGCCTTGCTGATGATCTTTTCACACGCTTTGCCGTCCACCGTCACCGGCCCCATGGAGTGGAACGGCGTGGCAAGATCGGCCGTGTCCTCCACCGCATACACCTTGCCCCGGGCCACATCTGCCAGCGCACCGCAGGAGTCAAAGGCGGTGATCCGACCGTCGCACAGCACCAAAATGCGGTCACACAGGGACTCAATATCCGTGATGATATGGGTGGACAGCACCACGCACCGATCCCCCTTGATCCGGCGGATCACATTCTTAAAGTTCAGCCGTTCCTCCGGGTCCAGTCCCGCCGTAGGTTCGTCCAGCAGCAGCACATCCGGGTCGCCGATCAGCGCCTGGGCAATGCCCAGCCGCCGCTTCATACCGCCGGACAGGGTCTTGACCGTCATATCCCGCTGGGGCGACAGGTTCAGGATCTCCAGCAAGTGGTCGATCTCCGCCTCCGTGATCTTGTAGCCCTTTAAGTTGGCAAAGAATTGCAGCACCTCATAGGCGGTCAGCTCCGGGAACACATCAAAGTTCTGGGGCAGGTAGCCGATATGGTCCAAATAATCCTTCACCTCCCGGCCGTCCCCGTCCGTGTAAACAATGCGCCCGCCGTTTACCTTTTCCACCCGGGTAATGCAGCGCAGCAGGGTGGTTTTGCCGCTGCCGTTGCGGCCCAGCAGACCGTAGGTGCACGGCCCCAGATCTACGCTGATCTGCTCCGCCACCAAGGCGGATTTGAATTTTTTATGTACACCGTCAAGCTTTAGCATATTTCTCTCCTAACTCCTGCAAAAAGGTCATGGGCGCCCGGGTGTCTTTGCTGTTGGTCAAATACTGCTCCGTCTCTGCGGCGGCAGCCTCCCGGTTTTTGGAGGCAGACAGCTTTAGAATGATCTGCACCATGGGGTATTCCTCCGGGTCCTCGCTCTGCTTTAGCTGTTCCAGCTCCTCCCGGTCCACTTTTTCATTATAGTAATAAACAAATGTCTTGTAGAAGTCCATCTTGCTGATGTCAATTTGGGACTCAAAGTACGACTGTTCCATGTCAATCATAGAATTCGTCACCACATAGCCGTCATAGGACCGCAAGTGCTCATACGGGGTCAAATTGTCCGCGCCCATGATAAAAATGGTACGAATATCCCGATGCTCCTTGGTAAAGGTGCCCATATTCTTTTTGATCCTTGCCCGGATCTCTGTGTCCGCATACTTAGGATAGACCACCAAGGTATCGTTCAGCTTTAAGGTATCGTAATACCCGCTGAGCAGGGTAATGGAATGGGCGTTACCGGCAAAGTGATTGTCTCCCCGGGCAGCCAAGTTGCAATACATCTGCTTTCGCCCGCTGCAACGCACATCAAAGGCGGTATCATAGGGCAGCGAACAATCAATAAAGCCATAAAAATTGTCCGAAAACAGCTCTCGATACCCGGGAATGGGATAATAGGCAAAGTTGGCGGGCAGGCAGACCCCGGCATAACTGCTGTAATACTTGGGTGATTTGCCTGTATATTCCAGGCACAGGTACTCCACAGCCGCCCCGCCCCGGGTCACCGTTACATAGTCATATTCCCGGCGGAAGTCCAGCGCCGCGCCGGTTTGGTCCGTCACCTGCTTCACCTTATACCCATGGTACAGGGTAAAGCGATAGCTTTTCAGCTCCGATCGGTCCACATACACCTTGGCGCTGCCGGTCAAATTCAGCCCCACGGAAAAGTCCAGCTGATATTTTTTTACCCGGAAATCGGCGGCCTCGTCCTTTTGGCAATCCTTATGAATCATATCATAGTATGTCGTGTCTGCCGTTTCGCTGGCAGCGCTCAAATCCATTACCGGAACAGATACCGGTATAAAATACCCGGTCAACAGCACAGCTGACAGCAGCAGCCCCAACCCGCCGATCCACCACCGTTTGGCCTTGGTGCGGGCACAAATAAGGCACACCACCGTAGCGGAGAGGGAGATGAAAAACAGCAGTTGGGCGATTTTGTTCAAATCCCAGGGGATCCCGATTTGGTCATTCGGCTCATACTGCATAGAATTGGGGATCAAGGAGAAAATTTGCATCAGCTTGGCATAATTCTTCCCGGTCGTCTCCATCACATGCGTGGTGGTGCTTTGGAGCCACTCGGTCTCCGATAGGCCAAAAATCACCATCAGCGGATACACAATATACCGCTGCCGAACACCGGACAGCAACAGACCGATAAACACCGCCGCCCCCGGACACAGCACCTGATAACAGATCACCCGAGACAGCACATGGGGCAGCAAGGCAACCTGGCGCGCCACGCAGGCATAAACCACGATAAGCAGGAACGACACCATGGTTAAAACACCGATCAGGCTGAAAAGCAGCAGCAACTGGGCACGATAAACCCCGCCGACCCCCTGCTTGCAAGTGGAAAAAGTCTCTTTATATCGATTGATCTTCACAAAGCACTCGTAAGAGAAGAAAAGAAAAAAAATCACCATCAGATACATGGGGAACAATGTGCAAAATGCATAGGTTAAAGTATCGGCCGGCGCTTCTTGACGGATAGAAGCAATCGTAGCGCATAGCAGAAAACCGCTAAACAGTACGATAACGGCCAGGATTAAATTTTTATAAAACTTGTTCCGGCTCCATAACCGGGACATAAGCTTAAATGTACTCATTTTGATTCCACCTTATAAACAAGGTCGGCGCTTACGCGCCGACCTTGCGCGTCCATTATGCGTTCTTCATATAACCCCAGGCGTCACAACCCGTTGTATTGTTGCCCTCCGGATTCAACTTCAAAAACCAATCGGTTTCATAATCCAGTTTTTTGGTCATATATGCATTTTTTTCATTTCTCCCATGTCCGGGTGCAATTAAATACTGTCCCCCAGTGTACCAAATGAAACCGTTTTTATAGCGGGCAATATAGTGCACACTGTGTTGCGAGGACTTGCTATTTGTTCCCCAAAAATATTTGAATGTACCGTACACATTGGAGGAAGAATTTACAGCTTGGTTTTTGGTCAAGTGAACAGACACACTTGCCGCACTTGCGGAGAATGTGCTACCCAGCATACCAAAGCACAGAACAGCTGAAAGCAAAATCGACACTAATTTTTTCTTTGACATAATCATACTCCTTTTCTTAGTTATTATTGATTTACTTTTACAAAATGAGAATAAACGGTACTCGCCTCCTCTCTTTGCCTATTTCAACCACAAAATAGTTGACAATTCTCATTTCGTAAATTTATTGTGTATACGAGTCACTGCAAAATACTTTCTTTGATTTACATTTTCATTGTATGACAGTCGCTTCCGTTTGTCAAGGAACTTTACCACTTCTTAATAATTCAACATGCACAAAAGTCGCGACAAAACATTGGTTGCTTTGCCCAAAAATCTATGGTATACTGTAATAAATCTGTGTAATTCGCATAAAGCATTGCCGGCATTGAAGGGGGATATTATGAAAGAAAAGAAGCTGGGCGCCAAGGTCAAAGACCTGGTGTCCTCGGTCAAAACCCACTGGACCACGCCGCCGGAGGGGCGCTATGTACCGTACAAGGAGATCGCCGCTTACAGCGTAGGCGGAATCGGCGTAAAGTTCGTAATCTACACCGCCTGGTACATTGGGCTGTCTGCCACCAGCCTGCTGGCCGGCTCCGCTTTGGGGCTGAAGAACGGCGATTTGGTCAAGCTGACTATGATCGCCACCGTCATCGGCATCTTCTTAGTGCCGCTCCGTGGCATGATCATTGACAACACCCGCTCCGGCAAGGGCAAGTTCCGGCCCTATCTGCTCTATACGGGCATACCCAGCGGCATTTTGCTTACCGGCTTTGCGTTCCTGCCCTTTGAGAATATGAGCTACAACCAAAAGCTGTGGGCGCTGTTTATCACCTACGAGCTGTTGCAGCTGTGCTACCCATTCTACGACCAGGCCTACACCACCCTGGTACAGGTAATGAGCCCCAACTCCACCGAGCGGGCCGATGTAATCACCATTTCCACCTTTATCTATTCCTTAGCGCCCACCATTCTGGGATTCTTAGTGCCCATTTTGGCGGGCTTTACCGGCGGACTGGAGCACATTAACGCCTACCGGATCATTATGCCCATCTTTGGCATCGGCGGTGCGCTGATCGGTCTGTTCAGCTACACCGGCACCAAGGAGCGCATTATCGTTGCCAAGGACTACACACCCAAGGTGCCGTTCTTTAAGGGGATCGGCGCCGGGATCCAAAACAAATACCAGTGGGCCCGCTCCATTACCGGCTGGCTGATTCTGTTGCAAGGGGGCATAGGCAGCGTGACCACCTGGTACTTCTACTACGGCATTAAAGATGTGCTGGGGCTAAGCACCCAGCAGCAGGGCGTGCTTAACGGCACCCTGACCACCATTTTGGGTGCGGCGGCCACCCCGGCTATGCTGCTGGCGCCGCTGCTGATCCGCAAGGTTGGCAAGCGCAATCTCTTTATCATCTATATCCTGGGCACCACGGTAAGCATGATCGGTATGTTTCTTTTTATCAAGCAGATTTGGGTGCTGTTTGCCTTTACCTGGCTGCGTGGGTTCTTTACCACCTTTACCCTGATTACCGACGGCGCCATGAACGCCGATGTGCTGGACTACCAGCAGTACAAAACCGGCGAGCGGCTGGAGGGGCTGATGGCGCAGTTTGTCACCTTTATCGGCACCTTTATCGGCATGGGGATCACCTACCTGACCAACACCGTACTGATGCAAAACACCTATGGTCTGACCAACAACTACGACGATCTGTACAAAGCCGGCTTCCGTGAGCCCATCTCCAAGGGCATGATCCTGCTGGCCATTGTGGGCTATGTGCTGTCACTGATCCCCTTTATCACCATGTACACCCTCACCGAGGAGGACCACGAGGGCCACATTGGGGTGCTGAAGATCCGCGCCGCCTTGGAGGATTACGCCACAGGCGCCCTGTCCGCCGGTCAGCTGGAGGAGGCCAAGCAGATCTACACCGGCGCCCTGACCCAACTGGAAGAGCTGGAAGCACAGCTGCCCGCTGCCACCGGCAAAGAGAAGCGGCAGATCCAGCGCAAGATCAAGGGCTTGCAGATCATCAAGGATGAGAAGAACCGCTTTGACGATCCGGCCATGCAGCGTCGGGTGGAAAAGGCCAAGGAACTGCTGAGCCACACGGTGGAGGAGCTGTACGGGATCAGCGAGCCCACCATGGATCGGTACAACGCCGCCAAGGCCATGGACGAGAGCACCAAAGCCGCCGCCAAAGCCAAGGCACAGGCCATGCGGGAGGCGTCCAAGGAGCTGGATCGCTTCCATAAAAAAGCCTACAATTACATGCAGGCCCGCAAGCTGGTCAAACAGCTGGAATACTACACCCACTGGGAGACCATTTTTGAAAGCGAATCGGCAGCCGCAGAGGCTTAAAATCAAAAATCAAAAGCAATATACAAAAGCAAAGGACTTTGACCAAACGGCCAAAGTCCTTTTTATACCTATTTATATACACGAAAGCCGCGGCTTGACGATACCGAACAAAAATGCTAAAATATCCGCAAGAAAAGGCAAAGGAGAACCCCCTATGGCAAGCGAACAAGCAGCCGTCCTGCAAAACCGGGAACGGCCGGTTTATATCAACAAGGGCAGCGCCCTGACACAAAATCTCATCTTCTCCACCGCCCTGGCCGGGGCAGGCACCTACGGCCTTTTGGCCTTGCAGCACACCCTGCGCACCGGCAGTCAGTGGGTGGACGCGGCTGCGCCGAACGGCTACAAACTCTACCAATTTGCCTACGGGGTGATCGGCTCCGTGATTCAGAATTTTAAGATCGACAAGGCCATGGCCGCCCTGCTGGGCAAGGCCTACGACTTTGACCGGTTTTGCCGCATTGGCGGCGGACTGCTGCTGGCGTCCCTCATCAGCATTGCCGCCGTGCTGCTGGTAACGGTGGTCTATAACATCGTCAATTTGGCATACCTGCACCGGGTGTATGCGGCGCTGAGCTATCTGTCGCTCTTGATCTGCCTGGGCTCTGTGGTGCCCTTGTCCATGATCTCCGGCGCAGCTTTGGGAGCCAAGACCGCCGGTGACAGCGCCACGGCAAGCAGCATTGCGACGCGGGCCAAGATCGCCATTGCGATCGGCTTTGTGCTGTTCTTTATCATTGCCGTGCGGGGGATCACCAAAAAATGGGACCGGATCAAAGAGAACGGCCCGCTGGTGTGCCCGGAGAACCTGGGCACCTATCTGCACGGGCTGGTAATCGTGTCCGTGCCGTTCCTGACGGTGCTGGCGCTGGCGCTCTTAATCGTCATTTTGCTGGTACACCTGATGCTCACCGGCACGCGGCTGACCCGCCGGTATTAAAAGTATATAACAAAAAAGGCGGCGCATCATTTGCGCCGCCTAAATTTTTTATTCCTGCCAAACCATAATGGTCTTGCCAAAGGCCTTTTGGGTGTCCTTCTCAAACGCCTGCTTAATGTCCGTGGTGGTGCGCACCACATTGACGGAGCTGATCAGGTTGCCCAAGTAATCAATGATCTCCGGGTACTGCTGGTACATCTGCACCGTCTTTTCAAAATCCGCCACGCCGCTGCGGGAGGAGCCGAACACACGCAGCCCCTTTTCCAAAATCATGCGGGTATTGATGGGCACCGGGTACTCGCTGACGCCCAAAATGGAAAGGGTGGCCTCCGGCTTGATCAGCCCGATGATCTGCTCAATGGCAATAGGAGAGCCGTTGCCGCCTACACACTCAAAGGCGTGGTCCATGGTAAAGCCCTCCGGCACCTCCGTGGTCTTATACGCCCCGTCGGCAAAGGTAAAGTCCGCCAGTTTATCGTCATTCAGGCCAAACACATACACCTTGCTGTCCGGAAAAGTCTTTTTCAAAAACAGGGAGACAATATACGCCAAATTGCCGTCGCCCCAAACGCCGATGGCATCCCGCCGGGCATGGGCGATCTTGTCAAACCGAGAAATGGCGTGCACCGCTACGGACACGATCTCCGTAAACGCCGCCACATTCATATTGATGTCCTGGGGCAGCTTCACCAGCCGCCGAGGCGAAATCTCCACATACTCCTGCAAAAAGCCGTCCATAGACGAGCCGCAGAACTTGGAGGAGCGCAAATAATTCTCGCCGATATAATCATCGGTCTCCGTGGGGCAATTGGGCACCATCACCACCCGATCGCCGGGAGCGAATTTGCCGCTGGGGTCTCGCATAACGACGCCCACGCCCTCATGGATCAGAGCCATGGGCAGCTTCTCGGCCAGCACCTTGGCGTCCCGGGTGCCCAGATAATAACGCATATCTGCATTGCAGATGGAAAGATTGGTGGGGCGCACAATGGCATGGTCGCCAAACAGGTCAATATCCTCAAAGGCGATCTCAAACCGGCGGGGCGCCACCAAACGGTAGACGGTGTTAATCATGAGTCTCGTCCTCCAACAGGGATTTTGCCACCCGCAGATCGTAGGGATAAGTGATCTTCATATTGTAGGTCTCGCCCTGCACCAGCGCCACCGGCTCACCCTTGATAACGAAAATTTTGGCAGCGTCCGTGAGAATTTCCTTCTCCTCCTCAGTGAGGGTCTCGTACAGCTTCTTCAGCTTGGTGGCGCGGAAGGACTGGGGGGTCTGGCCCTGATACATGACGGAGCGATCCGGAATCGCAGAGATCACCCGGTGGTCCCGGCTCTCCACAATGGTGTCCGTGGCAGGAATCACCGTGTCGCAGGCGCCGAACTGCTCCGCCGCCGCAATGTTCTCCTCAATGATCCGATAGGTCACAAAGGGACGCACGCTGTCATGGGTGACGATAATGGTATCGTCGTTCAAATTGCCCTCGTTCTCAATGTAACGAATAGCATTCATAATCGTCTCGTTACGGGTAGAACCGCCCTCAATCACCGCCACACGGTCCGCTGCGGGAGCAATATGCTTGGCAATCAAATTCTTGGTGTGCTCCACCCACTTGGAGGGGCACAGCACCAAAATCTTCTCCAGTTGGGGCACGGAGATAAACTTCTCGATGGTATAAATGATAATGGGCTTGTCCTTTACCGTTAAATACTGCTTGGGCTTGTCCCCGCCCATTCGGGAGCCGACGCCGCCGGCCAATACAACGCCATAAACCATAACGCTAAAATTCCTTTCTGTTTCTGTTCTTTTATTATAGAGTTTCGTCGCCGTTTGTCAATGCCTGTTACTTTAAGGCGCAGAACATTTTGTAAATATCCTCTTCTGTCAAAGGCACCGGGTTCAGGGTCATCAGCATGGACATACTCTGGTGGGCCAGGGCGCGGATCTCCGCATCGCCCTCTACCCCCAGCTCGCACAGATTGGTGCGCATGCCCATTCTGTTTTTCATACCGTGCACCGCGTCCGCCATGGCTGCCGGGCTGTCAAACCCGCAGTCCCGGGCAAGGGCGGTAATCCGGCCGTCCCCGTCTGCGTGCTCCGCGTTAAAGCGGATAAAGTAATCCAGGGTAAAGGCGCAGGCTTCGCCATGGGGCATACCGTACAAATTGGTCAGCGGGAAGGAACAGGCGTGGGAGCCGGTGGTGCGGGGGTGACTAAAGGCCACACCGGCCACAATAGACGCCTCCGCCATCTTCTCCCGAGCCTCCAGGTCGTTGCCGTCCCGGTATGCCTTTTCCAGCCATGCAAACACCAGTCGCGCCGCATGCACGGAGCAGGCAGCACATACCGGCTGGTGGTTCACGCTCCAGTAACTCTCCACCGCGTGGCACAGCACATCCAGCCCGGTGGAGGCAGTCACCTGGGGCGGCACCGTTAAGGTCAACTCCGGGTCTACCACAGCAATCTTAGGGTACATGGCCGGGTGGTTCATGGGCTTTTTCACCCCGGCGGCCACATTGGTCAGCACGCTGATATTGGTCACCTCGGAGGCTGTACCGGCGGTGGTGGCAAAGGCAATCATGGGAATGGCCTCCTCTGCCGTCACCGGCTTGTCGCCGTTATGGTACGGTTCAATATTGTCCGTCCCCCGGGCAATGGCGCAGGCCGCCTTGCAGCAGTCCATAGGCGAGCCGCCGCCCAGCGCCACCGCAAAGTCTGCACCCACCCGCCGCATTTCTGCCGCACAGGCGTTCACATTCTCCGTAGTGGGATTGGGGCGAATATCGCTGAATACGGACAATAAAGCGCCGTCCGCCGCCTGCAAAAAGGCGTCTGCGGTGCCATTTCGCAAAAAGCTCTTGCCGCACACCAGCACGCCATGGGTGCCGCCGATCTTCTCTATATACGACTTGATTTCATGCCGGGTGCCGCTGCCGAAAACCAGCTCCACCGGCAGGTGAAAATTCCAGTTCATACGAACATCTCCTTTGCGGTCTATTTTACCACCCCGGCGGGGCTTTGGCAACAAAAACGGCAGAAATTTCACACTCTGTTCGGATTTCCTATTTACATTTGTCATAAATCGTGGTATAATGCGCACATCGGCAAAGGAATTTAGCGTGGTAAATCGCTACCTTGCTACTACGCAAAATTGTGTCCTTTGCAAAATCATTAGAGGTTATAAGGAGAAAATCGTATGCGCAAGATGAAAAAAGTGCTTTCCCTGGTGCTGAGCCTGGTACTGGTGTGCGGCATTGTGGCCGGCTTCGCCGCCTGCTCCGGCAACAAGGAAAAAGAGGACAACAAAAAGGAAGACACCACCGCCCAGTCCGATCTGGCCAAGATCCAGGCTGCCGGTGTGCTGAAAGTGGGCATCACCGAGTATGAGCCCATGAACTACAAGGACAAGAACGGCGAGTGGACCGGCTTTGACACCGAGTTTGCCCAGGCGCTGGGCGAGAAGCTGGGCGTGAAGGTTGAATTTGTAGAGATTAACTGGAACAATAAGTATAACGAGCTGTCCTCCGGTGCGGTGGACTGCCTGTGGAACGGTATGACCATTACCGACGAGGGCAAAAAGGCCGCCAGCATTACCAACGCCTATGCAGAGAACGCGCAGGTGGTGGTCATGAAGCAGTCCGAAGTGGGCAAGTACAAAACCACCGATGATTTGAAGAACCTGAAGTCCATTGCCGTAGAGGGCGGTTCCGCCGGCGAAAAGGCTGCCCAGGCCGCCGGTCTCACCAACACCGTGGTATCCGACAGCCAGGCACTGGCTCTGACCGAGGTAACCTCCGGCTCTGCGGACGCCTGCATCATTGATCTGACCATGGCCAACGCCATGACCGGCGAGGGCACCGGCAACAAGAACCTGACTTACAGCATTAAGCTGGAGGCTGAGGAGTACGGCATTGCTTTCCGCAAAGGCTCCGACATGACCGCCAAGACCAACGAGCTGATGGCCGGTATGATGAAGGACGGTACCCTGGACAAGCTGGCCAAGAAGTACCAGATCGTACTCATCAAGGACGCAGATAACAAATAAATTACAACATACACGAGAGGGAATACCATGTTCTGGCAAGTTACACAGCAACTGCTGGAGGGCTTTGGGTCCACCTTAAAGCTCTTTTGCATTACGCTGGTTGCCGCTCTGCCCCTGGGGCTGATCATCAGCTTTGGTTCCATGAGCAAGTTCCGTCCCTTAAAGTGGCTGTGCAAAACACTCATCTGGATCATCAGAGGTACGCCTTTGGTGCTCCAGATGATTATTGTTTATTACGGCCCGGGACTGGTAGGCAACTGGGCGCAAAATTTAGAAAATCCAAACGCTTTTATCACCTGGCTGGCCGGGTGGACGGTGTTTGACCGCTTTGTGGCGGTATCCGTGGCGTTTATCATCAACTACGCCTGCTATTTTTCCGAGATCTTTCGCGGCGGCATCGAGGCCATTCCCAAGGGCCAGTACGAGGCCGGTCAGGTGCTGGGCATGACCCGCACCCAGATCTTCCGTAAAGTGGTCTTTATGCAGGTGGTTAAGCGGATCATTCCGCCTATGAGCAACGAGATCATCACTCTGGTAAAGGACACTTCCCTGGCCCGCGTCATCTCCGTTTACGAGATCATTTGGGCAGGCGAAAAGTTTATGAAGCTGGACGGCCTGCTGTGGCCGCTGTTCTACACCGGTGTATTCTACCTGATCTTCTGCGGCATTCTTACGGTGCTCTTTAACCGGCTGGAGAAGAAGCTGGACTACTACAAGGGGTGATGGTATGGCATTTTTAGAAGTTAAAAATTTGCAAAAGCGCTTTGGCAATACCGAGGTGCTCAAAGGCATTGACTTTTCGCTGGAAAAGGGCGATGTGCTGGTGATCATCGGCTCTTCCGGCAGCGGCAAGACCACCTTGCTGCGGTGCCTGAACTTTTTGGAGACCCCCAGCGGCGGCTCTATCGCCGTGGACGGACAAACCCTGATCGACGCAGACGACGCCGCCACCCTGTCCGATAAAGAGATCCGCAAAAACCGCCTGCACTTTGGCCTGGTATTCCAGCAGTTCAACCTGTTTCCCCAGTACAAGGTGATGGACAACCTGACCCTGGCACCAAAGTTGGCGCTGCACGAGCAGGTAAAAGCCGCCAAAAAGGCCGGCCAAAACGCCAAGGCCTTTAAGCAGACCCAGGAACAGGCGCTGGAGCAGAACGCCAAGAGCCTGCTGGAGCGGGTGGGTCTGGCAGACAAAGCCGACGCCTATCCCTGCCAGCTGAGCGGCGGGCAGCAGCAGCGGGTTGCCATTGCCCGGGCGCTGGCCATGTCGCCGGATATTCTGTGCTTTGACGAGCCCACTTCCGCCCTGGATCCGGAGCTGACCGGCGAGGTGCTGAATGTAATCCGCAGCCTAAAAACCGGCAACAGCACCATGATTGTGGTGACCCATGAGATGGAATTTGCCCGCCATGTGGCAGACCAAGTGCTCTTTATGGCAGACGGTGTGATTGCCGAAAGCGGCACGCCGGAGGATCTGTTCAATCATCCCAAAAGCCCGGCGTTGCAAGCCTTTCTCAGCAAGGCGCAGAACAAATGAGCCTGCGTTATCCAAAGCTGCTGCGGCAACTGCGTGCAGAAGCGCATAAAAGCCAGGCGGAGCTGGCAGAGGTGCTGGGCACCTCCCAGACCATGTACGCCCGCTATGAGCGGGGCGCCAATGCCCTGCCCCTGCGCCACTTGCTGGCGCTGTGCGAGTATTACGATGTGTCCGCCGATTACCTGCTGGGGCGCACCCCCCACCGGCAAAATCCCAATTTGTTATAATATGGCATACAGAAAGCACCGCATTTTGCAATGCGGTGCTTTTTTGTTTATATTATGCGGTGCTTTTTTGTTTGTAATACAGAAAAACCGGTAGGGGCGGATAGCATCCGCCCGCCCTACGGTTATCTCTATCCTTTGTAGGGTGCGGTACCCTCACCGCACCGCGGGCGGCAGATTGCCGCCCCTAC
>CAVHPP010000020.1:0-535 GCA_963638105.1 Agathobacter rectalis
CCGCCACAAGCAATATGGAGTCAATGTCGACGAGGTAGGGGCGGCAATCTGCCGCCCGAATGTTATAGAAACATAATTATATCTGCCTACCGTACCATAATCCGGACATGTATTTGTCAATTGGGCACGGCTTTGCTATATTTATTCCAGTATATCCAGGTTATAATCGCTTAGGAGTTCGTTGACTTCCATTAAGCCAGCCCCTTTATGCAGGCAATAGATGAATACGCTGTCCCGCGGGTTGCGGGCATACAGGTCACAAGCGCCGGCGATCTTTAACAGCTTGCGGGTTTCCAGTACATTCAGTCCCATACCGATGGCAAGGGCAATCATCTTATCTCTGGACGGATGGGTCTTGTTGCCGTTGAAAATTTGGTAGGCATAGTTCTTATCCATATTGCTGCGCTTGATTACATCGCTTTTGCGCAGTCCCTTTTCGTTGAGCAGCAGTTCCAGGTATTCAGCTAGGGACGCGAATTCCAGTTCGTCGATTTCTTCCGCAAAATACGCATGTATGGACTTTTTCTGCTTTAGG
>CAVHPP010000020.1:545-35792 GCA_963638105.1 Agathobacter rectalis
TTATTTTTGGCAAAAATCGCCAAATGTCCTTGCATTTATGATATAATAGTAACACTTTAAAATCAAGGTAATTTTTATGCAGTATGAAATTTTAAAAGAAATGAACCCGGGGATCAAGTTGGCTATGGCCGACGGCAATCTATATGCGCTTAAGGAAATTGGGCTGGAAGATACGGAAATGTATCAAAAGCTGATCCGCCTGGACTGCAAAAACATTGTGCGCTTTTACGATACAGTGGCACAGGACGGACGCTTTTATGTAGTAGAGGAATTCCTCAACGACAGCTGTACCCTGCGGGAATATATGGAGCGCCGGGGTCCGCTAAGCGATTTGGAGACCAAGGATATAGCCCTCCAAATCTGCAATGGACTGAAGCAGGTGCACAAGCTGGGCATTGTTCACCGGGATATTAACCCCAATAATATTATGGTGACGGCGGACGGCACGGTGAAGATCATCGATTTTGGCATCAGCCGCACCGTCAAGCACAATCAAAGCTGCGATACGGAGATCCTGGGCACCCAGGGCTTTACCGCGCCGGAGCAATTCGGCTTTCACCAAACCGGGCCAAAGGCGGATATTTACTCCATGGGCGTGCTGATCAATGTGATGGCTACCGGCTGTCTGCCGGGTGTGCAACTGGTGAACGGTTGGCTGTCTGAGATCGTACTAAAATGCACCCAGATCGACGAAACCAATCGGTACAGAAATATGGACGATCTGATCCTGGACTTGGAGCGGCGCAGCAAGCTGCAGCGGCTTTTGCGCACCGTTCCCGGTTTTCGCAAGGGGATCTGGTGGCACAAGTTGATTGCCGTCCTGTACTACATTGCCCTGCTGTTCTTCCTGATTGTTGCGATTACGACGGCGCATTCTCTGTTGGACGCCCTGTGCACCTTAGGCTTTTTCTTCTTCGGTTATGCAGTGCCGGTGCCGATCTTGACCAACTACCTGGACTGGACCCATCGGATCGCCCGGTTGCAAAATAAGACCGGATCCCAACGCATTTGGATCCAAATCAGCCTGGCTGCCCTGGCCCAGGTGCTGTCTATGCTTTGTATTATAGCAGTGCCGGCCGCCTGAATGTTGTGCTGGCAGCACACCAAATCCCCTTTTTGCTGTTGTATAATGAGAACATCAAAGTAAAGGGGGTTTGCGAAATGGCAAACGATGCAGAGGTGCAACTGGCTGTTGACCAGGCAATGAAAGATCAAAAGAAACAGAAACGAAAGAAGAAGCTGATTATCTTTGGGGTGATCCTGGCGGTGATTGTGGTGATCGCCGTGGTCGCCAATCGGCCAAAGGACTACAACTTTGACCAACCGGCAGCACGAGTAACGGTGGACACGGTGATGACGGACTTCAAAAACGACGCCGCCAACGCCAGCGAAAAATACTCTGACAAGGTGATTGCCGTTACCGGGCAGGTGGGCACCATTCAGGACGAACATGTGACCCTGCGGGCCTATGACGACGATTTGTGGCTGTATAATGTGAATGTCTACATGGAGAACGACCAGGATCTGAAGAAGTTTAAGGTAGGCGACACGGTGACCATTGAGGGCGTGTGCGACGATACGGATCTGTTTGGCGATGTGGATGTGAAAAAGTGCGTGATCGCCGATCCGTTTGCCACCGTGCCGGACTATGACGGCGCCCAAAAGGTGAAAATCAACGATTTTGTAAAGAGCTATAAGGAAAATCAGGTAAAAGCCGACGAAAAGTACAAGGGCAAGACCGTGCAGTTCACCGCCAAGGTGACCCATGTGGCAGATGAGTACGCCGTGGTGGAGCCGTCCAATGCGGATGTGTGGGACTGGGACTGCGATGTGCAGATCTGCTTTGAGGATATGGACGACCTGAAGAAAGTGACCGAGGGCAAAACGGTCACCATCGTTGGCGAGTGCTACGGCAAGGCGGATATGTACACCGCCAAAATCTGCCGCGCCATTGTGAAGAAATAAGCGTGTTGGTGGGGTTCGTCATACGGTGATTGCTGTAAGGAAACCAAAAAACTTGTAGGGGCCGATGAGTGAATTGCGCGCAGCGAGTGCATTTATCGGCCCGCCCTTTTCATAAGAGCGTAAAAGCGGTGCGATGTAGGCATCGCACCCTACAAATGTATATTTTATGCAATGTAGGGGCCGATGCCCACATCGGCCCGTTTGCGGGCGGATGCTATCCGCCCCCTACGGTATTGTGGGGGCAATGTCGATGAGGTAGGGGCGGCAATCTGCCGCCCGCGATAATCGCAAAAAGGCGAATAGATTACGGCGTATCAATATAATCGTTTTATGCGGTGGGATGTGTGAATTGCGCGTTATCGTTATGCACCCGACTAAAAAAGGCACAGCCATACGGCTGTGCCTTTTTCTATGTGAATTTGGGGCCATTCCTTTGTTCTTTCTACATTATTGTTAATGTCGATCTGATTCAAGTATAGCGTAATAGAATTTGTCCCCAATGCTTCCGTCTTTTTGATAGCAGTATCTTCTGAATGTTCCCTCAAGAGTCATACCTATCTTTTGCATAACCTTACTTGAACCGATATTCCTTGTATCGCAACCGGATGTAATTCGATCATAATGCACTTCGTCAAACAAATAATTCACCACTGCATTTGCCGCTTCTGTCATTATCCCTTTATTCCAATATGGCTTATCAATTTGCCATCCGAGATGACAGGTAAAACATTCATCGTCTTGCGTAACAATAGCAATATTGCCGATAACAACACCTTGAAATTCAATAGCCCAGTTATAGGTTGTCGTTTTACTGTAATTTTTGATCCAGCTTTTCAGAACGGCCTTTGTTTCATTTATCGTTTTGTGCGGTGCATAAGAAAGATATTTTACCACATCCGGATCACTTGCCCACTGAAACATATCTGTATGATCGCTAAACTGAAAGCGCCTTAAAATTAACCGTGGGGTTATTATTGTTTTAGTTCCGGTGTGAATTAACGGACGCAATAATTCTATATCGCTCATTTTATTTGCC
This sequence comes from Agathobacter rectalis, assembly GCA_963638105.1. Lineage (GTDB taxonomy): Bacteria > Bacillota > Clostridia > Oscillospirales > Acutalibacteraceae > CAG-217. The sequence goes on from CAVHPP010000020.1 coordinate 3,547, forward strand.
TTTCCAATAGCCCTTTCTCTTTATACTTCCTTTAACAACTTTACATATTTTCCTTGTTGATCTTCGCCTATAAATAGTATTTTGACAAATCCGGAATCCGCATACAGTTTTAACGCTGGATAGTTATCCAAATCCACACCGATTGACATTTCGGAATACCCCATTTCTTTTGCCTTATCGGTGGCGTATTCCACTAACCTTTTTCCGATGCCGTTTCGTCTTTTCTCGGGTTTAACGATCAGATGAGAAACATAGATACGCCGCCCATCCATTGTGTAGTCCAAATCGTTGGTATCAAAGACTAAAGAAATTTCACCGATAAATTCATCGTCTTGTTTACATACATAGGTGACGCGGCTGCCGGAAATGAGTTCACCGTAGAATTGCTTGGCTAACGCTTCTTGCTGTTTCATATTCCAGATATTGCCGCATTTTTCAAATTCGGCAGGTGATAATTCGATAATATCAAAATTCATTGGAACACCTTTTTACAGAACAGGAGCCGATCCCCCTGTTTTTTCTTCACTTTGCTTTGGTGCCGGTGCTTATTCCGTGTGCAGAATGTGGGTGTGGAGATAAGCGGCGATGGCGTCGGTATCGTTGGGACCGATGGTTACATCGGCTGCGGACTGCACGGCGGGGACGCCATTGCTCATAGCTACACCGGTGCCGGCCAGGCGGAGCATTTCCAGGTCTGCAAAATCATCGCCAAAGGCGGTGATCCGGTCTATGGTCAGGCCGCAGGCGGCGCAGATGGGCGCCAGGGCATTGGCCTTGGTGGCAGTGGATTTGGTGATCTTGTGCCAGTTTTCTTCACCGGAAAAGCAGCGAATATCACAGTCCGGCAAGGCGGCTTGCAGCGCTTTGACTTGCTTATCGGTGGGCACTTGGGCGCAGATCTTCAGCGCATACAGGGAAAAGTCCCAAAAATCCGACCAAATACTTTGCGCCCAGGCCGGGTCCGGGGGCCGCTGGTTGCGGTCATAGTTCCAAAAATGGCCTTGCAGAGTGTCTACGGTCATCTCCGTTTCTGCCCCGCAAATGCGGCGAATACAGGCGAATACTCGCTGGACTTCAACCGGGGCAAACCCGTCTTGATAGACCGTTTTGCCTTGCACCTGTGCCAAGGCGCCGCAGCTGGTGATCAGCACATCCGGCTGCACTTGGCGGGCATACGCCTGCGCGCTGCCTGCGTAGCGAGCGGTGGCAATGCCAATGCCGCAGCCTGCCTGGCGGCAATCTTCCAGCGCCTGTAAATTGGCAGGCGAAATGGTTTTGTCCGGGCGCAGCAGGGTGCCGTCTAAATCGAAAAGTAGCAGTCGGTTCATTGAATGACCCCGCGGCGCTCCAATTCCGCCAGCAGCTTGGGCTGGATTTGCGGATAGGTCCATTGGGTGGGCAGATCGGCAGTGAGAACGATCTTTTCCATCTCGCTGTCTATGGGGCCAAAGGCGTGCACCCGGGCGGCGATCACGGCGAATTTCAGCTTTTCATCTTCCACTTGGTCATAGAATTTTACGATCATGGTTTACCTCCCGGTTGGGGCGAATGATTTTATCTATTGTAGAACAGGGAACCGTCCCCTGTTTTATCCTTTTGTAAATTTCGTAGGGCGGGGGCTTGCTCCCGCCGCTCTTACATTCGATCTTTAATTTCTAATTTAACAACTTGTCGTGAATGTTTAGCGTACACAACGGTGGCGTGGTATTTGTCATTTGAATTGATATTAGATAAATCAAAAAAGTTCGCACCCAAAACCAGCGTTTCCTTTCCGGACTCATCCTGTACTCTGCCAATGCCATAGAACATAACGCTCCCGTCCTCGTATGTACTGTTGGTTGCGTCTAGATAAAAGCTTCCGTTTTCTACTACAACAAATGATTGTTGTTGGATATCGCATATTCTTGGAATAACCAGTATCCCACACTCGAGAACAACGAAACACATAATGATCAGTAGAGATTTCAGCAATTCGGATAATTTTTTATAGCGCTTTATCAGTAATAAAGTAATAATTACAGAAAGCGCCAATATGCCCAACACAACCAAATTGGATTTAACGATTATCCAAGTGTTCCTTGTTAAAAAATCGAGATACGCTTCCATAAAAATCTCCAATCAGCCTGGGCGTAGGTCTTGCGTTAATTTTGAATAGGGCGGGGGCTTGCTCCCGCCGCCATGTTCTGTTCCTATCATACCAAATGGGGCGGGGGATTGTCAATGGTGGTTGCGGGGGCGGGACGGACGGTGTATAATGGGAGCAGAACGCAAGGAGGTGGGCAAATGATACTGGCGTTTTGCGTAGACGATCAAGGGGGCTTGGCTTTTAATCACCGGCGGCAGAGCCGGGACCGGGGGCTGGTGGCGGATCTGCTGGCGGCGGCCGGCGGGCGGCCGGTATTTTGCCTGCCGTATTCTGTCGGGCTGTTTGACCCGGGAACGGTGACGGTGACGGACGACCCGGGCGCTGTGCCCGCCGATGGGATTTTATTCTTAGAAAATGCGGACCCGGCGGCGTATATACCGCAGGCGGAGGAACTGATCCTGTACCGCTGGAACCGGCTGTACCCGGCAGACTTGACCTTGTGCGGCACGCCGGTACAATGGGGCTACCGGCTGCAAGACACCACGGACTTTGCGGGCACCTCTCATGAGAAAATCACCAGAGAACGGTATGTGAAAAAAGAAAGGGCATAACATGGCAAAAGGCAAGAAAAAAACCACCCTGTGGGTGGTATTGGCGGCGGTGATCCTGGCGATCTTTGCCCTGGGGAAGCTGGGCGGCGGCGAACCGACCACTACGGCACGGCAGACCACAGCGGCGGTAACGGAGACCGCGGTACAGACCACGGCCGGCACCTCGGAAAAGCAGACCGGCGGCACCGCAAAAGCCAAGACCACCACCAAGAAAAAACAAACCGCGGCGAACATTCCCGCTTTTGGCAAAAAGCCCTATGTGGTGCTGGACGACAACCAACCGCACTTTAGCGCCAAGGACAAAAAGCTCCGCGCCGCCTATGAGTCCTATGCGCCGCTGGACAGCCTGGGGCGCTGCGGGGTGGCCTTTGCCTGCCTGTGCAAGGAGACCATGCCTACGGAAAAGCGAGGCGAGATCGGCCGGGTGCGGCCCAGCGGCTGGCACACGGTGAAATATGACACGGTGGACGGCAAGTACCTGTACAACCGCTGCCACCTGATCGGCTACCAACTGTCGGCAGAGAACGCCAACACCCGCAACCTGATCACCGGCACCCGCTACCTGAATACCCAGGGTATGCTGCCCTTTGAGAACCTGGTGGCCGATTACATAAAGGAGACCGGCAACCATGTGCTGTACCGGGTGACCCCCATTTTCAGCGGCAACGATCTGGTGGCCAAGGGGGTGGAGATGGAGGCCTGGTCCGTGGAGGACGGCGGCGACGGCGTGTGCTTCCATGTGTATTGCTACAACAACCAGCCGGGGATCCAAATCGACTACGCCACCGGCGACAGCCACACCACAGACGGCCGCACCGGCACCACCGCCAGCAGCAAAAGCAGCGCCAAATCCACAAAAAAACACACCGCTACCGCCAAGAAAGCCACAAAACCGGCGGCCAAGAGCAGCGGGCAAAGCAGCCGCACGGTGTACACCACCCCCACCGGCCGGTGCTATCACTATCTGTCCGGCTGCGGCGGGAAAAACTCAAAAAAGACCACATTGAAAGAAGCCAAATCCCGGGGCCTGCGCCCGTGTAAAAAGTGCGCAGCGTAGGTGAATGATGGAAGAAAAAGAAATGAACCGTACGGTATATCCGCTGCGCTTCAAAAACAAAGGTTGGAAAATTGTAAATAAATGCGCCGAGATTTTTGTGATCTTGCTGGTGGCCGGAGCAGAAGCCTTCTTATTGGTGTTGTATGACGGTTGGGTGCTCAACCTGATCGAGCCGGGCGAACCGCAGGTGGGGGACAGGATCTTGCTCCTTTGGCCCATTTTGCCCTGCGTTGCCCTGCTGGTGGCGCTGATCGTGCAGCTGCCAAAGCCAAAGACCATTGTGCTCACGGATTGGAGCCTGTCCATTCTGCGCCACAATTTGATGGAATTTCCGTACCGCTGGGGCTTTAATGAGTCCGTTTCGTTGTCTAAAATCCAGCGCTTTGAAGTGAAAGAATACCGTCGGTCGGACTGGACCGGCCGGGGCGGCGCTTACATACCGGTAGTGGGTATGGACTTGCACCGCCTGGTACAGGTTTCTACTGATTTGCGTTGGTATTATGTGCCGGTGGACGATCCGGAGGCCTTTGTGGCAGATCTCACCGCTCGTATGGAAAAGGCGGGCAAGTACCGCCGCTTTGACGGCATTTGGCGGGACAAAGCGGAAGATCATATTCAGTAGAATAGAACAAAAGAAAACACCCCAAACGGTGCCGTTGTGGCCGCTTGGGGTGTGTTTTTATATAAAACAAGGAACCGTCCCCTGTTTTTGCTCTGACTTTGGATTTACTGCTTTGCGTCTTGCTGCTTGTCCAGGTCAAACATTTCTTCCATGGTGTGCCAGCCCAGCACGGCGCACTTGACTCTGGCGGGCATGTGGGCCACGTCTTGCAGCGCCGCCGCCTCGTCCAGCTCCTCCATTTCCTCATCGGTAACGGAGTCTTTGATCATCTTTAGAAACAGTTCTGCCAGGTGTAGGGCGTCCTCTTTCTTCTCGCCGATGATCAGGTCCAGCATAATATCCGCCGAGGCCTGGGAGATGGCGCAGCCGTCGCCTACAAAAGCGCCGTCGGTGATCACGCCGTCCTCCACTTTCAGCTTTAGCACAATGTCGTCGCCGCAGCTGGGGTTGACCCCCTCCAGCACCAAGTTGGCGTCTGCCAAATCGTGTTTGTGCTCTGGGTGCAGGTTGTGCTCCGTTAAGATCTGGTTATAAAAATTTCTATTCTCCATAGCCCATTTGCCTCCTTAGGGACGCCACCGCGTCTAAAAATCGCTGCACTTCTTCCTCTGTATTGTAGAAGAACAGGCTGGCGCGGGCGGTGGACGGGGTGCCCAGGTGCTGCATCAGCGGCTGGGCGCAATGGTGCCCGGCACGAATGGCCACATTGGCCGCGTCCAAAATGGCGCTGATGTCGTGGGGGTGCACGCCGTCCACGGTAAAGGTCAAAATGCCGCAGTGGTCCTCTGCCTTTTCCGCGCCGATCACATGCACATGGGGCATGGCACGCAGCCCTTGCAGGGCAAAGTCCGTCAGCGCTACCTCCCGGGCGTGCAGCTTGTCCCACCCAATGGCGGTCAGGTAGTCAATGGCGGCGGCCAGACCCACCGCACCGGCAGCGTTGACCGTGCCGGCCTCGAATTTATGGGGCAGGGGGGCGTAAGTCACCTTGTCCCGGGTCACATACTCGATCATCTCGCCGCCGGATAAGAAAGGCGGCATTTCTTCTAACAATTCTTCCTTGCCATACAGCACGCCAATGCCCATAGGGCCCATCAGCTTGTGGCCGGAAAAAGCCACAAAATCCACGCCCAGCGCCTGCACATCTATGGGCATATGGGGGGCGCTTTGGGCGGCGTCCATGACCACCACGGCGCCGTGCTTGTGGGCCAGGTCAATAATGGTCTTCATCGGATTGGTGCGGCCAAACACATTGGACACTTGCGCCACAGCCACCAGGGCGGTCTTGTCTGTGATCTTCGCCTCCAGCTCCGCCATAGGCAGGCTGCCGTCCGGTGCACATTCCAGATAGTGCAGGGTGGCGCCGGTTTGCCGGGCAACCATCCGCCAGGGCAGCATATTGGAGTGGTGCTCCGCAATGCTTACAACGATCTCGTCCTCCGGGCCGATCCGGTGCAGGCCGTAGCTGTATGCCACCAGGTTCAGGCTCTCCGTGGCGTTGCGGGTAAAAATAATTTCGCTTTCGCTCTTAGCGTTCAAAAACCGGCGCACCGTCTCCCGGGCGGCGGCGTAGTCCTCCGTCGCGTCCATACCCAGTTGGTACAGCCCCCGCAGGGGGTTGGCGTTGTGGGTCTCGTAAAATTTGCGCTGGGCGTCCAGTACACAGTCCGGGCGCTGGCTGGTGGCGGCATTATCCAGGTACGCCACCTTGCTCTCCCGCAGCAGGGGAAAGTCCGCCCGGTAATTCATAATTTCTTGCTGGGTCATTGGGCATTCTCCTCCAAATAACGGTGCACCCGTTGGGTGAGTGCCGGGTCGTTTGCCTTGGCGCAAAGGGCCTCCAGCTTGGAGCGGGTGATCAGCAGCTCGGCTTCTGCCCGGCTCAGCCCTCTGGAATTCATATAGAACAAAATGTCCTCGTCCAGCTGGCCGATGCTGGCCCCGTGGTTGCCCTCTACGTCCTCTTCGGCGCACAGGATCAGGGGAATGGTGCGGTTCACTACATCCTCGCCCAGCAGCAACACATCTTCTTTTTCGTCGCCCTTAGAGCCGGCGGCGCCTTTTTGAAAGTCAATGGTGCCCCGGAACAGCTTGGCGCTGCGGTCTTGCAGCACCCCGTCTGCGTTCATATTGCTTACGGTGCGGCGCCCGGTTTGCAGGGCGTCATAGTTAAAGTCAAAGGTGCGATCCCCGGTGCCCAGGTAGCCGATGTCTGCCGTAAAGCGGCTGTCGTCTCCGTCCAGGTGGGTCTTGCACCCGGCGTAGGTGGCTTTGCCGCCCAGAAACAGCTGCACCAGTTGAAAGTCCGCACCGGCACCGCAGTGGGCGCCAATGTTGTTGACCACCGTGCAGTCCGAGCCCGGCAGGCTTAGCTGCACCAGTCGCACTTTGGCACCGGGGGCCAGTTCCACCCGGGTCTCCAGTTCCAGGCAGGGGGCGTCCGCCGTGCTTTGCAGGTCCATAATGACCGTCAAGTGGCTGTTTGCCTCTGCGGTTAGCTCCACCCGGCGGGCGTTCTTGGCGCCGTCGGCGCACAGGGTCAGTCGGGCGGCGGTATCGGTATTTGCTTTGGCGGTGATCCGGTCCAGTCCCAGGGGGGCAAAGGCCGCTTCCGCTTCTTGGCCCATACCGGTGGAAACCACTGTGGCAGGGGCCGGGGCGGCGGTGACTTCCGCGCCGCTCCAGTCCGCCTTGCAGGGGCCGTCCAGCGGGGGCAGGGTTACCGTGGTTTCGTTCATGTGCAGTCGGTTCCAGGTGGGGGACGGCAGGGGATTGACTGCAAGGGTATTTTCTTTTGTCATACTGCTACCTCCCATCAGCCAATGCTGCCTTTCATCTCTAAGCGAATTAAGTTATTCATTTCCACGGCGTATTCCAGCGGCAGTTCCTTAGACACATCGTCTGCAAAGCCGCTGACGATCATGGCGCGGGCCTCTTCCTCGCTAAGCCCGCGGGACATGAGATAAAATACCGCATCGTCGCTGATTCGGCCGATCTTGGCCTCGTGGCCCACATCCGCGTCACGGGTGCGAATATCCATGGCGGGAATGGTGTCTGACCGGGAAATATCGTCCAGCATCAGGGACTGGCAAGACACGGTGGACTTGCTGCCCGGTGCGGTCTTTTGCACCTGTACGCTGCTGCGGAAGGTGCTGATGCCCCCGTCCTTGGAAATGGAGCGGGCGTTCATCACGGAGGTGGTCTCCGGTGCAGCGTGAACCACTTTAACGCCGGTGTCCAGGTTCTGCCCCGCCCCGGCAAAGGTAATGCCGGTGTACTCCATGCGGGCGCCCTTGCCCTTTAGAATACTCATGGGGTACAGGTAAGACACATGGGAGCCAAAGGAGCCGGACACCCACTCAATGGTGCCGCCCTCCTCCACCAGCGCCCGCTTGGTGTTCAGGTTGTACATATTCTTGGACCAGTTCTCAATGGTGGAGTAGCGCAGCTTGGCGTTTTTGCCAACGAACAGCTCCACGCACCCGGCGTGCAGGTTGGCCACATTGTACTTAGGTGCGGAGCAGCCCTCGATAAAGTGCAGGTACGCCCCCTCGTCTACGATAATCAGCGTGTGCTCAAACTGGCCGGCGCCCGGCGCATTCAGCCGAAAGTAGGATTGCAACGGAATGGTTACGGACACCCCCGGCGGCACATACACAAAGGAACCGCCGGACCAGACGGCGCCGTGCAGGGCGGCGAATTTGTGATCCGTGGGCTTTACCAGCTTCATAAAGTGCTTTTGGATCATCTCCGCATAGGGGCCGTGCATGGCGCTTTCCAGGTCTGTATAGACCACGCCCTGGGCGGCCACTTCCTCCCGCACATTGTGGTACACCAGTTCTGAGTCATACTGGGCGCCCACACCGGCAAGGGACTTGCGCTCTGCCTGGGGAATGCCCAGGCGCTCAAATGTATCTTTAATATCTTTGGGCACATCGGACCACTTGGCGCTCATTTTGGTGTTGGGGCGCACATAGGTTACGATATTGTCCATATCCAGTCCGTCAATGGGTGGGCCCCACTGGGGCACCCGACTCTCATTGTAAATTTGCAGGGACCGGAGCCGAAACAGCTGCATCCACGCCGGGTCGTTCTTCTCGTCGCTGATCTTTTGTACGATCTCCGGGGTCAGACCCGCTTGCAGCTTGTAGGCGTCTTTTTCGTCGTCTTTTATGTCATAGACCGTGCGGTCAATGTCTGCCACATAGGTTTTTTCTTCCACAGGGAACACCTCTTTTACGCCTGCTCGTAGGCTTCAAACCCACGGGCGTTGATCTCGTCCACCAAGGAGCCGTCGCCGGTCTTGACGATCCGGCCGTTGACTAAAATATGGGTGTAGTCCACATGCAGGCTCTCCAAAATACGGGTGGAGTGGGTGATGATCAGCAGGGCGCCTTTTTGCTCTTTTTGATAGGCCTCCACGCCACGGGATACGGTGCGTACCGCGTCCACATCCAAGCCGGAGTCCGTCTCGTCCAGGATGGCCAGGCTGGGGCGCAGCAGCAGCATTTGCAGAATTTCCGCTTTTTTCTTCTCGCCGCCGGAGAAGCCCACATTCAGGTCCCGATCGCCGTAGGCCGGGTCCATTTGCAGCAGCTCCGCTGCCTCGTTAAACTGCTTTTCAAAGGCAAACAGCTTCACCCGTTTGCCGGTGCGCTGAGCCAGGGTGCTGCGCACAAAGCTCTTCAGCGACAGGCCGGGCACCTCCAGGGGATTTTGGAAGGACAGGAACATACCCTCCTTGGCCCGCTGGTCGGCGGACAGACCCTGCTGCTCCTTGCCGTGGAACAGAATGGAGCCGCCGGTTACCTTGTACTGGGGATTGCCCATCAGGGCGTAGCCCAGGGTGGACTTGCCGGCGCCGTTGGGACCCATGAGCACATGGGTCTCGCCCTCGTTTACCTGTAAATTCACGCCGAGCAGGATCTCTTTATCCTCTACGGCAACGGTCAAATTCTCAATATCCAGTAAGTGCTGGGACATGGTTTTGAACTTCCTTTCCATGCACAAAAACCGTGCTTTTACTATTTTCTGCCTAATAATATAATCCGTATTTCCTACTCTGTCAATAGGAATTAAAAAACTTGGGCTGCTTCGTACAAAACGCACAAAAGCAGGGGGCCAAAATTGTCTATTTTATACATATATAATGTATGGGCTATTTTACGCCCAATCCACTCGGCGGCGCCGTTGCAGCAGATCCATGGCAAACACCACAGCGCCTGCCAGCAGCAGCGCCGTCAGCGTGGTGCTGCCGATACCGGGGCGGGGCAGGGTTTCCGATATATTGGAGAACACCGCCGCCGGTTGGGGAAACAGGCGCAGCAGCCCCCGGCAGTAGCCGTCTGCCAGCAGGGCAGCCCCGGCGCGGCAGGCCAAAAAGGTCGGGTAGGGCAGCCCGAACCGCCCGGCCCAGCCCAGCAGCTGCAAGTGCACGCACAGCCCGCCAAAGGCCAGGAATGCCGCCGTTTGGGGCAGGGTGTAGCCGGTGCCGGTACACAGCCCGGCGGTGATCTCTACCAGGGGCAGCAGCCATTTGGGCACCGGCACCACCGCGCACAGAGCAGAGAAGAGAATAATACAGGCAGAAAGGTGCAGCAGGCTCTCCATGGCGCCTTTGGCGGCAGCGGGCAGCGCTTCTCCCGCAGACAAGGGCGGGGCAGGCGGTACTTCTTTGGCAGCGGGCGGGTCGCTGAGGGGAACAGTCACCGCCGCCACCGTTAGGTTGGCCAATATATTGGCGGTTAGCAGCAGCCACCCGGCAGCGCCGTTATGGAGCGCCGCCGTGCCCACAGCTGTGCAGATAAAGCCCACCCCGCCGCACACATTAAAGCACAGCATACGCCGAGCGGTGGGGCGGTCGATCACGCCACGATCCAGCAGCTCCCCGGTGAGCACCGCGCCGGTGGGATAGCCGCCGATTTGGCCAAACAGCAGCGCTCCGGCAGCCTGGGGCGGCAAACGCAGCACCTTAGCCGGTAGGGTCAGCGCCCGGCTGAGCAGTGCTCCCGCACGGGTGTTCTGGATCATTAAGAACAGCATTAGCAGCGGCAGCAGACTGGGCAGCACCGTGTTCTCTGCCAGCGCCAGTCCGGCCTTGGCGCCCGCCCGTGCCGGTGCGGCAAACACCAGCAGAATTGCGGCTGCCGCCAGCAGCAGAGCCAGCAGGGGCAGGGCTTTTTGGTTCTCTTTTTTCATATCATCACCAATAATTCCTATGCATAGTATGTACAGGTGATACAATGGAGCACATATCAAAAGACAAAAAAAGGGCAAAAAATCGTCGGGCGTGCCCCTTGCCCGGGGACGAAAGCCAGCTGCCGGTGCATTACAGCGCCGGGGAGCCCCGGCTGGAGATCATCGGCGATCGGGTGCTGGTGGACGGGCTGCGCCGGGTGCTTAGTTATACTCCGGAGCGCCTGGTGCTGCAAGTAGGCAAGCGCCGGGTGACCCTGGTGGGGGCTGACCTGTGCTTGCTGGATTATTCGCCTTTAGGCGTGCAGGTGAACGGCACGCTGTTGGCTGTGGAGTTCGGCGATCTATGACCCGGTTGTACTGGTATCTTCGGGGGTATGTGCAGTTTGTATTTACAGGCGGGTTTGCAGAGGATTTTATCAATGCACTGGGGGAGCTGGGCATTACGCTGCCTGCCTTGCAGCGGCAGGGGAGCGACCTGTACGGCGCGTGCAGTATCGGTACATATCGGCAGCTGCACAAGGCGGCGCGGCAGGCCGGCGGTCGGGTGCATGTTACTGTCCGGCGAGGGCTGCCCTTTTTTCTCCGTCGGCTGCAAGGGCGCCGGGGACTATTGGTCGGAGCGGTGGCTTTTGCACTGGTGCTGTGTGTGCTCAGCGGGTTTATCTGGGATGTGCAGGTGGTGGGCAATGACCGGGTAGGCACCGGCACACTGGAGACGTATTTGGCCCGGAACGGCGTGGCTGTGGGCAAGCCCTGGCAGGGGGTGGCGCGCAGCCGGCTGAACTATCGGTTGCTGCGGGATTTTCCGGATCTGGCCTGGGCGCATATCAACAAGGCGGGCGCCACCGCCCGGCTGGAGGTGGCGGAGCGGGTAGATACCCCGAAGACGAAAAGCGACGGGGAGCAGAGTCAATGGGGCGCTGCCCGGCGAGAACTGCGGTGCACCGTCAGCCGGTTGCAGGTGCACCGTGTGCAAACCCGGCAGCAGGTGTGCCGCGGGGTGTATTTTTACGGCTTGACTTTGGTGCCTATGAGCAAGGACGCACCGCCGATGACGGAGGTAACGGAGCAGCGCCGTCTGTTGCACCTGAACGGTCGAGCCTTGCCTATGGGCAGCGTAACGCGCACCCGCACCGCTTACCGCCGAGTGGAGCAACGCCTAACGGCGCAGGCGGCCACGGCGCTGGCTAAGGCGGCACTGGAGGAAAAACGGGCGCAGGAGTTGCCGGGCGCCACCATCATCAACGCCTATGTGACGGTGGAGGTGACCCCGGATACGGTCACGGCCGTAGGGGCCTACACCGTGCAGGTGCAAAGCCTGCAAACCGATCGGGAACGGCAGTAAAATTCGATGGAAAAATCCGCCGAATTGACCGTTATTTTTCATTTTTGGAAATTTGCCAAATTATGCAGCGGATACTTGCAAGCGCGCCGCCCTTGTGATAGAATAAAAGCGCAAAAAATCTATGAAACAGGAGGCGATGCTATGCAGATGACATTCCGCTGGTTCGGCAAGGAAAAGGACACGGTTTCTCTGGAGCAGATCCGTCAGATCCCCGGCGTGACCGGAGTGGTGCCTGCCTTGCACGACCTGCCCGCCGGTGCGCCGTGGACCATGGACCGAGTACAGGCCATGTATGACGAGATCACTGCTGCCGGGCTGACCATGGAGTGCATTGAGAGCGTCAATGTGCACGAGGATATTAAGATCGGGCTGCCCAGCCGGGATCGGTATATTGAGAATTACAAAACCTCGATTCGCAATCTGTCCAAGGTTGGGGTCAAGGTGATCTGTTACAACTTTATGCCGGTGTTTGACTGGACCCGCACGGACTTGTATATGCCCCTGCCGGACGGTTCTACCTGCCTGAGCTATGACGGCAAGCAGGTGGAGGGCAAGTCCCCGGAGGATATGTTCCGTGAGATCGACGACAACTCTAACGGTTACGCTATGCCCGGCTGGGAGCCGGAGCGCATGGGCGAGATCAAAGAGCTGTTCGCAAAGTATAAAGATGTGACCGCCGAGGATCTGTGGGCCAACTTAAAGTATTTCTTGGAGGCGATTATGCCCGTTTGTGAGGCATGCGATGTAAAGATGGCCATTCACCCGGACGATCCGCCATGGGGCATCTTTGGCCTGCCGCGGATTATTACGGACAAGGCGGCGGTAGAGCGGCTGCTGACCATGGTGCCCAGCAAGTATAACGGCTTGACCCTGTGCACCGGTTCTTTAGGCGCCAGTCCCAAGAACGATATGGTGGAAATCATCCACGCTGCCGGGGATCGCATTTACTTTGCCCACCTGCGCAATGTGGCGATCAATGACCGGTGGTTTAACGAGACGGCACATGAGAGCGCCTGCGGTTCTTTGAATATGTATGAGATTGTAAAGGCCCTGCAAGAGGAGGGCTTTGACGGCTATGTGCGCCCGGACCATGGGCGTATGATTTGGGGCGAAGTAGCCCGACCCGGCTATGGTCTGTTTGACCGGGCACTGGGTGTGTCTTACCTGAACGGCTTGTGGGAAGCGGTAGAAAAATCCCGCAGGGCGTAAATAGAGAGGAAGTAGAAACCATGTTTAATCACGAGAACTTAAAGGGCCGCGTGGCCGTGGTCACCGGTGGCGGCGGCGTGCTGTGCGGCGGCTTTGCCAAAACCTTGGCGGCGCAGGGCTGCAAGGTGGCTGTGCTGGATCTGAACGAAGCGGCTGCCCAGGCAGTGGCCGACGAGATCAACGCCAACGGCGGACAGGCGATTGCCGTGGGCTGCAATGTGTTGGAGCCGGCGTCTATGCGCGCCGCGCGGGATGTGATTGCCGAGAAGCTGGGCACCTGTGACATTCTGTTAAACGGTGCCGGCGGCAACAACCCCAAGGGCACCACCACCAAGGAGACTTTGGAAAAGATTGATCTGGCTCAGCAGGATCCGGAGGTCAAGACCTTCTTCGATCTGGATCCCCAGGGCATCAGCTTTGTATTTAATTTGAACTTTTTAGGCACCCTGATCCCCACGCAGATCTTTGCCAAGGATATGGCAGAGAAGGGCAAGGGCTGCATTGTGATGGTTACCTCTATGAATGCGTTTCGTCCGCTGACCAAAATTCCGGCATACAGCGCTGCTAAGGCTGCGGTAAAGAACTTTACCGAGTGGATGGCCGTGCACTTTGCGGATATGGGTATTCGTGTTAACGCCATTGCGCCGGGCTTTTTCTCCACCAAGCAGAATGCGACTCTGCTGTGGAACCCGGACGGCACCCCCACTGCCCGCACCGGCAAGATTTTGGCTGCTACGCCGATGAATCGCTTTGGCGAGCCGGAGGAGCTGGCCGGCACGCTGCTGTTCCTTTGCGATGAGGCGTACAGCGGCTTTATTACCGGCGTGAACATTCCGGTGGACGGCGGCTTTAACGCCTATTCCGGTGTGTGATTAAAAAAGTCCCCGAGTATTCGGGGATTTTTTGGGTGTGTGCACCCCTTTTGCGCAGACTATTTGTATAGAAAAGAGTGTTAAGATGAAGCCTTTTATGGACAAGGACTTTTTGCTGGATACCCCTACGGCTCGGCACCTGTACCACGACTACTGTGAGGCGCTGCCCATTTGTGACTATCACTGCCATTTAAGTCCCAAGGAGATCTACGAGAACGCCCAGCCTACGGATATTTCCGCCCTGTGGCTGTCCGGCGATCATTATAAGTGGCGGGCTATGCGCTCCTGCGGTGTGGACGAGCGGTACTGCACCGGCGACGCCAGGCCCAGAGAGAAGTTCCAAAAATTTGCCTACACCCTGCAATACGCCATCGGCAACCCGCTGTATCACTGGGCGCATATAGAATTGCAGATGTATTTTGGCATTGATACCCCTTTGTCTGCCGCCACGGCAGATGACATTTACGACCGAGCCAATGGGGCTATCGCTGCCGGGGATTTTCGCCCCCGCACACTGATTGAAAAGAGCAAGGTCAAAGTGCTGTGCACCACGGATGACCCGGCGGACGACCTGGCGTATCACAAGAAGATCGCAGCCCTGCCGGACTTTGACTGCAAGGTGCTGCCTACCTTCCGCCCGGATAAGGCACTGAATATTCAGGCACCGGACTTTGCGGACTATATGGCCACTTTGGCTGCCGCTGCGGGTATGGAAATTCATACGGTGGACGATGTGATCGCCGCCCTGCGCAGTCGGGCAGAATACTTCCATTCTGTGGGCTGCCGGGTGTCTGATCAGGCCTTTGATGTGCCGCCCTACGCTCTTGCTGCACCGGAACAGGTGCAGGCTGTCTTTGCCAAGGCACTGGCCGGGGCGCCGGTGACGGAGCAGGAGGCGCAGATCTATAAAACCCCGGTGCTGCTGGCACTGGGCAAAATGTACCACGATCTGCACTGGACCATGGAAGTGCACATTGGTGCCATGCGTAACAACAACAGCCGAATGTTCCGCGCCCTGGGGCCGGACACCGGTTTTGACTCAGTGGACGACGGTCGGGTGGCACGGCCCCTGTCTCGCCTGCTGGACGCCATGGACAGCACGGACAGCCTGCCCAAGACCATCCTGTTCAACCTGAACGACAAGGACAACACGGTGCTGGCGACCATGCTGGGTAACTTCCAGTCCACGGAGGCGGCGTCTAAAATTCAGTATGGACCGGCTTGGTGGTTCCTGGACACCATGGACGGCATGACCGCCCAGCTAAAGAGTCTAGGTAACCTGGGCGTGCTGGGCAAGTTTGTGGGCATGGAGACGGACTCCCGCTCCTTTACTTCCTACGGTCGCCACGCCTACTTCCGCCGCATTCTTTGCGCTCTGATCGGTCGCTGGGTGGAGCAAGGCTGGTACGCCAATGACGACGCGGTGCTGAAAGAGATCGTACAGGG
Organism: Agathobacter rectalis; assembly: GCA_963638105.1. Taxonomy (GTDB): domain Bacteria; phylum Bacillota; class Clostridia; order Oscillospirales; family Acutalibacteraceae; genus CAG-217. The sequence goes on from CAVHPP010000020.1 coordinate 18,993, forward strand.
CATTAGCTACAATAACGCCATTGCCTATTTTGATTTTGCATAAGGAGAGATAAAAATGGATTTGAAATTAAGACCCAAGGAAGAATGTAAGTTCGACGAGATTTCGTTGGGCGAGATCATGCTGCGCCTGGACCCGGGCGAGGGACGGATCAAGACTTCCCGCACCTTCCGTGCCTGGGAGGGCGGCGGCGAGTATAATGTGGCCCGCGGGCTGCGCCGCTGTTTTGGTATGCGCACCGGCGTGGTCACTGCCTTTGCAGAGAATGAGGTGGGTTACCTGTTGGAGGATCTGATCCTCCAGGGCGGGGTAGATACCTCCCTGATCCGCTGGGTGCCCTTTGACGGCATCGGCCGCAGCGTGCGCAACGGACTGAACTTTGTGGAGCGGGGCTACGGCATTCGCGGCGCTGTCAGCACCTCTGACCGGGGCAACACCGCCATTTCTCAGCTGAAGCCCGGCGATGTGGATTGGGATTATATCTTTGGCACTCTGGGTGTGCGCTGGCTGCACACCGGCGGGATTTACGCCGCTTTGTCGGAGAATTCCGCTGCCGTGGTGCTGGAGGCAGTAAAGGCTGCCAAGAAGTACGGCACCGTGGTGTCTTACGACTTGAATTACCGTGCCTCTCTGTGGAAGGGAATCGGCGGCCAGGAAAAGGCCCAGGAAGTGAACAAGGAGATCGCCAAGTATATTGATGTAATGATCGGCAATGAAGAGGACTTTACTGCTTGCCTTGGTTTGGAGGTTGAGGGCAACGACAAGGACTTGAAGAGCCTGAATATGGACGGCTATTACAAGATGATTGAGGCCGCCACCAAGGCGTATCCCAACTTTAAGGTGATCGCCACCACTCTGCGTACTGTAAAGACCGCCACTGTCAATGATTGGAAAGCCATTTGCTGGGCAGACGGCCAGATCTACAAGTCCATGGAGTTCCCGGGATTGGAAATTCTGGATCGTGTTGGCGGCGGCGATAGCTTTGCCTCCGGCTTGATCTACGGTTTGATGACCTTTGGCGACGCCCAGCAGGCGGTGAACTACGGCGTGGTTCACGGCGCATTGGCTATGACCACCCCCGGGGATACCAGCATGGCATCCCTCAAAGAGGTAGAAGCCAAAGTCCACGGTGCAGGCGCCAGAGTGCAGAGATAAGCAAAGATAACATACCGGCGAGCAGCGCGCTTTGAGGGATGCCGCCGAAAGGGTTAGCATATAAAATTGAAAAAATAAGCCCCGCAGCGGGCTTTGGAGGTATTGTATGTCTAAAGAAGCAGTTTTGAACAAAATTAAAGATGTTGGGATCGTGGCTGTGATCCGTGCGGAGTCTGTGGAGCAGGCTGCCAAGATTACAGACGCTTGCGTGGCCGGTGGCGTGACCACCGTGGAGCTGTGCTTCACCGTGCCCAATGCGGACCAGCTGATTTCTCAGATGGTAAAGAAGTACGAGGGTACGGATGTGACCATCGGCGCCGGTACGGTGCTGGATCCGGCCACTGCCCGGATCGCCATTCTCAACGGCGCCCAGTATATTGTGTCGCCCCACTTTGACCCGGAGATCATCGCTGTGTGCAACATTTATGATGTGCCGGCTATGGCAGGTGTGGGCACGGCGACCGAGGCCATTGCCGCTATGCGCTGCGGTGCCAGCGTGCTAAAGGTGTTCCCCGGCGATGTGCTTGGTCCCAAGTTCATTAAGTCCCTGCGCGGCCCGGTGCCCTATGCCCAGTGCATGCCCTCCGGCGGTGTAGATGTGGACAATGTAGGCGATTGGATTAAGGCAGGCGCCATTGCCGTTGGTGCCGGTTCTTCCCTGACCGCCGGTGCCAAGACCGGGGATTATGCCAAGATCACCGAGACCGGCAAAAAGTTCATCGAGAACATCAAAAAAGCCAGAGCATAAGCCATATAAAACAAAAATTACCCCCGACTGCGTACCAAGCCGTACACAGTCGGGGGCTTTTTTGTAGGGCCGCTTTTATCCCCTCAGTCGCAAAAATGCGACAGCACCTAACCGGTGCCCGTCCCCTCTGTCGCTACGCGACATCTCCCCGCACTGCGGGGAGTTACCCCTTGCAACAAGGGGAGCCAAAAAGGGTGACCGTAGGGGCGGCAATCTGCCGCCCGCTTTTGCTTTTGCTTTTGATAGAACATTACTTCTTCCGCACCAGGGTCGCGCAGAAGTCGTTATAATTCTTTACGGCGTATTCTTGCTGTCGGGTTTTATCCAGCTGGGGCACGGTGCCAAAGAAAATGTAGCAGTCGCCGGTCAAGTCGCGGTTTTCCTCCACCTGCACATAGCGCCAGCTGCCGTCCTTGGTTACCGGGCGCAGGCGGGGCGCCACATCCGGGTTGCCGGCACTCAGCCCGCCACGGGCGCGCAGTTCCGGCTCCAGTGGGGTCATTTGGTCGATTTTGTCATCCGCATAAAAGCGCAGGAATACGCTCTCTCGCTCTCTAAAGTACGGGTCCTGGCTGTCTACCAGCAGGATTTCGCTGCTGCCGCTGTCTCTGGCGGCGGTCAGCGCCTGTTCAAAGCTTTTGCCGTACAGAGCACTGTTGTGGGTGGCAAAGTTGCCAAAGGCAAAGCCGGTGAGTGCCAGGGACACTACGGCCAGCCCGGCCAGCAGGCGGGGCACCGCCGGGGAGGAAAAGCTCTCCAGCAGCCAGCACACCCCAAAGGCGGCCAAAATATGCAGCAGCGGATAAAAGGCTGCGTAGCGATACATGGCGTTGGAGGCGTAGCTGACCACAATGGCGTACACCAAAAAGGTGCCTAAAAAGCTGCCGATCACCACACGGGCGGTGGCGGTTTTGGCAAAGTCCGTGGCGGCCTTGCGGTGCTTTTTGGGCCACAGGAACAGCAGCAGCCCCGCCAGCGCCAGCAGCCCCGCCACCGTGTGGCCAAAGGGATAGTTGCTTACATTGCCGCTGAGGGTGGGATAGCGGGCACTTTGGAGCAGCATTAAATCCGGCACCAAAATGTTATAAAGCACACCGCCCAGGTTGGAGAATGCTCGCTGAAAGACAGCACCGGCAGAGCCTGCCGCGCCAAAGATGGTGGTGCTGTTGCCTCTGGCGTAGCTGTCCATAGCCGTGACGGACAGCCCCAGGAAGTTACAGTCCTTCAGCAGGCCCGCCTGCACCAGTCCTAAGAGCAGAAACGGCAGAGCACACACAGCCAATACGGCTACGGACCACAGGGCGTAACGGAATTTCATTTTCTTTTTGATCAGCAGAGATAGATACAGGATCACCAGCAGCACCGGGATCAAAATGGCTGCTGCCATATAGGCGTACAGCCCCAGGGCGAAGCAGGCCATGGACAGGGTGTAAAACAGCAGCCGTGCCTTCGGCTTTTCCACCGCGTGCACCAAAAAGTACAGGGCAAACAGCAGCACAAAGGGCAGATAGGCGCAGTCCAGAGTCCAGGCGGATTGATATAGCCGCCACGGCTCGATCGCTGTCAGCAGAAGGACGGTATTTTGTACCGTGTACTGCCCGGGAAACAGCAGTCGCACCAGCCCTTTTAGGGCGAACAGACCGGCAAAGGCGGTCAGCGCCAAGGGCAGCCGCGCAATCCAAATTTGGTTGCCAAACAGGCGGATAAACGCCGCCGCCAGGTAGGTGGCCAGGGAGGATTGACCGCCGTACAGCCAGGTGTCAAAATACACCGGCATACGCTGGCCGAAAATGTCTGTGCCCTCCCGGGCCAGACTGCGGGCGTTGAGTACCAGCATGGCCTCGTCCACATGCACATCGCCGTTGATCAGGTAGAGTATAAAAAAGAGGACCTGCAACACGGCGCCCAGCAGAATCAGCCCATTGGCTGTGCCGGGCGCAGACAGTGCGCGGGTCAGCGCCCCTTTGCGGGGGGCAGAAGAAGCGGTTTGCATAAGCGTTCGTTCCTTAGGATTTGGTGTGTTCGTCTAGTGTCAGGTAGTAGGCAGGCATAAATTCTTTTCGGAAGTAGGCCACCTCCGGCAGGTCAATGGCCTCCACCTTGGCCTCCTGGGCACGCAGAGCCATCTCAAACTCCCGGTTGCCCATACGGTCCTCCTCAATGCACTTGATCAGCGCACTGATTTTGTCCGCCGCCTTCACCAGCTGCCACAGTTCTTTGTCCGCCGGGTCAGGGTGAAAGCAAGGGTCATAATCCGGTCGGAATTCCTCCGGCAGCATGGCCAGCAGACGATCCCCCGCCGTGGCCTCGATCTCTTTATAGGCACGGCGAATGGTGTCGTTATAATATTTTACCGGGGTAGGCATATCGCCGGTGATCACCTCGGTGGTGTCGTGGTACAGGGCCAGCAGCGCGCACCGCTCCGCGTTGTAGCTGCGGCCGAATTTCTTGTTGCCGATCAGCGCCAGCGCGTGGGCGATTACCGCTACGGTGTGAGAGTGCTCGGCAATGTTTTCCTTGCCGGTATTGTTCATCAGTGCCCAACGGTCAATCAGCTTCATGCGCTCTACCATGGCAAAGAAGTTGCTGCTCATGCGTCCGCCTCCGGCAGGGGCATACCCAGCTCCTCCAGCTGTACGGCGTCGATCTCTGCCGGGCAGCCGCTCATCAGCTCGCTGGCGTTCTGCACCTTGGGGAATGCGGTCACATCCCGCAGGGAGTCTGCACCGCAGATGAGCATAGCCAGTCGATCCAGCCCAATGCCCATACCGCCGTGGGGCGGTGCGGCGTACTGATAGGCCTCTACTAAGAAGCCGAACTTGGCGTCGATTTCCTCTTTGCTCAGCCCCAGAAGTTCAAACATTTTGTTTTGCAGCTGGCAGTCGGTGATACGCATGGAGCCGGAGGACAGCTCAATGCCGTTGAGCACCAGGTCAAAGGCCTTGGCACGCACCCGGGCCTTGTCCGTATCCAAGTACGGCAGGCATTCCTCCATCGGCATGGTGAAGGGGTGGTGCATGGCGATCCACTCGCCGGTTTCCTCGTCCTGCTCAAAGAAGGGCATTTCCGTGATCCACAGGAAGTTCCATTTGCCCTTGGGAATGATGTCCAGCTCCTTGGCCACCATCAGGCGCAGAGTTCCCAGAATAGGCAGTGCCTTGGAGGTTTTGTCAGAGATGATAAAGACGCAGTCGCCTTTTTCTGCCCCCAGGCGGGTGAGCAGAGCGTCCAGCTGGCCCGCTTTTAAGAATTTGTTAAAGGAGCAGGTGGGGGTCTCGTCTGCCCAGCGCACATAGGCCAGGCCACCGGCGCCGATCCCGCGGGCATGCTCTGTTAATTTGTCAATCTTCTTACGGGTATAGGCAGCGGCGGCGTTCTTTGCTACAATGCAACGCACGGTGCCACCGGCGGCAATGGCGTTTTGGAACACCACAAAGTCCGTCCCCTTGGCCCAGTCGGTGATGTCCTCAATGCACATATCGAATCGGGTGTCCGGCTTATCGGAGCCGTAGCGAGCCATGGCGTCCGCATAAGTCATGCGAGGCAGGGGAGCGGCAATATCCACGCCTACGGTCTGTGCCATCAGGGTCTGAATAAAGCCTTCGGCCATCTGCATAATGTCCTCGCAGTCCACAAAGCTCATTTCCAAGTCGATTTGGGTAAACTCCGGCTGCCGGTCGGCGCGCAGGTCCTCATCTCTAAAGCAGCGGGCCAGCTGAATGTAACGGTCCAGCCCGGCGATCATGCACAGCTGTTTGTAGATCTGGGGGCTTTGGGGCAGGGCATAGAACTTGCCCTTGTGTACCCGGGACGGCACCACATAGTCCCGGGCGCCCTCCGGGGTGGATTTGATCAGCATGGGGGTCTCGATCTCTACAAAATCGTGGCCGTAGAAGTATTCCCGGGCGATCTTGGCGATTTTGTGGCGCATGAGCAGGTTTTGGGTGAGCCGCTCGTTGCGCAGGTGCAGGTAGCGGTATTTCAGCGTGGTCTCGTCGCCTACTTTATCTGCGTTGGCGATTTCAAAGGGCGGAGTCTGCGCCTTGGAAAGCACGCGCAGGTCTGTGACCGCCAGCTCAATCTCGCCGGTTTTCAACTCTTTGTTGACGCTCTCTCGCTTTTGCAGGGTGCCGGTGGCAGCCAGCACATACTCGCTGCGTACGCTCTGCGCCTTGGCAAAAATCTCTCGATCGGTGGCGTCGTTAAAGCTCAGCTGCAAAATACCGGTGCGGTCCCGCAGGTCAATAAAAATCAGGTTGCCCAGGTCCCGCTGGCGCTGTGCCCAGCCGTAAACGGTCACTTCCTGCCCGATCTGCTCGGTGGTGAAGTTGCCGCAGTAGTCTGTTCGTTTCATTCCCGTTAAAGTATCCATTATTCCGTTTCTCCTGTTTGAAAAAGGCTTGCAAAGTCAAAGGCTTCGCCGTTGATCTCCAGATCTGCCAGCTGCGCCTGCATGCTGACGCTGTAAAATCCGTTGACAAAGGTAGAAAGCGCTACTTCCGTTTCCTCCCCGGTGTCCATAGCTTTCAGCTGCACCCGGTCGGTATCCACTTCGTTGTCGCCCAGCACCACGGTGTAGCGGGCGCCCAGCTTGTTGGCATATTTCATTTGGGCACGCAGGGAGCGCTGGTTCAGATCCATCAGCACCGCAAAGCCCTCGCCGCGCATATCCCCGGCCAGCTCCAGCGCCTTGCCGGTGGCCTTGTCGCCCAGAGCGATGATAAACAGGTCTGCTTTTTCCGGCTCCGGGTAAGCGCAGCCCTGTGCCTCCATCAGCAGTTGCAGCCGCTCCAGTCCAACGGCGAAGCCCAGGGACGGGGTCTTTTGGCCGCCCAGTTCGTCGATCAGGCCGTCGTAGCGCCCGCCGCCGCACACGGTGCCCTGGGCACCAATGGAGTCGGACACGAATTCGAATACTGTCTTGGTGTAATAGTCCAGCCCGCGGACAATGCGGGGGTTTACGGTGTAGTCGATGTTTTGCGCTTTTAAGTAAGACTGTACTTTGTCAAAGTGTTCCCGGCACTCGTCGCACAGGTAGTCGGTCACTGCCGGGGCGTCCTTGTCGATCTCCTGACACACCGGGCTTTTGCAGTCCAAAATGCGCATGGGGTTGCGCTCCAGGCGGCCCCGGCAGGTGTCGCACAGTTCGTCTTTGCGGGCAGCAAAGTAGCTGCGCAGGGCGTCATAATACTTGGCGCGGCAAGTGGGGCAGCCGATGGAGTTGATCTCCAATCGCAGCCCGGTGACCCCCAGCCGGTCAAAGAACGCGGCAGCCAGGGCGATCAGCTCGGCGTCTGCCAGGGGGGATTGGGTGCCGAAGCACTCTACACCGAATTGGTGGAACTCCCGCAGGCGACCGGCCTGGGGCTTCTCGTACCGGTAGCAGCTGTCCAGATAATAAACCTTTTGGGGCAGCGCCTCGTTGCACAGCCCGTTCTCCAAAAATGCCCGGGCAGCACCGGACGTGCCCTCCGGGCGCAGGGTGATGGAGCGGCCGCCCTTGTCGTCAAAGGTGTACATCTCTTTTTGCACCACATCGGTGGTGTCACCCACGCCCCGCTGGAACAGCTCCGTGTGCTCAAACACAGGGGTACGGATCTCTTTGTATCCAAAGTCGGCGGCCGTTTCCCGAGCCGTGGCTTCAATATACTGGATTTTGTAGGCGTCCTGGGGCAGCACGTCCTTGGTGCCCTTAATCGCTTTGGTAATCAGTGCCATAGTTCTTTCTCCGTTCGTGTAATATCAGCAAAATCGGGTGAGCTGGCTCACCCGTTGCGTTTTTAGTGATTGTATTTGGGGTTGACGATCTCTCGCCATTCAAAGTCGCCCCGCTCCACGCCGCGGATCAGCGCCTCTGCCGTGGCAATGTTGGTGGCAAAGGGAATGTTGTGCACATCACACAGCCGCAGCAGGTCGTTGTCGTTGGGCTCATGGGGTTTGGCGGTCAGCGGATCTCTAAAGAAGATCAGCAGGTCGATTTCGTTGCAGGCAATGCGGCTGGCGATCTGCTGGCCGCCGCCCTGGCTGCCGCCTAAAAAGCAATTGATCTTCAGCCCGGTGGCCTCTGCCACCAGCTTGCCGGTGGTGCCGGTGGCACACACCTCGTGGCGGCTGATAATGCCACAGTAGGCAATGCAAAACTGTACCAGCAGTTCTTTTTTGGCGTCATGTGCAATCAGCGCAATGTTCATAATGCTCCTCCATTTTTTTGGTGTGTTTAGGTGTATAGGTGCGCCGGGGCGCTGTAGGTTCAGCCGTTTCTGTATAAACGGCGGTTGTTTTTTTGTTTTACGGTTCATCATACCATATTTTGGCATTTTATTCAACAAAAAATACAGGTCAGTTCAGCAGGGCGCCGGTTTTTTGATTGGTTTTTTCGTCTGTGTTGTTCTGATACCAGTATTTGATGATGGAAGAGGTGATCTCCGCGGTGGAAGTACCGCTGCCTGCCAGCTCTACCACGGAGGCCACAGAGATCTCCGGATTGTCATAGGGGGCAAAGGTGATCAAAAAGCCGTTGTTCTTCTTCACACCGTTGACGAACACCTGCGATGTACCGGTCTTGGCGGCTACTTTGGTGCGCAGCTGGTTGAAGATCAGCGATGGCGCGCCTTGCGTTGCCACCAGACGCATACCGCTCTTCACGGCAGTAAGGGTGGATTTGTGCAGATCCAGGCTTTCCTCTACCTTGGGCTGGGTCTCGGTGACGGTGCCGCTGCTGTTGTCGATCAGGCTCTGTACCAGGTGCAGCTGGTAACGGGTGCCGCCGTTGGCCACAGTGGCGCAGTAGTTGCTCAACTGTAAGGGCGTAAACAGGTTGTCGGACTGGCCGATGGCTGCCTGAATGGTATCACCGCTTTGCCACACGCCGCCGGCGGCTTCACGCTCCTCCGGCCCGGCTAGGGTGCCGGCAGACTCGGCGATCTCCACACCGGTCTTTTGCCCCAGGCCAAAGGCGCTGGCGTATTCGTTCATCTTAGTAATGCCCAGGCGCTTGGCACAGTTGTAAAAGAAGATGTTACAGCTGTCGCGCAGGGCGGTTTCCACATTTTCGCCGCCGTGGGCGTTTTTGTTCAGGCACTGGAAGGTCTGGTCGTAATAGCGGAACAGACCGCCGCAGTTGAAGATGGTGCTGCGGGTGATGGCGCCCTCCTCCAGGGAGGCCACCGCCATCATGGGCTTAAAGGTGGAGCCGGGGGCGTAGGCACCCAGGGCAAAGCGGCTCCACAGGGGCCGCCGCCGGTTGGTGATCAGCTGCTCGTATTTGTCATAGTAATCCGCCAGGTCAAAGGTGGGATAGCTGGCGGCTGCCAGTACCGCGCCGGTGGTTACATCCTGCACCACCACGGCGCCGGCGGAGTTATACAGGTCCGTTTTGTCGCAGACCTTTTTCAGTTCTTTTTGAGCCAGGGTTTGTAGGTCACGGTCGATGGTCAGTACCACCGTGTTGCCCTGGATCGGGGCTTTGGTGATCTCCTCGGTCACATGGCCGTCCTTGTCTACGGTAATGGTCTTTTCGCCGGGGGTGCCCCGCAGGGCGCTCTCCATGGCGCTTTCAATCCCGCTTTCGCCGATCTGGTCGTGAATGCCGTAGCCTTTGTCCTTCAGTTGGGCGTACTCCTCTGCGTTGATCTTGCGTACGGTGCCCAGAATGTGGGGCGCCAGGGTGGAGTCCGTATATTCCCGGTGGGTCACCACCTGCACATCGGCGCCCAGGTAACGGTCCTTGTCCTCTTTAATGGCGGCCACCGTATCGCTGCTCACCTCGTCGGCGATCACTACCGGGGTGCTGATGGAAAATTGCAGCCGAGTCAGCTCGTAGCGCAGGTTGCCGATTTGTAGGGCGGTTTTGGTGTCGTATTGCTCCAGCCCGTACTTCTCTACCATAGCGTCGTAACAGTTCTGTGCTGTGGCGTAGGGTTGCAGGTTGAACATATCCGCACTTTTCATAGTGGCAATGTCCGTCTTTTTGCCGGAAAAGACGATTTTGCCGCCTTTCAGCTTTAAGGGCAGGTTTTGGGCGTATTCCTCGCCGTTTTTCTGAAACAGCGCAATGAGATTTTGCAAAATGGCGTTGCGCTTGTCGTTTTCCGTAGCGGCAGGGAAGTAGGCAGCGTCCAGAATAATGGAGTTGGTCTCTCGGTTGGTGACCAGGGCGTTGCCGTTGCGGTCCACGATCTCGCCGCGGGCGGCCTCAATGGCCACCTTGTAGGTCTTGACCGTATTGTTTTGGGCGGCGTAGTATTCGTGATCCTGCACCTGAATCTTATATAGCGTGGCGGAGAAGCCGATGATCATTACCGCCACCAGCAGCAGGGCAATGACAGAACGGGTGCTTTTGTATCGACTTTGCATCGGCTTTTCTCCTTTCGATTTTTATAGGATGCCCGTTATTGCAGGGCCTTGCGGTTCAGCCGCTGGCGCAGGGGCCGCAGCAGGAACCAAAGAATGGGGGCAACGACCGCTGTGTACAGAGCACAGGGAAGGTAAAAGGTGAACAGGGTGTCTGTGCCGCCGTCCACGCCCTTAATGAGAATAAAGCACAGCCAGTACAGCAGACCGTACAGGAAAGGCGCCGGCAGAGCAAACAGCATGTGGGTCACAAAGGTGCTGCGAATATAGCGCTCCATCACCGCGGATACGCCAAAGCACAGCAGCATAAAGAACAGGGCGTTGAACCCGGCGGATTTGGCCGCGTGCAGGTCCCACACGCACCCGGCAAACAGTCCCAGCAGTGCGGCGGGCAGTTCCCGCTCGCCCATCACCAGCAACAGGGTCACCGGCAGCAGCAAAAAGCAGCGGGCGCTGCCAATCTGCCAAAACAGACCGGGGGTGTTTTGCAGCAGACCGGCTGCGGCGATTACCAAACAGTAGACTGTGTATTTCACCGTCTTTTGATGTGTTGTCAGTTCCATTACTTGCCTCCCTTAGCGGGGGTAAAGCCGGTGAGCACCAGGCAGTCGGTAATGTTGGCAATGTCTGTGCCGGGCTTAACGATGGCGTAGGTACTGATGTTGGTGGTCTCGTCCGCCACCTCCTCCACCGTGCCGATGATCAGACCCTTGGGCAGTTTAGAACTGATGCCTGCGCTGGCAATGATGGAGCCGTAGGTAATATCCGTAGAGGTGCTCAGGTTCTCAAACTTGCAGCAGCCGTCCGCCGCCAGCTTGGCGTCGCCGGTTACATAGCTGACCTCACCGGAGTTGATGTCATAGGCAGAGACGGAAAAGTCCGGATCCAGCACCGTGGTGACGATGCTGTAGGTGGGATAGGCTTTCTTCACAATGCCGATCAGGTAGCGGCCGTAGAGCACTGCGTCGTTCTCCTTGACTCCGCTGACGGAACCTTTGCTGATGGTAAAGCTGAGATACGGATCTGCGCTGTCCCGGCCTACCACATCGGCAGCCACATACTGAAAACCGCTGTTCTCGTCTTTCAGCTCCAGGGCCGCTTTGTACTCCTCGTTTTGGCTCTTGATGTTTTTATAATCCGCCAGCTGCTCCTGCATTTCGCCCAGTTGGCGTTGCAGCTCGTCGATCTTCTTTTCGTATTCGGTATTGCCCTTGGCGTTGCCGGAGAGGGTGGCCAGCCCGTCGCTGATCTTCTCCGCAGCCCAGTGGGCGGGGGCAAAGACGGTGCCCAGCACGCCGCTTTGGGCGGTTTCGCCGTGGCCGGTGGCTGCCGCAATGAGCATACCCAGCACCAGGAGTGCTGCCAGTATGCCTACGGTCTTCACCGGGCGGCTTTTCCAAAATGCTTTCATTATCTCGCCCTTCTCAGTTTGATGGAGGTGCCGATAGCCACGCAGTCGGTGGGGGCGTCCGGAATGTGAATTTTGATTTTCGTTTCCTGCTCGATCAGGTCCGCCAGCCCCCGCAGGGTGCTGGAGCCGCCGGTCAGGTAAATGCCCCGGTCCATAATGTCCGCTGCCAGCTCCGGCAGGGTCACCTCCAGGGTCTCCTTAATGGCACGGATGATCTCCTGCACCGGCTCGGCCAAGATCTCTCGTACCTGGGCGCTGGTGATCTCCATGGCGCCGGGCAGACCGTCCGTCAGGTTGCGGCCCCGCACTTCCATGGCGCCCTCGCCGTCATAAGGTGCGGCAGAGCCGATTTTCAGTTTAATCTCCTCTGCCATGGGCTCGCCGATGAGCAGGTTATGGTGCTTTTTGATATAGTCGATGATGGCCTCGTCCATGGCCTCGCCGCCCACTTTAATGCTTTTGCAGGCTGCAATGCCGCCCAGGCTCAGTACCGCCACATCGGTGGTACCGCCGCCGATGTCTACGATCATGGAGCCGGTAGGCTCATACACCGGCAGACCTGCGCCCAGCGCTGCGGCCATGGGCTCGTCGATCAGCTCCACATCCTGCGCACCGGCGCTGCGTACCGCGTCCTCCACCGCACGGCGCTCTACCTCGGTGACCCCGGAGGGCACGCTGATGACCACCCGGGTCTTGGAAAACATGGAACGCTTGTCCGAGCGGAAAATAAAGCTGTGGAGCATGTCCGCGGTCATATCAAAGTCGGCGATCACGCCGTTTTTCAGCGGGCGCACGGCCACAATGGAGCCGGGGGTGCGGCCGATCATCTGCTTGGCCTGGGTGCCGGTGGCAACCACCCGCTTGGTCTTTACATCTACGGCTACCACGCTGGGCTCCCGCACAATAATGCGGCCCTTGCGGTCGCAGATCATGGTGGTGGCAGTACCCAAGTCGATACCGATATCTCTTGACAAAATCATATGTATTCTCTCACTTTCAAAAAACAGGGGGGCAGTGTCGCCGCCCGCTGTATAAACTTTCAGCGATAATATTATATATTAAATATAAAGGGGACGCAACACCCAAACGCCAAAAAATCGAAAATTCATAACTTGGTCATTTTTCAGGTGGGTGTCGATGCGTGCTGCCGCATTTTTGGCAAAAAAAGACCGCCGCTCCGGCGTACCGGGGCGACGGGCTTTCGCTTGTTTTTATACCTGCTCTCGGGCGATCAGATTGATCTGGTTAGAGTAGACGGTTTGCAGCTTGCCGTTTTGGTCGTAGTAGTTCACATACCCTCTGGCCGCCCAGTTGTAGCGGTTGGAGAGTTTCTTTATATTCACCACATAGGTCTCCTCCAGGCTGTCTGTTTGGAAGTTGCTGGCCAGCATTTTGTTGTTTAGCAGCAGGGTAAAGCCGGTGGGGTCAAAGTCGGCGGCGTCTTTGTAGTAGAACGCTACGCCAACGGACTGAATATCCAGGTAATCCGGCCACCCGGCAGCCATCACAAAGGAGCCAACATTGTTCTTTTCGTCCAGTTTGTAGTACAGATCCAGCACCGGTACCCCGTCTTTAGCCGGGGAGGGGGTGGGCAGGGAGGCGCCGTCCGCCGTGTAGGTGGGCAGCAGAGTCACATTTTGGCCGCTGCGCAGCTTTTCCAGTACGGTGCTTTCGTCACAGTCCCAGCCGGTGGCGGTGTAGCCGTAGCGATAGGGCACCTCCGGCAGCAGATCTGCCAGACTGTCCGTTGCCGCCCATTCCGCCGTGGTGCGGGTAACGGTGGTGCTGATCCAGCCGCTTTCGGTGGCAAAGGTCAGGGTAGCGCTGCCGGTCTTTACACACACCGCTTGCAGCTGCGCGTTGGTGGTGGCGGTAAAGTGATAGGTGGTGTTGCGGCTCATATAGCGGTGGTTGATCTTGTCATACCAGCCTACAAAGGTGTAGCCGTCATAGGGCAGTGCCACCAGGGTTACGGCGGCGCCCTTTAAGGGCTTGTAGCCGCCGCAGCCGCCGGCTTGGTCGCCTACCGTGGCGGTGCAGGTGCCGTTTAGGGCAGTGACGGTCAGGTCAAAGTACGGCGCCAGGTTGTAAATGGCGGTCAGTACCGCCGTGGTGGCTGCGTCAATCTGCGCCTGGGTCACATCACCGGTCAGATAGGGTGTGTAGGCGTCCGTTTCCTTTTGCAGGGCGGCCAGGCTCTCAGCCGAATACTGCCCCTCTTTGCAGGCGGCAGCCAGGGACAACACCGCTTCCAGCGCACTGCGGTCCACCTCTGCTTTGGGCGGAATCACGGTTTTGCTCTTAAAGGTGATTTTTTGGTCCGCGCCCCGCACATAGCTTAGGTACACGGTATTGCTCACCGGGCAGGCGGTGAGGGTAGACGCGGGGCTGTCAATGCGTTCGCCCTCCTGGGTAAAGGTGCCGTTGTCGTAGCGGTACAGCAGCAGGTTGCCGCTCTCCGTATTGGGGCTGGCCACCAGGTACAGGGCGCCGCCCAGGGTGGTCCAGGTGGTTTCGCCGCAGGGGATGCCGCTGTCCGGGCCGAGTGTCCAGTTGCTGCCGTCATAGATGGCGGTTTGCAGGGTGGAGCCGCCCAACGACAGGTACAGCTTGCCGCCGCTGCTGATCACATCGTAAAAGTTGCCCTTTACCGTATCGTCAGAGAATTTTTCAAAAGCGGTGCCGTTCCATTTAAGTGCGGTGATCACGCTGTTACCGGAGCGATACAGCAGACAGGGACCGCCGTAGTTCACCAGCTTGGGCTGGCCGATAAAAGTGCCGGTTACATAGGTGCCAAGATCGGTGGCGGTGGTGCCGTCCACCTGCATCAGCAGCAGGTCGTTGTAGTACATATAGCCCACCTGCCGGTTGGTGATGCAGGCCATATACAGCTTGCCGCCGATCACCCGCAGGCTGACCCCGGTGCCGGCGTTATCCACCGTGCGTACCGCTTGCCAGCTGCCCCCGGCGGTTAGGTCGTAGCGCATCAGTCGGGCGGCACCGTTGGTGTCGTTAAAGGCCATATACAGGTTGCTGCCCTGCCGTGCCAGTTGGAATTCGCTGGCAAAGCTCTCGCTGATCTCCGGCGCAAAGTCCGTCCAGGCACCGTTTTCATACTTGCGGGAGCGGATCTTTTTGTTCTCTGCCGCCACGGTGTACAGGGCGCCGTCTACCTCTGTCATGGTTACGCCGTAGGTCATGTTTCCGGTGGCGGCATAGTTCAGATCCTGCCACAGGTCATAGTCGCTTTTTTGCGGAATTTCTACTTCCAGGGTGGCCTGCCGTTTGTTTGCGGATACGGCAATGTTCTTCAGCACAATGCCGGAGTTGCTGCCGTCGCTGAAGGTTAGGGCCCCGTCTGCCAGGGTGGCGCTCATATCCGCAGAGCCGATGGCGCTGCGGGTTTTGCCGGTGCTGTCGTCCTTGTAGGGCAGGTAGGCGTGGCTCACATCCAGTATCTCGTTGCCGGTGTAGCCCGGTTGGCCGGACTGGGGCCGGAACACATAAATGCCCGTGTAGCCCCGCAGGTTGGTCAGCCCGTCCACATTCAGGTTCACTCGGTAAACGATCACCCCGGTGCCGCCGATGCGGCAGTCCAGGGAGTCCTGCTCCGTGTAGTTAATGGGGGGCTTTTTGCGGTATTCTACCACAAAGATTTCGTGGTCGTTTAAGGGCGATTTCAGGATAAAGGCCTGGTTTCCGTCAGCGTTGGCCTGGTCATCCAGGGTTAGGGTGCTGTTTTTGGTTACCGTATCTATGTCGATCCAGTGGGTAAAGTACATCCGCTCGTAGGCCAAGGGGTACTGGGGCGAGCCGGGGATGACTCCACCCATTACGGACCAGCTGTACACCGGCCGGTCGTTGCCGGAATTGCGGTACAGGTCCGGGTAGCCAAAGGTGTGCAGGTACTCGTGGGCCAGCAGACTGCTGCCCTCGGAGCGCAGTCGGTCGGTGCCAAACACATTGTAGCCGACCACCGGCTTGTTGTTGATCTTGGCAGAGCCGGAGTAGTCGCTTTTGTGGGCCACCAGCGTGGTTGCGGAGGCGGCTTCGGCGGAGCGGGAGGCCTTTAGAATTACCATCACATTGTCCACATAGCCGTCCCCGTCCAGATCCACGGCTTTGTCTGCAATAGAGGGCATTTGACGGATCAGGCTCTCTATGATTTGGGTGTCCAAATTTTGAACCAGGGCGTCGCTTTCCTTCACCGGTACTTGCAGGGCATGCACTGTGGTGCCGTCGTACTGGGGAATGATGTTTTTCATGCGCAGCTGACCGTAGGAAATGGTGCTGAGATAGTTCTTCAGCGAGCGGCCAAAGCTGCCGTCGATGTAGCCCACTAATTCTCCGGCATATTGGTCAAAATAGGCGTCTGCCGCCGTCTGCGTGTCGTCTGCAAAGTAGCCGAACAGCACAATGTTGGCCTTGTTGACCGTTTTGTTGCCGGTGGTCTTGGCCTGGGCACTGATGGGTAGTGCCGTGCATAGCAGAATCATGGTCAGCAACAGCGCCAAACCCCGCTTGATCTTGTTCATTTTTTTGCACCCCTTCGCGCCAAAAAATGGCGTAATTTCTACCCGAATCATACCATATTTTCTATTGTCAAGTCAATGCGCTTTTCGCGTTGACAAACAAAAAACAGACACCGGAATTTCCGGTGCCTGTTTATGTGCAGTATGAATGTGGCCTTGAGTCCTGTAAAAGAAAAAAGACGGCGTATATAAACGCCGTCTTGGTGGTTGCGGAGGTAGGACCGAGATTGCGCACTCGCTACGAAACAGTCCCCCGGACTGTTTCTCCCAAATTTGCTGCTCGTTACACTCGCCAAATTTGGAGCCTCGTGTCGTAGGTTCGAGTCCAAATAAATAATAAAAAACAGACACCGTTTGGTGTCTGTTTTGGTGGTTGCGGAGGTAGGACCGAGATTGCGCACTCGCTACGAAACAGTCCCCCGGACTGTTTCTCCCAAATTTGCTGCTCGTTACACTCGCCAAATTTGGAGCCTCGTGTCGTAGGTTCGAGTCCAAATAAATAATAAAAAACAGACACCGTTTGGTGTCTGTTTTGGTGGTTGCGGAGGTAGGACTCGAACCTACGACCTCCGGGTTATGAGCCCGACGAGCTTCCAACTGCTCT
>CAVHPP010000021.1:0-35103 GCA_963638105.1 Agathobacter rectalis
CGCTGCGCGACATCTCCCCGCACTGCGGGGAGTCACCCTTTACAAGGGAGGCAAAGTGGTAAAAAATAGCGGCTCCCCTTTTGCAAGGGGAGCCGTGTTTTATGTATGGGACTGTAATTACTTTTCGTCTGCGCCGAAGGCGAAGATCTGGCCGGTGTACACATTGAACTGCATGGTACAGGGGCGGTCGCTCTGGGTATACCGCACGGTGAGCACATCGTCCTCCTGGCTCACATCCGTCAAGGTGGCGGTATCGGCCAGGGTATCCGCAAACAGGCTGGCCTGCTCCGGCTTATAGGTGCTCACATCGTCCGAGGTGAAGAGCACGCCGCCAAACAGCTGAATAAACTTAGACAGCAGCGCCTGCTGCTCCGGGGTAAAACTGATATTGTTGCGCCGCAGCAGGAACACATCCGGATCGTTCAGGAACGCACGACCGTTCAGTCCACGGCGATACACACTGTTCAGCACCGCATTAGGTGTAGACACATCCTCCCGGTGCATTTGGCGGCGCCGGGCAGAATGGGGCCAGCTAAGGGCCATATCTGCACCAATACGCATATAGTCCGCCACGCCAAAGCTGGGCAGCATCGGTGCGCCGCAAGCCAGCAGCAGCTTATCCTCGCCCACGCACTCCCGCAGCAGCTCCATGGCGTCATAGGCCACCTGGCCGCGGGTCTTGCCGTACAAGGGTTTAACGGAAGCGGCATACAAAAAGTCCAGCTTCACCATATCAAAGCCCCAGGTATGCAGCACCGTTTGGAACACCTGCTTAATATACGCCCGGGCTTCCTTATGATAAATATCCAGAGCGTAAAAGCCGCCCCAGTTGGCACCCACCATCAAGGGGTTGCCCTTTTTGTCCGCCACCAGCCAGCCCGGGTGCTTCTTGGCCAAATAGGCATTCTTTTGCACTGCAAAAGGCGCCAGCCACAGCCCGGCTTTCAGCCCGCGCTGGTGAACCGCATCTGCCACCCGGCGCATACCGAACGGAAACTTCTTGCTGTCCACAGACAGCCAGTCCCCCACGGCGGTCTGGTAGCCGTCGTCCACCTGGAAGGTATTGACCCCGGCGCAGGGGGCAATGGCCCGCAGGTCGTGCATAATGATATTGTGATTAATATTGCTGTAATAATTGTACCAGGAGGTGTAGCCCCGCAGCTTTTCCGTTTGGCGGGGGTGTACGCCCAAGGCGGCAAAGTAGCCGTCAAACACCGCGTCATAACTCCCTTGCTGCATATAGAGATCCAGCACCGGATAATCCTCCGTGAGCATCAGCCCCTCCAGATCCTTAGACACTGCCAGCACATTGCGATTCATATCCGCCGTAATGACGGTAAAACCGGTGCGGTCCGTCAGAGAACCGATAAAGTCCAGCGTGTCGCCGGTACGCACATAAGCAAAGCCATGAGAATGGAACACGCCCGCCTGCTTTTCCTCCGGCACAAAGGTATAATCGCCGGTATACTGCATACCCAAGCTGCGGCCGATCGGCGACTTACCCAAAGTGCCCAACCCGGGCATACGCTCCGTGGGGCCAAACTCCCGGCTGTCCGTCCAGGACTGAAAACCGTTGGCCATAAAGCGACTGGCCGGGGTAAACAGGAACGGCAGCTCCAGAATAAAACTGCGCACCTGTATGGGCGCGGTAGGGTGCAAAGTCACCTGCAAGCGGTGATCACTCTCCCGCACCTGCAAGAGCAGGTCCTCGTTACTGCCGGTGGCCGTCTTTACGGTGCTGCCCAGCTTGTAATCAATGTGGTAGGAAAAGGTCATGGGGCGGTTCTCTCCAATCATTATTTTTTGAATTGCAGCGCGCAGCGCAGGGTCACGGTCTGCATCTTTGGCAGCTTGTACTGGGGCTTTAAGGTGGCCACAGCCGGCACATCGCCGCCAACACCCTGCTGGCCGCCGTCAATATTCACCGTCAGGTAATCATGGCGGGGCAGATCGCAGGAATGCTTAGCTGCGTCCAGTTCCTCCAGAGTATAGGGGTGCACGCCGGCTTCAAAAGCGCGACCCACAGCGTCTACCCGCAGCTTCACATCGCTGCCCACTTCCAGCCAGCGCACGTCGCAGCGGTTGCCGTTCTCCTGCGGATACAGGTAGTCGTGGATAAAGTCCTCGGCACTCTTAAAGTGATACACACCCAGGTACGCGCCGGTCTTGCGGTCGCAATAATTCTCGTGGGGGCCTTTGCCATAATAAGTCACGCCGTCCTCACCGGACATCAGCTGGAAAGTGATACCGTAGCGAGGCAGATCCATGGGTACAATATTGCGGCAGGTCTGGGTCACCAGTACCCGCCCGGAGGGCAGCACCACATAAGCAGTCTCAACATGATCCAGGTAGCGGCACAGCCAGCGCACGGTGATCTTCACCGCGTCCTTGCCTTGCGTGGCTGTTACCTCCAGCGGGGTCATAGACTTGCTGGCGTTCTTAAAGGCATTCAGCCCGATCAGGGTGCGCACAAAGTCAAAGGGAATTTGGGCAATGCGCTCATTGTCAATATTGGCACGGCCAAAACAGGGGCGCACGCCGCTGCGCAAGCACTCCCGACCGTCCAGTTCATAAGAGCTCAGCTCGCCGGTTTTCTTGGATACAGCCAAACTGAAATGATCACCGCTGACCACATAGGCGTCTGCCCGCTTGCACAGGCTGATTGCTGCGGGCGTCTCCTTCTTCACAGAGAAATCGTACTGCCCCAACACAAACTGCTCTCTGGCCATTAAGTGACCGGCAGGCAGGCACATTGCGTCCGCCTTCAGAATCAAATAAGCGTCCAGCAGCTGCTCGCTTTTGGTGTTCAGGTCAAAGGGAATATCAATCTTCACCTTCTCCAAATGGCCCGCTGCCGGCAGGTCCACGGTCTCCTCTTGCAGCACACCGCTCTCATCGGACAAGGTCAGCCGCAGGGCAAAGGCGCTCAAGGGCGTGAACATAAACCGATTGACGATCTGCAAGGTGGCACCCACCCGGGTAAAGTCCACCTGCTGGTAGCACTTAACCACCTCATAATAATGAGGGTTGGGTGAGCGATCGCCGCGGAACACGCCGTTAAAGGCAAAGTTGCCGTCGTTGGGCTTGTCGCCAAAGTCGCCGCCGTAGTTCCACTTGTCCTTGCCGTCCTTCGTCTTGGTACGAA
This sequence comes from Agathobacter rectalis, assembly GCA_963638105.1. Lineage (GTDB taxonomy): Bacteria > Bacillota > Clostridia > Oscillospirales > Acutalibacteraceae > CAG-217. The sequence goes on from CAVHPP010000021.1 coordinate 3,146, forward strand.
TGGCCTGGTCCGCAAAGTCCCAAATATAGCCGCCGGCCAGCCGGTCGTACTTCTTAAAATCGTTCCAATAATCGGAGAAGTTACCCATGGAGTTGCCCATGGCGTGGGCATACTCGCACTCAATAAAGGGCTTATTCCGGTACATCTCCGGAGTCAGGCGATAGCCCATACCGCCGTTCCAAAGCGCGCGGCTGTGAATATGGGGTCTGTTCTCACCGATTTCTTTCATCTCCGTCTGCACGGTATACATCTCGCTGAACAGATCGCTGGTTTCCAAATGGGCGTCCGGCTCATAGTGGAAGGGCCGGGTGCGGTCAATCTGCTGGGCAGCTCGCTTCATATCCGGAAATGCCTTGCCGTTGCCGCTTTCATTGCCCAAGGACCAGAAGAGAATACAGCTGTGGTTCTTAAAGGAATTGACCATATTGGTCATTCGGTAGCAGCACTGAGCACTCCACTTGGGATTGCTGGCAGGAATCTGCTGGGCCAGACCATGGGTCTCCAGGTTGTTCTCGCTCATAACCAAAATGCCGATTTCGTCGCACAGCTCATAGAACCGGCGGGAATTGGGATAATGGCAGGTGCGCACATTGGTGATATTGCTGCGCTTAAGCAGCTCCAGGTCGGAGCGAATAATACGCTCCGGCACGGCGTGGCCGTAATCCGGGTGGAAGTCGTGGCGGTTCACGCCGCAGATCTTCAGCGGCACACCGTTCAGAAGAATGAACGGTCCCCGCTTGGTGTCCGGGTTATAACCGACGATCTTCACCTCTCTAAAGCCGTATTTATGCGTGCGCAGGTCCACCGGCTCCCCGGCCACCAGCAGTGTGGTCTCTACCGTGTACAGGTACGGGTTCTCATGGCTCCACAGACGGGGCGCCTCCACGGTGCAGTCAGTATCTACCGTAACCCGGCAGCCGTCCTCCAGCACCGGGCAGCGAGCCTCCATTTGGCCTACGGCTTTGCCCTCTGCGTCTAAAATACGCACCCGGTAAGCGGCGTCTGTGCAGTCCGTCCCCCGGCACTCCACAGCCACCTGCATACGGAAATGAGCCGTCTTGTAGTCCTCTGCAAATTCGCTGTAAAAATAAGTATCCTGAATATAGGTCTTGGGCTTGAACACCAGGTTCACATCCCGGAAGATACCGGACAGCCGCCACATATCCTGATCCTCCAGGTAGCTGCCGTCGCAAAACTGATGCACTGTCACCGCCAAGCGGTTCTTACCCGGGTGCACAAATCGGGTTACATCGTACTCCGTCTCGTCAAAAGTATCTTGGGAATAGCCCACAAAGGTACCGTTCATATACACCTCGCCACAGGAGTTAATCCCACCGAAGTGCACGAACACATTATCCGCCAGCTCTTCTTCAGTCAAATCAAAGTCCCGAATATACAAGCCCTGTGGGTTCTTCTTGTCGTCAATATGGGGAATGTTAATCTTGGAGATAGGCGTGGGGTAATTGATATTGGTATAAATGGGGGTGCCATAGCCCTTGATCTGCCACTCGGAGGGCACCTCTAAATCGTCAAAGCTAAAGGGGTCGAATTCCGGGTTCTGATAGCCCTCTATGGTCTGATCGCTGCCGGGCAGGAATTTAAACTTCCAAATGCCATTAAGCAGTCGGCGCTTCTCTTCCCCGGTACGGACATCCTTTGGAAAGCCGGCGGCACTGCGCCGCTCGGTGTTGACACTGAATGTGTCTATATCTTGCCAGATGGGTATATCTTTGTTCATACTGTTGCTCCTTATGTTTAGAATCCCCGCCGCAGGCCGAAGGGCAAACTGCGGTCAATAACAGTATAACGGAAACGGCGGCACTTTTCAATGCAAAATCCGCAAATCGCCGGGATAATGGGCAAAAAAACAGCAGACCGTCGAGCCGCCGACAATCTGCTCCTTTATTATACGACACTGTCGCCCATCAGGCAATAAAGGTACTGTACAGTTTGAAAATAAAGCCCGGTTCCTACTGTTTGGCCAATTAAATCAGTCCGTGTGAACCCGCCGGTACTGCGCCGGAGTGCAGCCGTACTGCTTGCGAAAAGCGGCGATATAATGACTCTCGTCTGCAAAGCCCAGGTCATAGGCAATGCGGCGGCAGCCGGTGCCCTCCAGCAGCATGGGCAGCGACGCTTGCAGCCGCTGTTGCAAAATATAAGCGTGCACGGACACACCCATCTCCCGCTTAAACCGCACGCCCAAATAATCCTTAGACAACCCCGCCTCAGATGCCAGCAGAGACAGGGGCATTTTTTCGTGCAAATGAATATGAATATAATGCACACAGCGGCGCACCGGGGACGACAGCAGGGTGTCGGATTTGGCAGCCGCCACAGCCCGCACCAATTCCGTTGCCCGGCGGCGCAGGCAGTCAATACAGGCGTCCATGGTGTCCAGCCGATCCACTTCGCGGAGATACGCGTCGCTGAGATGGTAAGCGTCTGTTTCATCCAGCCCGCCTAAAATGGCATAATGAATGGCAATGGCCACAGTGGCCACCGCCCAGTATTTCACCTGGCGCAACCGATCACCGGACATGGTGCCCACTACAAAGCCGTGGGCCATATAATCCGCAATGGCTCGATCCATAGCCGCCTCGTCCCCCACCTCAATAGCGGCACACAGTGCCCGCTCCAGGGCAAAGGGGGTGTGGGTCTTGCCGCTCTCTCGGGTGTCATATAACGGGTGCGCCGTTGCCGGCAACACTTCCACTTGATAAGACATATACATTTCCTCCTGTTTGGATTATATCGCGTTTTTATTCTATTTACAACGCTATTTTTATATTTTAAGCAGCAAAAATATGGTATAGTGCCCATGAATAAAGGAGGAAAAGCAATGGGACTTTCTTTAGAAAATTGTATCGAACTGGTAACCGGCAAGGGCACCTGGCACACGCGGAGCTGCGGCGGCAAGGTGCCGTCCATTCATCTGTCCGACGGCCCCCACGGGCTGCGCAAACAGGCGGAGGGGGTGCTGCAAAATAACAAAAGCGAAGTGAGCACCTGCTTTCCCACCGCAGCGGCTGCCGCGTGCAGCTGGGATCCGGAAATCACAGCCGCCATTGGGGAAGCCATCGGCAAGGAGGCCTTTAACGCACAGGTGTCCGTACTGCTGGGGCCGGGAATCAACATCAAGCGCTCGCCCCTGTGCGGCCGCAATTTTGAGTATTATAGCGAGGATCCGTACTTGGCGGGGCAGTTGGGCACCAGCTATGTACAGGCGTTGCAAGGTACCGGCGTGGCTGCCTGTCTAAAGCACTTTGCCGCCAACAGCCAGGAGACCCACCGCCAAACGGCAGACAGCCGCATAGACCCCCGCGCCCTGCGGGAGATCTATCTCTCTGCCTTTGAAACGGTGATCAAAACTGCCAAGCCCGCCTCCGTCATGGCGGCCTACAACAAGCTAAACGGCACCTACGCCTGTGAAAACCGGTCGCTGCTGACGGATATTCTCCGCCGGGAATGGGGCTTTGACGGCGCCGTCATCTCCGACTGGGGCGCCTGTACGGACCTGACCCGCGCCCTGCAAGCGGGTATGGATCTGGAAATGCCGGACAGTCGGGGCATACACAAAAAGCTGCTTCGCCGGGATCTGGTAGCGGGCAAGATCGACCCGGCAGCCATTAAAACCGCCGCCCACCGGGTGGCAAAGCTGGCAGATACCTACGCGGTGGAGCACCGCAAACGGCAAAAGCCCTATGACACCACCCACCATCACAGCCTGGCGGTACGGTGCGCAGAGGAAAGCGCCGTACTGCTGCAAAATGACGGCATTCTGCCCCTGAAAATCGGGCAGTCCGTGGCGGTAATCGGCACCCTTGCAAAGGAAATGCGCATACAAGGCGGCGGCAGCAGCCATATTCACACCCGGCCGCTGCAAACAGCGGTGGAAGCTCTGGAAGCCGCCGGGCTGCAGGTACACTTTGCCCCCGGCTATACAGCAAATGCCGCACAGCCGAACCCGGCACTGGAACAGACGGCGCTGGATCTGGCCCGGCAGCACCAAACGGTACTGTTCTTTGGCGGGCTGACCGAACACTTTGAGGGTGAGGGCTACGACCGCAAGACCCTGCAAATGCCAAAGAACCAGCTGGAGTTGGTAGAAAAAATCGCTGCGGTCAATCCAAACATCGTCTTTGTGTCCTTTAGCGGCGCACCCTACGATATGGCCTTTGCGCCCCGGGTTCGTGCCATTCTCCACCTGTATTTGGCGGGTGAGGGCGCCGCGGAGGCCTGCGCCCATCTGCTCACCGGGCAATGCTGCCCCTGCGGCAAGCTGGCTGAGAGCTTCCCCTACACCGTGGAGGACACCCCTTGTCACGGTCAATTCGCCACCGGCAGCGACCGGGTGTCCTACCGAGAGAGCCTGTATGTAGGCTATCGGTACTATGACAAATTCCGTGTGCCGGTACGCTTTGTTTTTGGCCACGGGCTGTCTTACACCACCTTTGCGTATAACGATCCTAAAATCAGCAGCGGCGTGTACCGGGGCGGCGATCTGGCGGTGACCTGCACCGTCACCAACACCGGCACCTGCGCCGGTGCGGAGGTGGTGCAGCTGTATGTTCAGAACCCCACCTGCAACACCCTGCGCCCGGAGAAGGAACTGCGGGCCTTTTGCAAAGTGCAGCTGCAACCCGGTGAAAGCCGAACCGTTACTCTGCACCTGAATGAGCGGAGTTTTTCGGTCTACGACCCGGTGCAAAAGGCATTTTGTATGCCCGGCGGGGATTACACCCTGTGCCTGGCGGCTGCCGGTGATGACATTCGCCTGACCCTGCCGGTAACGATAGAAAGTGACTACTGTCTGCCGGACCAACGGGCAGCGATGGCGCCATACTTTGATTTATCCGCCAAGCTGCACACCGTGGACCACAAGACCTTTTGTGTCCTGTACGGCGCGGACTTTCCGGAAGACGCAGCCACCCCGCCGGGCGGGTACACCACCGCCAACTCCCTTGCCCAGTTAGCGGCATATTCCTGCGCCGCCCGCCGGGTGCTGGCACTGGTGCGACAGCTGGCATACCTACTGTTCCCCGGCAAGCCCCATAACGACCCGGAGGTCATGATGCTGCTGGAGGGTATACAGGACGGCACCCTGGACAGCGTGGTGTGCCAAAGCGGCGGGCTGGTGCCCTATTCCCTGGCCAAAGCACTGGTAAAAAGTGCCAACAAAGGCAGCAAGCAGGCTGAAAAACTGCACAAATAATAAACAAAAGAGAGAGCGAATTTTTCACTCTCTCTGTTTTTATCCCCTGCCCCGGGGTTTACCTGTAAGAAATGCAGGTGTATAATAGTGCCGGATGAAGTGAGGCAACTATGAAAGATACAAAAGTAAAATCGGATCAAAAACAGAAGAGCGCCACCATGTTGATGACCGAGGGCAAAATCTGGAAACAGCTATTGGTGTTTGCCGTGCCGTTGATTCTTGGTAATCTGCTGCAGCAGATGTACAACGCAGTGGACTCCATTATCGTAGGCAACTACGTAGGCAGCAATGCGCTGGCCGCCGTTGGCTCCAGCAATGCACTCATTAACCTGCTGATTGCCTTTGCCCAAGGGGCGTCCGTGGGCGCCGGCGTAGTGATCTCCCAGTTCTTAGGTGCAGGCGACACCAAGCGGGTGCACCGGGCAGTCCACACGGCAGCCACCATTGCCCTGCTGCTGGGCGTGGTGCTCACCGGGGCGGGCATTGCCCTGAGCCGGGTGCTGCTGGCAGCCATGGATACCCCGGACGCTGTGCTGAACGACTCGGTGCTGTACCTGCGCATTTACGCCGGCGGCTTTCTCTTTAATGTGGTGTACAATATGGCCACCGGTATTCTGAATGCCGCCGGCAATTCCCGCCGCCCGCTGCTGTACCTGGGCGCCGCCTCCGTGACCAACATTGTACTGGATTTGGTGCTCATTGAGGGGTGCAAAATGGGCGTAGCCGGTGCCGCTGTGGCAACCGATGTGAGCCAGCTGATCTCCTGCCTGCTGGCAGTAAGCTACCTGCTGCGGGTAAAGTCCGATTACAGAATTCGGGTAAAGAACCTGTGCCTGGACGGCGATATGGCCAGGCGCATTGTCCGCGTGGGGCTGCCCACCGGCGTACAAAATATGGTCATCAGCTTCTCCAATGTGCTGGTGCAAACCAGTGTTAACCACTACGGCGCTATGGCCATGGCCGGATTCACCGCCTACTTAAAGGTGGACGGCTTTAACATATTGCCGGTGCTGAGTATCAGCATGGCAGTGACCACCTTCGTGGGTCAAAACTACGGTGCAGGAAATCTAAAGCGGGTCAAAAGCGGAATGTGGACCGCCCTGCTGATGAGCACCGTTTATACCATACTGACCGGCGCGCTGCTGCTGGCGTTCTCCCACCCGGTAATGCGGCTGTTCACCTCAGACAGCGCCGCCATTCATTACGGTGTGCTGGCAATGAAATACTTTTGCCCCTACTATGTGCTGCTGGGTGCGCTGAATGTGCTGGCAGGCACTGTGCGCGGCACCGGCAAGAGCATACCGCCCATGCTCATTCTGCTGTTTTCCATGTGCATCTTCCGCATCCTTTGGATCCAGCTGGCAGTGCCCCATTATGACAACATCGACGGCGTGTTTATCCTCTACCCCATCTCCTGGGTAATCGGCGTAGTGCTGATGGCGCTGTACACTTGGAAAGGTCACTGGCTACACTACGGCAACGAAAATGAGAGAGCAAAGAAAGCATAACAAAAAAACAAAACAGCGGTTGCAAGTTTATGCCTGCAACCGCTGTTTTTTCAATTATTATTAAATTTTCAGTGCGCGGGTGGCGTTGAGCACCGCCAGTACCATCACGCCCACATCGGCAAAAATCGCCAGCCACATACCGGCAATACCCAGAGCGCCCAGCACCAGGCAAACAGCCTTCACCGCCAGGGCAAACACGATATTTTGCCGCACGATTTGTAAGGTGTGGCGCGAGATCTTCATGGCCAGCGCAATCTTAGACGGATCATCGTCCATCAACACCACATCCGCTGCCTCAATGGCAGCGTCCGAGCCAAGGGCACCCATCGCGATCCCCACATCGGCGCGGGACAGCACCGGTGCGTCGTTGATCCCGTCGCCTACAAAGGCCAGGTTCTCCTTGGGGCCTTTCTCTGCCAACAGCTTTTCCACCTGCTCCACCTTATCACTGGGCAATAGCTCGCTTTCCACCCGATCCATACTGATCTCCGCAGCCACCCGATCTGCCGCAGCCTTTGCGTCGCCGGTAAGCATAACGGTCATTTTCACGCCGTTCTCCTTGAGGGCAGCCATCGCTGCCTTGGCGTTGGGCTTCACCACATCAGAAATGACAATGCAGCCGATATACTTGCCATCCGCCGCTACATACACGGTTGTGCCGTCCGTACGCGCACCGGGCAGGGCAGCGCCGATCTTTGCCATCAGCTTGGCGTTACCGACAGCTACCGGATGGCCGTCCACCAACGCCTGCACGCCGTGACCGGCGATCTCCTGAATATCGCTGACCCGCTCCCCTTGCAGGGGCTGACCGTAAGCATCTTTCAGGCTTTGACTGATGGGGTGATGAGAGCCACTCTCCGCATAGGCCGCCAGACCCAGCAACACCTTTTTATCCACCCCCGGCGCCGGGTACACACCGGTCACCTGGAACACCCCTTTGGTCAGGGTGCCGGTTTTGTCACATACAATATATTTGGTGTCTGCCAAAGCTTCCAAGTAGTTGGAGCCTTTCACCAAAATACCGTTTTTAGAAGCGCAGCCGATACCGCCGAAGAAGCTTAGCGGAATGGAGATCACCAGCGCGCAGGGGCAGCTGATGACCAGGAAGGTCAGTGCTCTTGTGATCCACGCGGCCCACATGGCCGGATGACCTGCCAACAGGCGGATCAACGGCGGCAGCACTGCCAGCGCCAATGCACTGTAACACACGGCGGGGGTATAGTACCGGGCGAACTTGGTGATGAAATTCTCTGACTTGGACTTTTTCATGGCAGAATTCTCCACCAAATCCAAGATTTTAGACACGGTAGACTCGCCGAACGCCTTGGTGGTGCGCACCGTAATGCGCCCGCTCATATTGATGCAGCCGCTAATCACATCGTCGCCCTTCTTGGCATCCCGTGGCACGCTCTCGCCGGTAAGCGCACCGGTGTTCAGCGTTGTATTACCCTCTACGATCACACCGTCAATGGGTACCTTTTCGCCGGGATCCACCACAATCTCCGTGCCCACTTCCACATCGTCCGGGTCCACCTGTTGCAGCTTGCCGTCTACCGTCACGTTGGCATAGTCCGGGCGAATATCCATCAGGGCGGCAATGTTCTTGCGGCTTTTGCCCACTGCCACGCTCTGGAACAGCTCGCCGATCTGGTAAAACAGCATAACGGCCACGCCCTCTTTGAAGTCTTGTAAGCAAAGAGCGCCCACCGTGGCTACTGCCATTAAGAAATTCTCATCAAACACATGGCGGTTTTTGATCCCCTTAAGCGCCTTCCAAAGTATATCATAGCCGATCACAAAGTACGGCACCAAATACAGAACAATCACTGCCCACTGTGGCAGCAGGGCCGATTTATCCAGCAGGATCACCCCTGCCAGCAGCACCAGCGCAACAATAATGCGCGCCAATACTTTCTTTTGCTTCTTGCTCATACCCATCTCTCCCAAGTGCAGGTTTACAGAAAGATCTCGCAGTCGCTCTCTACCCGCTTACAATTTTTTCTGGCGGCAGCCATCACCGCGTCCACATCCGCACCTTCTTCAAATTCCACTTTCAACTTTAAGGTCATAAAACTCAGGGCAGCGTTTTGCACACCGGGGGTCTTTTTCACAGCGTCTTCCATCTTGGCAGCACAATTGGCACAATCCACGTCCACATTATAAATCTTTTTCATAACCATTCTCCAATGCAAAATGTTTGTTTTGTTGTTTTGAACAGAACAACATATTCTCATCTGTTCATATGTCATTATATTCAACCGGATAGAGAATGTCAATAGGTTTCTAAAAAAAGGCGTAAAAAATAGGCAGTGCGCCCCTTTTGCCCAGCAACCGGGTACACCACCTCATAACAGACAGAAAAAACCGCCCTGCCGAAACAGGACGGTTCAAGTTTATGAAAGATTACATATCGGCAATGTTTGCCTGCACAATTTCCAGAATCCGATCCAGATCCTGCATATCAGCCTCGTTCAAGCCGGCATACATGGTCTCGATCATTTCTTTCTCTTTGGCATGGAAATCAGCGATCACAGGCTTTGCTTTCTCGGTAAGGGCAATACAAACAGCGCGACGATCCTGCACATTACGCTCAACGGTCACATAGCCCTGCTGACGCAGCTGCTCTACGCAACGGCTAATCATACCCTTGGAGTACTCCGTATCAAAGCTCACATCGCGCACGGCCTGCGGCGTCTTGGATTGATCCAGGCACAGCAGGATCTCAACCATGCATCTGGACACTTTTGCCTTTTCTTCGCCTTTTACAGCCACAGCGGCTGCGGCCTCCAGGCCTACGGCCTCAGCCAGCTTCTTGCGCTTTTTGGAAACAGCTTTGGAGGTTTGAATGAACTTGCTACCGAATGCAGTCATTTTTTTGCTCATAATGAAGTCCTTTCTGCTTCACCCTCTTCTCGTCTATAAATATACTATAAAACAAAATCCTTGTCAAGCAGAAAAACAGAAAATCGTATGCATTTATTGATTATTTTACACTTTCGTCCTGATCATCCAATACCCGGGCGTTTTCGTCAATGATGGGCGCAACGCGGTTGACTGCATCCTCCACAGAGCGGCCTACCTTGCGCAGCTGTACATAGCCCACGGCTTCCATTACCGCATACAGCAGCAGCGCCACGCCCAGCATTCTGGCCAGCGCCAAGGCGGTATGAAAAGGATTGACCATACACACGATCCCTAAAATGACGGACACCACCGTCAGCGCCAGATTGACGCCCCAACCGGGCTGCAGCCGCATTTCCCGCCGCAGAGCGATCACCAAACCGATGACTCCGCCGCAAAAGATAGATGCGCCGAACAGGAATTCCACCAATGTAAGAATACTCTGGTACTTGGCACAGACGATCACGCCGCACACCATGGAAATCAACCCCGCAGACAGCACCACCGGGCCGACAATTTTGCGAAAATACTGCACCACCCCAACAGCGCCCATAATCAACAAAGCGCCGCCAAAGGCCAGGCTGATATAGCGAATACTGGCTGCCGGAAAAATCAGCAGTGCCAGTCCGCACAACGCGGAAACAATGATACTGACAATGGAATAAGAACGGAATTTCTCAAACAATTCGCCCATCGTGATCCCTCCAATAGAAGTGATTGCCCTTACCAGACATACCTCATTTATAGCACCAAACGGCCGCTTTGTCAAATCATAGACAAGCTGCCCCTTTTCAGTATACCAACGGAGCCGAAAATCATACAAAACAGCCCCCGGCGTACCGAGGGCTGCCCTTATAGAATATGTATTATAACTGACTGGCCTCTGCCTTGATCTTTTGGGCAATGTGCTCCGGGCACCGATCATAGCGGGCAAAGGCGGTGGTAAAGGAACCACGACCCTGGGTCATTTGGCGCATGGCGGTGGAGAAGGTAGACATCTCCGACTCCGGCACCTCTGCCAAGATCTCCTGGCTGCCGTCCCCGGAAGGGGTCATACCCAGCACGCGCCCGCGGCGCTTGTTAATATCACCGATCACATCGCCCATAGCCTCATCGTTCACCGTTGCGGTCACCGTCAGGATCGGCTCCAGCAGCACCGGCATTGCCTTAGGAATACCCTCTTTGTAGGCCAGGGAAGCAGCGGTCTTAAAGCTCATTTCGCTGGAGTCTACCGGGTGGTAAGAGCCGTCAAACAGCGTGGCCTTTACGCCCACCATGGGATACCCGGCCAGCACGCCCTTTTGCATACTCTCTCGCAAACCCTTTTCTACTGCCGGGAAGAAATTCTTGGGCACGGCGCCGCCCACCACACGCTCGGCGAACACCAGTTCTTCTGTATCATAAGGCTCAAATTCAATAAACACATCGCCGAATTGGCCGTGGCCGCCGGACTGCTTTTTGTGCCGCCCTTGGGCAGAGACTTTCATGGTGATGGTCTCTCGGTACGCCACACGCGGCTGCGCCAGAGTCGCCTCCACACCGAATTTGCTCTTCAGCCGGGCCATCGCCACATCCAGGTGCTGCTCGCCCAGGCCGCTGAGGATCTGCTGGTGGGTCTCGTTGTTGACGCCAAAGTGCAGGGACGGGTCCTCCTCGCACAGACGGCTGAGACCGGAAGCCACTTTCTCCTCCTCGCCTTTCTTGGCCACTTCCACAGCCATGGCATAGGTGGCGCCCGGAATATGCACACCGTCCAAGGTCACCACTTGCGCGGCGTTGCAAAGGGTATCGCCGGTGGCAAAGCCGCCCAGCTTGGTCACTGCACCAATATCCCCGGCGGACAGTTCGCTGATGTCCGTCTGCTTGGCGCCGAATACGCTTACCAACTTGCCCATACGCTCCTCTTTGCCGGTGCGGGCGTTGTAAGCAGGGGTAGCCGGGGTAATTTTGCCGCTGATCACCTTAAAGTAAGACAGCTTGCCGATAAACGGATCCGCCACCGTCTTAAAGCAGACCGCAGCCAAGGGTCCGTTGGGATCCGGGGTCAGTTCCACCGGCTCACCGTCAGCGTCTGCCGCATACTCGCTCTTCGGCGCAGGACAAACCTCTGCCAGGAAATCCAGCAACAGATCGCAGGCCGTCTCTGCCAAACCGCTCAGGGCAAACACCGGAATAATGGAGCCGTCCGCCACACCGGCTTTCAGCCCGCGAATCTTCTCCTCCGGGGTCAGCTCCTCACCCTCAAAATACTTTTCCATCAGTTCTTCATCGGCGGAGGCCACCGCTTCCGTAAACACGGCCTGTACCGCCTCAAAGCGGGGGGCGTCGTCCGGCCGGGCGTCACTCTCGGTGCGCTTGCCATCCGCATACGCGTAGGCCTTGCCGTCAATCATATTGTAGTAGGCAGCCACTTTGCCACCGGAAATGATGGGCACTACCACCGGGCAGGCCGCCGTGCCGAACTTGGCTACAATGCCGTTAAAACTCTTGTAGAAATCCGCACGGTCGTCGTCCATTTTGGTCGTCACCAGCACCCGCGCCATACGGCGGGAACCGGCGTTCTTAAATGCCTTTTCCGCACCAACGGCCAGTCCGCTGCGGGCAGACACCACGATCACCGCCGTCTCTGCGGCGCGCAGACCCTCAAAAGCCCCTTGTTCAAAGTCAAACAGACCGGGGGCGTCGATCAGGTTGTACTTGATGCCCTCATACTCAACGGAAGCCACGGCGCTGGCCATACTGATGTGGCGCTTTTTCTCCTCGGCGTCAAAGTCAGACACCGTGTTGCCGTCAGCCACTTTACCGGCCCGCTCCGTTGCCCCTGCCAAATGCAGCATAGCCTCCAGCAGGGTGGTTTTGCCCTTGGAGGCGTGACCTGCAAGCGCAATGTTCCGAATTTGATCAGGTGCATAAGTTTTCATAAGTCCATCCCTCTTTAATAAGAATTGCTTTTGTGCATATTGTATAATATTTTTCAACTTCCGTCAATGCTTTTTGCAGCCCTTTTACAAATAATTTGCAAAAAGTCAGCGCAAGGCACCCGAGTGCCCCGTACAATATATGCACGCACCCCTACCGCAGAACCTCACCGGCACCCCTAAAAAAGCAGAAATGGGCATAGAAATAGCCGGGCGATAACTGCCCGGCCGTTTCGTTAGATTGGGTTGGTGGAAATGGGAATAATACGAACAATGTCACCCACTTCGTTGCGAATGCCCACGGCAATTTGCACAAACAACAAATCACCCTCTGACAAAGTCGCTTCAATGATTACATAATCGTCTGTTTCTACCAGATCTTTCGTATCTTCTACAATCATTTTCAATCCTCCTTTGTGTCAATTATGACACAAAGTGGATATAATTGTCAATACTTTTTGTAAATTTAGTACACACTGTCCTATAAAATTCACATTTTCAGAAATTTATATAGCATTATGGCATATTTTGTCGATTAAGCGTTTTCGCGTTTACACCCGCCTGCGGTAGAAGTAAGCACTCACCATGCAATACACTCCGTTCTCATTTAACGCCTTTGTTATGAGCATCGATTCTATCTATGATGCAAATAATAAATTATCATAATGTTTGCTTTCTTGATTTGTCAGAGATAAAAGTTCTCGCAAATGTTGTGAAAAAGACTTATCATTGACCTGTACTCAATGATCTCAGTTACTCACGGCATACTGGCGCAAATTTTTGCTAAACATTTAATAACGAATGCTTATCCTTAGCAATGCTAGATTTCTCGTGGCCCATTACATTGAATTACTTCTATCTACAATAAAATATCTTTTAATCCTTTGCTCATCAATTCCTGACGTTTATCCATAAACTCTTCAAAATTAGAAAGCTCATATGAAATATCACTAGGAAGGTATTTAACATTTTCTCTGTTTTCAGTAACCTTCAGCCAATCGACAAGTGGTGTCGCATTCTTGGATTCATTCTCTCTACCTTCCAACAATTGAAGGTTTGCTAATGTGTTCCTTCTTCTACGCCAATCTTCTTTAGTATCATCATCAATCACTGTTCCGTCCGGCAACACTAAGTCTTTAATCTTGCCTTCTTCAAATCCTGTATACGGATGCATATGATCTTGATGAAATCCCTTCTGACTATATTTCAAATTTGGATACAGAAGAGATAACAACATAAATGTATAGGCACCAATCTCATATGTATCAAACATTGCATCAATTTCATCCGCAGTATATCTAAGAGTTCTGTCGCCTGTAAATCTAATCCCATTTAGATTTTTCATACTAAATGAATTAGATGGCGCAGCCTTCAATGCCTCTCTTATGCTTGTCAGTGCAGAGTTTGATGCGGTGCCAAAAATCTGTCTTACCTGTGCGATTACAATATATTTTCTTAATTCAGCTTTACTGCTTGAATCGAAATTACCACCTTTGTATCTGTAGTAAACCATAGGAGAAACAGCCACATAAGAAATCATGTTCTCTGAATTGAATCCGAACTCATTTAACAAATCAACTGTATCCTTGATGGCTTTTCGGATCGCCTCCCAATTTTCTTTGATTTTTGATACACTGTCTTTTTTGAATGTTTCTACTTTTAATGCTACGGACATATCTAAAAGATACAAACAGGTACGCATTATAAAGTCATTAGAGAACTTGAATCCTTCGCCTTTCTTATTTATTTCAGAAAGCAACTTATCAATTTCATCCCTTGCCTTATCCCAATGAGAAACAATAGTAGAGAATAACAAGTCACTCTTTGAAAGAACGGTTCCACCAGAATTTACTCTAACGAAAATATCCAATACACTGTCTATCGAATCCTTTTCTACTTCAAAGTAGTTGATAATTTCATCAGTAACCAATCTTGTATGCAAAAGAGAAATATTCTTTGTTGCAACTTTGTCGGTTGCCCATCCATTAGGAATGATGACCTCTGTTAATAAATCTTCAGCTGAATACTTAAGGATATCTTTTACCAAATACCAAAGCTTATTGTCCTTATTCTTTGCAGCCTCTTCTGCTGTTAAAAATCTGAATTCGTAAGAAATGTCCTCATCATCAGTTTTTTCACTGTGCAAATCAAAGTACAGTTCTTTCTTCGGAAATGCATCATCATTCTTCCATCTTTTGTTTGGAAGTTTTCTGCTCATACTTCCTTGCAAAGCTATGTATAGAGAAGTCAATCTCTGCTGACCATCCAAAACTGCCCAGATTGTTTCATCTCCACTACCAACCGGGAACGGCTGTGGTGCAGCCGGATTCTTATACATATCTCGGTCATGGTAATCTTTTATAAATTCATACATTGAATACTTTTTTTGGTTCACAATAGTCTTCTTAACTTTCCAAAAAAGAAAAGTTCCAATAGGATATCCAAGCATGATAGAATCCATTAATCTTGTAATCTGTGAGTCTCCCCACACATATTTTCTTTGAATAGCAGGAAGGTAGACTCTTCTACTATTTACATCATCTATTATTGCTCTAATACTTTTCTTTTCGTATGCCATGATTTACCTCACTCATTACTTGTTTTTATCTGTTCTCCATCCGGGAAGATAAATGATTGCTCAAAAGTAACACCCATGACATCAGCTATCAGCTTTAACTCCTCAAGAGTCACAGTATCTCGTTTCAGTTCCTATTCAAAGTTCTATCGAGCCTGACCTATCTGTCTAATAATTTAAAGAACGCTTATATCCTTTTTATTACATAATTCTTTAATCATAGCGAATGCCTTCATTGCCTTTTTCCACATATAAGCTCCTCCTCTCTAACCGTATTATAAACAATTCGGTTAACAAATTCAATCCAACATACTTTTGATCTGAAAATTTTCTCCAAAAGCTTATCTGTATTACTACAAGGTGTTTTTGCAACAGTCCTTATTTACTTATTGCACAAGTTAAATACCGTGGCTGATTTAAATTATATTATTATCGCAGTTCGCAATTTTGGCAATAAATCTTCTCTATGGTTCCGGTGATGATATGAAATTTCAAAGAATCCGGGATCTGCGGGAGGACGCGGACCTGACCCAAAGCGAGATGGGTCGGGCGCTGCACCTGCCCCAGCGCACATACGCCTATTACGAAAGCGGGCAGCGCACCGTGCCGCCGGAGGTGCTCATTGCACTGGCGAACTTCCACGGGGTGAGTGTGGACTACATCTTAGGGCGCAAGAATGACAAAAATTAAGCCACGGTAACAAATGGTATGTTACTGTGGCTTTTGTTTTGCCTATTTGCCCTTAATGCGGCGCAGGGCGGTTTTTTCCAGTCGGCTGACCTGGGCCTGGCTAATGCCGATCTCCGCGGCCACCTCCATTTGGGTTTTGCCCTCCATAAAGCGCTTATAGAGAATATTGCGCTCCCGATCGTCCAGCTGCCGGATCTGGTCCTTGATCATCATCTCGTCCACCCAGTCCGCGTCCGTATTGGCGTCGCCCACCTGATCCATCACATAAATGGTGTCGCCTCCGTCGGAATACACCGGCTCGTACAGGGACACCGGGTCCACAATGGCCTCCAGCGCCAGCACCACATCCGTAGTCTTCATACCCAGCTTGGCGGCAATCTCGTCCACCGTAGGTTCCCGGCCGTTGGCGGCCATCAGCTGCTCCTTCACCTGCATGGCTTTATAGGCGGTGTCCCGCATAGAGCGGCTGACCCGCACCGGGTTATCGTCGCGCAAAAAGCGGCGCACCTCCCCTACGCACATGGGCACCGCGTAAGTGGAGAACTTAACATTCAGTTCCGTATTAAAATGGTCAATGGCTTTGATCAGCCCAATAACCCCCACCTGGAACAGATCGTCCATACTCTCGCCCCGGCCGGAGAACCGCTGGATCACCGACAGCACCAGCCGCAGATTGCCGCAGATCAGGGCGTCCCGGGCCTGCTTGTCCCCGGCCTGTGCCTTGCGCAGCAGATCCATTTTTTCTTTCTCCCCCAGCACCTTTAACTCCGAGGTGTTGATCCCGCAGATTTCTACTTTACCGTATTGCACACGCGTCCGCCTTTCTATGATATGTACAATACGCTTATGGATAGTATGGACCGCTGGGTGCAAAAATATCAGGCAAAGCAGGATTTTTGTGTGGCAAGCTTGCGAGCAGACGGCGGAATTATTCGGCGGGAGCAAGCCCCCGCCCTACGAAATCACAAAAAAACAGAGCCGTATATTCGGCTCTGTTCTATGTTATCGCACGCTATGGTTCACGCCGGGTCCTTACCGTCAAAGACGGCAAACACGGCATAATCGCTCAGGCAATAAAAATCATTGTCATAGGTGGCGGACAGATAATTCATAAAGGCGCACACCTCCTGCGCGGTTTTTTCCGTAGCAAAAAGCAAATTGTCATTCAGATCCTCGGCATACTCCCGCAGCACCTGGCCGTTCAATTCTTCAAAGAATTCCGGGAACAACGCCTCCTCATACTCGGTAACGCCCACTCGGATCAGGCCGTCTGCCAGGGGTGATACACTCAAATCCCGGGCGCACACATCGTAGCCCAAAAGCGCGCCGCCCAAAAGGCCCGCACTCTCGTGCTCGTCGTTAAAGGTGATCAACTCGCAATCCGCGCCTCGGCTGCCAAGCAGATCCACCATCTGCCGGGCAGCGCAGGCCGACGCCACAGTACACCGGATCTCCTGGCTTTCATCGTCCACAAAATTCTCCAAAAAATCCGTGACCCGGCCGCCGATCTTGGCGTCCGTCATATAATCTGCCAACTGGTTGGAGCGGCAAACGCCCCGATACCCGTCCGGCTGCAAATCGCAAATGGCAAGTCCCTTCAACAAAAATCCCTTCTTTGTGTTAAATATGCAAAACGGTCTTGACCACCGCCAGCATCTCCCGCATCCAGTAGGTGCCCAGCAGGTACACATCGGTGGCCGCCGGTGTGGAACTGGCGGTCAGACCCGCCCGCCGACACAGCAGCATGCCCCGGCGGCAATGGAAGTCCGAGGTCACCACCGTCACATGGCGGTTCAGTCCGTTTTGTTCTATGATTTTGGCCGAAAAGGCCACATTCTCCTCCGTAGAAGTGGAGCGATCCTCCAGGTACAGCCGATCGGCGGCGATCCCCCGGCGCACCAGTTCCCGGCGCATACACTCCGCCTCGCTGATCTTCTCATCCGGGCCTTGGCCGCCGCTGAGCACCGCTTTGCTGTCCGGGTTCTTCTCCAAATACTCGGTGGCTGCCTCGATCCGCTGGCGCAGCATACGAGAGGGGCGCTCCCCCTTCACCGAGCAGCCCAGCACCAGTACAGTCTCATCCCGATGGCCGGTTTGGATCAGACCGGTAAGCATATAGCCGCTGGTAAGCACCGCCACGGCGCACACCAATGCCACCGCCGCCTTGAGCACCACCGCCCCCGGGGCGTGATTGCCCGGCGCCAGCAAATGGGTCACCGGCTGCACAAACACGCCGCACAGAAGCAGCACCACGGCAAAAGCAATGCCCAGCACATTACCGGCATTGAGAATTCGATTGAGCACCCAAGGCGCCAAATACCACAGCAGCAGTACCGCGCCGACGGCGAAAAACGCAACCTGAATAAAAATCACCTGTTCGTCTTGTTTTTTGTCTTTCTTTTGTAAATGTAGCATAACACAGCGCTCCTTTCAGCCATTTCAGCCTAACAGAGCCGCCGCAGAAAGGCAAGGCACGGGCGGTGGAAACACTCCACGCACCGTGGAACCGGCGAAAAACATTGACAATTCGCCTTGTTGCCGTATAATAACTATATTATAGTATAGCATTCAGGAGCCAAATATGGAAGAAAAAAATACAAATTGGCAAAAAAGTGTTTGCGCTGTGGTGCTGCGCCAGGGCAAGGTACTGCTGGCTCGCCACACTTACGGCGCCGGTAAGGGGCTGTTTATCACCCCCGGCGGGTATCTGAAAAACGGCGAAAGCCCGGAGCAGGCCATGTGCCGGGAACTGATGGAAGAGACCGGCATTACCGCCAAGCCGGTGAAGCTGCTGGCGGTGCGCTTTAGCGAGCAGGACTGGTACGCCGCCTTTTTGGCAGCGTACACCGGCGGCATACCCCGCAGCGATGGGGACGAAAACGACCGGGTGGTGTGGATGGATTGGGAAGAAGCGCTCTCCCGCCCCGATGTGCCGGACCTGTCCAAAAAACTCATTACCGCCGCCCTGTCCGGTGGCGGGCTAACGCCTATTGACTATGCCCCCCAGCGGGAAAAATTCGGCGCTATGACTTTCTACGCCGCCGAAAAATAGAACAGAAAAAGCCGACTTGACTGTACGCAACAATCAAGCCGGTTTTTATTTTAATCGTTATCTAACACAGACTTCAGGTACTGGCCGGTGTAGGACGCCGGGCAAGCAGCAATCTCCTCCGGGGTGCCGCAGGCCACCAGCGTGCCGCCGCCAATACCGCCCTCCGGGCCAAGATCAACAATATAATCCGCAGTTTTGATCACATCCAGGTTGTGCTCGATCACCACCACGGTGTTGCCGTTGGCCACCAGCCGCTCCAGCACATTCACCAGCCGGTGCACATCTGCCGTATGCAGCCCGGTGGTGGGCTCGTCTAAAATATAAATCGTCTTGCCGGTGGGGCGCTTCATCAGCTCGGTGGCCAGCTTCACGCGCTGCGCCTCGCCGCCGGACAGGGTAGTCGCCGGCTGGCCGATCTTTACATACCCCAAACCCACATCGGACAGGGTTTGCAGCTTGCGCAAGATCTTGGGCTGCTGGGCAAAGAACGCCACGCCCTCGTCCACGGTCATCTCCAGCACTTCATAAATATTCTTGCCCTTGAACTTCACTTCCAGGGTCTCTCGGTTGTACCGATGACCGCCGCACACATCGCAGGGTACATACACATCGGCCAAAAAGTGCATTTCGATCTTCACAATACCGTCGCCCTGGCAGGCCTCGCACCGACCGCCCTTAACATTAAAGGAAAAGCGATTGGCCTTGTAGCCCCGCATTTTGGCATCCGGAGTGGAAGCGAACAGGTCGCGAATGTCGTTAAACACACCGGTATAAGTAGCCGGGTTGGACCGGGGGGTGCGGCCAATGGGTGACTGGTCAATGTTGATGACCTTGTCCAGATTGTCCACGCCGGTCATGCGGTCAAACTTGCCCGGGCGCTTTTTGGCGCCGTTGAGCATATTGGCCAGGTGCTTATAAAGGATCTCGTTTACCAGACTGGATTTGCCGGAGCCGGACACGCCGGTCACGGCCGTAAAGGTAGCCAGCGGGATCTCCACATCAATGCCCTTCAGGTTGTTTTGTGCCGCACCGTAGATCGTCAGTTTTTTGCCATTGCCCGGCCGCCGCTTGGTTGGTACCGGGATCTTGCGCTTGCCGCTCAGGTACTGGCCGGTGATGGAACGCTCGCAGGCAATAATATCGTCTACCGTGCCCGCTGCCACCAGCTCGCCGCCGTGGATACCGGCACCGGGACCAATGTCTACCACATAGTCTGCCGCCCGCATGGTGTCCTCGTCATGTTCCACCACGATCAGGGTGTTGCCCAAGTCCCGCAGGTGGCGCAGGGTGCCCAGCAGCTTTTCATTGTCCCGCTGGTGCAGACCGATGGACGGCTCGTCCAAAATATACAGCACACCCATCAGGCTGGAGCCGATCTGGGTAGCCAGACGAATGCGCTGGCTTTCGCCGCCGGACAGGGTGGCCGCTTCTCGCGCCAGAGACAGATAATCCAGCCCCACACTGTTCAGGAAATTCAGTCGATCGCGGATTTCCCGCACGATCAGGGCGCCGATCATTTGTTCCTTTTCCGTCAGCTGCAAGTTCTGGATAAAATCCAGTTCCTCATGAATGGGCATTTGGCAGAACTCATAAATATTCTTGCCCCCAACGGTCACAGACAGGCTCTCCGTAGACAGGCGGGCGCCGCCGCAGTCCGGGCACACGCACTGGGTCATCACAGCCTCAATATCCGCCCGGGCCCAGTCGGAGGTGGTCTCCGCATACCGGCGCTGCAAATTGGGGATCACGCCCTCAAAGGTGCCGTTGTAATTGGAAGAACCGTAAGAGGTGCTCCGCTGCATTTTCAGCTTTTTGGTGCCGGTGCCGTATAAGATGGCGTCCAGCCCCTTCTTGGGAATCATCTCTACCGGAATATCCAGCGAGAATTTGTACGCCTGGGCAATGGCCTCAAAATACATCCGGGCAATGCTGCCGCCGTCTGCCACATTCCAGCCGCTGGCCTTAATGGCTCCCTGGTTGATGGACAGCTTTTTGTTGGGAATCACCAACGCCGGATCGATCTCTTTATAAGACCCGATACCGCCGCAGGTTTTGCAGGCGCCAAAGGGATTGTTAAAGGAGAACATGCGGGGGCTCATCTCTGCGATCACCGCACCGTGCTCCGGGCAGGCGTAATTGAGGGAATACAGTTCCTCCCGCTCCCCTACAATATCCACCAGCACCACGCCGTCTGCAATATGGGTGGCGGTCTCCACGCTGTCGGCCAAGCGGCCGGCAATATCCGGCTTCATCACCAGGCGGTCCACCACGATCTCAATATTATGCTTTTTATTCTTGTCCAGCTTGATCTCTTCCGCCAGGTCATAAACGGAGCCGTCAATGCGCGCACGCACAAAGCCGGACTTGCGGGCGTTGTCCAGTTCCTTAACATACTCGCCCTTGTGCCCTCGCACAATGGGCGCCATAATTTGAATTTTCGTTTTCTCCGGCAGGGTGAGAATTTGATCCACGATCTGATCCACCGTCTGCTGGGTGATCTCGCGCCCGCATACCGGGCAATGGGGAATACCGATCCGTGCCCACAACAGTCGCAGATAGTCATAAATCTCCGTTACCGTGCCCACGGTGGAGCGAGGGTTGCGGGAGGTAGTCTTTTGGTCAATGGATATGGCCGGGGACAGACCCTCGATATAGTCCACATCCGGCTTCTCCATCTGACCCAGGAACTGGCGGGCGTAAGAGGACAGGCTCTCCACATACCGGCGCTGACCTTCGGCATAAATGGTGTCAAAAGCCAGGCTGGACTTGCCGGAGCCGGACAGGCCGGTAAACACCACCAGCTTGTCCCGGGGAATCTCTACATCAATATTCTTCAAGTTGTGCTCGCGGGCACCTTTTACCACAATATTCTTTATCATTTCAGCTTGCGCTCTCCCTCCTGCTCCAGTTTTTGAATTTCATCACGCAGGAACGCCGCGTGCTCAAATTCCAGCAGCCGGGCAGCCTCCTGCATTTCCCGCCGCAAACGGTCGATAAGCAGCTGCCGCTCTTTCTTGGTCAGTTTCTTTTGCTTGCCGTCGGCGGGAGCTTTGGAGGTGATCTCCAAAATATCCCGCACATCCTTTTTAATGGTCTTGGGCACAATGCCGTGCTCGGCGTTATACGCCTCCTGAATGGTGCGACGGCGCAGCGTCTCTCGAATGGCCCGCTCCATGGAGGGGGTCACGCTGTCCGCGTACATAATCACCTCACCGTTGGCGTTGCGGGCGGCACGGCCGATGGTCTGCACCAGGCTGGTCTCGGACCGAAGGAAGCCCTCTTTGTCCGCATCCAGGATCGCCACCAGGCTCACCTCCGGAATATCCAGTCCCTCACGCAGCAGGTTAATCCCCACCAGCACATCAAATTCGCCCAGGCGCAGATCGCGAATGATCTCCATACGCTCCATGGTATCCACATCGTGGTGCATATACCGCACCTTGATGGAGAAGCCCTCCAAATACTCGGTAAGATCCTCGGCCATGGCCTTGGTGAGGGTAGTCACCAGCACCCGCTCACCCCGCTGGGTGCGCAGGTTGATCTCGGACACCAGATCGTCCATTTGGTCCTCAGTAGGCTTGACGGTAATATTCGGATCCAGCAGCCCGGTAGGACGGATCACCTGTTCCACGATCTGGGCGCTGCATTCCCGCTCAAAGTCGCCGGGGGTGGCAGAGGTAAAGATTACCTGATTGATCTTGCCGTAGAATTCGTCAAACTGCAACGGCCGGTTGTCAAAAGCGGAGGGCAGCCGAAAGCCATAGTCGATCAGACTGGCCTTGCGGGAGCGGTCGCCGCCGTACATGCCCCGCACCTGGGGCAGCATCACGTGGCTCTCGTCGCAAAACAGCAAAAAGTCTTCCGGAAAATAATCCAGCAGGGTAAAAGGCGGCTGGCCGGGCTTGCGCCCGCTCATCACCGCAGAGTAGTTCTCAATGCCCTTGCAAAAGCCGGTCTCCCGCAGCATTTCAATATCATTCATGGTGCGCTCTTTGATCCGCTGGGCCTCTAAAAGCTTGCCCTTTTCTTCAAAGTAGGCCACCCGCTCCACCATTTCCTGATAAATTTGGTTCAAAGCGCGTTCCATCTTTTCCCGCCCCACCACATAGTGAGAGGCCGGGTACACACAGGCGTGGGACAGCACACCCTTGATCTTGCCGGTCAGCGGGTCAATCTCGCAGATCCGGTCAATCTCGTCCCCAAAAAATTCCACCCGCAAAGCGGTGCCGCTGCTGCCGGCAGGAAAGATCTCCAGCGTGTCGCCCCGCACCCGGAACTTGTTGCGCACAAAGTTAATATCGTTGCGCTCGTACTGGATAGCCACCAATTTTTCAATCAGCGCGTCCCGGCTCCATTCCATACCGGTGCGCAGCGAGATCACCATATTCCGGTAATCAATGGGGTCGCCGATGGAATAAATGCAGGACACGGAGGCCACAATGATCACATCCCGCCGCTCGGACAGTGCCGCCGTGGCGCTGTGGCGCAGCTTGTCGATCTCGTCGTTAATGGCCGAGTCCTTTTCAATATAAGTGTCCGTTGTGGGCACGTAAGCCTCCGGCTGATAGTAGTCGTAGTAGGAAACAAAATACTCCACCGCATTTTCCGGGAAGAATTCCCGAAACTCGCTGCAAAGCTGGGCGGCCAAGGTCTTATTATGCGCCAACACCAAAGTGGGTCGGTTCACCCGCTCAATAATATTGGCCATGGTAAAGGTTTTGCCGGAGCCGGTGACCCCCATCAGGGTCTGCTCCTTCATACCGTCCAGCACGCCCCGGGCCAACTTTTCAATGGCCTGAGGCTGATCGCCGGTGGGTTTAAACTTGCTGTGTAGCTTAAACTGTTCCATTCTCGCTCCCGTCTGCCCGCATAGAAGGCGTGCAAACACTTTTGTCAAAAACTGTATATACAGTGTTTATTATACACGGTCATACTGCCAAATACAACTGGTTATCCTTCCAATTTTGAACAAATGTTCCCCTGGCTTTTTGTCCATTTCGGCAAATTTTGCGCCCCCGGTGCGCGGGCTTTACTTTTGGCGTTCAATCCGTTATAATGAGCGTATGAAAGAAAAGCAAATCACCCCCGGCGACGCCGGTCGGCGACTGGATCGCTATTTGGGGCACACCTTCCCCTCTCTGCCCCGGTCGCTGATGTATAAAGAAATACGCAAAAAGAATATTAAGGTCAACAAAAAGCGCTGCACCCCGGAGCAGGTACTCTCTGCCGGTGACCGGGTGACCCTGTATCTGCCGGACGATGTGCTGGCGGAAAAGACGGTGTATTATGACTTTCTCTCCGCCTCCAAGGCGCTGGATGTGGTGTACGAAGATGAGAACCTATTGATCCTCAACAAGCCCCAGGGGCTGCTGTGCCACCCAAACGGCAAGGAGTATGTAGACACGCTGATTGCTCGGGTCAAACGCTATTTGTATGAGGGCGGGCAGTGGGCGCCGGAGGACTCCGGCTTTACCCCGGCGCTGGCCAACCGTATCGACCGCAACACCGGCGGGCTGGTGATCGCAGCCAAGACCGCCCCGGCACTGCGGGAAATAACGGCGCTGATACGGGAGCGCAAGATTGAAAAATTCTACCTGACCGTCACGGAAGGGATCCCGCCCAAAGCAGCGGACACCCTTACCGCTTATCTGCACAAGGACGAGAAGAAAAACAAAGTCACCCTGTATGACGCACCCGGCCCCGACCGCATGGCATGCAAAACCGGTTACCGGGTGCTGGACACCAAGGCGAACCGGGCGCTGCTGGAGGTGGAGCTGTACACCGGGCGCACCCACCAAATTCGTGCCCAGCTGGCAGGCGTAGGCTGTCCCCTGGCCGGGGACGGTAAATACGGCAACACCCACGGCCGCTACCGCCAGGCGCTGCTCAGCTACAAGCTGATCTTCCATGTGCCGGCGGACTACACCATTGCCCACTTGGACGGCAAGGTGTTCACCGCAGACACCCGACCTATCACACAATTTTTTACTGGAGATGATTCAAATGAAAGATAAGTTTATTCGCATTCTGTCCCCATTGACCTTAGCGGTTGTGATCCTGCTGGACCTGGCAGTAATTGGCTATGGTGTCTTTGCTGTCTACCGGCTGACCCAGGTGCGCACCGGTATGACCGTAATCTTTGCCATCATTGAGATCGCAGCCATTGTAATCGCCGTGCTCACCACCAAGGAGACGGTAAAGAACGGCCTGCTGCTACGCGCTACCGACTTTGAATTTACCGGTATGGATAAGGACAATGTGTACGCCTATGACCAAATCAAAGAAATTACCGGCTACAAGGACGAGGCACCCAGCCTGGTCAAGAACTTTATTGACCGGCACGCAGTGCTGACCCTGACCCTGACGGACGACACCACGGTGCTGCTGGATCTGGGGCTGTGCCAAAAGCGCACCTTGGAAGCTGTGCAAAAAGCCCTATGCGAGCGCTGCGGCGTGGATTACCAACCCCCTACCGTTAAGACCAAGCTGGAATTCAAATCCCTGCGCAAGCGGGGCGAGACGGAAAAAGCAGAGAAACAGTCTGACACCGCAGAAGCCCCGGCAGCCGCAGATGAGCAAGACGAAACCAAAGAATAAGAATAAACCAAAAACGCCCAAAGCGCACGGCCAAAACCGTGCGCTTTTTCTATACCTATTATATATAAGAAAGCGCCTATGCATTATCCCGCATAAGAGTAATGCTTTGCAGCACCAAAAAGGCCACCGCCAGCACCCGCAGCACATTGATAAGGATCTGCATAGCCCGAATGGTCTGCTGAAAGGCGGACAGCACGCGAATATCCTTTACATAATGGGTCTTCACACTTACACCTCCAATACCACACCGTGCGCAACACCGGGAATGGAGTTGCCCTGCTTGGTGCTGGTGGGCGACATCAGCGCACCGGTGGCCACAAACAGCACCTTGCGCAGCGCACCCTGCTCCATTTTCTTCAAAATATGGCTGCACAGCACCGAGCCGCTGCAGCCACAGCCGGAACCGCCTGCATTTACATCCTGGCTCTTAAGATCATAGATCATCATACCACAGTCCTTGTGGTGACCCGCCAGTTGAATACCCCAATCCTGCTCCATCAGCTGGTACAGCAGCTTGGTGCCCACGGCGCCCAAGTCACCGGTGACGATCCGATCGTAATCCGCCGGGGTGGTGGCGCTGTCCTCCATCAGGTCATGAATGGTGCGGGCAGCCGCCGGGGCCATGGCTGCGCCCATATTACCGGCATCCGTAATGCCGTAATCGGTAATGGTGCCAATATGCACCGCCCGTATACGCACGCCCTCACCCTTGCTTTCCAGCACTGCACTGCCGGCGCCGGTCACCGTCCACTGGGCACTGGGCGGCCGCTGACCGCCATACTCCAGAGGAAAGCGAAATTGCCGCTCGCTGGAGCAAAAATGGCTGGAGGTCCCTGCCACACAGCACTTGGCTCCGGCGTCAATCAGCATAGCCCCCACAGCCAGGGACAACGCCATGGTGGAACAGGCACCATACAGTCCAATGGCAGGAATGTCCAAATCCTTAATGGCAAAAGCAGAACCCATACATTGATCCAGCAGGTCGCCGCTTAGGATAAAATCCACATCGGACGGGCTTTTGCCCGCTGCCGACAGCGCCCGCAAAATAGCGTCGTGGAGCATAGCGGACTCGGCCAGTTCAAAGGACTGCTGCCCCATGGTGGTATCGGCAAACACCGCGTCAAAGTCGCCGCCCAGGGGGCCCTCCCCCTCTTTTTTACCTGCCACGCCGGCGTGACCGGTGATCACCGGCGGGTCTGCAAAGGTGACGGTCTTTCCTTTTTTGTGCATAAAAAAACACCTCGGATATAGTATATCCGAGATGTTGTACTTTATCGCTTAACCAAGAAGTTCTTTTAAGATCTTGGTAACTTCCGCTGCCGGTGCCTTGCCGCGCAACGCGCGCATACACTGGCCGATCAGGAAGTTGAAGGAAGCAGCCTTGCCGCCCTTGTACTCATTGACGGCTTTTTCATTCTGCGCCAGCACATCCTCGACCACCTTACGAATGGCGCCGGTGTCGCTGACCATTTCCATTTGGTTCTGCTTCACATATTCGTCCGGGTCCACATCGTCTGTAAACACGGCAGCCAGCACTTTTTTGGCACTGTCCCGGCTGATCTTGTTGCCATTTTGCAGCTGAATAATACGACCCAGAGCGTCCGGGTTAAAGCGCATATCCTCCGGCAAGGTTTGGCTGTCGTTAAGGAGCTTCATCACCTCGCCCATGATCCAGTGGGCGCTGTCCTTGGGATTGCCGGTGATCTCCACCGTGCGCTCAAACAGCCGCACATAGGATACAGAAGAGCAGATCATATCCGTATCGTAATCCGTCAAACCGTACTCGCTCTTGTACCGGGCCTTTTTGGCCTCCGGCAACTCCGGCAGCTGCTGACGAATGGTGTCAATGTATTCGTCCGACAATTCGATGGGCGGCAGATCCGGCTCCGGGAAATACTTGTAATCCTGGGCGTCCTCCTTGCTGCGCATCGCGTAGCTGGTGCCCTTGGCGTCGTCCCAACGGCGGGTCTCCTGCGTTACAGTGCCGCCGTCCTCGATCACCTCGATCTGGCGCTGGGCCTCGCTCTCAATGGCGTTATGAATGGCGCGGAAGGAGTTGATGTTCTTCATCTCCGTGCGGGTGCCGTACTCGGCAGCGCCCACCGGCATCACAGACACATTAACATCCGCCCGCAGAGAACCCTCCTGCATTTTGCAGTCAGACACACCACAGAACTGCAAGATGGCCCGCAGCTTTTCCACATACTCTACCGCCTCATCGGCGCAGGCAATATCCGGCTCGGACACAATCTCCAGCAGCGGCACACCACAGCGATTGTAGTTGACCAGCGTGCAGTCGCTCCACTCATCGTGCACCAGCTTGCCGGCGTCCTCCTCCATGTGGATCTCCTTGATCCGCACTTTCTTGGTGCCGCCGTTGATCCGGTCCGTAATCTCCACATAGCCGTTTTGGCAAATAGGCAAATACAGCTGGCTAATCTGGTATGCTTTGGGCAGATCGGGATAAAAATAATTCTTACGGTCAAATTTATTGTACCGGGTGATGGTGCAGTTGGTAGCCAAACCGGTGCGCACTGCGTATTCCACCACTCGCTCATTCACCACCGGCAGGGTTCCCGGCATACCGGCGCAGATCTCGCACACATGGCTGTTGGGCTCGCCGCCGAACGCCGTGGAGCAGTTGCAAAAAATCTTGGTCTTGGTGGAGAGTTCCGTATGGACCTCCAAACCGCAAACGGTATTGTATTCCATTACAGCGCCTCCTTTTCCGTTACCGGGGACTGCTTGTGATAGTCGGTCACACTCTGGAACGCATGACCGGCGCAAAGAATGGTCTCCTCCTCAAAGGGACGACCGATCAGCTGCATACCTACCGGCATACCCTGGGTATCAAACCCGCAGGGCAGCGCCAGGGAGGGCAAACCGGCAATGTTGATCATAACCGTATAAATATCGCCCAGGTACATAGCCAGCGGGTCGGACAGACCCTGGCCCATGGGCAGCGCCGTGGTGGGTGCCACCGGCCCCAGCAAGAAATCATAGGTCTTAAAGGCGTCGTCAAAAGCCTGACAGATCAGACCTTTGGCCTGCAAGGCTTTCTTATAATAAGCGTCAAAGTAGCCGCTGGAAAGCACAAAGTTGCCCAGCATGATGCGCTTTTTCACTTCCATACCGAAGCCCTCGGAGCGGGACTTAAAGTAAACCTCCCGCAGAGAGTGAGCCTCCGGCGATTTGTAGCCGTATTTAATGCCGTCAAACCGGGACAGATTGGAGCAGGCCTCGGCGCAGGCGATAATGTAATATGTGGGAATGGCGTACTTCACAATGGGGAGAGAGAAAGTCTCTACCGTGGCGCCCAGGTCGGTGAGCGTATCGGCAGCGGCGCGCACAGCGGCGGCCACTTCCGGGTCAATGCCCTCGCCGAAGTAATCCTCCGGAATACCGATCTTCTTGCCCTGCACATCCTTGGCGTTCCACACAGCAGTGAGATCCAACCGGCCGCCGGTCATAGAGGTGCCGTCCTTGGGATCCTTGCCCCGGATCACATCAAACACCGCCGCCACATCCGCAGCCGAGCGAGCGATAGGTCCGATCTGGTCCAAAGAAGACGCATAGGCGATCAGACCATACCGGCTGACTGCGCCGTAAGTGGGTTTCAGCCCGGTGACACCGCAGAAGGAACAAGGCTGGCGAATAGAACCGCCGGTATCAGAACCCAGCGCCACCACAGCCTCCTTGGCGGCCACAGCCGCTGCTGCGCCGCCGGAGGAACCGCCGGGTACCCGGTCCGTGTTCCAGGGATTTTTGGTTGCACCGTAAAAGGAAGTCTCCGTGGTGGAGCCCATGGCAAACTCGTCCATATTCAGCTTGCCCAGGGGGATCATGCCCGCAGCGTGCAGCTTTTCAATCACCGTTGCGTTGTAAGGCGGCTTAAAGCCGGTGAGGATCTTAGACGCACAGGTGGTCAGCTGACCCTTGGTACAGATATTATCTTTTATACCGATGGGCACACCGGCCAGCGGGGACAAATCCTCCCCGGCGCTGATCCGGCTCTGTACCGTCTCAGCCTGCTGCAAAGCAGCCTCTTTATTCAGTGAGGTGTAGCAGTTATACGTGCCGTCCTTGCTGTCAATGGCAGCGGTGACCGCCTCTACCGCCTCCGGCGCAGACAGCTCGCCTGCTTTTATCTTTTGCGCCAGCTCTGCTGCGCTCCATTCAAAAACATTCATGCTGCGCCCTCCTTACTCTACCGTCTTAGGCACCACAAAGGCGCCGTCCTGGCTCTCCGGTGCATTGGCCACCACTTCTTCCGGGGTCATGTGCACCTCCACCTGGTCCTTGCGGAACACATTGGTCACCGGGAAGCAGTGGCTCTTGGCCTCTACCCCGTCGGTGTCCAGCTGGCTCAAGGTGTCGATATAAGTAAGCAGTTCCTGCAACTGGTCGCCAACGGTGGCTTCCTCCGCAGGGGTCAATTCAATTCTGGCCAAACTCTCCAGATACTGGATCAGTTCCGGTGTGATCTTCATACGCTAACCTCGATCTATCTATCGTTCTATACGCTCCGTTACGCTTTCGGTGTGGGGCGGCGCAGCTTAATGTGTGCCTCCCGCAGCTGCATTTCGCTAACGGTGTTGGGTGCGCCCAGCAGCATATCCTGGGCATTGGAGTTCATGGGGAATGCGATTACCTCGCGAATGTTGTCCTCATCCCGCAGCAGCATGATCAACCGGTCTACGCCGGGCGCCATACCCGCATGGGGCGGTGCGCCGTAATGGAATGCGTTAAACAGCGCGCCAAACTTTTCTTCCACATCCCGGGCAGTGTAACCGGCCATCTCAAAGGCCTTGATCATCACATCCGGGCGGTGGTTACGCACAGCGCCGGAGGACAGCTCCACGCCGTTACACACAATGTCGTACTGATAAGCCTTGATCTCCGTGGGCTCCTGGTGCAGCAGCGCGTCCATCTCGCCCTGGGGCATAGAGAACGGATTGTGGGTAAAAATCAGCTTGCCGTCATCGTCCCGCTCAAACATGGGGAAGTCGGTGATAAAGCACAAGTCGAACCGATCCTGGTCGATCAGATCCAGGCGACGACCTAACTCGGTACGGATCTGACCGGCAAGGTCATTGACGATCCGAATGTTGTCGCAAATAAAGAACAGGGTGTCGTCCGTTTTCAGGTTCAGCATGGTGCGCAGTTCCTCTTTCTTCTCGGGAGACAGGAACTTATCAATAGGACCTTTGTAGCTGCCGTCCTCTTGAACGGTGATGTAGCCCAGGCCCTTCATGCCAATGTCCATGGCAAAGGCCAGCATCTTCTCGTACCAGCCCTTGGACTGCCCTGCACAGTTCGGCACCACAATACCACGCACCGGGCGACCCTTAAAGGGCTTAAACTCTACGGTGCTGAAATACTCGGTCAGATCATGGATGATCAGCGGGTTGCGCAGGTCCGGCTTGTCCGTGCCGTATTTCAGCATGGACTCGGCGTAAGGAATGCGCACAAAGGGCGCCGGGGTCACTTTCTTGTCAGAGAACTTGGTGAAGGTGTCATACAGCACCTCTTCCGCCACAGCGAATACATCTTCCTGGGTGGCAAAGGCCATTTCAAAATCCAGCTGATAGAACTCGCCGGGAGAGCGGTCCGCTCTGGCGTCCTCATCACGGAAGCAGGGCGCAATCTGGAAATACCGGTCAAAGCCGGAGGTCATCAGCAGCTGCTTAAACTGCTGGGGCGCCTGGGGCAGCGCATAAAACTTGCCTTCATGCTTACGGGAGGGAATAATATAGTCCCGGGCACCCTCCGGAGAGGAACAGGTCAAAATCGGGGTGGTGATTTCCGTAAAGCCCATTTCCGTCATCTTCTGCCGCAGGAAAGCGACTACCTTGCTGCGGAAGAGAATGCTCTCATGTACCTGGGGATTACGCAGATCCAAAAAGCGGTACTGAAGCCGTACATCCTCGCGGGTGTCCTTGGACTCGGAGATCTCAAAAGGCAGGGTGCGGGTGCACTCGCCCAGCACGATCACTTCCGTTACATGCACTTCCAGCTCGCCGGTGGCGATCTTTTTATTCACCGTCTCCGGGTCGCGCTTGACTACCGTACCGGTCACGGAGATTACGCTCTCCTTACGAACGCCCTTCAGCAGCGTGTCGTCGTGGAACACCACCTGGGTCACGCCGTACTCGTCGCGCAGATCAACAAAGATCACGCCGCCGTGATCGCGGATGGTGTCTACCCACCCGGCCAGAGAAACAGTTTGGTTCAGCTGGTCAAAGGTCAGCTGATTACAGTTATGGGTTCTGTAAGCCATAATTCTTAAATCTTCCTTTCGCGGAATTTGGGCACAGTATCTACTGACCCACATTAACTCTGCTATTATAACACACACACCCGCCCACATTCAACCGCTATTTTATAATTTATTATATATAATATAGGCAATCCCGCTAAAAACAGCAAAAAGCCACCCGGCAAAGCCGAGTGGCGAAGTTTTATTGTCTGGTACGCAAAGCGGCTGACATGGGAGGGCCGG
>CAVHPP010000022.1:0-1575 GCA_963638105.1 Agathobacter rectalis
TGTAAGCAGAAAGAAAAAGTACAACAGATAATTGAATAGCGTTCCCTTGCTCCATTTTCCGAGCAAGACAAAAGCGTCGTAGAAATACGGCGCTTTTTTGTTACCAGTAGAACAGGGGACGGTTCTCTGGAATAGAACAGGGGACGGTTTTCTGTATTACCCGGTTCGCCCCCCTCCATCGGCACCAAAGGCTCTTCGCAAGACGCGAGGAGCCTTTTCTGCCGTTTCGATTTAACTTTACAGAATTCCATTTTTCTGTTACAATAGAACCGTAAACTCTGTATTTATTTTGCTATCTGTGAGATAGGGCGTATGAGAAAAGCGTAAAACAGGGAACCGTCCCCCCTGTTTTTGAACTCCGGTAAAGATGAAGACTGTGTCCCTATAGCACAACACAGGTATGGTGACCTTATGCAAATTGTTTTACACGCAGATAAAAATCGAGAATATGAATATGCAGTAGACAGTGGCTGCTCGAAAGAAATTACTATAAAGAAAAGAACGACCTTGCGCGTGCCGGATGGTTCAAGTGCCTTGGTGTTTCGCCAAGCCGGTTTTGGTAAAAAACAAAATATCTTCTTTCTGGCCTTAATTTCATTTGTGCTGGCTTTTTTGGAAAGTCAAGATCATGAGGATAAGGGGTATTTTGCTTCCTTTTACAATTTTGCGGCAGATAATTTTATTGCAGATTTTGATGTCGAATTAAAATCTGCTCAAGCGGTCGATTTGGAAATATACAGCGAACAAATTAGGTTGGACAAATTCGCCTATACAGTCTGGAAATCAGAAACATGCCATGTTGATAACAAGACCCCGCGTAAAGCGCTTTGGGACAGCTTTGTCCAATTATCTTGCTTTTGGTCATCTGTATTTATCATACCAACAGCAGCTGCACTAATATTTACAGTCATTGCATACATACGCACGCACCAAGTTTGGGATTTGGGTATTGCATTATTGGCGTTCTTTATTCTGACTTTTGTGCTGCTAATGATCGCATTTACGGTCCAGTATAAGCGTGTGCGAAAGCAAATGGATAAAGTAGAACAGGATAGGGCAGACGACGGCGCACGCTACAAAGAATGACCGGTTGCTCTCTTTTGCATATAAAGTAAAGAGCAGGCCTTACGACCTGCTCTTCCCCACACCGTTACGGTGCATAGAACAGGGGACGGTTCCTTGTTCTGAATCTGGTAACAGCACAGGATTATACCAGTAATCGTTCTCTTACTCATATACCCATTACTATCAGTAACTTAGTAAAATTAGTTTGTTTGATTTTTATGCTGAAGTGAGGTAAACATTTTGAACAATATTGATTTTGGTTCTCTATATTTTACAGAAATAGCAAAATGCAATTATGATGCTATAAATGGTGTCGCAGATTTTGTTTTAAGCACCGAAAACAATAATGTAGTATTAAGATTTACTGGTGTATCAAAATATATGTTTATTCAAAGTAAATCAAATACTTTTGATGATACCGTTAAATTTTTTCCCATTGAAGACATAATAGGAAACGATGTTGCCAAAAGCAAAGAATTTCAATTAGTAGAAAAAAAGCATAAAATGATT
>CAVHPP010000022.1:1693-26405 GCA_963638105.1 Agathobacter rectalis
ATCGATAGTTGTTGTAGTTGTTGGTATATAAACGCCGAACATGTTGAATTATTAGGTGATTTATAGAACAGAGCAAAACAGGGGACGGTTCCTTGTTTTGTAAAAGCTGATTATGCAAAAGTAAAGAGCAGGCCTTACGACCTGCTCTTCCCCGCACCGTTACGGTGTGGGTCGGGTGTACAGAGCGCGCGCTCTATGAAAAAAACGCGCACGGTACGCCACTCTTTCCTTTTCATTTCCCTTTTCAGGTGTCGAATGAATGTTCAAGCAATCATTCTGTGTATATCTTACACACATTTAGTGAGAATGTCAATACTTCTTACATAAATTATTGGAATAATTTCACAACAAGTATCACAATGTTGAAATTTTACAGGAAAATAGAGATAAATATAGAATTATAGATCCCGATGATATGGGAGGGGCCTATGAAAAACAGAATCAAAACCGGCAAATTATCGCTTATTGTGTTTATTACAGTGGTGGCCGTGTGCGTTGCGAGTGTGGCGATTTGGTGCTACGCTGTCGGGTATCAGGTGAAGGAGCACTGCCAAGGCGGCTCGGTAACCCGGGTGGAATACAACGGCAGCACCTACTATCGCATGGACGGTCTTACCGGTGAATACTGCAATTTTATAACCGATCAGCGGGTCAGCTACAAGCCGCGTGTGCTGCTTTCGCGCGCCTATTACACGCTGGAGAATGACCCAAACGGCGACTATTTGTACAGTACCGCCTTTCGGGATCACATTCTGTACACTCGGCTTTCTGCTCGGCGTATGGACCAAATGAGCCAAAACCGGATCACTTCCGTTTTGATCAGTCCCAGTGGCGGAGAAAAAAAGCAGCAATTTGTTACCGACCCGGAGATTGTGGCTTACTGCGCCGCACTGAAAGAGGAAAAGTACCGCGACCGGGAGGCGCAGGCCGGGGAGCATTCCGGTATAGATTATGACGATCCCATTGCCAAAAAGGAAGAAGACCCGGCGGCAAAGACTTTTCAGAAAAATATCAACAGTGGGTGGTACACGCTGTATTTTGCCTATGATCACGCACCGATCTGTGGAACAGAATTTGTGATTATTGCGGAATACGACGGCGTGTTTTATGTGGAAAAGGAAATTTCCGACCGCACCTTTACCGGCACGCCAGTGGACTTCCTGCCGCTGGAAAAGGCTTGCCGTTCCTTGCCATCTAACGCTGCGGATTGAAAGTGAAAATAACACATTGCAAACAGGAAAACAGAAAGAACCCGGTGACAGCCGTTTGACTGCCGCCGGGTCCTTTTCACTTACAATTGCTTGCGGTGAATGGTACGAATTTTTGTAATATCGCCTTGATTGTTTTTAACTCCCAGCGCAATTTACTGCATGCGCTGTTTGGTTTCGCTGTCCTCAAATTGCGCCTCAATAATAACAAATGCGTCATTTTCGTACAGCTCTTTCGTGTTGATCAATTCCATTTCTTCCCAATCCTTTCGTTTGAATTAATATAAAACAAAATCTCACTATGTATAGTAGTAAGAATGTGAACAGTTGTCAAGAGATTCGACAAAATCTCCCATATAAGTATTGCAAATTGTGATAATTTTTCTCGACGAATGCAGTAAATAGAATGTTTTTAACTGAACCCTTGTGGATTATTGAAGGATAGGGCGGGGGATTTGGAATGAAGGGAATGGAAAAATTGTTATTTTGGAAGTGAAAAGTCTGATCACAATCCGCGAAGGCGGTTCGTTGCTTTCGTGTCACGGTTTTGTCATTTTTTTGATATTTTGGTATTTATTTTGTAACCAAGTTCTGTTATAATAGTTCGGTAAGATGTGCGGCGGCGCATATTGGCCAGTAAATCAGAAACCGGGAGGGCAGCGCGGTGAAAGCGATTAAAATTTTAATTCCGATGTTGTGCATCGTCCTGCTGTTTTCCGGTTGCGGCGGATTTCATTTGGCATCTTCCATAGATGATCTTATTTCTCCGGTGGCGCCTGCCGGGGCGGACGCCAGCGTCCAAAGCGCTATGGACGCCTATTGTAAGGGCGGCTATTCTGTAAAGATCCCCGCGGCGGGTAATTATACCACTTCTTATATCTTCTATGACTTTGACGATGACGGTCAAAAGGAGGCGCTGGCTTTCTATGAGCCCAACGACGCCCTTGGCAAGATTGATATGGCCGTGCTGGAGCAAAGCGGAGAGAATTGGCAGGTAATTGCTAATATTCAAGGCGAAGGCACGGATGTGTACAGCGTGGATTTTTGTGATGTGAACGGCGACGGCAAAACGGAATTTCTGATCTCTTGGAATATGATCAGCTACTCTACCAGCCACCTGATGTCTGTGTACAAAATGACCGGTTCCGGTCAGGAATCGAAATTGACGGCTTTGGCCGAGCCGATGCAGTACAGTGCTTATATTCCTGCGGATCTGAACAATGACGGCGTGCAGGAGGTGCTGTTCTTCTCGGCTGATCAAATGAAGTCCCTTTCCGCCAGCGCGGCGCTGTATTCTTATAAAGGAGACAAGCAGACCCTGCTTGGCGAGACCCGCGTGGACGGTCATGTGAGCGCCTACCGCAAGTTACAGGTGGGCAAGGCAGACGGCAAGCCGGCGGTGTATGCGGACGCGGTAAAATCGGACGGGGCGTCTATGCTCACGGAGCTGATCTGTTGGAGCGATTATTATGACTCCATCGTTTCTCCCTTTTACAGCTACAACACGGGCCTGACGGCAGACACCGGTCGGGATGTGATGGTGCCTTGCGTGGATATGAACGACGACGGTTTGCTGGAGATTCCTACGGACGCTGCATTGAAAGATTTGCCGGCGCAGGTGCGCGGGGTAAACTGGTGCAAATACAAAAGCTCCGTACTGGTTCACACCGGGTACTCTCTGGCAGTGCAGGAGGACGGCTACCAAATTGTGCTGCCGGATAAGCAATTTAAGTCCGTAACTGTCAGCTATGCTGACAAGAGCCACACATTGACGGTGAAGTCCAAGACGGACAAAAAGATGGCCTTTGAAGTGTTGCCGGTGCTTCAAACACAGTACGACGCCAACCCGGGCAGTTATAAGGAATATACCGAACTCTTGCGAGAGGGCGGTTATGTATATTTGGCAAAGTGCGGCAATTCTGCGGCTTTTGCCGTAACCGCAGACACACTGAAAGACTGGATCATTACCTTTTAACAGGAGGATGTATGAAGAAAGTATTGGTTGCTGAGGACGAGGAGTCCATTCGCGAATTTATTGTTATCAACTTGACCCGCAGCGGTTATACCGTGGAGCAGGCAGAGAACGGCGCCGTGGCGCTGGAAAAATTCGCCAGGGATGAAAGCGGCTTTGATGTGGCGATCCTGGACATTATGATGCCGGAGGTGGATGGTTTGGCTGTGTGCAAGCAGCTACGCGCCAAATCCTCGGACTTGGGGATCATTATGCTTAGTGCCAAGACACAGGAGATGGACAAGATCACCGGGCTGATGTTCGGCGCTGATGATTATGTGACCAAGCCCTTTTCTCCCAGCGAGTTGATGGCGCGGGTAGACGCAGTTTATCGCCGGGTGGAGATGACCCGGGGCTTTCGCAAAAACGACACCACCGGGGACACTGTGGTGCTGGACGAGTTTGAGTTGAACCTACGCAATCGCACCCTGTCTAAGAACGGCTCCAATATTGAGCTGACCCAGGTGGAGTTCCAAATCATTGAATATTTCTTTAAGAACCCCAACGCTGCGCTGACTCGCACGGATATTCTCAAGACCGTGTGGGGCAATAATTACTTTGGCGACGACAAGATTGTGGATGTGAACATTCGCCGTCTGCGTATGAAAGTGGAGGATGATCCCTCCAACCCGGTGTACCTGACCACCATTTGGGGCCTGGGGTACAAGTGGGTCACCAAAAATAACTAAGCAACGAGGACAAACGGCGCGATGGAAGAAAAATGGCTGAAAAAACTGCATACAGCCGGGCGACTGAAAGAGCTGCGGGTGCAGGGTATCACAAAGCGGTGGGTGATCAATATTTTAGGCGTGATCGCCCTGTTCTTTGTGATCGTTTTTGTGGTTTCCGCTTTTACCATTCGCGCATACTATTATAATGCGGTTGAGAGTATCTTAAATTCCGGTGCGTCCACCACGGCAACCAATTACTTTTCCGGCCGACTGGACAGCGGCAGCTCCTTGGAGGCGTCTGCTGCGGATTTTATTGACAGCTTCAGCTACCGGGACAAGACTACCATTTGGATCATTGACAATGCCGGCGGCGTGGTGACCTCCTCCAGCGGTTTTGCGGTGGAAAAGGTGCGTATGCCGGACTATGAGGAGGCTCTGGCCGCTGATACAGGGCGTGCCCGCTATGTGGGACACATTACCGACGACGGCGAAAAATGCATGGCGGTCACACGCATTATTTACAGCTGCGACGGCGAGCCGATGGGTGCCGTGCGAGTCATCAGTTCTTTAGAGATGATTGACCGTCAGATCGGCACCATTGTGCTACTGATTTTCCTGGCGTTGGTGCTGATTTTTGCGGTAATTTTGTACTCCAACTTGTTCTTTATCCGTTCTATTATTATCCCGGTGCAGGAGATCAACCAAACCACTAAGAAGATCTCCCAAGGAGACTATTCCGTTCGTATTGAGAAGAAATATAACGATGAAATCGGCGATTTGGCAGACTCTATTAACCAAATGGCAGAGGATATTTCTGCAACGGATAAAATGAAAAATGACTTTATCTCCACCATTTCTCATGAACTGCGCACGCCGCTGACTTCCATTAAAGGCTGGGGCGAAACGCTGGCGTTTGCAGAGAATGATAATGAGGACGAGATCACCCGCAAGGGACTGCAAGTGATCGTCCACGAGGCCGGGCGACTGGAGGGCTTTGTAGAGGAGCTGCTGGACTTTAGCCGTCTGCAAAGCGGGCGCATGAAGCTGCGCCTGGCGCCTACGGATATTTTTGCCGAGCTGGACGAAACCGTTTTCACCTTCCGTGAGCGGGCCATGCGGGAAGGGATTGAGTTAAAATACAGCATTCCCGATTTGCCGGCTCCGGCCAATGCAGACGCCAACCGGTTAAAGCAAGTGTTCATGAACATTCTCGATAACGCTTTAAAGTATTCCAGGGCGCCTGCCAAGATTTTTGTAAAGGCAGAATTTGCCAAAAAAGGCGGCCGGGATTATGTTAAAATCGCCGTTGCGGATCAGGGGTGCGGTATTTCCAAGGAAAATCTGCCCCATGTGAAAGAAAAATTCTATAAGGCAAATATGTCCGTGCGTGGTTCCGGGATCGGACTGGCGGTCACCAATGAACTGGTGGAGCTGCATGGCGGCACCCTGGAGATCGACAGTGAGGAGGGCACCGGCACGCTGGTAACCATCTATCTGCCCATCAACAGTGCCCCCAGCAAAAAGGACCTGGCGCAGCAGCCCCAAACGGCAGAGACCAGAGAAGTGGATCAAAGTATGGAATTGAGAGGAAACAACGCCAATGCAGGAGAAAAAAACGCATAAAACATCGGTAGGCGGTCAGGCGCTGATTGAGGGCATTATGATGCAAGGCCCTAAAGGTATGGCTACTGCCGTGCGCAAGCCGGACGGCGATATATTAACCGAATACCACGAATTTCACCGTCTGCGGGAGAAATATAAGTTTCTGGGTTGGCCGCTGATTCGCGGCGCCGTGAACTTTTTTGAATCTATGGTGATTGGATACAAGACCCTGATGTACTCCGCTGAGGTCTCCGGTATGGAGGAAGTGGAGGAGGAAGATATGAGCAAGTTTGAGCGCTGGCTGACGGACAAGCTGGGCGACAAACTGATGAAAGTGCTCACCGGTGTAGCGTCCGTATTGGGCTTTGCGTTGGCTTTTTTGATCTTTTTCTACCTGCCGGTATTGCTGTTTAATGTGCTAAACAAGCACTTTGACGGCGCGCTTACTCCGGCGCAGGGTACCATTGAGGGCGTAACGAAAATTATTATTTTTGTTGTGTATATTGCCCTTGTCAGCCAAATGAAAGACATTCGCCGCACCTTTATGTACCATGGCGCGGAGCACAAGAGTATTGCCTGCTACGAGTCCGGTTTGGAACTGACGGTGGAGAATGTGAAGAAAATGACCCGTTTTCACCCTCGGTGCGGTACTTCGTTTATTTTCGTGATGCTGATTTTCAGCGTGATCTTTTACTCTATCTTAGCCAAATGCTTCCCGGTGATCGCTACCCAGCGGGTGCTGTGGATGCTGCTGAAATTGGTGTTTTTGCCGATTTTAATGGGCCTTGGCTATGAATTTATCCGTTATGCCGGTAAGCACGACAATTTGTTTGTAAAGATCGTCAGCGCACCGGGTCTTTGGATGCAGCGACTGACCACCCGGGAGCCGGATGACTCTATGATGGAAGTGGGCATTGCCGCGCTAAAGGCCGTGATCACCGATAACCCGGAGGATGATGAAATCAAGTGACGGTTCAGGAAGCGTATAATTACAGCGTATATTTCTTAGGCGCCAACGGCGTAGACGAAGAAGAATTTAAGGCCAAGTGCCTGGTGTGCCATTTGGCAAAGATCGCCAATCGGGACTATCACAGCCACTTGGGCGATCTGGTGAGCCAAAAGAAGCTGGCGGACGGCCTTTGGCAACTGAAAAGTGGCACGCCCCTGCAATATGTACTGGGGGAATGGGACTTTTTAGACAGCACATTTGCCGTAGGCCCCGGGGTACTGATCCCCCGGCCGGAGACGGAAGAACTGGCACAGCTGGCTATTGAACAGGTAAAAACCTCCGGAGCGGCGCCTGTTGTGTGGGACCTTTGCGCCGGTAGCGGCTGTATTGGAATCAGCATTGCCAAGGCCTGTCCCGGTGCCAATGTCTACTGTGTGGAAAAGTCGACAGACGCCTTTGCTTATCTGCAAAAGAACGCCATGCCTGTTGCCAATGTGCGCCCGGTACTGGCTGATATCAGCGGCGATTTGACTGCGCTGCCCGGACCGCAGATTTTGGTGTCTAATCCGCCGTATATTCCTGCCCACATGCTGTCCACCTTGCAGCCGGAGGTGCAAAAAGAACCGATGATGGCACTGGACGGCGGCGCGGACGGGCTGGACTTTTACCGCCTGATTGCTGAAAAGATCGTGCCTTCGCTGGACGGCGGCACGCGGCTGCTTTTGGAGATCGGCGACGAGCAGGGCAGGGCGGTGCAAAGCCTGTTTGCCACCTGTAAAGATGTGCAGGTTAGGCAGGACATTTACGGCAAAGATCGTATATTAATCGCCACCGTTGCGTAATTTTTCTTGACTATTGCGTAGGGATAATGGTATGCTATTCTTATCATTAATAATATAAGGGTGCTCTTATGCTTTCTATTCTTTCTTATTTGCGCCAGGGTGAGTACCTGCTGGCGCTGATTTCTATTCTTTCCAGCTGCTTTGTGGTATTTTGCTGTTTGCCTGTGCACGAGTTGGCACACGGGTGGGTGGCATATAAGCTGGGAGATACCACCGCCAAGGACGAGGGCCGTTTGACCTTTAATCCTTTGGCGCACCTAAACCCCATCGGCACCATTATGATCTTTCTCTTTGGGATTGGTTATGCGCGTCCGGTGCCGGTAAATCCCAATCGCTTTAAGCATCCCAAAAGCGGTATGGCGCTGGTGTCCTTGGCCGGTCCTATCGCCAATCTGCTGATGGGCTTTATCTTCAATTTTATTTATATCGCAATTTACAGCAAAGCACCCGGTGCCGACGGCTTTTTGGGTGCCGTAGAGTATTTTCTTTATTTTGCGGCCTGGATCAACGTGTCTTTGGCAGTCTTTAATCTGATCCCCATTCCGCCTCTGGACGGTTCCAAGGTGCTGGCGGCCGTGCTGCCTTATAAGGCATACAATAAATATATGCGCTATGAGCAATATATCATGATCGCACTGATGATCCTACTGCTTGTGGGCGCGCTGGACGGCGTGATCTCCACTTTAAGTACGGCGATGATGAAGTTTATTTCCATTGTTCCGGCGCTAATCTTTTTGAGGTAATATGGAACAACCGAGTTATAAACTGGAGATTTTTGAGGGGCCGATGGATTTGCTCCTTCACTTGATCTCTAAGCACAAACTGAATATTAACGACATTCCCATTATTGAGCTTGTAAATCAATATTTGGATTATGTGCGAAAGATGCAGGAGGAGGATTTTGACATCGCCGGCGAATTTCTGGAGATGGCTGCCCGCCTGATTTATATCAAGACCGTATCTTTACTGCCCCGCCACGAGGAGGCAGAAACCTTAAAAAAAGAGCTGACCGGCGAACTGATTGAATACCGGGACTGCAAACTAATGGCAAAGGAACTGAGCGCGCATACAGACGGTTTTGACCGCTATGTGCGCACACCGCAGGAGGGATATGTAAACTATGCCTACGAGCGATTTCACGAAGGGGAGGAGCTTTTGCAGGCGTATATCAACGCTGCCGGGCGCGCCCAGCGCAAGCTGCCGCCGCCGCTGGACAGCTTTAAGGTGATCGTGGCCCGCAAATTTGTAAATGTGGCGTCTAAGGTTCAGACGGTACTGCGCAAGCTGTGGAACGGCAAGAAAGTACGCTTTTTGTCCCTCTTTCAGGACGCCCAAACCCGCAGCGATATGGTCGCTACCTTTTTGGCGGTGCTGGAACTGGCTAAAACCAAGAAGATCACCATTGACGGGACCATGGAGGACCCGAATGTGCAAATCATAAATGAGGTAAATACCGTTGAGTGAGAAAAACAACACCATTGCCCAGTTAGAGGCCATGCTTTTTGCCGCCGGGGATCCGGTGGAGCCGGAAAAGCTGGCGGATGTGCTAAAATTGGATATTGAAAATGTGATCAAAATGCTTGGGTATTTGGAGGCCAAATACGACGAGAGCGGCAGCGGACTGCGGCTGATCCGCGTAGACGGCAAGTACCAGATCTGCACCAGAGAAGCCTATGCGGACGGTGTGCGTGCCCTACTGGAGATCAAAAAAAATACGCCTCTCAGCCCGGCCGCATTTGAAGTTTTGGCCATTGTGGCGTATAATAAAGCGGTGACACGCTCCTTTGTGGAGCAGGTACGCGGGGTGGATTGCTCCGGTCCCATCTCCGGTTTGGTGCAAAAGGGACTGATCGAGGAAAAGGGGAGACTGGACCTGCCCGGCCGCCCGTTGGTGTACGGCACCACGGATCGGTTTTTGCGCTGCTTCTCCTTGAATTCCTTGGACGATCTGCCGGACCTGCCTGCAACGGAGGAAGTGGAGCAGATTGCCAAGGACAACGGCCAGACCTCTCTGTTTGAAAAAGAGGGCGGTAAGGACGACCCGCTGGCTGCTGCGGCAGACGCGCTGGAAAGCGGCAATAACGACGATGAAAACGAAATCTGAGCGGGAGAGGTGAGGATTTGAAAGTCTTTTTGATTATAGTGGGTGTGCTGGTGGTACTCATAGCCTTGCTGATGTCTTTGTCTGCCACTCTGACCCTGATCTATGACGGCGGTTGGCATACCAGTGTACAAGTGCTGTTCATTAAGAAAGACATTGTGCTGTCCCAGATCCTTTCCTTTATCCTGTTCCCGGAAAAATCCGCTGAGCAGGCTAAGGAAAAGGGCAAGGAGAAAAAAGAGAAAAAGAAAGACACCACGGAGCCTCAGCCGGAAAATACGCCC
The DNA here is from genome assembly GCA_963638105.1 of Agathobacter rectalis. Taxonomy (GTDB): domain Bacteria; phylum Bacillota; class Clostridia; order Oscillospirales; family Acutalibacteraceae; genus CAG-217. Next base: position 11,362 of record CAVHPP010000022.1, read on the forward strand.
ACGGAAGATGAAGCGATTCAGGCGGCGCCGGATAAGACAGACAGTGAAAAAGCACCCGCCAAGGCGAAAGAAAAGCCCAACTACTTCCAGCAGCTTTGGGACAAGGACGGCGTAATCGGCTACCTGTTGCTTATCAGCAATTTAGCGGAAACTGCGTCTTCTGCGGTAACAACTTTATTTAGGGGCTTCCATATTTATTCATTATATGTTAAAATGATTATCGGCGGCGCAGATGCCGCAGATATAGCTGAGAAGTACGGCACCCTTTGTTCGTTCTATTATCCCGTTAAGGGCATGATCTTAAACGGCATGAAGGTGGACCAATACGATGATTACATACAGCCGGATTTTATCGCACCCCGCTCGGAGTACGAGTTCCAGCTCATCGGCAGTCTCAGCGTCGGTCTTTTGGTGCGTATGCTCCTGCGGGCCGGTATCGTCTTTTTGAAAAATTTTATTAAGGATAAGTAAGGAGAAAGTGTTATGAAAGAAACTCCGGTAAACAAGATTATGGAAAACACGCTGGAAAAAATGCGTGAAATGGTAGATGTTTCTACCATCATCGGCGACCCGATGGTCACCGGCGATACCACGCTTATTCCGGTATCTAAAGTGACTTACGGCTTTACCAGCGGCGGTACGGATCTGCCCACCAAGCAGCAGAATCAAGAGCTGTTCGGCGGTGGCGGCGGCGGTGGCATCACCATTACCCCGGTGGCCTTTATCGTGATTGAAAAGGGCAAGTGCCGTATGATGCAGATCAACAATTACACTTCCTCTGCGGATCGTGCTGTTTCTATGATTCCGGAGCTCGTAGACAAACTCACCGAGCTGCTGAAAGCCAAGGACGGCAAAGCAGACGAGGCGGGGACCCCCGCGGCCGAATAATGATGTACGGATCACCCGCATATATTTGTGTGGGTGATTCTTTTGTATGTAAAAAAGCGTATTTTTGCCGTTCTCTTATGTTTGTTTTTACTGGTGCCGATGCCGGCGCCGGCGTCCACCGGCGCCCAAAGCGCTGTTGTGATGGACGCTGCCGGACACACAGTGCTGTATGAACAAAATGCTTATGAAGAACGGCCCATGGCCTCGACCACCAAAATTATGACCGCCTACCTGGCTTGTGCAGCCGGGGACTTGCAGCGAACAGTGCCTATAACAGCCGCTATGCTGAAAGACGCGGAGGGCTCGTCTCTTGGATTGCATGTGGGGGATCGGATCACTTTGTATGATCTGGTGGTAGGCATGCTGTTGGTCAGCGGCAACGACGCTGCCAATGCGGCTGCAATCTTTCTTTCCGGCAGTACGCAGGCGTTCGTTGCCAAAATGAACAGTGCGGCCAAGGAAATAGGTATGCACCATACCCGCTTTGTGACCCCCTCCGGGCTGGATCGGGGCGATCATCATTCCACCGCTTACGACATGGCGCTGCTGACAGCTCACGCCCTTCAGAATAAGACCTTTGCCGAAATCTGCGCCGCGCCCAGAGCCAAAGTGACCATCAACGGCAAATCGCAAACGGTATACAATCACAATCGGCTGCTCACTTCGCTGGATGGTTGCGTAGGCGTAAAAACCGGCTATACGGAACGGGCAGGGCGGTGCCTGGTGAGTGCTGTCAAGTATAAGGGAAACACGCTGATTTGCGTAACTCTGTCCGATCCGAACGACTGGGCGGATCACCGGCGGCTGCTGCAAGCCTGCAAAAAGCAATATACCACCTACAAGCTGGACCGCCATGTGCAGGTGCCGGTGGTGGGCGGCAGGGCTTCCTATGTGACCGCCGGCTTTCGGTACAGCCAAACGGCGCTGAACGCCACTTATACCGTGCGGCTTTATTACTATCCCTTTATTTATGCACCGGTGCAGAAGGGCGATGTGATCGGCTACGCTTGTATTAATCAAATAACCGTGCCTATGCGGGCACAGGAGGATATTGGAATTTATGCCCCAGAAGAATGAAGAAAGACTGCAAAAGTACCTGGCCGAGTGCGGCGTAGCTTCTCGCCGAAAGAGCGAGGAGCTGATCGCTGCCGGTAAGGTGAAGGTCAACGGCCATGTGGCCCAACTCGGCGACAAGATCGACCCGCGCAAAGATCTGGTAACCGTGCGCGGGAAGAAAGTGCGCAAAACCCAGCGGAATTACTATATTTTACTGCACAAGCCACGGGGCTATGTGACCACCGTGTCCGACGAATTGGGCCGTAAAACGGTTATGGATTTGGTGCGGGATATTGACGCTCGCCTGTACCCGGTAGGAAGACTGGACAAGGACTCTGAGGGCTTGCTGCTGCTCACCAATGACGGTGCCTTTGCCAATGCTCTGACCCACCCCCGTCATGCATACAGTAAAAAATATCGGGTGACCATTCGCGGCAAGGTAGACGACAGTGCGCTGCTGCAACTGCGAGAGGGGATTGATCTGGACGGTCGTATGACCGCCCCTTGTGATGTGACCGTCCTGACCGCAGAGGAGAACCGCACGGTGCTGGAATTTGTGCTCCACGAGGGGCGCAACCGCCAAATCCGCCGCATGTGCGAGTCGGTAAATTTGGAAGTGATCCGCTTAAAGCGCATTGCCGTAGGCTCCTTAAAGCTGGGTATGCTGCCGGCAGGGAAGTGGCGCGAACTGACGGACAATGAGGTGCAAAAACTCATGCGCTCCGGTGCGCTGCAAGCGGAGGATACAAAGAAGTGATCTGCCTTGCCAAATCTGCTGAAAATACCGCGGAATTTCTGCACTTTTTGTATGGAATATGCTATTGCTATTCCGGGGCAACGGTGGTATAATTACAGTAGGTAAGTTTGGACAGAGAATACTGTCGGCATTTGCCGAACTGCGCTTTTGCAATGAGCGGGAGCGCAAATGAGTGTACAGGAGGAACAACAAGTGAGCGAACTTGCAGAGAAGGACAAGCTGGCTGTGGATCGGCTGACTGCCCTGTTTGACGACGGCGCTTTTACTGAGATCGACGGCTACGCCAAATCCGCGTCCGGCGATGTGGAGGCTGCTGCCGGTTTCGGCACGGTGAATGGCTGTCCCGTTTATGCATTTGCACAGAATGTAAATGTAAACGGCGGTGCTATCAGTGTGGCCCAATGCGCAAAATTGAAGAAGATCTATGACCTGGCGACCAAGACCGGTTGTCCGGTGATCGGTATTTATGATTCCAACGGCGTAAAGCTGGACGAGGGCTTTGAAGCACTGTCCGCTTACGGCGAACTGGTGAAGGCTTCTACGGCGATGAGCGGCGTTTGCGCGCAGATTTCCATTATTGCCGGCAGTTGTTTGGGCGCCAGTGCCCTGATGGCCAATATGGCCGATGTGGTGATCGCCGTAAAGGACGCCGATTTCTATGTAACCACCCCCAGTGATGTAACTGCGGATACCTGCTACGAGCAGGGCACCGTGGATATTTTGGCAGACGATCTGGATGGCGCACTGACCGCCGCCAAAGATGTGGTGGCTCTGCTGCCGGGCAACAATCTGTCCCCGGCACCGGTGTATGACTTTACTGCACCGTCTGTGGCTGTGGACACCGGCGCGTCTGCAATGGATGTGATCTGTGCTGTGGCGGATGCCGGCAGCGTGGTAGAACTGAAGGGCGGCTATGCCACCCATTGCGTAACCGCACTGGCAACCGTTGGCGGCACCACCGTCGGCTTTGTGGCCTTTGACGGTTCTGCGGTTTGCCCCGCTTGCGCCTATAAGGCAGAGGCTTTCGTAAAGTTGTGCGACGCCTACAATCTGCCCATCGTCACTGTGGCAGACGCTGACGGCTTTGTAAAAGATGCAGAGAACGCCATGCTTACCGCCGCTACCCGTATGGAGACGGCTTATGCCACTGCCACTTGCCCCAAGATCGCATTGATCACCAGCAAAAGCATTGGCGGTGCGTATATTGCGCTGGCCGGTAAGGGCGCCAATGCGGATTTGACATTTGCTTGGGATACTGCTGTGCTTTCTCCGCTGGACGCAGAAGCTGCCGTTGCATTCCTGTACAGCGACCGCTTAGCAGCAGGGGAGAATCGTGGTTCTCTGGTGAAAGAATATAAAGAGACACTGGCGTCTCCGTATACCGCAGCCGCCAGCGGTGCCATTGACGATGTGATCGTACCTGCTGACAGCCGTGCAAAGGTAATGGCTGCACTGGATATTTTGGCCGGTAAGCGTGAGAATACGCTGCCGAGAAAACATTCTGTTAAATAATCTGGAGGTTTCAATATTATGAAGAACTACACCATTACCGTGAACGGTACAGCTTACAATGTATCCGTAGAGGAGGGGACTTCCGCCGCTCCCGCAGCTGCACCTGTTGCAGCTGCTCCGGCACCTGCTGCCGCTCCCGCACCCGCAGCAGCGCCCGCTCCTGCTGCCGCACCGGCGCCTGCCGCTGATACCGCAGTCACCGGCGCTGTGACCGTTGAGTCTCCCATGCCCGGCACCATTCTGGATATTAAAGTGGCTTCCGGCGCTGCCGTTAAGAGCGGCGATGTACTCTTTGTTCTGGAGGCTATGAAGATGGAAAACGAGATTGTGGCGCCTCAGGACGGCACGGTCGCCAGCATTAATGTAAACAAGGGTGACAGCGTGGAAGCCGGTCAGACCCTTGCTTCTCTCAACTGATAAAAAAGAGGTACAAGAATGGCTAAAATCGGCATTACGGAAACCGTGCTGCGTGACGCGCATCAGTCCCTGATCGCCACGCGTATGCGCACGGATGAATTTGAAGGCATTTTAGAGAAGATGGACAAGATCGGTTATCATTCTCTGGAGTGCTGGGGCGGTGCCACTTTTGACGCCTGCCTGCGCTTTTTGGATGAGGATCCCTGGGACAGACTGCGCTTGATCCGCAAAAAGTGCCCCAATACAAAGCTGCAAATGCTCTTCCGCGGGCAGAATATGCTGGGCTATCGGCATTATTCCGACGAGCTGGTAGATTACTTTGTAAAGAAGAGTATTGATAACGGTATTGATATTCTGCGTATTTTTGACGCACTCAACGACGTGCGTAATTTGCAGACTGCCATTAACGCAGCCAAGAAATACGGCGGCCATGTACAGGCAGCAATTTCTTACACCACCGGTCCGGTGTTTGACACGGAATACTACTGTCATTACGCTAAGGAGCTGGAGGACGCAGGTGCAGACTCTATCTGCATTAAGGATATGGCCGGTTTGCTGACCCCTTACGGCACCTATGATCTGGTGAAGGCGCTGAAGGAGACGGTGAACATTCCCATTCAGTTGCATTCCCATTACACTTCCGGTCTGGCTTCCATGGTGCACTTAAAGGGCATTGAAGCCGGTGTAGATGTAATTGATACTGCCATGAGCCCCTTGGCTATGGGTACTTCTCACCCGGCAACCGAGTCTATGGTGGCGGCTCTGCAAGGCACCCCGTATGACACCGGCTTGGATCTGAAGGCCTTGTCCGAGGTGCGGGACTTTTTCGTTCCCCTGCGAGAGAAATATCTGGCAGAAGGTCTGCTGAACCCGAAGATGCTGGGCGTGGACGCCAACACGCTGCTGTACCAGGTACCCGGCGGTATGCTTTCCAACTTGCTTGGCCAGTTGAAACAAGCGGGCAAGGAAGACAAGCTGGAGGAAGTGCTGGCCGAAGTGCCGCGTGTGCGTAAAGACAGCGGTTACCCGCCGCTGGTGACCCCCACCTCTCAGATCGTGGGTACGCAGTCTGTGTTCAATGTAATTACCGGCGAGCGCTACAAGATGGTCACCAAGGAGTTTAAGGACATGGTTGCCGGCAAGTACGGCAAGACGCCGTGCCCCATTGACCCTGAATTCCAGAAGAAGATCGTTGGCGACGAAGAAATTATCACCTGTCGTCCGGCCGATTTGATCCATGATAAGATCGACGACTTTAAGGCAGACATCGCCGAGTATTATGAGCAGGAGGAGGACATTCTCTCCTATGCACAATTCGGTCAGGTTGCCGTTAAATTCTTCCAAAAGAGAAGAGATAAAAAGTACGGCTTGGATGGCAAACACGACGATATGGACAACAAGATCCACGCAGTTTAATTGCAGGGGCGAAGTTTCGGCTTCGCCTTTTTGCCGTTCTTTGCTCACCGGTAACCCGGAAAGTGGAGAAAGATAAAAGGCAATGCCGTACAGTTTTTGCAATAAATGCCTATTTACATAAAAAAAGGCTGTTAAGTGTAAGTTTTTGTTGACCTTGTTAACAGCCGGTGTTATAATCTATTCAGAAAATTTAACGGAGGGATTTTCATGAACGTATTGATTTTTGGCGGTACCGGTTTGCTGGGCTCCGCCGCAGCACAGATTTTTATCGACAGAGGGCATCATGTAAAGACCATTGCACTGCCCCCGCTGCCGGAAGGCGCACCTATTCCCAAGGAGATGGAGATCGAATTCGGCAACTTCCTGGAGCTGTCCGATGAGCAGCTGGAAGCCGCTATGACCGGCATGGATGCATTTGTTTATGCTGCCGGTGTGGACGAGCGTGTAGAGTTCCCCGCTCCCGTATATGACGCTTATAAGAAGTACAACATTGATCCTGTGGATCGCTGCCTGGCTATGGCCAAGAAGTGCGGCGTAAAGCGTTGTGTTGTGCTGGGTTCTTATTTCGCCTGGCTGGCTAAAGCTCGCCCGGAAATGGATCTTTGCGCTAAGCACCCCTATATCCGCTCTCGTGTGGATCAGGAGAAAGTAGCTGCCAAGTATGCTGATGAAAACATGGGCGTTGGCGTGCTGGAGCTGCCTTACATCTTTGGTACACAGCCCGGTCGTCGTCCTGTTTGGGTTATTTTGATCGAGCAGCTGCAGCGGTTTGAGAAATTGCCTTTCACTATGTATCCGGCCGGCGGTACGGCTATGCTGACCGTGCGCCAGGTAGGTGAGTGCATCGTTGGCGCTGCGGAGCAGGTACAGGGCTTCCGTGCTTACGGTATCTCCTGCTACAATATGCACTGGAGAGAGTTCCTGAAGATTGTTTACCGTGCCATGGACGGCATTCAGGATCGTAAGATCGTGGATGTACCCAAGTGGACTTTCCAGGCCTTTGGTCTGCATATGCGTAAGGAGTATGCAAAGCGCAATGTACAGTCCGGTATTGATCCCGTAGGTCTGGCTGACATTATGGGTATGGATCTGTTCATTCCCACCGATGACACCAAGGAACTGGGCTGCACCCCCGACGATATTGAGGCTGCCATCTTTGATTCCATTGCTTTGTCTAAGGCTTCCTTTGAGGGTAAAGCAAAGCTGCTGGAAATGAAGGGTGAGTAATCCTACATAATGAAAATATGCGCTCCGGAGTATTCCGGAGCGTTGTTTTATGCCTTTAATGAAATAAAGCGGCAACCGTTCGGCTGCCGCTTTTTCTATAACGATACTTTAGATATGGTTTTTCAGGTAAGACAAAATCAGAGGATTGACCTTGCTGTCATAGTTTTTACCCATGGCGTAATTCTCACTGTTAAACCCGTGATTTGCCCCTTGAATGCGATACAGGGTAGCGGACTTGTAGGTCTCAACTGCCTTTTCTGAGTATCGGATGGGCACGCGGCTGTCTGCCGTGCCGTGAATGATGATCACGTCTTTTTTAAAGTTCTTGATGTTGCCGTAAATATCATAATCGATCAGGGTGGAAATATAATCGTGCCCCACGGTCATCACCAGAAAGTTGGCAGTCTTGGGCACATGGCCTTTGTAGTTCTTGGTCATTTCGTCCGCCATATTCAGTCCCGGGTACATCAGGATCAGCCCGCGCACCTTGCTGCTGTTCTTGGAAGCCGTCAGTGCCGACACCAAACCGCCTTGACTGGTACCCAACAGAAAAATTTTGTTCTTGTCTACCCGCTTGAGCGCCCGCGCCTTACTTAATACGGACTCTAGGTCCTTTACTTCGGTAAAGACGGTCATATCCGTGGTTTTACCGTCGCTCTTGCTCTTCTTGCTGCCGCCGCAAAAGTCAAAACAGTAGGCCACATAGCCGTTCTTGGCCAGCATGGCACAGTATGCGTTCATGGACTTGTAGGTCAGTCCAAAGCTATGGGACAAAATGACTGTGGGTCGGTGATAACCTACGCCGTCCGGTACATAGACCTGACCGTAGATGCGGTTCTTGCCCCGTTTGGTCCAAACTGTCTCTGTGTGGTACGCCTGCTTGGGGATATTGACTTTTACAGTCTTGGTATTGCTCCAAGAGCCGTAATACTTCTTTCCGTTTAAGTTCTTATAAGGCCGCAGGTGCACATAATAAGTGCCGCTGTATGGCGCATAGTAGGTGGCCGCCTTGTTGTTGCCGCCCACCAAAATGCTCTCACCGTTTTTGAATTGCTTATTGCGGGCGTAGATCACCTGGTAGCCGCTGGCAGCGCCCTTTTTCCAGCTGACGATGATTTTTGCACCGCTTGCTTTTACAGACTGCAAGGTAACTTTTGCCGGTTTGGTGGCGACGGTCAGGGTTTTCGCTTTTTTGGAATATAATGTTTTCTTTCCGGCCTTTTTGTAGGCGTGGATCTGGAGTTTATAAGTAGTGGCAGGGGACAGCCTTTTGACTGTGCCTTTGATCGCGCTGCCTTTGGTGGCGGTGAGCACCGTTTTCCATTTTTTGCTTTTGCTGTCATACCGGCGAATGCGGTAGCCGCTGGCACCTTTCACTTTACTCCAGCTTAGGCTGACGGTGCTTGCAGAGCAGCCGGTCATAGAGAACCTTGCTACATTCCCGGGTGCAGAAGCTGCCAGCGCCACTTCACCCGGAAACACCATGGTTAGCACCAAAAAAACGCTGAAAATGGCACACAAAGTACGTTTATATGCAGATTTTTTCAAGCTGATCACTCTCCTTATAATTTCCATCGTGTGTCTATCATTTTTTGCAGTAGATAAAAATAGGTCCAACCCACTGCCCGGGCGGCGATCATGGTCAGGCAGTCCTGGTCCATGCGGTGGGGCCGCACCGCGCCGGTAATATTGGGCTTTGGGTTATAATCAAAAATAAAATACTTGCCGCTGTCATCGGCACGGCAGTCCATGCGAGAGAGCGCACGCAGACCCAGCGGCCTTACCGTTCGGCGGCAGGCGTCTACGATGGCTTCCAACTCGGGGCTGTTCGTAGGCACGGCTTTGCTGTTTTCGCTTACCGGCACATCACCGTTATAGGGGGCAATGCCGCCCCGGTGTTGATACCGGGCGACCACCGGCAGGCAGGTACCGTGCGGAAAGACGGATAAGGTGATTTCTTGTCCGCTTAGGAACGGCTCCACCATCAGCCGATCACCATAAATCTTTGCCTCTAATTCAGATTTTAATGTGGTTTCCAGTTCTGTTCGGTCATCGCACCGCACCACGCCTTGGCTGCCGCGGCCGCGAATGGGTTTCAGTACGCAAGGGTAGGGGCCTTTGTAATCGGCAGTCGTTTGCACCACAGTGTCCTCCACCACAGGCAGACCTAAAGCTGCCAATTTGCGGTTGGTAGCGTATTTGTTGTCCAAGGCGTCCATAGCGGCCGGGTCCTGGCCGATTATGTATAAACCCTGTCCACGGAACTGCTGCACCGGGTGGGTGGCGTAGAGCACCGTATTCAGCCATAGGGTATCTGCACCGCCGTTCAGAGCGCCTTGTATACCTTCTGCGGTGTCCGGGAATACCCAGTCCAGGTCTGTTTTCATATCCGGCGTTTTGGCCGGTGTGATCACTTCTACACCGTTTTTGGCAAGGCAGCAGGCTATGTCTGCACCGCTGTCTGCATAGCCGGTGGGTTTTCGCGGCTTGCGTATGCCGTCAATGGCCGGCGGCTCGCTTTTTTGATACAAAATTGCAAGCTTCACCTGATCACTTCCTTACGCCTTCATAGTAGCACAAACCGCTTCTTTTGTAAGTATAATTATGATTATCTGATAACGGTGGCAAATGGCAGTTGCCATTGGACGAATTTGGTAGTATAATAGCGGGGAAGTTTTATGACAGGACGAGGGCGTATGAAAGAACAAATCACCATAGAGGAGCTGCTGGCGATGGAACCGGGCAGCTACCTGCTTTATGATATGCGGGACCGCTATTCCTTTGATTACGGCGCCATTCCCGGTGCGCAGCATAAAGAACAGGCGGCGATTTTGGAAGGGGCGGACAGCCTGCCGAAGGACATGCCGGTGATCATCTGCTGCAAAAGCGGTCTGCTTAGTGACGCGGTGGCAGAGGAGCTGCGCACCCATGGGGTGCAGGCCATGAATTTACAAGGCGGCTACTACGGCTACCTGATGCAAAGTCTGCACTTTGAGGCGGATAAAGCGAAAGAAGTGCAGCACAGTATCCACAAGAAGTTTCATAAGGAAATTTGGAGCCGCTTTACTGCCGCTTTGGACGAATACAGACTGTTGCAGCCGGGGGATAAGGTGGCCGTTTGTATCAGCGGCGGCAAGGACAGTATGCTGATGGCGCTGCTGTTTCAGGAACTGCAAAAGCACAGTCGCTTTCCCTTTGAAGTGGTGTATCTGGTGATGGATCCGGGTTACAGCCCTAAAAACCGGGAGGTGATTGAGCGCAACGCCCGCACCTTAGGACTGCCCATTACCGTGTTTGAGACAGATATTTTCTCATCCGTTTTGCATATTGAAAAGTCGCCCTGCTATATCTGCGCCCGTATGCGCCGTGGGCATTTGTACAACAAGGCCAAGGAGCTGGGCTGCAACAAGATCGCCCTGGGTCACCATTACGACGATGTAATTGAGACGATTTTAATGGGCATGCTGTACGGCGGCCAGGTGCAAACCATGATGCCCAAGCTGCACAGCACCAACTTTGCCGGTATGGAACTGATCCGCCCGCTGTACTTGGTGCGGGAGAGCAGCATTGAGCACTGGCGGGATTATAACGGCCTGCACTTTATCCAGTGCGCCTGCAAGTTTACGGACACCTGCACCTCTTGCAATCCGGACAATACTTCCAAGCGTAAGCGTACCAAAGAACTGATCCAAATGCTACATGCAGAAAGTCCGCAGGTGGAAAGCAACATATTCCGCAGTGTGGAGCATGTGAATATTGACACAGTGATCGGCTACAAGCAGCACGGTCAGCTACATTCCTTCCTGGACAGTTATGATGAAATCGAATAAGACGATATAAAATGAACCCCGGAGTACAAACTCCGGGGTCTTTTATATCTGATTTAGTTTTAGAAGTTCAGCAGACCTGCGCCGCCGTTGACAGCCATAAAGGCAGAGGAGAACACCAAAGACACAATGGTCATCAGCTTAATAAGAATGTTGATCGACGGGCCGGAGGTGTCCTTAAAGGGATCGCCTACGGTGTCGCCGACAACGGCAGCCTTATGGGCTTCAGAGCCTTTGCCGCCGTCTTCCAGGCCCTCAATGTACTTTTTGGCATTGTCCCAGGCACCGCCACTATTGGCCATAAAGATCGCCATCATAACGCCGCTGACCAGTGCACCGGCCAGCAGACCGCCCAGGCTCTCAACACCCAGCAGGAAGCCTACCAGCAGGGGAGCCACCACGGCCATAATGCCGGGCAGAATCATCTCTTTCAGCGCTGCGGTGGTGGAGATGGACACACACTTGGTGTAGTCCGGCTTCTCTGTACCCTTTAAGATACCGGGCTTTTCCCGGAACTGGCGGCGCACTTCCTCGATCATCTTGTTGGCAGCCTTGCCCACGGAACTCATGGTAAAGGCAGAGAACAGGAAGTGGAGCATACCGCCCAGGAACAGGCCTACTACAACTTTGGCATCCAAAATGCTCATCCCGCCGTCGGTAATATTCGTAGTTTCTGCAAAGGAGGCAAACAGCGCCAGCGCCGTCAAGGCGGCAGAACCGATGGCAAAGCCTTTGCCTACTGCGGCCGTGGTGTTGCCTACGCTGTCCAGCTTATCGGTAATTTTGCGCACAGAGCCATCCAGCTCGCTCATCTCGGCAATACCGCCGGCATTGTCTGCAATGGGACCGTAAGCGTCCACCGCCACGGTGATCCCGGTGGTAGACAGCATACCTACGGCAGCAAGCGCGATACCGTACAGACCCAGGAATTTATAAGACAGCAGAATGCCTACGGCGATAAACAGCACCGGAATGGCTGTGGAACGCATACCCACGCTCATACCGCTGATAATGTTGGTTGCAGCGCCGGTTTTGGAGCTTTCTGCAATTTCTTTTACAGATTTATAGTGATCGGAAGTATAAATTTCCGTCAACTTACCAATGGCAGTGCCCACGATCAGGCCACACAGCACACACCAAAAGCCATTCATGGTACCCAGCATAAAGTGACTGAGCACCCCGGCTGCAAGGATCACCAGCGCCGTTGCCGTATATTCGCCTCGGTTTAAGGCGCGCTGCGGATCAGTGCCGTCCTTGGCGCGTACAAAGAAAGTGGCGATTACAGAGCCGAGAATACCCACACCGCACAGCACCAGCGGGAAGATAGCCGCATACAGCCGACTGCTGACGGTGGTAGCCGCAAATGCCAAGGTGATGGCAGAGATAATGGAACCAACATAGCTTTCAAACAAATCGGCGCCCATACCGGCCACGTCGCCCACATTGTCGCCCACATTGTCTGCAATGGTTGCCGGGTTGCGAGGATCGTCCTCCGGAATACCGGCCTCCACTTTGCCGACCAGATCCGCGCCCACATCCGCAGCCTTGGTATAAATACCGCCGCCTACGCGGGCAAACAGGGCGATAGAAGACGCGCCCAAGCTAAAGCCTGTGAGAATATTCAGAGCAGAGGCGTCGCTAACCAGATCATACTTGCTGTTCAGGAACAGGAAGATCAGACCCACGCCGATGACACCCAGGCCAACCACGGACAGCCCCATTACGGCGCCGCCGCTAAAGGCAATTTTCAACGCCTTATTCATGCCCCGCTCCCGGGCAGCGTTGGCGGTGCGCACATTGGCTTTGGTAGCCACGGTCATACCAAAGAACCCGGCCAGGGTAGAGAACAGAGCGCCCAGCACAAAGCAAACGGCGGTGAGCCAGTTGATCACCAAGCCGATCACTAAAAACAGTACCACGGCAAAAACAATCAGAATTCGATACTCGGCAAATAAAAAGGCGCGAGCACCGGTGGCGATGGCGTCGGCAATCTCTTTCATCTTTGCCGTCCCGGCATCTTTCTTACTGATATAGCGGGCGGTGAACAGCGCAAACAGCAGCGCCACCAAACCGCACACAGGCACAAGGTACAATAACTTTTCCATAAATCAACCTCTCCCGGTCCGAATTCCGGCAAAGCCGAGAATTCTTGTACTTTAATCTATTTTTACCATACTTGTAAGAAAAAGTCAACAAACAAATAAGCCGCCGTTTGTTAAGAATTGTTTATGTTAGACAAAAATATGCAAAAACGGCGATATAAGTGCATAAGATTTCGTATACCGGCCAAAAACAGTCCGGCGCGTGCATAAAAAAACAGTACGGCAGAACCGTACTGTTTTTGTCGTTATTACATGTTATATAAGACTTAGTCGGCAGTTTTTTCGTTCTGCTCTGCCAAACGGGCAGCGCGCTTCTCCGCCAGTTCCACGATCATCTGCTGCTGCAGGTCACCGTGAATGTTGTAGAACAGGAAAGACAGACCGTAAAGGCCACGGGCCAAACCGGGCAGGATACAGAATACTGCCCAAATACCGGACAGAATACCGGGATCCGTTTGAGGCACAGCGTTGCCCAGGGAGTCAGTGAGGGGAATGTAGTTAATCCAGGTCAGTACCATACCGGACAGCCAAGAAGTAATAGAAGTTGACAGTTTGGTAAAGTAGCCCTGTACGGTGGTTACCAGTGCTTCGTTACGCAGACCGTGCTTCCATTCCATATAGTCCAGTGCTTCAGCGGTCAAAATGGGGTTAACTACCTGAATGACTTTATTGGGCAGGCCGCAAATGGTCAGGCCAAATACCACCCAAATGAAGTTGAGAATTCTGTGGTCGGCGAAAGTCTGACCAAAGGGGTGGTAACCAATAAAGAACAGGGTAAAGTAGGCCACGCCACCGAACACACCGGCCAGGATTGCCGTTACGCGAGCACCCAGCCTCTTAACCAGTTTGGCGGCCATAGGCACCATCAGGTAGTTGGGAATACCGGTAAATAGACCACAGATGGTCTGGTTCATAATGGCGCCGGTATTGTTCAGCCAGAAGTACTGTTCAGAGGAGCCGCCTACGGCCTTAAAGTTGTTGAAGAAATCCGACAGAATGATGGCAAACAGGGGACGGTTGGAGAAGATCTCCTTAATGGACTGGAGAACAGAGGTCTCGTTCATCTCCTCGCGGCTCATCAGCGGCACCCGTTCCCGCATATTGAAGAACCCGAACACCGAGAACCCGGCGCAAAGGATCAGCATACAGTAAGCAAAGCCGGTGTACACACCCTGCATGGTAATGTTCTTGTTGACCTTGGGCAGCAGCTGTACAAACACAGGAACCAGTGAGGGCAGCCAGGTGCCGAACAGCTCAAAAAACTTGGTAGTGGTAATTAAGTTATTTCGCTCGTCGTTGTTTGGCGTTATGTTATAAACAAGCAGCCAGTAGGCGCCGAAGTAGCTCATACCCAAACCGTACAGTAATATGCCTATGGCGGACCAAACGACCTTTTGTGTGGAATTCAGATCCGGAGCGGTAAACATCATATAACCGCCGATGAGCCACATGGGCAGAGATAGGATCAGGAACGGCCGAATACGCCCCCAACGGGTACGAGTACGGTCAATGATCAGTCCGCTGATGGTATCGTCCGCCGCATCATAAATAGAAGCAAACAGGTTGATGTTTGCGTACGCGGTGGTGTTCAGCTTTAAAAACTGGATCATAAAGAATTCCTTGAACGCACTGGTAAACTGGTCCAAGTTCTTCTTACCGAAGTTCACCAGCACAAAAGCGGCGATCTCCTTCGGTGACAAGTAGCGCTTTTTGGTATAAGCCAGCTTTTCCAATTCTTCCAGTTCAGAATCGTTCAGCTGCTTAGACTCAACTTTTTCTGCCAAAACATTCCCTCATTTCAGGGCCGTAGCCCAACAAAATCATAACGATATAATTTTAGCA
>CAVHPP010000022.1:26415-28905 GCA_963638105.1 Agathobacter rectalis
AAGTAGAGCAAATCAACACCTTTTTCTGTACAAAAGTAACAAGATAATGCACGATGAGAAACGGTGTGTAACATTTCTCCCGGCTTTTGATTTTTGCCGGCAATTCTATTGACAACCGGCGCCAAACATTATAAAATATTTTGGTGAATATGATGGCTGTAACGGACTGACAATCGTTTCCATATTCATTGATAACTGAACCAGCGCCACGGCGCCGAAAGGATGTAGACTATGGCATCGACCTGCCCCAACTGCGGCAAAAAATTACATTTTTGGAACATTAAGGCGGAGTGCTCCGCCTGCGGTGTGAGCATTCCCAACTACGATTGGGAGGCCAGACTGGAGGAGGACAACCGCAATGCGGAAAAAGCCTTCGGCGTGTTTAACCGCACCCTCAGCCGTATGGCGTATTCTATGTGGGGCACCAAGCTGCGCATTGCTCGCTTGGTGCTGACCTTTTTGCCGGCTGTGGGTTTCATTTTACCATGGGCCAATATCAAAGGCACCGGCTCCAGCTTTGTGCTGAGTATTCTCGCTTTTGACGGTAGCAAGTCGCTGATTGACTTTTTCAAGGCGTTTTTTGGCGATTCAGGACTGTTTACCACAACGATGGGTATGGAGGGCTACAGCGGTCCGGTGACCCTTGGTGTGATTGGCTACTTCCTGTTCTTACTCAGCGCATTATTTATTGTGATCGCATTCTTTATGGTGCTGATCCGCTGCAAGAATTCCAAGACCAAGACGACCATTGTTTTTGATGTACTGTCCATTGCAGCTTCTGTCGCCGCTGTAATCTGCTTTACCGTTGGCGGTCAGCGGGGCGCGGATCTGGGCGCATTCAGCTTTGGCGGCAATGCGGCACTGGCTCCCAGCGGTGCCATCGGTTGGGGCTACTTCGTGGCGCTGCTTTTGCTGCTTGTGGCTACCGGTATGAATATTGCCGTCGTTAAAGCACCTGCCAAATCTGACGAGCAGTTGGAGAGCGAGCGCTTGGCTCGGGTAGCTGCGAAAGAAGAAAAAGAGCGCCTGGCTGACGAAAAGCGGGAACTGGAGCGCGTACAGGCTGCCAAAAAAGCCCAGGAAGAAGAAAAAGCCAAGGTGGAAGAAGCCAAGCGAAAGCTGGCTGCCAAGGCGGAAAAGCGCAAGAACAAAAAATAAGCAAAAAGGAGCGGCACAGCTGCGGCAGATTGCCAAGCCTGCGGCTCCTTTTTTGTTGCCTTGACCGGTAAGGCCGGTTTTGGTATAATAGGAGAAAAGAGCATACGGTAATTGGAGTGATATGATGGCAGAGGATAAGCAAGAACGAACCCCGACAGTGGAAAAGAAAGCAAAGAAAAAATGCAGCGGCAAGCAAAAAGGCATCATCGCCGGTGCGGTGGTGGCCGTAGTGATCCTGCTGATGGGCATTGCCGGTTACGTGGTGACCCATGTGAACAGCTACGCCTTTTACAATAAAGTTGTGATCGCGTTGGCGCCGGATAAGATAGAGGACTACGGCAAGACCTTTTACCTTAAAATCAACCCGGACTATGACCAGAAGAAGGCACCCAACGAGCCGATGTTCATTTGCTACTATAAAGACGCAAGCGGCAAGGAAGTGGATCTGCCCGGCGGCACCTATAAAGAGGACGGCAATAACGGCCAGGTGCTCATCGCATTTTTGGGCAAAGCCGCCGAGAAAGTGGTGGCCATTCAAAAGACCGTAACCATTATCTTTTGGGTATTGGTGGCTGTTGCAGTATGCGTGCTGATCTATATTTGGTATCGGCTGGACGCCCGCTATGAGGAGCGCCAAAAGCTGGCTGCCCACGGTGGCAGAGAGAAAGATAAGAAGAAACACAAGAATTAAGTCTGCGACGGCAGTGCGAGGTTTGCTTATGAACTACGATTTATTGTTTTCTCCCGCCAAAATCGGCAATGTGACGGTAAAGAACCGCATTATCATGGAGCCGATGTGCCTTGGCTTCGGTCAATTTGACGGTCGGGCCACAGATACAATGATGGACTATTACGAAGAGCGGGCCAAGGGCGGCGTAGGGCTGATCTTTACAGAGATTACCCGTGTGAACGACATAACCGGCGCGTCTTCCTTTGGTCAACTGGGTATGAGTCATGATTACCAAATTGACTCTCTGCGCACCATGGCACAGCGGGTACACCGTCACGGCACCAAATTGATGGTGGAGCTGCATCACCCGGGGCGGCAAAATCTGGGACTGATGGTGGGCACACTGCCCATTTGCGTAGCCGGCGACCGCTTTCTCGGGTCCGCTTATGCCAAGCTACTGTACGGCAGTGTAATCCCTCCCGGCAAAAAGTTGCAGGATAAGGATATTGTGCCACGCACCGTGGCGCCCAGCCGTTGCGAGAAGAGCAAAATGAGCGAGAGTGTCAACCGTGGTCTGTCCCACCGGGGCGTGCAGCGGCTGATTATGCAGTTTATCGAGGCGGCACAAAGAGTGAAGAAAGCCGGCTGCGACGGTGTGGAAC
>CAVHPP010000022.1:28915-30286 GCA_963638105.1 Agathobacter rectalis
GCCCATGGCTATCTCATTCAGCAATTCCTGTCACCGAATACCAACCGGAGAACGGACGAATACGGCGGTTCGCTGGAGAACAGAATGCGCTTTTTGACGGAGATCATTGACGGCATTCGCATTACCTGCGGGCGGGATTTTCCCATTGTGGTGCGTCTGTCGGTAGATGAGATGTATGACCGCATCGGCCAGCCCGGCAAAGGCTACGGCTTGGACGAGGGCCTGCAAATGGCCAAAATTCTGTCTGACAAGCGCATTGACGCCATTGACGTGTCTTCTGCGTGCTACGATACATTCAATTACTGGCTGGAGCCGGTAACTTTCCCTTGCGGCTGGCGCAAGCACCTGGCCCAGGCAGTCAAAGAAGTGGTCAATATTCCGGTGATCGCCGCCAACCTGATCCGCACCCCGGAACAGGCGGAGGAGCAGCTTGCGCAAGGTATTCAGGACTTTGTTGGCCTTGGCCGCCCGCTGATTGCCGATCCTTACTGGGCAGACAAAGCGGAGCAGGGGAAGGCAAACGAAATTCGCCACTGCATCAACTGCCTATACTGCTTTGAGAGTATGATGGAGGGTGCCTATAAAGGTGAGCACGGTCATTGCTCCGTGAACCCGTTTGTAGGCCGAGAGCGCACAATGTTGGTACAAAATGGCAATGGGCGCAAGGTGGTTGTTGTCGGTGCCGGGCCTGCGGGTCTGACGGCGGCGGAACTGCTGGCTCGCCGGGGATTTGATGTGACCGTACTGGAAAAAGCCAAAACACCCGGCGGTCAGGTACTGTTGGCAGCCAAACCGCCCCATAAGGAGCGCATGACCTGGTGCACAGAGGATTTAGCTACCCTTGCGAAGGCTGCGGGCGCTGAAATCCGCACCCAGGTAGAAGCGACAGAAGAAATCATTGCCGCTTATGACCCTTATGCTGTGATCTGCGCCACCGGCGGCAGTGCCGTACATCCAAAAGCATTCAGCGGCGAAAATGTGTGCACGGTGACGGATATTCTCACCGGCAAAGTGAAAGTGAAAGACAAGCAGGTGGCAGTGATCGGCTCCGGTATGACCGGACTGGAAACCTCAGAACTGCTGGTCAGTCAAGGCAATCATGTGACCATTGTGGAAATGGCGCCCCGCATTGCGCCGGGGGCGTACTTCCAGCATTTGGACGATGCGCTGCCTAAGTTACAGGCGGCACACACTGTCTTTATGGCGGGGCAAAAACTACTGGCTGTTCATCAGGACAGCATAGAGCTGGAAAAGGTAGACACCGGCAACAAAACCATGGTGCCTTGCGATCTGGTGGTACTTTCTCTGGGTGTGCGCCCGGAGAACGGCCTGTATGAAAGCATTAAAGGCAACTTCAGCCGGGTATATAAC
>CAVHPP010000023.1:0-22745 GCA_963638105.1 Agathobacter rectalis
CTCCCCCAAGAGTCCACATCGACGGGGAGGTTTGGCACCTCGATGTCGGCTCATCACATCCTGGGGCTGTATTCGGTCCCAAGGGTTCGGCTGTTCGCCGATTAAAGTGGTACGCGAGCTGGGTTCAGAACGTCGTGAGACAGTTCGGTCCCTATCTGTCGTGGGCGTAGGATATTTGAAGGGCGCTGTTCCTAGTACGAGAGGACCGGAATGGACGCACCGCTGGTGTATCGGTTGTCATGCCAATGGCACGGCCGAGCAGCTATGTGCGGAAGAGATAAACGCTGAAAGCATCTAAGCGTGAAGCCCCCTCCAAGATAAGATATCCCACTTTTAAAGTTAAGACCCCTTGTAGACTACGAGGTTGATAGGTTGCGTGTGTAAGTACAGTGATGTATGCAGCTAGGCAATACTAATAGGTCGAGGGCTTGACCTTTCAGAAGTGTCTGAAGGTGAGTTAATTACAATCCATTTACTTAATCTGTATTTAGTTTTCAGAGTACATACTCTGATTTATGAGCTATGCACCATTAGCTCAGTTGGTAGAGCACCTGACTCTTAATCAGGGTGTCCAGGGTTCGAGTCCCTGATGGTGTACCATCAGTGGCCCGTTGGTCAAGCGGTTAAGACATCGCCCTCTCACGGCGAAAACAGGAGTTCGATTCTCCTACGGGTCACCATTTTGACCTTAGGTATTGCCAACAGGTCATTTCTTCAAATACTGTGACTTTTTCATCACAGTCAGTCGGTGCTTATTACGATGAGGGTCCACCCGTTCCCATCCCGAACACGGTAGTTAAGCTCATTCGTGCCGAAGATACTTGGCGGGCGACTGCCTGGAAAAATAGGTCTGTGCCGACATAAGCCTCTCACTTTTGTGAGAGGCTTTTTCTTATATATTTACTTTTGCGTGGCCGATGCCACGCTTTTTTCTTGATATTTTTTTGGCGCTATTGTATAATGATATTGCCAAACAAAAATTCAATATGTTGCCATAAGGATTGTGTGCGTTTTGATAAAAATGCGTACTCCTTTTTCACACCATTCTTATGGTTGTTGGATTTTTGTTTGGCGACAGTTGGAGTTTGCGTTTTTTGTGCGCGGCTCTGCTGCGCACTTTTTGATTTGAGGTGGTTATATGTCTAAGAGTATGTATCGTTTCTGGGATTGTTGTTTACTTATTGTAGTATCTGCGGCTTTCTTAATCCAACTAGTTCTGAAATTCCAATCTGGAGACATAATGTTTGGTGTCGTTAGTGCTCTCATTCCACTTGTCATCACCTTTGTCGTTGCTGTTTTGGATTTTCATTATCCAAACATTACTCGCTTTGTCTCTGCTTTGCCTTGCTTTATGATGATTTACTCTGGATTAATTAATGCACGAGACTCATTCGTTTTGTTGACATTGGGATTTCAACTTGCTTTACCTATTACTACTGCTATTATTCTTCTGTTGCTATACAATAGGCCATCATCTTCGCTAAGAATTGCTGCACTTGTTTTACTTTCTATTTTATTATTATGGTCATTGGCTGCATTACTTGTATTTTTCTTTGCACAAAAGCAGCGAAGTATTATTACCGAAACTTATATTTGGTCGATATGCCTTTCCATTGCTTTTTTGTTTGCACTAGTTAAAGTCGTTTACGACTTCAAATAACTGACTTTGCAAGGCGGCACCATAGTTCACTGGAGGGATCAATATGGCAAATACGCGTGAACTTATAGATTGTTTTACTGATACCATGCACCGGATTCAAACGGATCCATTTCTGTGCGCGGAGACGGAGAAATCCAAGGCAGATACTGCGGTGTATCCTGTCTTTTGGAATAAGAATCAGGCTGCTTACTTTGCCAAATGGCTTTACTTTGATTCGTGTGGTGTGGAAGTGGTGGCGGATACCACCTTTTCTGCAGCGCGTAAGTATCTGCAAACGGAGAATAATCGGGAACATGTGGCGGTACTGAACTTTGCTAATCCCCATTACGCCGGTGGTGGCGTAGAGCATGGCGCTATGGCTCAAGAGGAATGTTTGTGTCGTAGTAGTAATTTGTATCCCTGCCTTTTCGCACCCTGTGCCCAGGCGGCGTATTATCAATATCATCGCAATCGGCCGGATCATCTGTTTACGGACCGTGTGGTCTATACGCCGAATGTAGTGGTTTTCAAAGACGATCAGCCGGTGCCGCAGTTATTGCCCAGGGAGCAATGGTTCCGGGTGGATGTGCTTACTTGCGCTGCACCATATCTTGGTGAGCCGGTGCATATTTCGCCAAGTGACTTGAAAGCCTTATTTAAGTCGCGGATCCGGGAAATATGCCGTGTGGCTATGGAACACCAAGTTACCGTGTTGGTATTAGGCGCCTTCGGCTGCGGTGCTTTTCGTAATCCGCCGGAATTGGTAGCTAAGGCTTTTCGTGAAGTGCTGCAAGAGGATCCTTATAAACACAGTTTTTCTAAAGTGGTTTTTGCCATTAAAAGTAATGGAAGGCCGGACGATAATTATAATGTGTTTGCTCAAGTTCTTGGGCAGGAACGTTGATAGGATGCGCCAATATAAGTATAGGCGGGCGGATGATATCCGCCCCTACCGGTCAATATTTACTCTGAAGTTACGGTGGGAGTAAGCCCCCGCCCTACGATTGGATTTGTACGGTCTTATGTAGTGGTTATGCGTGATCAATCGTCGTTGTCGATATGAAAAGGTGACGGAAATGATTAAGAAGAAATACAGTCATCATACGATACAGGATGAGAAAATTCAAAAGTTATATCAGGCAGCAAAAGCCGTTGCAGTGCCCAAGGTGATCAGTGAACAAATGTGTTCCGGCGGTGTCGGCGCAGCTGTATGCACAAAACAAGGCCATATTTACACGGGCGTGTGCGTGGACACCGATTGCTCTTTGGGTATGTGCGCGGAGCGAAATGCCTTGTCCACAATGATTCCGCAGGCGAATTTGATATAGACATGGTGATTGCCGTGAATAAAAACGGAAAAGTGTTGCCGCCTTGCGGTGCATGCCGAGAATTTATGGGGCAATTCAGTCATGCAAACGATATACAAGTGGTGGTGGATAACGACGGCACCGTTGTGCACCTCATGGATTTAATGCCGTTTCCTTATTGATGGATTGAATCAAACGGGACGAACACGAAAGTTTTAAGCAGCTGCTTTTTGGGAGGTATTATGATACGGGAATTGACGATCGGTGATTTTGAAAAAGTGGAGCCGATGATGGCGGCGCTGCATAAAATTCATGTTGAAAACAGGAGCGATTTTTATTCTGAAAATGCGCATCCGATCACTAAAAAGGAATTCAAGGCGATGCTTAAAGACAAGAACAAAATTGCCCTGACATTTGCTGAAAACGGAGAAATTGCAGGCATAGCCCTTGCGACCATCAAAGACCGGACGGTCCGGTCTATCTATATTGACGCTATCTTTGTACTTGAACCATTCCGTCGGCGGGGTATTGCCACAAGGTTATTTAGGCAAATCCAGGACACTGCACGCGAGATCGGTGCCCAAAGAATGGATTTGATGGTATGGGCGTTTAATGCGCCGGCATTGGCGTTTTATAAATCCTTGGGTATGAAGGAGCAAAGGATTGTATTGGAAAAACAGGTGAAATAAACCGGCCGGGGGGCCTTTTATTTGCGGTGCGATGTGGGCATCGCACCCTACATAGTCGTTGTTGAGACGGACAATCTCGAGAAGCGGCTCATATTCTATATACAGAATAAAAAAACACACCGGGTTACCCGGTGTGTTTTGTCTTTGTGGCTTTGGCGATGGGGGAGGAATGAGTAAGAAGAACGTTATACTTTTTTAACGCCGGTTTCTGAAGTGATTTTTTGGGTGGACAGGGCGTTCTTTTTGGCATAATGCACGCCCTCAACATAATAATACCAACCGGGGTTGACCACCAACTGCTTGGAAAGGCTGTAGGTCGTGCCATCTCTATACAGGTCTTTGTAGGTCTTGTAGGGCGACCAGGTGTAGCTGGCGTTCAGTCTGCGCATAACCACGACCTTGGTGAAGCCGCACTTTTTCACACCGGACACACATTTGGTCAGCCCGCTGATGGTCATGGTGTTGCTGTTCATGGCGAACTTCAGCGTGGCAGATGTGATCAGTCCGCTGGTGCGGGCGCCGGTTGCGGTGGTGCCGTAATCCTCAGCAGCGTCCAAGATCAGCAAATCGTCTTGGGTAAGAATCACATCGTCCTCTGTGGGATCGGCTGCAATGTAGCCGCCCTCCGGTACGGTGTCTGTGTTGTCTGCGGCAAAGGCCGCGCTGGGCAGCAGGCAAATGCAGGCCAGCAGAACGGCAATCACCGAATGGATCCATTTTTTCATTTTGGTACACCTCTTTCTTGTTTTGTGCCAAAGCGCACGGTGCAGGGGGTTGTCCCTACAACTGCATTATATCTTGCCGTGCCGTCGAAGTCTGTCGAAATATGCGCTAAATTGTGAAAAACTCTCATCATACGAAAAATGCGGCAGAATGCAGTGCCATAGTAGGCAAAAGGGGTCAAAATATGATACAATAAGGCGAGACACTTTTTTTGCAAAAAAATACCAAAAGGGTGTAAGGTTTTGACCCGCCAAACGGACTACTAAGTGAAAGGCGGCTGAAAGGAGGTGGCACGATTTGGCAGGCAGTGAGAAAAAGAAGGCAGACGATCTGCTGCAAGAGGGGTACGCCAAGTATTACACGGCAATCTACCGCTATGCGCTTTCTCGATTGGGCGACCCGCACAAAAGTGAGGATGTGGCGCAAGAGGCCTTTGTGGTCTATTATAAGCGGCTGCGCACCGGCGAGGTGTTCACAGCGCCCCGGGCGTTTTTGTACCGCACGGCGGACCACCTGGTGCAAAAGCAGTTTGAGCGGCAAAAACGGGCGCAAAACTGCACCACCCTGGACGAGGTGATTGAAATTCCCGCCCAGAATGCGGACCCGGACGAGCGACTGACCTTTGAGGAGTATTCCCGCCAGATCAGTGCCGCTCTGTCAGATACGGACGCAGCTCTGTTCTCGATGCGCTACATAGAGGATCTAAAGATTGAAGACATTGCCGCGCGCATGAATATGAGCGTGCCGGCAGTGACCACGCGGCTCCATCGGCTGCGAAAAAAACTAAGGGAGATCTTAAACCAGCTGTTTTAACTCCCGGAAAGGACGCGTTATGGCGACGCTGCATATTGACAAAATCATTGCAGAAAAAGTGAACCAGGACGATCTTAGCCGTCTGTTAGAGACGGTGATCGATGAAGAAATGCAGAGGTCGGAAGCGGAAATGAACTGCGACCTGATCGACCAGTGTGTAGACGCGCTGCTGGAAATACGGCAGGATCGGGACCATTTGGCAGTGCTGGTGCCGCTGATGCAGGATAAAGCGTTTTTGCACTTGATTCAGCGCAAGGCCGGCAATACGGCTCGACTGAACGGTGCGGCGCGAGGCGCGCTGATTGCTGCGGCGATTTTAGCCTCCACCATCAGTGTAAACGCCATGGTAGACGCTGCGTTTGATTACAATATTTTAGAGCATATCGGTAAGGCGATTTCCGCCTCTGTGCTGGGACCGGAAATCATTGGCGGCGAGGACGATGTTGACCAGCCAACCACTGTGCCCGGCACCACGGAAAAGAGCGAGCCCACGACGGTACCGGAGCCCAGCACCGCAAACGCAAACGGAGGAACCGCCACTCGCCCGTCGGAGGAGACCACCACGGCGCCTGCCACCACTCAACCCACCACGACCACGCCCACCACCACGGAACGGGAGCAGGAGAGCACCACCAAAAAAGAACCGACCACCAAGAAAGTGACCGGTGACAATGTGCACCACAAGCCCACCCGGCCGGATCGACCGGAGGAGACCACCAAGGCGGTGCGTGTGATTGGATTTAATGCCCAGTTGAGCGAAAGCTTTAAGAGCCACTACATTTACGGCGAACAGCTCAGCTACGACGGCCTGACCTTAACGGCAGACTGGAGCGACGGCACCACCAAACCGGTGGCATTGAAGAATTGCACTTACACCACCCAGGTGCATATGAACCGCACGGCAGATGTGACCCTGCATATTCTGTACAAGGGCTTTTTGGTAGAAATTCCCATTACCGTGCGACCCAATGAAGAAACGAGAGAAAGTACCATTTGCCAAACGGGTCGGTACGACTACCTGCTTTGCAAGGCAGGGGCGTACATCACCGCTTACCGCGGCACCGCTGCCCGGCTCACCTGCGATACCGTAGAGGGCAACCGCATTTTTGCCATTGCAGACGGTGTGTTCCAAAAACACACCGAATTGAAGAGCCTGATCCTGCCGTATGTAACAATAGTGGGCGACAATGCCTTTAGCGGTTGTACGGCGCTGACCACGGCGGACCTGCCGTCTGTGGTTCAGGTAGGAGAGAACGCTTTTGCCGGTTGTACTGCACTGGAAGAATGGACCGCCGGGGAGAACTTGGTAACCATCGGCTCCCGCGCACTGGCACAAACGGCGCTGCGCACTTTGAACCTTGGCTCAAAAGTAACAGCGGTGCCGGAAGGACTTTGCTATGACTGCAATTTGCTGGAGCGGGTAGACCTGGAGGGTCGGGCCACAGAGATCGGCGCCTGGGCCTTTGAGGGTTGTGAAGCGCTGCAAACGGTGACCGGCACGGAATATTTGAAAACCGTAGGGGACTATGCGTTCTCCGACTGCCGGCAGGTGGAATTCAACTTCCCGGCGCAGTTGGAAGCTGCCGGTGAAAATGCCTTTTACTTCTGTCGGCAGCTGAAGATCGGCGCACTGCCCCGGACCATTCAGTCCATGGGCAAGCGGGCCTTTGCCTATTGCCCCGGACTGACGGAGGTACGGCTGCCCGCAGGCATTGCCGTGGTGCCGGAAGACGCGTTTCGTGCCACCAACGCCAAGACCATTGTGCTGCCGGAGGGCGTGGAGCGGATTGAGGCCGGTGCCTTTGAAAGCTGCAAGGCCACGGCCATCATTGTACCCGGCACGGTCAAGTATATGGGCAAGCGGGCGCTGTACAGCGTGCTGCTGCGTGATGTGAACTTTAACTGCCTGTCCCCGGTGATGGAGGACCAGGTGTTGTACGGCTCTAAGCGGCTGGTGGTGCGGTGCTATCTGGGCACTACCCCGTACCGGTACGCCAAGGCCAATCAGATCAAGGTGGAATTGAAACAGGATCTGCCGGAAGTGATTCCCGGTACAGACGATTAAGGAGGGGCGAAATGAACGCAAAACGGATAAGAAACGGACGGCGGCTGACGGCACTGCTTTTGTGCCTGCTGCTGATGCTCTCCGGCGCGCCCCTGCAAGCGCTGGCGGCGGATACGGAGACCGGCGTCATTGCATGTACCGACCCGACGAATGCGGACATTGCAATGACCTATGATTACGATACCGACACCTTAACGGTCAGCGGCACCGGTCGGTTCTCTGGCCAGGTGCTGGTGCCACCCTGGAGCCAGGCGGAGGATATGACGGACGCCTTTGTTCTGAAAAAACTGGTGGTGGAAGAGGGCGTGACTGCCATCGGCCCGGAGGGCGACGACGCGTATGTGATCGCTACCGGGAATACCACGGATATTTACCTGCCGGACAGTCTGACTAGTGAGAATTTCAGCTGCAAGGGCGCCACTTACTTAGCGGAAGTGCGTTTGCCGGCGGGTATGCACTCCCTGGGCGACCATATGTTTGACGGTTGTAAGCATTTGGATACCTTGAATATGCCCCAGGGCGTTACCAAGATCGGCGATTATACATTTTACGGTTGTCGAGAGCTGGATATTACCCTGCCGCCGCTGCTGGAGAGCATTGGAAATAAGGCGTTTTGCCGTTCCGGTTTGACCCAAGCGGTGCTGCCGGACACGGTCACGACCGTAGGCGCCAGCGCCTTTGAGCAGACCGCTTCTTTGAAGCAGGCCACCCTGGGCGCCGGTATAACTGCCGTGCCTAAGCGGATGTTCTATGCCAGCGCGGTGGAGCAGGTGACCCTGCCTGCGGGGGTGCAGTCCATTGAACAGTCTGCATTCTTTAATTGCAGAGCCTTAACGGAACTGCAACTGCCGGAGGGGCTGACTACCATTGGCAGCAGCGCACTGGGTGGCTGTGTGGCAATGACGGAACTGACCATTCCCGGCACAGTGACCAGCATTGCAGAAACAGCCTTTGACGGCAGCTGCCTGGCAGTGGTGCATGTGCGCGAGGGTATGACTCGGCTGTCAGACACGGTGTTTGCCAATCTGCCTCTGACCCGGGTGGACCTGCCGAACAGTCTGACCACCGTTGGCGACGGCGCTTTTGCAAACTGCACAAAATTGCAAGAGATCACCTTGCCGAACAGCGTGGCGGAAATGGGTACCGGCGTGTTTGCCGGCTGTACGGCGCTTACCACGGTACATTGGCCCAAGAATTTGGACACCGTACCGGGCACCGCTTTTGCCGGCTGTACGGCTTTAACGGACTTTGATTTTACCGGTATCACTGCCATTGGTGACGGTGCCTTTAGCGAAAGCGGTTTAACGGAACTGGATCTGCCTATGACGGTGACCCGGTTGGGCGAGAGCGCTTTTGAACACAGTGCGCTGGCAGAGATCGTCAGCCTGGGCGGTGTGGAAACTCTGCCTACCGATGTGTTTGCTTACACCCAGATCCGGTCCTTTGATATTCCCCAGGGACTGTACATTGCCCCCGGCGCCTTTGAATACTCTGCCTTGCAAGAGGTAGCTACCGGTATAGATGTAACGGAGATCAACGACGGTGCATTCCGCAATTGTCGCAAGCTGACCTCGGTGGAGCTGAACGAGGACGTCACCCGCATTGGGGATAACGCCTTTCGTGCCTGCACGGCGCTGACTTCCATCGCTTTTCCGGAGTCGCTGGTGAGCATTGGCGACTATGCCTTTTATACCAGTGGGCTGACTTCGCTGGTGGTGCCCAACACGGTGCAGCAGATGGGCCGTATGGCTTTTGCAGGCAGCGCGCTCACAGAGGTGTCCGTAGTCAGCGGCGTCAAAACCTTGGGCGATTACGCTTTTGCCGGGTGCAACGCCACTTTCCGTCTGCCTATGAGCTTGACGGAGATGGGCAAGTATCCCCTGGGCTTTACCGCCTCGGAGAGCGACGGCAATGTGACCGTGTTCAAAATGGAAGATGTGACCGTCATTGCACCGGCGGCCAGCGAGGCCATTCGCTATGCTAAGGAAAATGACCTGAAGTATAAAATGATCGGCCCGGAGGACACGGACTTTAACGAGGAGAATTACCTGTACGGCACCGTGGGCGACGGCGACTGGTACTTTGACAAGCGCACCGGCGCGCTGTCTACCAACGCCACTAATGTGGGTACAGCACAGGGCTTCTATTTTACAAACGGCCAACTTTGGAAATATAAGCAGGCCGGGGTGCGCTCCGTGCACCTGCTAAATGGCGTGAAGAAACTGGGCGAGACCTTTGCCGGGATCACCACCTTGGAGCAGGTAACGGCAACGGACAGTCTGACCAATATCAACACGGATGCCTTTGTAGGCTGCACCGGGCTGAAAAGTGTCAGCCTGCCGGCAGTGACCAAGATCGGCGCCAACAGCTTTGCTGACTGTACGGCACTGCAAACGGTGGACCTGCCCCTGGCTGCCACCATTAGCGACCATGCGTTCCAAAACTGCACAGCTTTGCAGATTTTGGAACTGCCGGCGGTGACCAAGATCACTTCCACCGCCTTTGCCGGTTGCACCGGGCTGACCAATCTGACCCTGGGCAAAGGGGCGGCTGAAATCGACGATCGCGCCTTTGCAGACTGTAAGGCGCTGACCCATTTGGATCTGGGCAGCACCGTGTCCATCGGCCGTGAGGCCTTTGCCGGTTGTACCGCTCTGGCAGCCATCAGCGTGCCGGACAGCGTGACCCGGCTGGGTGTGGGCGCATTCCGTAACTGTACCGGCGCCACCGGAATCGAGATCGGCAGCGGGCTGACGGAAGTGCCGGCCTTTGCCTTTGCAGATTGCACCGGGGTCAAGGACATTGTCTTTAGCGAGGGCGTGGCTACCATCGGCCCCAATGCGTTCCAAAATGCGGTTTCTCTGGTGTTCCTGACTTTGCCCAACAGTGTAACCACCGTTAGCAGTCGTGCCTTTGCCGGGTTGCTGAATGTGGAAAAGATCACCTTGGGCAGCGGGCTAACCAAGGTGGAGAGCTACGCTTTTGACAACGCGGTGAACTGTTACCAGCTGACTCTGGACAGTGCTGTGAATGCACTGACCAACGCGGATATGGTGGCTTGCCATCTGGCCTATTACGGCGGCCAAAAGCCCATGATCCCCGGCGCAGGCATGGCCTACTCTGTGGCGGGCTACAACAGCTTCCGCCGCATTGGCGAGAATACTGCCGGCTTGGCTGTGGTGGTGGGCGACAACGCCACTGCACTGAGTATGCACTTCCTGGCAGCCCAGACGGATAAGGTCAAGAGCGTGGCCCTGGGCAAGCAGGTGCAGCAGATCGGCTATGAGATCAAAAAGGGCTACACCGCCGATTATACCAAGGCCTTTGCCGCCGAGTTTATTGGCAACGGTAACCTGGACCAGGTGACCGTCAGCAGCGAGAACCCCTATTTGTACGCAGACGGCAGCGGGCTGTATTCTAAGGATAAATCCACCCTCTATGCCGCTGTAACCGGCAAAGGGGATTATACAGAAAACACCGCCTCTGCCATCGGCGACTGGGCGCTGTCCTGTAATGCAAAGTTAAAGAAAGTTACACTGGGCAAGAGCGTGCGTACTGTTGGTGCCAAAGCCTTTGCCTACGATCAAAAGCTGAAGTATGTGCAGCTAACCGACGGCTTACAGCAGATCGGCGCCAGCGCCTTTACCGGCTGTACTGCGCTGAAAGTGCTGGAACTGCCGGATACAGTCACCACCTTGGGCAACAATGTGTTTGAGAATTGCACCGCCCTGGCGTCTGTATTGCTGTCCGGCGGACTGACGGCGCTGCCTACCTACGCATTTCGGAATTGTACCGCCCTGACCGGCGTGGTGGTGCCGGACAGCGTAGCTGTCTTTAATCCGGGCGCATTTGCAGACTGCAAGGCGCTGACGGAGGTGTATATCGGCAACCAGAGCACCCGGTATGTGCAGCTGGGCACCAACCGCACCCATGTATTTGCCCGTTGCCCGGCACTGACTGTTTACACCATGGCCGGGTCGGACGCGGCCGTGTACGCCAAGACCCGGAACATTCCCACAAAGCTGTACACGGATGCAGATGCGTTTGCCGATCTGTGCGCCATGAAGCGGGATATTTATGCCGGTTATCTGGGCTTTTGCACGGACGGTCACGGCGACATTCAGTGGCTGACGGTGTACGCTGCGGACTGCACCCATGACGGTTACGCCATTGGTGTATGCGAGTATTGCTCCGCAATTTTGGAAGAGCGGCACACCACCGCCACCGGTCACAACTATGTGGTCAGCGAGACCCCGGCGGCAGACGGTCGGGATGGGGTGCGCATTACCACCTGCCAAAACTGCGGCGACAGCAGCTACACGGTGCTGCCCGGCAGCGGCACGGCGGTGGAGGAGACCCATACCGTGACCGGCACGGTGGTGCTGGCAGCGGATCGAGCGGCAACCAAGGGCACCCACGCCGCTATTGGCGCAGATATTCTGCTAAACGGCTACACTTTGGCGACCACGGACGAGAAGGGCAACTTCTCCTTGCAGCTGAAAAGCGGCACTTATGCCCTGACTGTGCGCTACGCTTACGGCTTTAGCCGCACCTTGTATGTGGTGGTCAGCGACCGGGATCTGCCATGCGGCAGCGTGCCTGTGATC
This sequence comes from Agathobacter rectalis, assembly GCA_963638105.1. Taxonomy (GTDB): domain Bacteria; phylum Bacillota; class Clostridia; order Oscillospirales; family Acutalibacteraceae; genus CAG-217. The sequence continues at coordinate 11,844 of CAVHPP010000023.1, forward strand.
GGCTGCGACTGGAACAAGGACGGCAAGATCGACGATCAGGACTACTATATGTTTAAGCTGATCTTTGGCACCCATCAGGGTCAGGCCGGGTATCTCAGCTATGTGGATATGAACCACGACGGTATGATCAACACCCGGGATATGATCTTTGTGGAGCGGTGTATGGGGCTGCAAGCCGGCAGTTTTGCTTACACACCGCTGGTCATTCGGTAATCGGGGCTGTGGCCCGGATATACAAGTGGGGGCACCCACGGTCAAAATCAATATAAGCGGAAAGGCAGGGCCTTAGGGTCCTGCTTTTCTGTTGCAATTCCCACCCCGGTATGGTACACTGAGGGCAGAAGGGGGATATGATTATGAAAAAATTGTATCGTATTTTGGCGCCGGTGCTGGCGCTGCTGCTGATCGCCGGGGTGTTCTCCGGTTGCGGCGAGAACGGCAAGGCCGCCGTTCAGGAGACCTATGCCGGTTATACGGACCTGGCGACAAGTGCCGTATTTACCGACCGGGAGGGCAAGACCCACAAGTCCTTTGGCCTGCGTGGGAGTGCGGAGAACAACACCTACATTACCGTTGATCTGGGCGAGACCAAGGCCTTTAACACCGTGGTGGTGCGGGAGAGCGGCAAGCATGTGACCCTATTTGAACTGTACGGCAGCAACAGCCCGGATAAAGATTTTGACTTTCTCTATCAGAGCGATTGCATTGAGGGCGGGCACACCTGCTTTTTGGGCGATGTGCAGTACCGCTATCTGCGCCTGTTTGTGAACCAGGCGTCCTCTTCATTCCGGCTGACGGATTTTGAAGTGTACAACATTAAGAGCAAGTCCGCCAAGGACCTGCGGGTCACGGCGTACCTGATCGTGAATAATATTACGGAAAAGGCGGATTTTTCCATGCTGGACGGCGTGACGGATATTATCCTGTTCGGCACTGCCAAATTTGACGGCAATGGGGATATTCGCTTTGTGGACGACAGCGGCAAGGAGACCGGCGAGGCGGACTACGCCAAGCGGGTGGCGCTGCTGCGCAAGGCCATTGGCGACCGCAAGATCAACTTGATCGTGGATGTGGCTATGCCCTACTGCGAGGGCAATACGGACATTAACTCTATGCTCAGCGACGAAAAAGTAGACCATACGGTGGAGAACGTGCAAAAGCTGGTGGAGAAGTACGACTTTGACGGCTACGATATGGACTATGAATTCCCGTCCAACAAGCAGGAGTGGAAGCAGTTTAACACTTTTCTGCGCAAGATGGATGCTGCGCTGGGCGACCGACTGCTGTCCATTGCCGTGGCACCCTGGGACCTGCAATTTGACGAGGATGTGATCGCCGCCATTGACCGGGCAGAGGTAATGCTGTACGATATGTTCACCGCCCACGGGTATCACTCTATCTTCCCGGTGACCGCAAACGGTATTCGCAAAATGCTAAAGGGCGGCTTCTCTGCCGGGCAGCTGGACCTGGGCGTGCCGTTTTATTCCCGGCCCACCAACCGGCTGGGGTACTGGGGCAATTATAACCAGTATGCAGGCAAGCTGGACCGCTATACCAACCTGCTGTATTTTAACGATTTTGACCATGACGGCAATCCCATGACCGCACCCCAGTATATCAACTCGGTGCAGATGATCGCCGACAAAACCGCCTATGCGGTGGACGCCGGTTTGGGCGGCATTATGGTGTGGCATATGAGCTGCGATCTGCCCTACGACCAGCCCCTGTCCCTGTTTAAGTCCATTTCGGACACTAAGGCAGCCAAGCAGCAGTAAAACAGAAAAGAACAAAAAAAGACAGCCGGTGCAGAGCACAAGGCTGTCTTCTTGTATGGGCGATTCTGTTTATGCCAGATCTTCGGCAAATGCCACGGCTGTGTCCTCGTCACATTCCAAATACAGATCGTATTCGGTTTTACCGTCCCGATAGCGTAGGGTGCAGCTGTCGTCCCGGGCTAAAATCAGAATGTCCAGCCCGTTGGCGTGTACCAGTTTACCGCTGTCAATATCGGTCACCCGGTCTTTGCCCTCCCAGTCATTGGCGGTGGCGTACCGGGTCACCGTCAGATCGCCGGCGACGCCGTCGGTTTCAAACAGAACCTGGGCGGCGGTCATTACGCTGTCGCTTTGAATGGTGCGCACTGACTGAATATGGCTTTGCGCCAACTGCCGGGGTAGGGTCACCGGGGAGATGCCCAGTTCCGCCAGTTGCTGGGCAACCGGACTTGCCGTTAGCGCATAACCGGCGGCGCTGGTGTCCGCCTCCGCCAGATTGGGGTCAATCTGCGCACTGCCGTTGATCTTGTGGGCGATCTCGGACGGAATGTTAAAGTTGAACAGATGGGCGGATACGCTCATGGCAGATACGGTGGCGGCGGCAATCAGGGCTGCTACAATCACAGCTTTCAGCCACTTGCGACGGGGCTGTACGGCGATTCTGCCGTCGGCGTGCATTTCCATTAAGTCAAAGCAAGTGTCGATATAATTCATATCGATCTGGCTGCTGTCTTTTTCCAGCTCCCGGTCGATCATCTGACGCAGCTCCCGGTCACTCAGATTGGGCAGTCCGTTATACAGTGCCCGCTTTACTTGTTTTTGTGTTGCAGTCATCGTGGTTTTCCTCTTTCATTTCGTTCTTTGATTTTATTTCAGCGATCGTATAGATCGCTTGATCTTTTCTTTCAATCGCACATGGCGTTTGCTGACAGCGTTCTCCGTCATGTTCAGTTCGGCTGCCACCTGCCACAGCGGTTTTCGTCGCACATAATGCTCATAGTAAATACGACGATCTGTGTCGTTTAGTTTGGAAAGAACTGTAACGGCACGACGGCGGATCTCCTCATCCGTAGGGTCCGGATCTGTTTCCGAAGGGAATGTTTGTTGATAGATCCCGGCCTGCTCCATGGCGATCACTTTGTCGCTGCTGTTTTCAAATTGCATTTCCCGGCGCATTTTTTCCTCCCGGATCATCACCTGACCTTTGAGAATAGCGACTTTAAACAGCCAGGCTTCATAATTGTGAATGCAACGGCCGGCACGCAGCGCTTGCATCAGCTCTATGTATGCCTCTTGTACGCAGTCCTCCGCGTAGTCCGGCCAATCCCGGAAGTACAACCGACATCGCCAATACAATTTGTCTCGATAGCGCTGGCAGTCCTCCACCGTCTTTTGAACGGTGACTTCTGCCGGCGGCGCATTTGGTGTTTGTTCTATCATAATGCCTCATAGGAAAAAATAAAAAAATCATCTGTATACAAGAGAAATATGCCATAAACGGTTCATTTTGTCAACACTTTGTCGATAAAGTTTTGCGGTTAATGAACACTTACCCGCTTTAAAAAATTTTTTTAAAAAATTTTTGCATTTTTTTGGCGTATTTTGGCAAAAAGGCACACTATATAATAGAGGGCCTTTTTTTCCTCGTTCAAAGAAAAGATGGAAGATTGAAATTAGGGTTGATGCCAGCCGAGTGGGGGCCGCCCCCACAACACCGTGCCCCGGCGCAAGAATTCTTGTGCCGGGGCATTTCCTTTTGTTTATTCAGTTTTGATATAAAATATCCTGCTCCTGCTCCAGCGGGTAGGTTTGCAGCGCGGTGCTGTCCGCCTCTGCTCCGGCCAAGCGCACGGCACAGATCCGGTGATTGTCATAAGTGGTGTAGTAATAGGTGCCGGTGTCTGCGCTGCAACAGCTGGTGTATAGGGTGATCTCGTATTTACCCTCTGCCACCTGACAGCAGCCCCGCTGTTGCTCCACACTGCCCAAAATATGCAGCAGCTGACTGACGGCGGCAGTTTCCGATCGGGCGGATTTGGCGTTTGCCCGGGTAAACGCCGCTTTCACAAAGCGGGAGGGGGAGGACAAATCGCCGGGCAGCCCGTAGGCACCCATACCGCGGCTGAACAGCGGTAACTCGGCTCCGGGTACGGCGTTGTTTTCCGGCTGGCAGGGGGACAGTCCTTGGTACAGGCTCAGGTGGCGCATTTGCTCCGGAAACGGCGGATTGTTGGTGAGTACGCCGACCGGATTGTCGTACAAGTGCAGCCCATCTGCCATAGACTCTACAACGACTGCACCGGTGCGGTCCGCAATCAGCCAGTGCAGCTGGGCGCGGGGCATTGCGGTGTTAAAGAGCGTATCGGTGAGTTGCAGGTTTTGCAGTTTTTCTTTGGCTTCTGTCAGGTTGGCACACTGACCCAGCAGCCAGGGGATAAATTCAAATGGTGCCACATTTTCTTTGTCATGACCCGGTGCGGAATACGCAGCGTTGCCCACAAAATTCAGACCCGCCATGCACAGGCCCTTTTCGTTCATCGCATCATAGTAAAGGGGATAGTCCTCTGCCACCAGCCCCATACCGATGATGGCATAGTGGTGCGGCTGATCCTCCGTGTGGCGAAAGTGCAAGGCGTAGTTCCTGGGGGTGATCACGATTTGATTGCCGTAAGAAACTTCATAATCCAGGGTACGGCCAAAATAAAAACTGGTCGATTGATAGGTTGCTGCTGTGCACATAGGCGTAGCTCCTTTCTTTTTTACCATTATAGCATACCCGTTTTTTCTTTGCAATTTTCATATGACACTGGGCGGCAACTTGACGGGATCGGCCATACATTATATAATAAAGGCCGATTTATGGGGAGGGATCTGTATGAAGTTGCGTGTGCCCGCTTTTTATCGGGATTTTGCGTGCATTGCCGGCGCTTGCCCGGACTCTTGCTGCCAAGGCTGGGAGGTGGATGCAGACCCGGCGTCCATGGCGTATTACCACACCCTGCCGGAAAGTGAAATACGCCGGCGTATCTTTTCTGTTTTGGATCAAGATGAGTACGGCAATACTGTTTTTCGCCTGTCAGATCAAAAGCGCTGTCCCTTTTTGAACAGCGAGAACCTGTGCGATATGCACATTGCCATCGGCGGGGAGCATACGCCTTTTACCTGTCGCACCTTTCCTCGGTTTATCAATGACTTTGGCGCATTGCGGGAGATGGGACTGTCCTTTAGCTGCCCGGTGGCAGCAGAGATGATGTTTGACCCCAAGTATGATTTTTCTTTTGCCGAGGAAATGAACGATTTGCCCCCAACCCTCAACGACATTGACGCCCGGATGTACTTCACGCTGCTGGCAGCCCGCAAGACCGCTTATGCCCTGGTACAGGACGACACAAAGCCCCTTGCCCGGTGTTTGGCAGAGCTGCTGGACTTTGCAGAGGATCTGCAAGGCCAAATCGGTGCGTTGCCCACAGCGACCGAGAAGATGGACTTCCGCTCCGTGTTCCAAAATCCGGAGCTGATCAATCCCCAGTGGCCGGAGAAGGTGGCAGCCGGTGACCTGACTGCCCCGGTGGGAGAGAGCCATTTCGGTCGGCAGATCGCCATGTATTTTCTGTTTCGCTACTTCCTGAATTTGGGGCTGGAGGGCGATGTGCTCTCCGCTGCCAAAATGGCGGTGGTGGGCGTGCTGGTACCTACCTATTTTGGCGCAGACAGTTGGGTTATGCACCTGTGGAGCAAGGAGACCGAGCACAGCGATGTGAATATGGAGCGCTATCGCCGCCTGCTTCACACCGCCGATTGCCTATCTGTCCCGGCCCTGAAATCTCGGTTGGTATAGGCAAAAATAACTGCGATTTACAAAAAGAAAAGCGTTCCGTTGCGGAACGCTTTTTGTGTTGTCTTATTTCACTTATGATGGGATGATTACAACTGCGCGGCGGCGTAGGCGGCGCCAAGGAGGCCGGCAGTGCTGCCTAGCTTGGAGCGCACAATGTTCACCTTTTTGTAATTCTCCATCATATTTTTGTAGATCTTGCGGTCAATCAACTCAATAATATAGTCCTCATTGATGACCCCGCCGCCTAAGATCACCAAAGGCGGGTTGAAAATATAAATCAGATTGGTGAGCCCCAGGATCATTTCGTCAATCCATTGGTCCACTACCGCGCGCACAGCCGGGTCTTGCAAGTTTTCTTTTTCAAAGATAGTAAAGGCGTCCAGAGGCTTGTTTGTGGCGGTACGCACCTTTTCAATCAGCGCCTTGGTGGAGGCGTAGCGCTCGTAGCAGCCTTTGCCGCCGCAGGGGCAGTCCAATCCGCCGGCGTGGGTGATCATGTGGCCGAACTCCGCTGCGCAGGAGGCACTGCCTTTATACAGCTGACCGTTGAGATACAGCGCACCGCCGATTCCGGTGCCGTACATCAGGCAGAGAAAGTCCTTTTGTCCCTGTCCGGCGCCGAAGTGGGCCTCGCCCAGAGCCGCCGCATTAACATCATTCTCTACATAGGTGGGCAGACCGGTGTCATTCTCAATGCGCTTTTTGATCATCATACCGGTGTAGTAGGGAATATTCCCGGCAGAGTAGACCACAATGCCGTTCTGGCTGTCTACCTGCCCAACGGTGGACACCGCCACCCGGTCAATGTGCTGGTATGTACCGATGATTTCCAGCAGTCGCTCCATAATTTGCTGGCCGCCCTGCTGTGCCCGGGTAGGTACCGTGTGTACATCGCTGAGCCGGAATTGCTCGTCACACAGCGCATAGCGAATGTTGGTCACGCCAATGTCAAAAGTGAGAATGTTCATAATCGTCCTCCAGTGATAAACGGTGCCTGCCGATCTTGGTACCAGTGTATGCTCGTCCCGCAAGGGATAGAACGACCCATCGGCAAACAGGTTTCCCCTTGATTGTTATTATATCAGCAAAAAATTCAAATTTCAACACAATATGAATTGAAAAAAAGCCTTGTTTATGGTAAGATCAAAGCAGAACCACCAAATTGGAGGAATACCCATGAATGAAGAAAAAAAGCGCCCGGAGCAAGAGACAGAAGTTCCGGCACAAAGTGATATAGCTCCCGAAGAGCAGGCGCCGTTGGCAGCAGAGGAACCGACCGGGGCAGAAGAAAGCCCGGCGGCGGAAGCACCGCAGACGGAAAAGGCAGAAGCGGCCGCACCGGTGCTGTGCAGCCCGCTGATCGTGCACAAAGAGGGGGACGCCTCTTACCAGCCGGACGCGGTGGAGGACGGTATGACCGCCACCCATACGGAGGACGAGCTGGAGGCGCCCACCATTGAGCGTCACCGGTTCCGTAAAAAGAAAAAGAACCACAAGGGCGCCTATGTGCTGATCCTGTTGCTGGTGGCAGCCGTGGCTGTGTGCGCTGCCTTGTACTTTACCGGTACATACGATTTTGGCTTAGCGCCCAAGGAGACCACCACCCAGGCGGCAAAGACGGACGACACCACCCGGGAAACCACCAATTACGACCATGTGATCACCGTAAAGGGAACATATCTGTTTTACGAGGGTCAGGAGGTGGACGGCGTAGAGGGACTGATCGCGGCTATTAAATATGAGCCGGAGGGCAGCACCTTTACCGTGCAGGACGAGAACGCCAACAGCAACTTCTTAAATAACAATGTGCTGTCTACTCTCTCCTTGTATAAGATGAATTACAAGATTACCCATATTGTGTCCTCCGGCCTGACCTCTAAGAATGAGACTACCGGAGCGCAGAGCACAAAGCCGACCGCTGCGGCAACAAAGAGCAATGATCAATGATTTTTATTTGAACGCGGCGGCTTTGCCTGCGGATACCCGCAACTTGGTCACCGAATGGATAGAGGCGCACCCGCGGCGGCTGCAATGGGCGGTGCGCCGCACCAGACAGTATTTTGGCTATTTGGATCACTGCAACGATTTGACCCGCCTGGCGGTGGTGCTGGCTATGCTGCCGGATACCCACGAAAAATACAGGCAACTGGGCATTGAGGATACGGTGTTTGCAGATACTATGAGCGACATCGGCATTTGGTGCGCCAATTGCGGCGGTGGCGGTCTGCACAATGTGCACTGGATCAAAAATCACTTGGACGCTCGTCTGTTTCGCCTGGGGCGGCTGCAATTCCAGCTGTATCGGTTGCCGCCGGTAGCAGCATATCCCCGTACCGCGCCGCTGACGGTAGGCGCGCCGGTGGTGTATATCCATATTCCCCAGGGCGCGCCCTTGGAGCCGGAAGCCTGTCGGTTGTCGATTGCCCGGGCACGGGCGTTTTTTGACCGGGTGTTCCCGGATTATGCCTATACCTGCTTTTTCAGCGAAAGCTGGCTGCTGTTTAGCGGCAACAAGGATTTTATGCGCCCGGGGTGCAATATTTTGCAGTTTGCGGCGCTGTTTCATCCGGTGTGCGACCTGCCTTTACCGGCGCAGACCATGGAGCGGGTGTTTGGCGCTAAGTGTCGCCGCACAGAGGATTACCCGGAGGATACGGACCTGCAACGGCGGTTGCAAGCCTATTTGCTCTCCGGCGGGCAGCCGGGAATGGGCGTAGGGTATATGGAGCGATAACGGCCACGGAGGCGTTTATGAAGTATTTTACAAAAGAATGGTACCGTGCCGCGCTGGCTGAGGAACAGCAGCGGGCAGCGGGCGGTAAGTCGAAATTTAACAAAAAGCCGGACACCGCCATGCGGGACTACCAGCGGGCGTTGTCTAAAATTCAAAGCAAACTGCCGGCGTGCGTGTGCAAGACCTTCCACGGCAGCGTGATCACCGATGTGGCGGCCTGCCAGGATCAAGTGGTGCTGTATTTTGACAACAGCGAGAGCTTTTCCGATGTGGAGAAGCTGGCGCTGTACGACGCGGATATTACTTGCAGCGAGGGCGACCCGGTGGGCAAGACCTGGCTTCACGAGGAAGTGAGCCTGGCGGACGGCGCCTTTTGCTTGGCGGCGCTGCTGGGGGACGAGCAGGGCCAGTTGTATTACTTTACCGTGCGCTTTACCCATGCGGAGTGCGTGGTCACGGATTATACGGACAGTACCGAGGCCGGTATGGCGGAGACTTTGGAGAGCATTACCGCCCTTTGCGCCGAGGAGGCGGGGCTGGATTATGACGCACCCACGCCGGAGGCGCTGGGCAAGTTCTTGGAGGGTATCGGCGGCTACAAGATTGCTGAGGAGAACCTGTACCGCTTTGAAGCGGGGGTGTTTAATCAGGCTTGCGAGGAGTTCTATGAACTGTTGTTTACCCGCCGAGTGTGCGCCCGCAGCGGCAACTGGGAACTGACCATTTGTTTCTATTACCCGCCGGAGGAACAGCTGGAGGAATACTCTGACCTGGTGTGCGCCGACGACCCGGACAGCTTTGTCAAAGAGGTGCTGGCGTCTGAAGCGCTGCAAACGGTGCTGACCCGGTACAAACCCATGCGCGTGCGTGTCCACGCCGAGCAGGTGTAGCAAAGGAGAACGGAGATGGCAAAGAAGCAAAGATTTGAAGTGATCTATTCCCAAGGTGCGATTACGGTAACGGAAATTTGGGTGGACAAGGAGACCGGCGTGCAGTATTTGTACCACGCGGCCGGTAATGCCGGTGGGCTAACGCCGCTGTTGGACCGTGATGGCAAGCCAATAATTTGTTCAAAAGTCGACGATGTGCAATACGGATAATCTTTATCTACTTTTTAGTATTTATAACATAATCTGCGTATAAATATGGCAGTCACGATTCCAAAACTGGATATTGTGACTGCCTTTTTATTTTATATTCTGCCGGTTCTATTGTATTTATGGATATATTCTTCCAAAGCTTTTTCTACTGTTGCGGTCTTAGAGAGCTTTGTATCTGCAATAAATTTTTCGAGCTCGTCTGATACCGCAATGTCAATTTTGCAGTTTAAGTTTTTATATTTTTTTCTCGGCATTGTATCACCTCTGTCGTTTTTTATTATTTTAAAAGCTCGTATTGAAACATTTTGCTTGTTATGTGACTTTTATAATAGGCTTTTAAATTTATTCGCAATGCTTCCAAATAGCCATTCAATGTGGGGTAATCATAAATGATCTGTTGTGACTTGCCAGTGCCAGTTTTATGCGATGTGTTCAATTCCTTTGTAATCTGATATACGCCGTATGTAAGACGAGTATTATAATTCGCAGTCCTTTTTGCTTCGCATAAAATATCATTCCAGAGTTGCAAAAGTGCTTTTTCATCTTCATCTAAGTCTGTTTTTGCAAGATCAGCGGATGCAATCGTATCTCCGTTCGTAGTGTCAAAACAGAGTTCGTTACGGTAGTATCTGCCATCGGAACCGTTGAATGATAAGCACTTGTTCTGATTTGAAAGACATGTATAAATCAGACATGACTTTAAGAAATCATTATCGTGTGTGTATGCATCTCCACCATCGGAAGTAGTCGAAATTATATCACGCTCATACCAATTATCTAGTGGATAGCTCTTTGCTACATAAATTGGTAATTTTTCTTTATAATTATCTTTTCTTACACAAAATCCATTTTTCCTCAAATTTAATGTTGTTCGTAATAATGCTTTATTTTTAGCATCAAAAGCAAAACCTATAGAATGAATATATGCAATGATATTATCATTATAAATTGGTTTAGTTGCTGTACTTGGAAGCTTAACACCCTCATAACCATCTCTTTGACAATAAATACCATCTTCTGTATCTGCGAAAACTCTCTTATCAAAATAAGACTCGTTCATTGTCTTAAAAACTTTTGGTACTGTCATATTTTTTATATCTACAGTAGACGCATTCACAATATCAACCACCGTTAAATCTATTTTATTATTTGTGTTATCCTCATTTGACCAATAGATGCATGAAATTGCAGAATCAGTAGCGTGAAAATATTTTCGATTAAAAATATATCCGCCCATATCTTTCTTGTCAATTAAATGACCTGTTTTCCAATATTTGATTGGACCAAAAACAATATAACTATCTGTATCTTGGCGTAAATAGTAATGAAATCCACTCCATACAAATAAGTTAATTAAATCCTTAGATTGAACTAAGCCATTTGTTGTCGATTTAACATTTTTCTTAAATTCTTCCGCAACATATGCCTTCTTTGATGTTCCTCTTGATTTTCCTG
>CAVHPP010000023.1:22755-26831 GCA_963638105.1 Agathobacter rectalis
CATCGGCATACGGTGGATTTTCAAACAGAATAATCGTACACTTACCATCATCTACATACTGCTTAATCAGTGGATTTTCAATAAATTCCCTGCTCAAAGCATCGGCATTGGAAACTTTGCCATTTTCATAGACGACATTTGCTTCCGTCGGAGGAATAATGTTACGCACCTTGTCACCGATTCGCTCAAGTAATACTTTATATTCATAGTATTCGTATGTCGATACTACGCAATGAGAAATTAACTCTTCTCCATTTTTATCATATTTGCCAATAAGTGCTGCTTCAAGATTCCCTGTTCCGGCGCAACGATCAAGAATGACATAGTCGTTGTCCTCTGGGACACGATTGACAGCTTTTATAACAAGTTCTGTTGCTTTTTCACAATAAGCCTTAGGTGTGTAGAATGCACCCAAATCTTTTCTGTTCAAACGGTCGTTTAGACAGTCCATAAGATATTTGAATTTTTCGTTTGTCGGTTCTGTATACGAGTTGATAAGACCTTGGAAATGTCGCGGGTCGCGAATTTCTCCGTTCGTATTGATTTTACCTGTACCATCTCCAAGAAAATCGCCCTTTGTCGCTGTAGGTACTTCTCTGTAATATCTCTCAGCCCATCCGACAATACAGTTTTCATCCAAATCAATTGGTACATACCAGTCTGTCTCATCTGGAACATGATTGATAAGAAGTTTCTGTACCTCTGCCGAATCAACTATATCCATGTAATCATATTCTGCAATAGGTGTTACATTTGAATTGAATGCATTGTTGCCCACAGATGCAGCCCCGACATAAACCTGCTGAATCTCATCCATGTAGTCAATAGAATTATAAACATAGACCTTTGTTGCATTTAGGTCAATGAGTAAAATTCTTGCGGGAACAGACTCACCCTTAATACGCATCTTTGATAGATACTTAATTGCCTGAAATAGAACTTTACCTGTATTATTTATGTTCAGTTTGAACTCAAAGATATTTCCATGGTATACACCATCTGTATTATCCACCAGTATGGACGCATCATCATTGTACGGAATTCGATAGTTATCAAAAAAATCAATTTGGCCGTCATGTTCTGATGTGTATTGCTTTTTTTTAGCCATAATATACTTATCCTTTCTTTTTATCGGAGTAGTGATAATTTGTTGTCAACAAACAGAGGTAGGTGTTGACACTGCAAATAATGACATATCGTTACTCTTACTCGCATTATACCACGAATGTCGTTGCTTTGCAACACGGTAATAACGAATTGTCGTTATTATTGTTGACTTGTGTTGAGCATTGTAACGGCAACCTTTATAATAGGAATTGTGAAAATAAAAAAGGTGGTCGTTATGGCAAATCGTAGTATAGATGAGGAAAATGTTAAAATAGGCAGGATGTTGCAGGAGGCAAGGGAGAGCCATGGCGTTTTGCAGTCCGAATTGTGTAAAGTAACTGGTCTTACGAAAAATCATATTTCTGCAGTTGAACGTGGCGTATCAAAAGCCAGCATTCGTATGTTAATTGGATACTGTGATCAGATCGGAATTACACCAAACGATGTTTTGGGTTATAGTGAACGCAACTTGATACCAGAATTGCAGACGCTACTGAGTCATATGAATGATGAACAACAAAAACGCATTGTGGAGATTATCAAATTGATGACCAAATAAAAGACGACTAAATGAAGAATTATTACTGCTGTATAGAATACAAAATGCAAGAACACCCCGGAGAGTGTATGCTCTCCGGGGTGCTTTTTTGTTCGGCGATGATCGTAACTTCCTTACTCGTCCGTATCAAAGCCGGCATCCCAAGGCCAGGGGTCTTGGAGCCAGGCGTCGCTGTTGGTGCCGTTTAAGGTCAGGGGGCCAAAGCGGGCCTCGTACTCCTTGGCCAGGGTATCGTATTTTTCTTTATAGGCGTTATAGAGCGCCGTGGCGTCCGGGCAGTTGGGGTGGGTGTCCAGAAATTCCCGCATTTCCCACATAGCGAACTGCATGGCGGACAGGCGGCGCAGCAATTTGTCTTTCTTCACTTGGCGCTCCCTCCTAAAAAGACTTTGTTCAAGGCGGGGAACAGGGTGCCGCATTGCAGCGCTTTGTCCTCATCGTAGGTGATTATATCCGTTTGCAGCGGCACATAGGCCATGGTCACGGCAGCGTCCTTTGGTAGCGGGGGCCGATTGTCGCAGGCGTCCTTTGCCGCAGACTCTTTTTTTAAGAAAGAGGGGTTAAAAAGCTCCTCGTATTTCTCCATAATGAACTCTCCTTTCTCACTATTCTATGCTGTTTTCAGGCGGGCGTGCACAGTTGCGCGCACCGGTGGGCGGCATAGAATGATAGGGGAGTTTTTTTCTCTCCCTTTGATTAAATTCTTGCAGATCCGGCTATCCTATGCATGACGGGAGTGCGGCCGCACCCGGGTCTGAATTTGCATACGAGGGTGATAAAAGTGCTTGTAAAGCGCGGAGAAATTTATTACGCGGACTTAAGCCCGGTGGTGGGCTCAGAGCAGGGGGGCGTGCGCCCGGTGCTCATTGTACAAAACGATGTGGGCAACAAATACTCGCCCACGGTGATCGCTGCCGCCATTACCTCCCAGCACGACAAAAGCCGCCTGCCCACCCATATTGAGGTGAACGCCGGCAGCTGCGGGTTAGCCCGGGACAGCGTGGTGCTGCTGGAGCAGGTGCGCACCATTGACAAACGCCGCCTAAAGGAGCGTATGGGCGCGCTGGACGGTCAGGATATGGGCAAGGTGGACCACGCCATTTCTGTGTCCTTTGGGTTGTAGCTTTTGCACATCGGCTCTTTCTTTTTGCCGCTTTTTGTGTTATACTGAGAGCAGAAACGCAAAGGAGAACGGATATGCAAAAGATCGCCAAGTTTGAAAAAGTAAGTTTTGACCGGTTCCAAAAGGACTGGCTAAAGGCGTTCCCGGAGACGGAGAATGTGCAGGCTGTCTATGACAGTATCGTGCTGCCCCAGCGTGCCACCGCCGGGTCTGCCGGATATGATTTTTATGTGCCCGCTGCGGTAACCTTCCCCAAGGACGCCTCTGTGCTGGTGCCCACCGGCATTCGCGCCCGAATGGCGGAGGGCTGGGTGCTGGCGATCTTTCCCCGCTCCGGTCTGGGCTTTAAGCATCGGATCGGGCTGGACAATACCGTTGGCATTATTGATGCCGATTATTACGGCTCCTCCAACGAGGGCCACATTATGATCAAAATGAGCTGCACCGCTCACGATGCGGGCCACAGCGCCACGGTAGCCGCCGGCGATGGCTTTGCCCAGGGGATTTTTCTGCCCTTTGGGATCACGGAGGACGACGCCGCCGACGGGGTGCGGGACGGCGGATTTGGTTCCACCACAAAAAAATAAATCACGCACAAACGGCCGTGTGCCCACGCACGCGGCCTGTATTTTTGCAAAAGAAAAGGGCTTGAGATCTTCAAATCTCAAGCCCTCTTTGTCTGTTGTCTATTAGCCCTGGTCGATGGGGTTGGCGTTGTCCTTCTTGGACTCGCGGCCGTATTTTTCCTCAAAGCCGGGATTGATGTAGTCCTCCACGATCTTGCCGTCGCGGATACGCACCACCCGTTCCGCCTCCATGGCGATCTCATTATCATGGGTGATGACCACCACGGTGCGGCCCTCGTCCTTCAATTTATGGAGAATGGCCATAACCTCTTTGGTGGACTTGGTGTCCAGGTTGCCGGTGGGCTCATCGGCCAAAATAACCGGAGGCGCTGCGGCAATGGCGCGAGCCACAGCCACACGCTGCTGCTGTCCGCCGCTCATTTCCGCCGGCAGGTGGTGCATACGCTTATCCAGTCCCACGCGAGCCAGGGCTTTCTCGGCGATCTCTCGCCGCTCCTGGCGCCCCATTCCTCTGTATACCAGCGGCAGCTCCACATTCTCAACGGCGGTCAGGGAGGAGATCAGGTTGAACCCCTGGAAGATAAAGCCGATCTGCTCATTGCGGATCACGCTCATCTGGTCGTCGGTCAGATCCTCTACCAGATTGCCGTTGATGTAATACTCCCCGCACCCCAGTCCGCTGACATACAGCCGTGCCGTG
>CAVHPP010000024.1:0-22188 GCA_963638105.1 Agathobacter rectalis
TAAGGGTTTGCAGTTCGCTCCAGCTGCCGGCGGTTTGTGTTGCCGCCAATGCCGTAGTCGGCACAAGGCATAGCACCATACACAGGGTGAGCAGAATGCTGAGTATTCGTTTTTTCATTTCTTGCTGCCTCCAATTTAGTGCCTCAAACAAGACTCTTTTTCTTTTTAAGCACAAGGTATAAGATTAAGCCAAAGTTGCTGAGCAGGGCAGTTCCTGCAACAGAACCTACGGCAATCATAGCAGGTGATTTTGCGGATTTGGAGGCATTTTCGGTATTTTCAGCAACTACCGTATCCACCGTTGCTTTTGTGCCGGTGTCTTTTTCGCCTATCCACCAGTTGCCGTTTTCGCCGATGTATGGGGTCAGACCGTCTTTGCCGTTTTCGCCGACAACCTTGCCGAGATTAGCCGTTGTGCCGTCGGTGTAGGTGAGTAGAAGTTCGCCGTCCGCATTGATTTCTGCGTTTGCGATTCCGACTGCGTTTTTGCTGTCCTCGCTGTTTTTGGCGTTCTGTCCGGGTGCTCCGTCTTTTCCCGGTTCACCCTTGTCGCCTTTGTCACCCTTTTTGCCCTGTTTTCCGGATTTTCCGGTGTCGCCCTTTTCTCCGGTGGCTTTTACACCAAGGGAAGTCCAGTTTTGTCCGCCGTCATAGGAAACATACCAGAAGTTGTCATCGCCTATTTTAAGCTGTGGCGTTACACCGTCTTTGCCGTCTTGTCCCGACGCACCTGTTTTTCCCGGGTCGCCCTTGTCGCCTTTGTCGCCTTTGTCACCTTTATCACCTTTATCTCCGTTGTCGCCTTTGTCACCCTTGTCACCGGTGTCACCCTTGTCACCGGTGTCACCTTTATCGCCCTTGTCGCCTTTCAATTCGGACAAGGCAATCAAATCGTTCCAGGCAGAATCATCGCTGTATTTCCACTGTACAAATCCGTTGTATACACGCAACTCGATTTGCTTTCCGTTTGCACCGTCTTTTCCCGTCAATGTTGTAAGCGAAACAAGGTTGCGGTAAGCGTTGTCGTCTTCGCCCGAATATCGCCATTGAATATTGTTTCCGTCATTGCGGAATTCAATTTCTCTGCCGCCCGCTCCCGCAAAGGTTGAGAAGGTTTTGGTGTTGGACAGCGCCGATACCGTTCCGTTTCCTGACACGGAGGAGACTGCAAAGGTATAGGTTGTATCCGCTGCAAGGGAGGAATATGTATACGAAAGACTGTCTGAAGAAAGCGGAGTTTCGGTCACGCGCTCAAACTCTCCGTCATCCTTACGCATCCAGATATGATACCCTGCATAGGGACGTCTGCGGTCTGCCTTTGGTGCTGCCCAAGTGATTTTTGCGCTTTGGTTATCCTTTACGGATACGCCTGTAAGTGTCGGCACAGGCGGTGCGGCACGAAGATTGGTCAGCACATAACCGAATACGGGGATTTTTTGGTCGCCTGCCGTCCATGTACGCATACCGAAATCCCATGTAAAGCCGTATTGACTCGAAACATCGTAGCCGATTCCGTAGGAGGACAGAAGTGAACGGCGGTCGATGTTGTTGACCGTTCCGCTTGCACCGCTGCTTTCCGTTGTGGTGTAAATCGTGCCTGTTGCTTTGTTGTAGCTCAAGTCAATGACAAAACCCATATTGAATGCGTCCACGCCCCATGTGTTTTTCATTGATGCGGAGAAGCCGTGCGCCATTTCAATTCCCTCGGCGTGTTCGGATGTTGTTGTCCAGTCGTTTGTGATACTGCTCGCACCGAAACCAAGTTCGTATTTCTGCTTACTGAGCGAGGCGAATTTTGTAACCGAAAGGTCTGTAGAACCGTCATTTGACCAATAGGCGAACGGGTCACCCTCGGCATTTTCAGGCAAAACATGGTTGTTCAGTTGCGGCAAAGCCTTTGCTTTTCCTGCGGCAATGTCCGTTTTGTAGGTGTTGTTATACAGCTCTGCAAATTCATCGTAATATTCACGGTCAAGCATTGTGTAGACCGGTTGCCCCGGAATCATCAATGCAATGGTGTTTTTCTCACTGAGGTCAAAATCTCCCTTTTGAGGGTCATAAAGCGAGTAATAATAGGTTGTTGCCGGCACACGGTACAGCACCACGGAATCGTTGCCGCCGGCGTTAAAGGAAACGCTGTATTCTTTTGAAAGCGTGTCTTCCGTACTCTTGGTAAAGTCCATGGTGTATCCAAGAGTTGCCTCGTATCTCCACACTTTCAAATCTCCCTGCACAACGATTGATGCACCGAAAGAAGTGTTGTGTGATGTGGATTTTGTGTCCGAATATCCGGACGAGAAGGTGTATGTTGTTGAACCGTCGGAGAAATCGAGGTCGTAGTCACCAAGCTCGGAAAAATACGGAGCTGCCTGAAGTACCGCCTGTACCTGTGCGTCGGAATATCCGTAGCCCTTTCCCTCATAGCGGGCAAACAAACCGTCTTTGTTCACATCAGCAGCAAGCAATATGCAGTTATACGGCATATCCCATGCAAGGTCGGCATCGTGACAGAGTTTGGAGAATTCGTCTTTTTCAGCAGTAACCGTATATTTGCCGGCTGTGGAAAGCGTGCCGTTGCCAAAGTCTTCGCCATAGAAAACATCGGTGAAAAGGTCAAATTTTCTTGCATTCGAGCCACCGCCGCTTTGCCTTTCGGCGGCAAGTGCGATTACTTGCTCACGACCTTCTTTGTTGTGGTCAAAATTGCCGGCAATGACATCTTGATACCACCACCATTTGGCACTTGAGTTGTCAATGCGTGCGGTGTCACGCAAAAGGTTGAGTGCACCGTTTTGCTGAACTTCATACAGAGCACCGGCAATCCATACCTGTTCAGGCGTTCCTCTGCCGTTAATTGCAACGCTTGTCATTGCAGGTTTCGGCTTAACGCCCTGATTTTTTGTTCCGTTTGCGGTATAACTGCTCATGGAGGTTTTCTGTACATTTGTTATTGAATTGTTCTGACCGTAATAAACGGCAAAGCCCAGATTTCCGTCATCGGTTTTCTTGTCCCAGACAAAGCCTTTTTGCTTTTCTTCTTTTACCTCACGGTAATATCCGGCAACAATAATCTCCTGCCAGCCGTCGCCGTCAATATCGCCGGCGGCGAGGTTTCCGTAGCGAATATGATCATAGTAGCGGTTGCCGTCCGCCTTTTCGTCCTCACGGTTCAGTGTTATAAGAGATTTTTGATTCATCCTTTTGAGCTTTCCGTTTTCGGCCTTGTATACCGAGAGTTTTGACACGGCTTTTCGGAATGAGTCGCTTGAAATTTCTTTGTCTTTGTTGTCAATTTTATCCGGTTCGGCAACGCCTGCATACACGATAAGTTCATCGCAACCGTCACGGTCCGTGTCTGCGGAAGCGAGGGATTTTGTGATTTGGTCACGCTCATACAGAGTTGTGTCCCAACCGTTAAAGTAAGCGTTGTCGTCGTTTTTTGACTTAACAAATGATTTTCTTGTAAAGCCTTGTTCTCCCGAAATACCGGTTCCGGCAATTCCCCACAAATCGTCATTGCCTACATAGGTGATAACGGCGGTCATCTTGCCGTCGCCGTCATAGTCACCGGCAGTCACATTGAAATAATGGCGAAATTCCTGATATTCAAGTTCGCCGTATCCCGGGGTTTTGCAAGCCCATTTAGGAGCGTCGGCAATTTTCTGGAGATCGGAGCGCTTGTTGTTTACAAGATTTTGCACCCAATAGCAGACCTTTGCCGTGTTGTTGGATTTGTTCATATCGCAAAGACCGACAAAGATAGCGTGATCGTTTCTGCCTGTACCGAGCGGATCGTAAGCTGTTCCCACAGCAAATGCAACATTATCAACCGAGGAAACGCTGTATGCACCGCTTTTAGACTCGATAATATTCTTTCCGAGTGTCAGATTGTCATACACCTTGGTATGGTCCTGTGCCGCCTGCCTCTCCGCATTACGATAGCTGTAAATGATCGGCTCATACCATGGGGTAATGGCAAAGGGTTGTCCTTTTTTTGTGCCGTATGGATTGCTTGCATCTTCTTCCCATCCGGCAGGGGGAGTTGTGTCGGGCGTGAGCAGTGCGCCGTATGCACTCGAGCCGGATGCCGAAACTCCCGGGTCGGCAAAGCTCATCAGCGGTAAAAAGGCACACATCGCCACACATAAGGCGAGCAGGATACTGAGTAGTCGCTTTTTCATATTCTGTTACCTCCGTTTTCGTATAGGTCGGCTCAATCAAGAGCAATGATTGTAAGATGATAGACAGCGCCCGCCAGCTGCGTGCCGGGGGTTAACTGCATGAATTCATATTGCAGCACAATATCACTGCCGGCACTGTAGATGCGGTTGAATGCAAACGGCACCCACACCCGTGAATTATCTGCATCGTTCATATACCTTTCGATCAATGTATCATTGAGAATGCCTTGTTTGCCTTTCAATACTACCGAGTACCATCCACCCATTTCGTGAGAAATGCAGACCGAACCGCTGAATGAAAGGCTGTATGTATGTCCGGCTTTCAGCGTTATGGTTCTATTGGCTCGATCGCACACAAAAAGCCCTCCGGAATTGCAATCTTCAAACAGCTGAAGCGACTGATTGAATGAAGCGCCGGTGCCGCCGTTTGAGGCATGAAAATACCCCGCACACCCGCCGTTCTGACCGGGGTCGCCTTTGTCGCCTTTGTCCCCTTTATCACCTTTGTCCCCTTTTTCGCCGGAGTCGCCTTTGTCTCCCTTTTCACCGTCTGTGCCGTCAACGCCTGCGGCTTTTACGCCGGTGTCGGTTTCTCCGATCCACCAGTTGCCGTTTTCGCCGATGAAGGGGGTGTTGCCGTCTTTGCCGTCCCTGCCGTTTTGCCCGTTTGTGCCGTTTGTTCCGTCCTTACCGTCCCTGCCGTCTTTTCCGTTTATACCATCTTTACCGGCAGCGCCGTCGGAGCCGTCCTTTCCGTCAAGACCTTTCAGAACCGAAAGATCGTACAGGTTCAGCCATATTTCATCGTCGACATAACGCCATTGCAGGGTGTTTTCATTCACGCGGAATTCCGGCGTTTTTCCGTTTGCTCCGTCTGTGCCTTTCTGTCCGGCGGGGCCTTCTAAATCGGCGATCGCAACAAGGTTCTGCCACTCGCCGCCCTCATAACGCCACTGTATGTGGGTTTCGGCTCGCTGCACTTCTATATTTTCGGCATTCATGCCGTCCTTGCCGTTGATGCCGTCTTTACCGTCTTTACCGTCTTTACCGTCGATACCGTTTTGCCCGTCGGCACCGTCTTTTCCGTCAACGCCGTTCATGCCATCTTTGCCGTTTGTACCGTTTATTCCATTCTTACCGTCGGTGCCATTATTTCCGTCTTTACCGTCTGTGCCGTTCTTTCCGTTTTCTCCGGCAGCGCCCGTAAGTTCGGTCAGTGCCACAAGGTCGCGCCAATCGGTTTCATCTCTGTATTTCCACTGAACCGCCGTGCCGTTGTTCCGTACCTCCGGCAATACTGCGTCGGCTTTTGCCGTCTTGCTCCATCCGATGGCAAGCACGATGCAAAGCACCAACAAAGCGGCACAAAGCGCCAAAAGTGTACCTGTGAGTCGTTTCTTTCCTGTTTTCATCTTCTTACCTCCGTTCAAAATTCAAAAATGGGGGCAAAATCGGCAAGAACGGCACCCGGTCAGTTTTTCCAAGTGGATGGTTATCAGACGCTAACTTAACCGACCGTTCGTTCATACTCAGTATAACATAGCTTCCGGATGAAATCAAGAACTCTCTTCTATATAATGGAAAAGAATCAAACCGCCTATTTATAAAGCCGTCCAGCCTGTCGGCGTTATTATCGTGCACTTTTTTACCAATATATGCCGGCAAGTAGCAAAAAAATAAAACGCGGCAAGCATCTTTATGATGCTTGCCGCGTTTGTGGTCCGCCCGGAGGGATTCGAACCCCCGGCCTTCAGAATCGGAATCTGCTGCGATATCCAGCTTCGCCACGGGCGGATGTACTTGCCGTAACAGCACTTCATATTATAATTTGAAAAAGCGTTGCCGTCAAGGCTTTCTTGTGTTAAAATTAGAAAAAAGGCAAAATTCCTGAGAACGGAGAATGAATATGAAGTTAACATTCAAGAACGACACCTTTAAGATCCTGCAAATCGCAGACACGCAAGAGGGCCGCAAGGTCAGCCCGGACACCTTGGCGCTGATCAACGCCGCCTTGGATCGAGAGGAGCCGGATCTGGTGGTATACAGCGGTGACCAGATCTGGGGGCGTGGGTTCCGCGGTGATGTAAACCAGGTGCGCCGGGTGCTGAAAGAACTGACCGCCCCGGTGGTGGAACGGCATCTGCCCTTTGCCATCTGCTTTGGCAATCACGATCGGCAGGTGGGGCTGGACAACCGTGCCCAGTTTGAAATCTACAAAGAGATCCCCGGCTTTATCGGAGAGGATACCCCCGGCGTGGACGGTGTGGGCAACTGCGTGCTGGAGATTGCCGACGGCCACCGGCCCGGCTATCTGCTTTACCTGATCGACAGCCATTCCAGCCTGAAAGTGGGCTACGACCATGTGCACCAAAACCAGATTGACTGGTACCGGGGCGTACGCGACAGTTATGAAAAACAATACGGCCACACCATTCCCTCCGTTGTCATTCAGCACATTCCCGTTTGTGAGGTGTTTGACCTGCTCACCCAGGTGAAGAAGTCCACCAAAGGCGCAGTACAGGGCTTCCGCACC
The DNA here is from genome assembly GCA_963638105.1 of Agathobacter rectalis. Taxonomy (GTDB): domain Bacteria; phylum Bacillota; class Clostridia; order Oscillospirales; family Acutalibacteraceae; genus CAG-217. The sequence continues at coordinate 6,715 of CAVHPP010000024.1, forward strand.
CACGCCAAGGCGTGGTTCGTACTGAACAGAAAGCGGGTAGACAAAGAGGGCTTTATGAAAGAGTCGCCTGCCGATCCCCAGGAAAACAGCGGCGAGTTTGACGCCTTCTGCGAAAAGGGCGATGTAAAGGGTCTGTACTTCGGCCACGACCACAACAACGCCTTTCACGGTGACATTCGCGGCATTGATGTGGGCTATACCCAAGGTGCCGGGTTCCATGTGTACGGGCCGGGGCTGGATCGAGGCGTGCGCACCATTGCGCTGCACCGGGACGGCAGCCTGTCCACCCAAGATCTGCGCTACCGGGACTTGGTGGGCAAAAAGCTGCAAGAGCCGCTGCATTTTGCTTTCTTCCAAATTATGCCCACCAATGTGTACGACGCGGTATCCCGGGCGGTCAAAATTTTTGCTGCCTTGGGCGGTATTGCTGTAGTGGCACTGCTGTTGGTACTCTTTCTCGGCAAATAAAGCATAAAAAAGACCTCTGTGTTTGCATACAGAGGTCCTTTTCTGTCTGTTTTTTGTTTAATCTTCCATGTCCCGCACGGCGGCAATGCAGCCTACGCTGATATAGCAGGCAAGAATATACAAAGCGGACACCGCCAGGCAGAACACCCGCTCCCCCGCCGAGGTAGCGCCCAAAGTGGTATAAATGGAAAGGCCAAAGAGCACCAGCGGCACCACGACGGTCAGCGGCGGGCAAGCCTGCAGCACATCAAGTGGGCCGTAGCTGCCGTCATTGACCAGCGCCGCCACCACAATATGGATCAGCGTGGTCACCAGGAACACCGCCAGCAAATTCAAATACAAGATCTGCTGGGTGCCCATCTCCACCACCGGGAACAGGGACATAAAGTCCCAATGGAACAGCCCAACCAGCTGGGTATACACACCGGCCACCAACTGAATGGCACCGATAAAATACAAGAAGATCAACGCAACTTTTTTATTCTCCACGCAAAAAAGCCTCCGTTCCCTGCAAAAATGCATCCATCTGCGCGTCGGTGCCGATGGTAATACGCACATAATTGTCTATCCGCGGCAGATCAAAATAGCGAATGTAAATATGTCTTTGCTTCAAATAGAGGAACAGCGCCCGCATAGACGCGCCGTCCTTCGTTGCAAAAAGGAAGTTGGTGCGGGACGGCAATACAGAAAAGCCCATCTGCTCCAGCGCCCGGCGCACCCGCTCTCGGGTGGTTATCACCGCCGCCGTGGTCTTGGCAAAATACGCCTCATCCTCCATAGCAGCCGCACCGCACAGCAAAGACAAATTGTCCACCGTGTAGCTGTTGTAAGAATTCTTCACCGCTTCCAGCACACGGATCAGCTCCACGCTGCCGATGGCAAAGCCCAGTCGCAGCCCGGCCAGAGAGCGGGATTTTGAAAATGTGCCGCACACCAGCAAATTGGGATAGTCCGCCAGCAGCGGCACGGCGCTGACGCCGCCAAAGTCCGCATAGGCCTCATCAATGATCACCACAGCATCCCGATTACCCTCCAAGAGCGCCTGCACAAAGGGCAGGTCCTCACCGATAGAGGTGGGAGCATTGGGATTGGGCAGCACCACGCCGCCGTTGGGCGCCGCGTAATCTGCCGGATCAATGCGAAAATCCGCCGTCAGCGGGTAGGTCACAAAAGGAATGCGAAACAGCCGGCACCACACCGGGTAAAAACTGTAAGTAATATCCGGAAAGGCAATGGGCTTGTCGCTGTTAAAGAAAGACTGAAAAGCCAGTGCCAGCACATCGTCCGAGCCGTTGCCCACAAATACCTGCTCCGGCGCCACACCGTAGTGGCGGGCAATGGACGCCTTGAGCAGTCGGGCGTTGGCGTCCGGGTACAGGCACAGCGCTGCCGGGTCGTAGCTGCGCAGCACCGCCTCCACGCCGGGGGCCGGTGGATACGGGTTCTCGTTGGCATTGAGTTTAATCCGATCCGGGTCGCTGCTTTGCTCCCCGGGCACATACGGCTCAATCTGCCGCAAATTCTGTTTCCAAAGTTGCTCCATAATCAAATACCTCGGCTTTATTTTACCACAAAGCACCGCCCAGTGCAACTGATAGAAATAACGAAACGCCTGTGGCCGCAAAAGCCATAGGCGTTTTTATTTTTATCCGCTATACACCCTCGCCCAGCAGTGTTTCCGCCGCAGCCGGGTCGTCCAGGGTCTCCACCCGGCGCAGGTGCTTTTGAATGATGTCGTTGCGGTGATCCGCCTCGTCCAGCACCTTGCCGGCCTCATCCACCTTTTTGCGAGCCTTTTGCAGCAGGTCGCCGAACTTCTCATACTGCATTTTAGCAGCGCCCAGCACCTGCCACACCTCCGTGGCTTTGCGGTTGATGGCCAGGGTGCGAAAGCCCATCGCCAGCGCATTAAGCAGCGCTGTCACCGTGGTAGGCCCGGCCAGCAAGATCCCCTGCTGCTGCAACTTTTCCGCCAGCCCGCTGCGGCTGCTAAGAATCTGCGCATACAGCCCCTCGGTGGCCAAATACAGCACCGCAAAGGGTGTGGTCTCCGGGGCAGAAATGTACTGGCGCACCAGCTTGGCCTCGTCACGCACCCGCTGCTCCAGCGCCTTTTGGGCACTTTCCATGCCTTGTCGATCCCCGGCCTGCGCCGCTGCGGTCAAGCGTGCATAATCCTCCATAGGAAATTTGGAATCAATGGGCAGCCAGGCTTGGCCGCTGCCGTCTGCCGCCGGGATCCGCACCGCGAACTCCACCCGACCGTTATACTTGGGATTGGTGGCCACATTGGTGTCGTACATACCCGGCACCGTCTGGTCCAAAATATTGCCCAACTGCACCTCCGCCCAGGTGCCTCGGCTCTTTACATTGGTGAGCACCCGGTTCAACCCGTTGACGCTCTCCGTTACCCCGGAGGACAGCTTTTGCATTTCGCCCAGGCTCTTGTACACGCTCTCCAGCTGCTGGGACACAGTCTGGAACGAGGCATTCAGCCGGGTGTTCAAGGTGCCGGTAAGCTTTTCGTCCACCGTTTGGCGCATTTGGTCCAGCTTTTGCTCATTGCTCTTTTGCATTTCCGCCATAAAGGCGCCCACCCGCCGGGTTTGGCTGTCGCTTTGGTTCTGCACCAGTTCCAGCAGCTTCACCTGCTGACGGTAGTTATCCTCCCGCAGGGTCTGCACCGCCGCTTCCAGCCGCTCTATTTGGGCACGGCGCTCATTGTCCTGGGCTTGCAGCTGCCGCGCCAGCAGCTCCGTTTGGTGCCCTGCATCCCCACTGCGGCGGCGCAGCAGCAAAATGATGATCGCCACCTGCAGCACAAAAAGCACCGCAAATAAAATCAAATTGATCGAGTCCATTCTTCTACCTCCTTGGTGAAAAGCATACCATAAAATGCGCCTGCATACAAGCTGCCGTCCGTTTTTTGGGACTTGCACACTCTGCGGCTGCTGTGCTATACTGGAGCCAAAGGAGCACACTATGATCACCACGATTTTTTTAGATTTAGACGATACGCTGTTCAGCTTTCAGCAAGCGGAACAAGTGGCACTGGAGGAAACCATGCGCCACTACACCCTGCCCTATTCAGATGAGATTTTGGCTCTGTACAGTGCCGGTAATGACGCCCAGTGGAAGCTGCTGGAGCAAGGCAAAGTTCAACGATCGGAGATCGGCTACCGCCGCTTTGACCTGCTGCTGACCCACCTGGGCAGCGACCTGAATCGGGAGGAAGTAAACCGCTACTATATGGAACGGCTGAGCAGCCGCCACTTCTTTCTCCCCGGAGCAGAAGAACTGCTCTCTGCCCTCCATGGGCGCTATACCCTGTGCCTGGCCTCCAACGGCACCGGCTGGGTGCAGGAAGGGCGACTGAAAAGCAGCGGCATTTTGCCTTTGCTGGACCGGGTGTTTATCTCCGAGTACCTGGGTGCCGATAAGCCACAGCCCGGCTTTTTTGACGCTTGTTTTGCCAGCCTGCCGGGGGTAAAGCGCAGTGAGAGCCTGATGCTGGGCGACAGCCTAACCTCCGATATGCGAGGCGGCAAAAACGCCGGCATGCACACCTGCTGGTACAACCCGAACCACCTGCCCCGCCCCACCGACGGCACCGTAGAATACCAGATCCACCGCCTACCGGATCTGCTCCCCTTGCTGGAGAAGCTATAATACTGCACAATCCGCAGGAGCGGAACAAAAAAACGCACAGGCAGTTTGTCTGTGCGTTTTTGTATGCCCGGGATGGGAAGAGCGGAGATTGCATCTTGACAAAGGGGCGGTGAATTGGGTACTATAAGATTGGAAATTTGGCGCGAGCGCGCGGGAATACAGGAGGGGTTCTATGAAGATCACGGTACTTGGCGGGGGCGGTGTGCGCTCCATGTTCCTGGCAAAGAGCATTGCCCAAAAGGCAAAGCGGCTGGGGATCGACGAACTGTGTTTTATGGATAATGACCGGGAAAAGCTGCGCATCTACGGCGGTATGGCGGCGCATGTGGCGCGCCTGCTGTGCCCGGAAATGGACTTTTTCCTCACCGCCGACCCGGCAGAAGCGGTGCGGGACGCGGACTATGTGATTACCACCATTCGGGTGGGACAGGACGAAATGCGCGCCAAGGACGAGCGCATTGCCCTGGATCACGGGGTACTGGGGCAAGAGACCACCGGCGCTGCCGGGCTGTCCTTTGCCATGCGCAGCGTACCGGCGCTGGCTGCCTACTGCGAGCTGATTAAAAAATACGCAAAGCCAAATGTAAAGGTATTTAACTTTACAAATCCGGCCGGGGTAGTATCCCAAACTCTGCGAGATATGGGCTACGATTTTACCTATGGCATTTGCGACGCGCCCTCCGGTATGCTCCGCTCCTTTGCCCTGCTGTACGGCGAGAACCCGGCGAACATTACCGGCGAGGTGTACGGGCTCAACCACCTGTCCTACTTTAAGAGCATTACCTTAAACGGCAAAGAGATCCTGCACGATCTAATCGAGAACGATGACGCCTACAAAAACAGCGATATGCGCTACTTCTCCAAAGAATTGCTGCGGGACCGGGGCGCAGTGCTTAACGAATATCTCTACTACTTTTACTACCGGGAGCAGGCGGTGGCCAATATTCTGAAAGCGCCCCAGACCCGGGGCGAGCAGATCCTGGACATCAACCGGCAAATGACCGCCCGGCTGAGCCAAATGGATATTGAAAACGACTTTGAAGGCTGCCTGGCGGTATTCAACAAATGGTACGGTATGCGAGAGGGCAGTTATATGGCCAGCGAGACCGGCGAAAAGCGCAGTCAGCCCTGGCACTTTGATATTTATGAAGAAGACGACGGCGGCTACGCCGGTGTGGCGCTCAAGTTTATTGAGAACGCTCAAAGCGGCCAAACCGGCCCCATGATCCTGTGCGTGCCAAACGGCAACGCCATGGACGGCCTGCGCCCGGACGATGTAGTGGAAGTCACCTGCGATGTAGGTCCAAAGGGCTGCACCCCCCACCGGATCGGCACCGTAGATGAGCAAAATCTGGAGTTGATCCGCCGGGTCAAAAACTACGAGCGCCTGGCCTCCAAAGCCATTCGGGAGAAAAGCCGCGCCGCCGCCGTGCAGGCTCTGACCCTGCACCCGCTGGTGAACAGCTATTCCCTGGCCTGCGCCCTGACCGACGCCTACATTGCCCACAACAAAGGCTACTGTGACGGCTGGCACTAAAAACGAAACACAAAAAAGCAGTCGATAACTCGACTGCTTTTTTTGATCAAACAGGAAAGGTATTTGACGCACTTTATGGTATAATACCCCTACACTTGCAAGTGAAAAGAAAGGAGAACGGCCGTGGATACCCGCCAGTTGCTTCAAAATACCATCGACTATATAGACGCGCACATAAAATCCCAAATCACGCCTGCGGATCTAAGCCGGGTCGCCGGATATTCCTATGTGCATTTGGTGCGACTGTTTAAGCTGTACTTGGGCGTTACGCCAAAGGCATATCTGCTGCGCAGAAGGCTGCTGTTTGCCGTTTACGAGATGGAAAGTAAAAGGCCGAAAACAGATATTGCTTTTGATTTTGGATTTGATACATACGCCGGGTTTTACAAAGCATTTCGGCGCGAATTCGGTTGTTCTCCGTCAACATTCGCCAAAACCTATATCGGCAGCAGGCCATATAGGATCAACATTTTGCAGGAGGACTCTATTATGGTGTCAAAAGCCGAGATCCAAAAGATACTGTCCCATTGGGATTTGCAAAACCGCACCGTTAAACCGATCATAAGTAAAAACACCGGCAGACAAAAAGAAAATGCTTACTATGTGGGCGATGATCACATCATCAAATACACTGCCAACTTGGCTACCGTCCAAAAAGCCATACTGTTTGATGAAGTAGTCAAATTGCATAATACGGACGCTTATTTACAGCTGGGCGAACTCTATTTTATGGTGACCAAGCGTATGCACGGCGCCCCGCTTTGCTGCCGCGCTGTTTTTGAAGATCCCACCGTCGCCTATACCATCGGCGAAAACATTGCCAACTTGCACAAAAAGCTAAGCCTGTATGACCCGCAGGATTTTCCGCAGGCCAACCTGTACCGGGATAGTATGGAAAATCTGGAACAGGTGCAAAAGATCGCCCATCTGACCGACGACTTTTGCACGCGATATAAAAAAGAATGCAGCCAGCTATACCCACAGCTGCCGGTGCAACTGATCCATCGGGATCTGAACCCGTCCAATATGATCTTTGACGGCAAAGCATTTGCAGGCTTTATTGATTTTGACCTGACAGAAGTCAATATACGGCTCTTTGACCTTTGCTATTGCGCCACTGCCATATTATCCGAATGCTTTGGCAATGCGTACCATTTAGAAAGATGGAAGACGATACTCCATAATCTGATCCAGGGCTACCACAGGGTATGCGCACTAAGCGAACAGGAAATGGCGGCTGTTCCCTATGTGATCTATTCCATCCAAATCATCTGTATTGCTTATTTCAGCGCACACGATAAATATGCAGAATTGACAAAGACCAACATACAAATGCTCCGGTGGTTGCTAGCAAATCTATAAAACAAAACACGGCAGGGACACCTGCCGTGTTTTATTTATTCTACTGCGGTCAAGCGGACGATTTGGTTATAATCGGCGCCGCGCACATAGACGGGCAAACCCACTTCCATTAGGAAAGCGCCGCCTTTCTTATACGCCACGCCGTCCAATGTAAAGGCATACACCTTGTCAGAAGCCAAGCCCGCAAAGCGCAGGTTCATCTTCTTTTTAAAGAACCGGGTGCCCCGGGCACTTAGAAACAGGACCGCCTGCATTTTGTCCCGGCTGACATACTGGTTGCAAAGCACTTCGTCCCGATCCGCGTCCAGGATCCGATACAGATCGCCGAACTGCACCAGCGGGCGGATCTCCTTATACAGCGCCACATTGCGGCGGCAGATCTCCAGCTCTGACCGACTGTACTTCTCCAAATTGCCGCCCAGGCCCAGCGCCCCCTGCATAGCAATATGGAAGCGGAAATCCAGGGAGCAGGGCTTGTTGATCCCGGCAATATCCGTTACCCACGCCCGCATGGTCTTGATGGGGTGGAGCATGGAATAGCCTTTTTGTATGGTCATGCGGTCAATGCCGTCTGTATTATCGCTGGTCCACACCTGGTCAAAGTGACTGAGGGCTCCCAAATCGCACCGACCGCCGCCGGAGGCGCAGCTTTCGAACTGCACCGCCGGGTGACGGCGTTTCAGTTCATCCACAATCCGATACACCGCCATGGTGTGCAGGTAAGAATACATTTTGGGATCCGCCAAATTCTCCGCCCCAACCTGAGAGAACGGCCGGTTCATATCCCACTTAATATAGCGGATATTGTGATCCGTCAGCAGCCGATCCAGGCAGTCTAAAATATACGCCTGCACATCGCTGCGGGTCATATTCAGCACCAGCTGGTGACGCAGTTCATCTGCGTGACGGTGTGGGAAGTGATACGCCCAGTCCGGGTGGGCACGGTAAAGGTCGCTGTCCGGGTTCACCATCTCCGGCTCCACCCACAAGCCAAAATCCATACCCAGGGCGTTTACATTGCCGATCAGTTCGTCCAGGCCGTGAGGGAACTTCGCCGGGTTCACAAACCAGTCCCCCAGCCCGGCACGGTCGTTGTTGCGGGCGCCGAACCAGCCGTCGTCCATCACAAACAGCTCCACCCCGGTCCCCGCGGCAATCTCCGCCAAGCGGGTCTGGTCCGCCACATTCACATTGAATTCCGTGGCCTCCCAGGAATTATACAACACCGGCAGCGCCTCTGCCCGGAACCGGGACGGCAACAGGTGTTCCAGGCAAAAGCGGTTCATTTGGCGAGACATTTCGCCCAATCCCTCTGTCCGGCCGCAGTACACCGGCGGGGTCTCCAGACGCGCCCCCGGCTCTAAAGTGTGAGAAAAATCAAAGTCGTTCATACCCAGGCTCACCCGAGTAATGCCATACAGATCCCGCCCGGCAATCACCTTAAAATTGCCGCTATATGCCAGAGAACCAAAGTACACAGTGCCCCGGGTTTCCGTGGCCCCGCGGTGGGCGATAAAATACGGCGACTGATTATGATTAGACGCGCCCCGGTGGCTCTCATACACCAAATTGCCCCCATCCAGCACCGTGCGGCAGGGCAGGAATTCACCGCCCCAAGCACCGTTGGTATTCTCAAAAGTATACGGATCCATACCGGGCAGAGAGAACCCGGCGCTAAACAGCCGCTCAAAGGAAATGGGCACGGAGCCGGTGTTCTCCACCTCCACCCAGCGCTTGATGATATCCAGCCCCGGGTACACCCGGTAGCCCAGACGCACCTGCAAGGGATAATACGCGTCCGCAAATGCCACCGACAGGGTGTCACCCTCCACCTGATAGCCGGTATAGCACAACGCCACCTCTCGGCAGCCGTCTGCAAACTGCGCTTTCAGATCGCAGGTACGGTACACGGTGGAGCCAAAGGGAGTCAGCTCCTGGCGATATTCGTCCAGCATGGTATGATTGGAGTTTTCGTCGCCGATCTCCGTAAACGCATAATCCGCCGGGTCGCACTTGGCACCCCAGTGCAAATGCCGGTTATACCCTGCCGGATCAATGCCAAACACATAGTGGGTATTCTCCGTCTCCAGCACAAAAATGCGCTTTTCTTCTAAATAATGGATCATTTTTTTGCCCTCCGGGTCCTTTTTAACAAGTATCTACACTATACCATAACTCCCCGCACAGAGCAATGGCAATTCTCCCACTTTCCATCAAAAGAATCCCACTATGTAAAACCGCACAACCGTTTGGGATTGCAAACCACCAACTGGACAAAGTGCACAAATCACAAGCCGGATATTGACATTTTATACAAAATATATTGTGACCAGCCTGCATTTTTGTGCAATAGCTTGCATTTTTGTGCAATATAGGTTATGATGGCATTGGCCGCGTGGGCGCAAAATCGGGGCCGCAGTTCCGACCCTGTCCGAGCGAATAAGGGCCAGACGACCCGGCGGCTGACGGAGAAAAAATATGAAAGCAATCGGCATTCTGTTGGCAGTGGCCGCCGCAGCGGTGGTGCTGCTGTTTTTCGTATGCGGCTTTATTTTTAACCAGCTGGTATGGCGCAAAACCGTGTCCATACCCCGCCGGATCACAGACCGCATTGCCGGCAACGCCATGCCGGACGCGTATGAAAAAAAGAATAATGCCGCCGTGGCCGCCTTTCAACATCTGCCGATTCGATCGGTGGAACTGCACACGCCGGACGGCGCCCGACTGGCAGCCAAAGTGCTGACCCCGGAGAAGTCCAACGGCCGCCTGCTGATCGCCTGTCACGGCGCACGCAGCTGCGGCACCGGCGAATTTGCCCTTATGGCGCCTTATCTATATAAAAAGGGCTACACGGTACTGTTCCCGGATCACCGGGGCTGCGGTGAAAGCGACGGCAAATATATGGGCTACGGCACCCACGAGAGCCGGGACACCCTGCTTTGGCTGGATTACGCCAAGACCCATTACCCGGAGCTGCCGGTATTTTTGCTGGGGGTGTCCATGGGCGGTGCCACGGTGCTGATGATGAGCGACAAGGTAAACCCGGCGCAAGTAAAAGGCATCATTGCCGACTGCGCTTACACCAGCGCCTGGGCGGAATTCCGCTACCAGCTGCGCACCTCGTTCCACCTGCCGCCCTTTCCCATTCTGCACATTTGCAATCTATACTGCAAGCTGTTTGCCGGCTATTCCTTTCGCCAAGCTGCGCCGATTGCGGCGGTAGCCAAAGCCCGGGTGCCGGTACTGTTTATCCACGGCAAGAAGGACGACTTTGTGCCTTTCTTTATGCGGGACCAACTCTATAACGCCTGCCCCACGGAAAAGGCAAAGCTGACCGTGCCGGCAGCCGTCCACGCCAGGAGCTACTACACCGATCCCACCGCCTATCAGTTGGCGTTGGAGCGGTTTACAGAGAACTGCCTGGCGCCCAAAGCATAAATTACCGCCTGTGGCGGGCAATAATACAAACCGTTTCCATTCATGAAAAGAAGGGGGATATGCTATGGAACAAACGGAACTGAAAGAACGGCGCTATGTAGGGGTCAAAGAAACCCTGATCTACGGCGTTGCCAACGGCGGCCAGGTAATCGGCTACAACTTGGTGCGTATGCAACTGACCTTTTTCCTGGTCACTGTATTCGGCATACCCGGCCAGGCCGTGTCGCTGATGATCTTCTTTATGGGGATCTGGGACACCATGAACGACCCGATCATGGGCACCATTGTAGACAAGACCCGCACCCGCTACGGCAAGCTGCGGCCTTATCTGCTGTTTGTACCCATTCCGCTGGGTGCCGCCACCATTCTCTTTTTCGGCGGCGCGGAGTTTTTAAGCGGAGTGGAGTCTACCACCGCCAAGATCGTCTACATGTGTATCACCTATTTTATTTGGGAGTTCTTTTACACCATCGGTGATATTCCCTTTTGGGGGCTGTCGGCAGCCATCTCGCCGAACCCCAAGGATCGCAGCCGGGTCATTACCTCGGCCCGCCTGATCTCCGGTGCCATCGGCGGCCTGGTAGGTCCGGTTATCTCCATTTTCATTGACCTGCAAAAGAGCGGCAAGATCGGCATGAATATGCGGGAGCTGTTCTTTATCTTGGGCATTGTGGCCGGCACATTCGGTATGAGTCTGTTCTCCCTGGCCGGGCTGTGTACCAAAGAGCGGGTCATGCAGCAAAGCCAGGAGCCGAAGATCTCCGACTGCTTTAAGTGCCTGGTAAAGAACAAGCCGCTTCTGCTGATCGTGTGCTACAATGTGCTGGGCACGGTGGAGAGCATTGCAGACGCCTTTACCCAGTATTTTTATCTCTTTACCCTGGGCAGCGCCAGTCTGTCCATTGTGGCCGGTATTCCCGGCACTGTTACCGGATTTTTGGCCTACACCTTTATTCCGGCGCTGGAACGGCGCTGGACCTCCAAGCAAATCGTCATTCGCGCGGTGATCGTCAAGGCTGTGGTATCCAGCGCCATCTTCCTGATCGGCGCCCACTGGTATCGTGATCCCCGGGTGATCGTGCCGCTGATGATGGTGTGGGGCGTGTTTAACTCCGCCGTAAGCAGCATAAAAATGGTGATCCCCACCAAAATGATCGGCGACACGGTGGACTATATGGAATGGAAAACCAAGGAGCGCAGCGAAGGCACCTCGTTCTCTCTGCTCACCTTCGTCAGTAAGCTCACCGGCTCTTTGTCCACCGCCGTGTCCGCAGCACTGATCCCGGTGATCGGACTGCAAGAGGTGAACCAGGATATGGTGCTGCCGGAGGGCGGCGAGTTGAACACCCGTTTCCTGCTTTGGGCCATTGTGACCATCATTCCCGCCGTGCTGAACCTGTTGTCCCTGATCCCGTTTATTTTCTACGACCTGGAGGGCGAAAAGCTGGACACCATCCACCGGGAGTTGGCACAGCGGAGAGAAAACCTGACCGGCGCTGCCGCAGACGCAGAATAAGGAGGAGCTTATGGAAAATAAATGCCCCAAGTGCGGTGCCAAGCTAAGCGTATTCTACTTAAAGCCGGAATGCCCCAAATGCGGCTGCAATATTATGAACTACAATATGGAAGAGCGACTGGAAGCGGACGCCGACAAGGCGGAGGCCGAGTGGGCCAAGGCGGAAAAGCTGCTGGCCAAATTCAAAAAGAAAAAGAAAGCAGATAAGGAGGAACCCAAAGATGAAAACCCTGCGTAACGCCCTGACCGCCTTATTAAGCGCCCTGCTGATTTTGGGCACCCTGCCCTTTACGGCACTGGCAGCGGACAACACGGCCGGCGCGCCCCTGCAATTCAAAAACGGAAAATTCAAAATTTTAATCTTATCCGATATTCAAGACACCAACACCCCCCAGCAGGCCACGGTGGACCTGATGAACAACGCCATTGACCAAACGAAGCCGGACTTTATCGCCCTGACCGGCGACAACATTGCCGGTTGGTGGAAGGGAGTCACCCCGGAAGAGACCAAGGCGGCAGTGGATATTGTGGGCAAAGCCATTAACGACCGCAAGATCCCCTTTGCCCTGGTGTTCGGTAATCACGACCACGAGGGGCTGTGTGACGAGCAAAACGGTATGACCGAAGAGCAGGCCAAAAAGCAACTGATGGCCTGGTTCCAAGCCTACGAATACTGTATGGCGGTGGACGGTGAGGAGATGACCGGCGTGGGCAACTACAACCTGCCCATTCTCAACACTGCCGGGAACAAAACCGTCTTTAATCTGTGGTTTATGGACTCTAATCCTTATACGGACGAAAGCGAGGGCGGCGGCTACGGCTATGTGCACAAGGACCAGATTGACTGGTACGAGCGCACCTCTAACGCCTTAAAGGCGGAGAACGGCGGCAAGCCCGTCCCCTCTCTGCTGTTCCAACATATTGTGGTACCGGAAGTGTACGATATGTTGACCGAAGTGTCCAAGGGCACCAAAGGCGCCGTGCGAGGCAACGCCAACCACACCAGCCAGTATTATGTGACCAACCCGGATTACATCGACGCCGGTCACCTAAACGAGGGCCCCTGCCCCGCCAATACCGCCAATGACGGCCAGCTGGACAGCTGGGTCAAGCAGGGCGATATTTTAGGCGCGATCTTTGGCCACGACCATGTGAACGACTACGCCGGCACATACAAGGGCATTCGCCTGTTGGCTGCGCCTGCCGTCACCTTTTACAGCTACGGCAATTACCGGGGTGTGCGCACCATTGACCTGGATGAAAGCAACCTGACTACGTTCCAAACCCAGGTGATCACCGCCGACAAGCTGATGGATTATACAGTGAAGAACCCCTATATCCGCGAGCATGGCTATTATGAATATAAGAGTGTTTTTATTCCCGCACTGTGCGGCGGCATTGCCGGCCTGGCGGCGCTGACCGCGATTACCATTGTACTGGTAAAAGTCATTAAAAAGCATAAAGCCAAAAAGCAAAATCAATAATATTAAAATACAGCAGCCATCGACCAAAAGCCGATGGCTGCTGTTTTACGCCTAAAATCAATCGCAATCCTTATCCATTCCCGTCGCAGGCAGGGGGGTACTTCACAGGGATCGCAGAAATGCCAGCACCAGGTGGGCCAGCTTGGGGCTGTGGACAATATAGGTGCCGTGGCCCTCATGGGGCAATTCTTGCAACCGGGCGCCGGGAATGGCGGCGGCAATGGCACGGCTGTCTGCCGGGCGGATCATATCGTGGGCGCCGCACAACACCAGTGTAGGTGCCTGAATACGGCCCAGCATAGCCGGGGAGATCCGGGGCTGACAAAGCATCATTTTGGTCCGCGGTTCCCGGCACACCAGGTAACGAAGCGCCGTACCCAGGCGCACCGGCCACTTCAGCCCTGCCGGGGTGGTATTGGCGCCGCAGGCGATCAGCGCACTGGGCAATTCCGGCGACCGAATAGCTGCCAGCAGCGCTACGATCCCCCCATCCGAAAAGCCGCAGATCACCGGTTTTTCCAACTTTAATGCTTTTGAAAATGCCAGTACGTCTGCCGCCATTAAGTCATAACTTAGGGGCACATTGCGGCTGCTTTTGCCGTGGCAGCGGCTGTCAATGGTGTAGACGGTGTAATGCGGCGCCAATACTTCTGCGGTACGGTCAAAAATGCGTCCATCCTCCCCGTTGCCGTGGAGCAGCACCAGCGGCGGCCCGCTGCCCTGCTTTTCATAATATAATATCACGCCGTTGACCTGCACATTCATAACCGATCCTCCAACTTACTGTTGACCTACAAGACAAAGCAAGATATAATAGAGTTACTCTTGCTAACGAGGTCTGTTTATGATTTGGAATGTATTTTTTGTGGTTTTTGCGGTTCTTGTTCTGGCAGCCATTGGGCTGACCGTTTGGTTCTTAAAACTTGGCAAGCGCATTTTTTTGCTGATCCCGCTGCTGCTATTGGCCGGCAGTGTGGCGTACTTTGCCGTTTACTACACGGCAGACAACAACTTTCCCCCTGCCCAGGTGATGATCGCCTCCAACTTTCCGTCCACGGTGGACAGCGCCTTGGTAGAGGAAAGCCTGCAAAAGGCGGACGACAACTACACCCGCACAGATGAATACGACACCGGCACCGTGGAGTACACCCTGCGCCTGACCTCCGAGGAGCAGCAGAATGCTACGGCGTTCTTTGACGCCAAACCCACCATCCACGGCGGCGAATACACCCGCTCGGACATAAAGACCAGTCTGGCCATGAAGTACACGGATATTTGCGCCCAGCGCACCGGCGCCCTCAAGCTGCGCACCGGCCGCTTCCAGCAGGAGTTTTATATACGCGCCGCAGGCTATACCTGCGATGTGGTGATCACCTCAAACAGCAAAGACAACAAGGTGCTCCTCTCTGCTATGAAAAAAGAGCTGGCCGCACTGCAAAAATAAAGATCCCCTCATCCGCTGATATTCCTGTTTCAGTATAACGAAAATCCGGCGATTATGCAAGGCACTGCGCCAAAAGCCGCATCCATGCGCCAAAGAATTTGCCATTTGCAAACGCAGCGGATCGTCGCCGCTGGGATGATCCGAATTTTTTGCCGACAAATTCTCATTTTTTCTTGACAACCTCTTCCGAATATGCTAATATTATTCAGCAGTGCGAAACCGCCTTGCCAACTAAATATATAGAGGTATAGTGTAACGGTAACACTCCGGACTCTGACTCCGTCATTTAAGGTTCGAATCCTTATACCTCTGCCAAAGAGAAACGAGATACTCAAACGAGTATCTCGTTTTTCTTTTGTAAAAAGAAATTAAGGATTCGAAGAATCCTTGTTACGGGTTTATAATGTAATTAAACCCGTAACATCGTTCTGTCAAGTCTTTAAGGTGGAGATTTGCGAAGCAAATACTACCGTGACTTGACAGGTTGATATAATCTGCCAATACCTCGGAACATTCGTGTTCCGAGGCTTTTTTATGCCCGAATACTGCTTTTTAC
>CAVHPP010000025.1:0-21205 GCA_963638105.1 Agathobacter rectalis
AAATGCTGACGCATTTGGAGCCTCGTGTCTCTTGCACTGCGTGCAATTCACTCGTGGGCTTGCTCCCGCCGCAATAAACAAAAAACAAACACCGACCGGCAACCATAGGTTGTTACTGGTCGGTGTTTTTGTGTGCGCCGGGGGTTTTGCAGTCCGTCAGCCCCAGAATGTAGTCGCTGCTCACGTCGTAGTAACGGCACAGGGTGATCAGGTGCTCAATGGGCAGTCCCCGCTTGCCGTTCTCGTACATACCGTAGGCCTGGCCGGTGATCTTCAGCACGGCGGCAATATCCGTCTGCTTTAAGTCGTTATCCGTGCGCAGGTCGTATAGGCGCTTTTTGTAATCCATTCACATCACCACGCACATTATAAAACAAAATGTTTGCCGTCTAATTGACACCAAACATTTTGTTTGCTATTATCAAGGTATCAAACAATTTGTTAGATGACACGATAATATTTTGGAGGTAAAAACATGAAAAGGGTACTTAGCTTTTTATTGGCGCTGTCCGTTCTGTGCGGTCTGTCCGTAGGCACGGGATTGTCAGCCTACGCGGCAAATACGGAGCATGGCTACTGCGGCGATAAAGTAACCTATTGGCTGAATACGGAGACCGGCGTAATGACCATTGGCGGCAGTAGTAAGATTACGGCGCATTTTAAGGATATCTGCAATTCATCTGCTATTCGATCGGTTGATATTGGCGGCGGGGTTGTCGGTATTGGTGCCTGGGCCTTCCAGGACTGCACCAATATCACCAGCATTTCCGTTTCGGACAGTGTGGAGAGCATCGGTTACGGTGCCTTTATGAACTGTACCAGCCTGACGGATATCAATCTTCCGGAGGTGGAGAGCATCGGTAATCTGGTGTTTTCCGGCTGCAGCAGCTTAACCCATGTTAGCGTTCCCAATGGGGTAACCGGGATTGGCACTTCGGCGTTCGCTGACTGCAAAAGTTTAACGGATATTAACATTCCGCAGAGCGTTTCCCGCATTGGCGACAGTGCCTTTGCTCAGTGTACTGGTTTAACGAAGGTGACCGTTCCAAGCGGGGTGACCGGTATCGGCAGCGGCGCGTTTTCCGGCTGCAAATTGCAGGAATTGAAGGTGCTGGGCAAAAGCTGCAAAATCGGCGATCTGGGTCTGGATACTGCTTCTACCGTTTGCGGCTTTAAAAATTCCACCGCACAGCAGTATGCGGAAAAATACGGCTTGTCTTTTACTGCCATTCAGAGCTGCGCAGATGCGGGCTTGGAGCATAACTACGAAGAATCAGCAGTAATTGCGCCCACTTGCACTACCAGCGGCTATAGTGCGTATGTTTGCACTGTTTGCGGGGAAAAAGAACACCGGAATGAAACACCGGCGCTGGGCCACCAGAATAAATCCCAGCTGACTAAAGCGACAGCCACCAAGGACGGCCAGAGTTACAAAAAGTGCGCCCTTTGCGGCGCGGTCACCGGCAAAACGGTAATTGCCAAGGCGTCCAATATCAAGCTAAGCAAGTCCGCCTACACTTACAACGGCAAGGTGCAGCGCCCCAGCGTGATCGTGAAAGACAGCAAGGGTAAGACCTTAAAGAACGGTACGGATTACACCGTGACCTACCCCAAGGGCATGAAGAATGTGGGCAAATACACCGTGAAAGTGACTCTCAAGGGTAATTACAGCGGTACAAAGAGCCTAACATACAATATCAACCCGAAAGGTACAAGTGTGTCCAAGGTCACTGCCGCCAAGAAAGGCTTTAAGGTCACCTGGAAAAAGCAGGCCACCCAAACCTCCGGCTATGAAGTGCAGTACAGCACGGATAAAAACTTCAAAAAAGGCAACAAGACCATGGCGATCACCAAGAACAGCACGACCTCTAAGAGCGTAAGCAAGCTGGCTGCCAAGAAGAAGTATTATGTGCGGGTGCGCACCTATAAAACCGTGAAAATCGGTGGTAAGAATGTAAAGTTCTATTCCGACTGGAGTGGGGCAAAGAGTGTGACCACCAAAAAATAAAGTGCATTCAGGTGTTTAAGCGACCGTAGGGGCGGCAATCTGCCGCCCGCCAATCCCTCCGAATTTGCCTGCGGCAAATCCACCTCCCTTTGCAAGGGAGGCAAATCGGTTACAATATCTTAGGCTCCTTTGTAAAGGGTGACCCCCCGCAGTGCGGGGAGATGTCGCGCAGCGACAAAGGGGACGGGCGCCAGTTAGGCGCTGTCACGCAGTGACTGAGGGATTACGGCCCGATGTGGGCATCGGGCCCTACGATTGTCTCTATCTCTTGTAGAGTTTTAGCGGGCGGCAGGTTGCCGCCCCTACCGGTTGTTTTATTGATTTATTGAATTGAATTTTGTAGGGTGCGATGAGTGAATTGCACGCAGTGCAAGAGACACGAGGCTCCAAATGCATCAGCATTTGGGAGAAACAGTCCGGTGGACTGTTTCGTAGCGAGTGCATATCGCACCGCGGGCGCAGGTTGCCGCCCCTACGATAAAACTTTTGGGCGACTGAGGGGCCAAAATGATCGTAGGGCGGGGGCTTGCTCCCGCCGCCGGGTAGATGCAAGCCGTTCCTATTGGTGATTTTACACGCAGAATAACGCAAAATAAAAAGACCTCGCCGGTGGCGGGGTCTTTTGTGGGTTACAGGCAATTTTGGATATAGCGGCAATAATCGGCCAGGGGGTCCAGGGGGGTCAGGTCGTAGAGCATACGGGCGCCTACGGTGTCCTCCAGTTCGTTAAAGACCCAGCGGCCTTGGTGGCGCACAAAGTCGATGGCATAGTAATCCGCCTGCACCAAGGCGGCGATGGCGCGCACCTGCGCCCGTTCTGCCGGGGAGAGGGGATAGACCGCGGCGCTGCCCCCCAGGCAATAATTGGAGCGAAAGTCCGTAGCGGAGCGCCGCAGGCAGGCGGCGTAAATTTCGCCTCCCAGCAGCCACACCCGCAGGTCCTGCCCGGGGGTATCTGCCACCGCCTGATAGACCAGGTTACCGTCCTGGGGCGGCACCGGCTCGCCGGGCCGGATCAGGCGCACGCCCTGCCCGCCGTGGCCGTCCTTTGGCTTTACCACCAGGGGTGGCTCCGTTTGGTCGATAGGCAAGATCTCCACGCCCTTTGCCGCCATAAAGCGGTAGCAGGCGTCCTTATCGTTGGCCAGGGCGCAAAAGGCCGCCGGGTTAAACACCCGTACCCCTTGCTGCTCAAACCGCCGCGCCACTGCCGGGTTGTTGGTGCGGTTGATGACAAAATCTGCCGGGCCGTCATAGTCCGGGGTGTGCAGCTCCGCGCCCAGCAGCGTGTGGAACTTCTCTACGGAAAAGGCGTTGCGCCGTGCCTCCTCCGGCGTGTACAGTACCACGCCGCTCATTGCAGCGCCTCCTGAATGGCTCGGAACAGCAGGGGCGCCGTGTCAATGCCGGTGCAGGTTTTCAAATTTACCAGGTGGGCGTTGGAGTTGACCTCGCACACGGTGCCGTCGTCCAGCAGGTCTACCCCGCCGAACAGCAGCCCCAGCTTTTCCGTGGCGGCCAGGGCCAGCGTTTCCTCCTCCCGGGTGGGGGTGCAGGGGCGCATTTGGCCGCCGTTGGTAATATTGGCCCGGAAGTCCGCCGGGTTGTACCGCTCCATAGCGGCCACGCACCGGCCGTCGATCACCTCGATCCGCTTGTCGTGTCCGGCGCTTTCTTTGCAGAATTTTTGCAGCAGGAAGGGGCGGGCGGTAATGTGACTCTCGATCTCTTCCTTGCTGTGGCACAGGAACACCTGGGCGCCAAAGGAGCCGTAGCATTCCTTAAACACCAGGGGCAGCCCCAGGCGCTCTATGGCGCCGTCAACAAACAGGGAAAAATTGCTGTCTTCAAAATAAGTCATAGGTGCCACCATGGTTTCCGGCTGGGGCACGGTGCAAAGCAGGGTTTGGTAAGTCAGCGCCTTGTTGTCGCACAAGGCAATGGCCTTGGCGCTGTTAAACACCGGCAGCCCCTGCTGTTCCAAGGCGTTGGCCAACGACACATCCTTGTCCCAAAACAGTACAAAGTCCGCTTTTGGCACAGCCAAGCGCAGCTCCAAATTGGAGTAAATTTTTAGATTGATCCCGCAGGCTTCGGCGCCGGCAAGCAGCAGTTTGTCCTGATCGGTATATTTTTCGCTGTGCAAAAAGGCGTTAATGGCTAAAATTCCCGTCATTTTGTTACATCTCCATAGGTAAATTGGCAGTAATATTGTATCATTGAGCATTGCTTTTTGCAATGCAAGGGTGTAAAATATTGCTATCATCTCGGCACGACCGGGCATAAAGGAGAATGGCTATGACGGAGTACAAACTGAAATACGGTTGCAACCCCAACCAAAACCCTGCGCGCATTCACATGGACGGGCAGGCGCTGCCCTTTCAGATTCTGAACGGTGCAGCGGGCTATATCAATCTTTTAGACGCATTCAATTCCTGGCAGCTGGTGCGGGAATTAAAGGCGGCCACCGGGCTGCCCAGCGCCGCTTCCTTTAAGCATGTTTCTCCCGCCGGTGCGGCGGTGGCGAAGCCCTTGACGGCAGCGGATCGCCAGGTGTGCTTTGTGCCGGAGGGACTGGAGCTGAGCCCCATTGCCCAGGCGTATGTGCGTGCCCGCGGCTGCGATCGGGTATCCTCTTTTGGCGATTTTGCCGCCCTCAGCGACGAATGCGACGCCTCTGTGGCCCGGTTCCTGGTAAAGGAAGTGTCTGACGGCATTATCGCGCCTTCTTACAGCGACGAGGCGCTGGAGATTTTGAAGAAAAAGCGCCGTGGCAACTATCTGATCATCCAGATGGACCCGGACTATGTGCCCCAGGAGACGGAAACCAAGCAGGTGTTTGGTATTAAATTTGAGCAAAAGCGCAACGACGCCAAAATCTCCATGGACCTGTTCAACGAACTGCCCACCAAGATTGACACCTTGCCGGAGAGCGCCAAGATCGACCTGCTCATCAGCATGATTACCCTGAAATATACCCAGTCCAACAGCGTGTGCTATGCCAAGGACGGACAGACCATCGGCGTTGGCGCCGGGCAGCAGAGCCGAATCCACTGCACCCGCCTGGCCGGCAACAAGGCAGACAACTGGTGGCTGCGAAATAGTGAAAAAGTGCGCGCTTTGCCCTTCATTGACGGCATTCGCAAGTGTGAGGCAGATAATGCCATTGACCTGTATATCAGCCCGGAGAGCGATAAGCTGCTGGCAGACGGCGTATGGCAGCGGTACTTTGCGGAGAAGCCGGCGCCCTTTACTGCGGAGGAAAAGGCAGCTTGGCACAAAGAACTCACCGGCGTGAGTCTGGGTTCTGACGCGTTCTTCCCCTTTGAGGATAACATTGAGCGTGCGGCAGAGAGCGGCGTGCAGTACATTGCCCAGCCCGGCGGCTCTGTGCGGGACGGCGATGTGATCGCCTGCTGTGACGACTTCGGTATGGCTATGGCCATGACCGGTATTCGTCTGTTCCATCACTAATGAGAGAACAAGTGCTTGTGTGCCCCGTCTGCGGCGGGGCACTTTTGCGTACAGAGCGGCAGTACACTTGCCCGTCCGGTCATTGCTTTGATGTGGCAAAAGAGGGCTATGTAAATTTGCTTTGTACTTCCAAATCTGCGGATAAAATGGGCGACAGTAAAGAGAGCGCCGCTGCGCGTCATGCCTTTTTGGAGCGTGGGTACTACGGCTGCCTGAAGGAGGCGCTGACGCCGCTGCTGCATGGCAATGTGCTGGATATTTGCTGCGGCGAGGGGTACTATGACAGCGTGCCTGCCGACGGTGCGCTCTATGGTTTTGACCTGTCTAAGACGATGGTGCGCCTGGCGGCTAAGCGAAAGAACGGCGGCCAATACTTTGTGGCGAATTTGGCTCGTATGCCGGTGGCGGAGAGCTGTATTGATACGGCATTGCATTTGTTTGCGCCCTTTCACGATCGCGCATTTGCCCGGGTGTTGGCGCCCGGCGGGCGGCTGTACAGCGTGACCCCCGGTGCCCACCATTTGTGGCAGATCAAAGAGACGGTGTACGATCGGCCTTATCCCAATGACGAGATCGTGGCGAAAAGTCCGCTCCTGGAGATGGAACGGCAATTTCGGGTGGCGCAGGAAGTGCAGATCCCCGCGCCGGATCTGCAAACCCTGTTTGCCATGACCCCTTATTATTATCGCACTGCGCCGGCGCTGCGGCAGCGGTTGGACGAAGTGGAGCAGCTGCCGGTGACCTTGGACTTTTTGGTGACGGTGTACAAAAAAAGATGACCCGGCTTGCAAAGGGGCGGAATTTTTGGTAAAATAAACAGAACAACACAGTGAAGGAGTACGGCCTTATGGATCTGAAAACAGCAAATCGTCTGCAACAACTGCGCAAGGAGAACGGCTACAGCCAGGACGCCTTGGCGGAGAAATTGGGGCTGAGCCGCCAGGCAATCTCCAAGTGGGAGCGTGGCGAGTCCTCACCGGATACAGACAATTTAATTGCTTTGGCCGAGCTGTATCACATGACGCTGGACCAGTTGTTAGGCGGCGAGCCGTCTCCGTTGACGCCGCCGCAGCCTTCTCCCCGCCAGGCCGCTGCTGTGGCGCAGCCGGCAGAGCAGCCGAAAACGGAAGAGAAGCACCACGCCCTTCACGGCAAACTGGGCAAGAGCCTGTTTAAGTTCCCGTTCCCGGTGGTGGTGGCCATTGTGTATGTGGCTCTGGGGCTGACTGTTGGCTGGCACCCCACCTGGCTGATTTTCCTGCTGGTCCCCATTTATTATCACTTTGCCGGCGCTTGTATGACCAAGAGCCAAAAGGCCTTTATGATGGCGCAGCCTATTCCGGAAATCATCATCACCGTGTTCCTGGTATTGGGCGTTTGTGCAAAGTTGTGGCACCCGGCCTGGGTGCTGTTCCTGATCATTCCGGTGTACTACTGGCTGGTGGCCGTGTATGTGAAGAAGCCTAAGAAGAAATAAAAATACGCAATATAAAAACCACTCCTGCGGTCCGTTGCGGATCACAGGGGTGGTTTTTGTTTGGTGATTAGGTGGGGGAAGTTGTAGGGCGGGAATGATCCCTTTTGGGGATTATGCGGGCGGCAGATTGCCGCCCCTACGGTCTCTTTTGGTGATTTGAATACCGACCGCGTTATTCCAAATACAGCACCGGCTCGCCGGTAGCAAGGGTAGCGGGTAGGTTCAGCACACGCTGGTTTTTGGACCCGCGAAAGGCCAGGGTAATATCTGCCAGTTCTTCCTCATACCGGCCGTCCACCAATATGTCGATCAGTCCCAGCAGCTCCCGGGTATGGGGGGTGCAGGCGCGGCATTCGCCGCTTTTGCCCAGCAGCTCCTCTAAGGTAAAGCCGGTGTAGCACCACACGGTCTTGCCCGGCAGGGCGGTGCGAAACCGACGAAGAAATGCCAGCAGCGGCGCCTGATTTTCCGGCTCAAAGGGCTCGCCCCCCAGCAGGGACAGGCCGCTGATCCAGCCGGGTCGGGTGGACTCGATAATATCGTCCTCCACCGCTTGGTCAAAGGGCTTGCCGTACAGAAAGTCCCAGGTGACGGCGTTAAAGCAGTTTTTGCACCGATTGCGGCAGCCGGAAACAAACAGAGAGGTGCGCACGCCCTCTCCGTTTGCAATGTCATTCTTTTTAATCTCTGCGTAATTCATCTTATAAGTGCAGGACCCGGTCCTTGATCTCCTGGGTACGGCCCTGGTTCCAATACTGGGTGCCGATGTAACCGCAGGTGCGGCGGGCCACATTCATCTTGTCCTGATCGGTGTTGCCGCAGTTGGGGCACTGCCAAATCAGCTTGCCGTCTGCATTTTCCACAATCTTGATCTCGCCGTCGTAGCCGCAGCACTGGCAGTAGTCGCTCTTGGTGTTCAGCTCGGCGTACATAATATTGTCGTAGATATACTGCATCACCTGGAGCACCGCCGGAATGTTCTGCTGCATATTGGGCACCTCCACATAGCTGATGGCGCCGCCGGGGGACAGCCGCTGGAACTCGCTTTCGAATTTCAGCTTGGTAAAGGCGTCGATGGGCTCGGACACATGCACATGGTAGCTGTTGGTGATGTAATTCTTGTCTGTTACGCCCTTGATGATGCCAAAGCGCTTTTGCAGGCACTTGGCAAATTTGTAAGTGGTGGACTCCAGCGGGGTGCCGTAGATGGAGAAGTCAATGTTCTCCTGCTTTTTCCACTTGTTGCAGGCGTCATTCAAGTGCTGCATCACGGACAGGGCAAAGGCCTTGCCGCCGCCCTCATCGTCCGTATGACTCTTGCCGGTCATATAGCGGGTGCACTCATACAGCCCCGCATAGCCCAGGCTGATGGTGGAGTAGCCGCCGTACAGCAGCTTGTCGATTTTTTCGCCCTTTTCCAGGCGAGCCAGCGCGCCGTACTGCCACAGAATGGGCGCCGCGTCGGACAGGGTGCCCTTCAGTCTGTTGTGGCGGCACATCAGCGCCCGGTAGCACAGCTCCAGTCGCTCGTCAAAGATCTTCCAAAACTTGTCCATATCCCCGCCGGAGGAGCAGGCAATGTCTACCAGGTTCAGGGTCACAACGCCCTGGTTGAACCGGCCGTAATATTTGGGCTTGTTGGTCTTGGGATCTACATACGGGGTCAGGAAGCTGCGGCAGCCCATGCAGGTGTAGCAGTGGCCCTCTCCGTTTTTATCCACCTTATATTCCAGCATTTTCTTTTCGCTGATATAGTCCGGTACCATGCGCTTGGCGGTGCACTTGGCGGCCAGCTCGGTCAGGTACCAGTAGGGGGCGCCCTCATGGATATTGTCCTCCTCCAGCACATAGATCAGCTTGGGGAAGGCGGGGGTGATCCACACGCCCTTTTCGTTCTTCACGCCCTGGATCCGCTGGCGCAGCGTCTCCTCAATGATCATGGCCAGGTCGGCCTTTTCCTGGGCATTCTTGGCCTCACCCAGGTACATAAACACGGTTACAAAGGGAGCTTGGCCGTTGGTGGTCAGCAGGGTGACCACCTGGTACTGAATGGTCTGCACGCCACGACGGATTTCGTCCCGCAGGCGCTCCTCGGCGATCTTGTTGATCTGTTCTTGATCAGCAGTGGCGCCGAAGGCCTCAGCCTCTTTTTGTACAGAAGCGCGGATCTTTTCCCGACTGATCTGCACAAAGGGCGCCAGGTGGGCCAGGCTGATGGACTGGCCGCCGTACTGAGAGGAGGCGACCTGGGCTATAATTTGGGTGGCGATGTTGCAGGCGGTGGAGAAGCTGTGGGGCTTCTCAATCATGGTGCCGCTGATCACGGTACCGTTTTGCAGCATATCCTCCAGGTTCACCAGGTCGCAGTTGTGCATATGCTGGGCAAAGTAGTCGCTGTCATGGAAGTGAATAATGCCCGCCTCGTGAGCCTCTACAATATCTTGAGGCAACAAAATGCGCTTGGTGATGTCCTTAGACACCTCGCCGGCCATATAGTCCCGCTGCACGCTGTTAACGGTGGGGTTCTTGTTGGAGTTTTCCTGCTTGACCTCCTCGTTGTTGCACTCAATGAGGGAGAGGATTTGGTTGTCTGTGGTGTTGGCCTTGCGGATCAGGGAGCGGGTGTAGCGGTAGCGCACATAGCGCCGGGCCACCTCAAAGGCACCCTGTGCCATGATCTGGTCCTCCACAATGTCCTGAATTTCCTCTACGGACAAGGCCCGGTTGGCCTTTACCGTCTTGAATTCCACATATTCGGCGATCTCCTGAATTTGCGATGCGGTCAGCTCCTGCTTCTCACAGGCGGCATTGGCTTTGGTGACGGCTACTACGATTTTGTTCAGGTCAAAATCCACTTCGCTGCCGTTTCTCTTGATGATCTTCATACCATATCCCCTTTTCTCAAACTTATTACAAAAAGATTACAAATCTCGTTCGCAAGCGTGGTTCTATTGTAGCACGCACAGGTGCGCTTGTCAATATGCAAAACCACAATATATTGGGTTTTATTTTGGCAATATGGCACAAAATACGGATATATAGATATTGGACGATTGGCGCAAAACGGGTCTAAAAACGGCGAAAACGCCCGCCGTTATGCGAAAAAAGGTTACAAACCGGTGCGCAGAACATAAAAAAACGCCCCAAGATCTTGGGGCGGAAGGGGGAAATATGGCGGGCCGATGTGGGCATCGGCCCCTACATTGTCCATATATGCAGATGGATAAAAAATGCGGGCGGATGCTATCCGCCCCTATGGTATTGTGCGGTCCCCAAAAAGGTTTATCGTAGGGGCGGCAATCTGCCGCCTGCGGTGTTTTGTTATGAAAAATATACGGTATTTGGCTTATCCCACCCGGGCGCTTTGCAGCAGGGCGGCGTCGGCGGGGGAGAGTGTGGATTGCTTGTCCGTTTTATACAGGGTCAGCAGTAACAGGTTGTCCCCGGCAGGCAGGGCGTAGCAATAGGCATACCAGTTGCCGGTCTCCGTGGGCAGGTCGCTCATAATATAGGTATAGCGGGTGCCGTTTGGCAGCGTGCCGGTGCCTTTTTCTTTATATTCCACGCCGTTGTAGTCTTTGTTTAGCGCCAGGTTGTCAAAGGCGGTTTGGTCTTTGGCAGGCACGATCACGCCTACCAGCTCCGCATATTTGCTGCCGTCTTGGTACAGGATGGTGTCTTGGGCGGTCAGGTCGGCGGTCAGGTTCAGGGCCACCGGCAGCTGTTCTTTGTTTTGGTATTTGGTGGGGGTATAGGCGTCCCAGTCCTCGGTCTCCATCACCGGCGCTTGCAGGGTGGCCGGCGTGGTGGGCGCAGCGGTGGTCTCTGCCGTGGCAGCCTCTGTGGTGGGGCTTGTGGGTGTTTCGCCTTTGTCGGCACAGCCGGTAAACCCGAAAAGCAGGGCGGCCGTCAGCAGCAAGGGCAGAATGAATTTTACGCGCTTTTGCATAGATGCACACCTCATTTCCTCTTTGCCCTCATTGTAGCGGATTTTGCCGGGAAATGCAAGTAAAAAGGACGGCCGCGCAGACGGTCGTCCCTTTCTATTTATATATGGGCTTGGTTATTCCGCAAGGGCGGCTTTCATCTCCGCCACATAGGCGCCCACTTTTGCCGGGGCGTCCTTGCCGTATTTGGCCACCAGCTCCACAATGCCGGAGCCGACGATCACCCCGTCGGCAAATTGGGCCATTTGGGCGGCCTGCGCCGGGGTGTGAATGCCAAAGCCCACGGCCACCGGCACATCGCTTACCCGGCGGGCCAGCTCCGTAACGGCGGCCACATCGGTCTCAATTTTGCTGCGGGTGCCGGTCACCCCCAGGGAGGACACCTGGTACAAGAAACCCTCTGCCTCCTTGGCGATCATCATCACCCGTTCGTGGCTGGTGGGCGCTACCAAAGAGATTACGGCAATGCCGTACTTCTTGGCAACATCGGACAGCTCGTGCTTTTCTTCATAGGGCAGGTCCGGCACGATCACGCCGGAGATCCCGCTGTCTGCCGCCCGCCGGCAAAACCGGTCGTAGCCATACCGGAACAGCACATTCAGGTAGGTCATAAACACCATGGGAATGTTAATTTGGGCAGATACCTCTGCCACCAGGTCAAACACCTTGTCCGTGGTGACCCCCTGAGCCAGGGCGCGAATGTTGGCCTCCTGGATTACCGGCCCCTCGGCAATGGGATCGGAGAAGGGAATGCCCACCTCGATCAGATCGCAGCCGTTCTTTGCCATTTCTAAGAGGATTTGGCGGCTGGTGTCCAGGTCCGGGTCACCGGCGGTGACAAAGCCGATAAATGCCTTTTTGTTTTCAAACGCAGACGCAATATTCTTATTCATGTAAATCAATCCCCCTGTATCTTGCAATGGCGGCCACATCCTTATCGCCGCGGCCGGATAAATTCACGATCATAATCTTGTCCTTATCCATTTTAGGCGCCAGCTCCATGGCGTAGGCCACCGCGTGGGCGGACTCGATGGCGCAGATAATGCCCTCGGTGCGGGCTATGTACTCAAAGGCGTCTACCGCCTGGTCGTCGGTGACGGGCACATATTGGGCACGGCCAATGTCGTGCAGGTAAGCGTGCTCCGGCCCAATGCCCGGGTAGTCCAGCCCGGCGCTGATGGAGTACACCGGCGCAATCTGGCCAAACTCGTTTTGGCAGAAGTAGGACTTCATACCGTGGAACACACCCTCGCTGCCGCAGGCCATGGTGGCGGCGTTCATGGCGGTGTCCACCCCCTTACCGGCAGCCTCGCAGCCGATTAGCTGCACGCCCTCGTCCGGGATGAACTCGTGGAAGATACCCATGGCGTTGGAGCCGCCGCCTACGCAGGCCAGCACCGCGTCCGGCAGGCGCCCCTCTTTTTCCAAGATCTGCTGGCGTGCTTCTCTGCCGATGACGCTTTGGAAGTCACGGACGATCATGGGATAGGGGTGGGGGCCCATCACGGAGCCCAGCACATACAAGGTATCGTCTACCCGGCTGACCCACTCCCGCATGGCCTCGTTCACCGCGTCCTTTAAGGTGCGGGTGCCGCTCTTTACCGGGTGCACCTTAGCCCCCAGCAGCTCCATACGGTAGCAGTTCAGGGCCTGACGAACAGTGTCCTCCTCGCCCATAAAAATCTCGCACTCCAGCCCCATCAGCGCAGCAGCGGTGGCGGTGGCTACGCCGTGCTGCCCGGCGCCGGTCTCGGCGATCACCCGGGTCTTGCCCAGGCGCTTGGCCAGCAGGCACTGACCCAGTACATTGTTGATTTTGTGGGAGCCGGTGTGGTTCAGATCCTCGCGCTTTAAGTAGATCTTGGCACCGCCCAGATCCTTGGTCATCTTCTCTGCATAGTACAGCAGGCTGGGACGACCGGCGTATTCCCGGTTCAGGGTGTCCAGCTCGGCGCAAAAGTCCGGGTCGTTTTTGTAATGCTCGTATGCTTTTTCCAAATTTTCGATCTCGTGCATCAGGGTCTCGGGAATGTATTGCCCGCCGTGAATGCCGTATCTGCCTTTACTCATGGTGTACGCTCCTTACCAGTTTTTGCATTTTGTTTTTATCTTTCACGCCGTTTGTCTCTGCGGCGGAGCTAAGATCTACGCCGTAGGGAGAAAAGGCGGCAATGGTTTCTGCCATGTTCTCCGTGTTCAGCCCCCCGGCCAGGAAAAACGGTCGGTTGCAGGGGGGGATCTGTCGGTCTTTGGGGGCAATGCCGTCGCCCCGCCCGCTGTCAAACAGCAGGTAGTCCACCGGGTAGCTGTCGGTTGGCGCCGGTTGGTCCTCGCCGGTGACAAAGACCTTGATTTTTTTCGCCCCGTGGATGGCGGCGCAGTCTGCCGGACTTTCCTGTCCGTGAAACTGGACCACAGCAATGGCGCCGCAGTCCACGCAGGATTGAATGTAGTCCGTGGGCGCATTGACAAACACCCCCACCGGCACAATGCCCGGGTCCAGCTGCGCCCGCAGCGCCAGCGCCTGCTCTTTGGTTATGCTGCGGCGATAGCCGGGGGAGAGGATAAAGCCGATATAGTCCGGGCGGCTCTCGTTGGCGGCGGCAATGTCTGCCGGGGTGCGCAGGCCGCAAATTTTGATCTTGGTCATTTCAGCAGGGCCTCCACCGCTGCCCGCCGGTCCGGGGCACGCATCAGCGCCTCGCCGATCAGGGCGGCGTCCGTGCCGTTTTGGCGCAGCACTTCTATATCCGCCGGGGTGGTAATGCCGCTTTCGGACACAAAGCACACATTTTCCGGCACCAGCGCACGGTAGCGGCTGCTGTTGTGCACATCTACGGTAAAGTCCTTTAAGTTTCGATTGTTGACCCCGATCACCCGAGCGCCGGCAGCCAGCGCGCTGGCGATTTCTCGGTCGTCGTGGGCCTCCACCAGGGCGGACAGCCCCAGTGCGTCGCAAACCTCTATATACCGGCGCAGGGTGTCCGTGTTCAGCAGGGCACAGATCAGCAGCACCGCCCCGGCGCCCAGCACCTTGGCCTCGTAGATCTGGTAATCATAAAGGGTAAAGTCCTTACGCAGCACGGGAATGGGCACTGCCCCGGCGATCTCTTGCAGGTAGCGGTCGTCCCCTAAGAAGTAGTCCGGCTCCGTCAGGCAGCTGATGGCAGCGGCTCCGGCGGCTGCGTAGTCCCGGGCAATATCCAGGTAGGGAAAGTCCGGGCTGATCAGTCCCTTGGAGGGGCTGGCCTTTTTCACTTCACAGATCAGGCTGACCCCCGGTGCCCCCAGCGCCCGCTCAAAGGCAAAGTCCCCTTTGGGCAGCGCCAGGGCACGGCTCTTTACAATTTCTAACGGCGTATCGGCCATCCGCCGGGCATAGCGTGCCCGGGTGGCGTCTGCCAGTCGGTCTAAGATCATTGGTCGTCCTCTTCGTTGGTTATGCGGATAAAGGCTTGCAGCTTTTTGTAAGCGCTGCCATCGTCGATCACATCCTGTGCCTTTTGCATAGCGTCTTTCAGGCTCAGGCCGTCAATGGCTACATAGATGGCCGCACCGGCGTTCAGCACGGCGGCGGTGCGCTGAGCGGGGGTGGACTTGCCCAGCAAAATATTCTTGGTAATCTCTGCGTTCTCCAGGGCGGTGCCGCCCACCAGGTCGGCCTTGGTGCAGCGGGTCAGGCCAAAGTCCTCCGGCTTTACGGTGTAGCGCTCCACCTTGCCGTGGCGCAGCTCCGCCACCTCGGTCTCGCCGCAGGCGGAGATTTCGTCCAGTCCGTCCTCGCCAAACACCACCAGGGCGTCGGTGACCCCCAGCTGGTTGAGAGCGGCAGCGATCTTATCCACATAATCGGCGTTAAACACGCCCAGTACCATACGGGTGGCGTGGGCCGGGTTGGTCAGCGGGCCCAGCACATTAAAGATGGTGCGAATGCCCAGCTCCCGGCGCACCGGCGCCACATACTTCATGGCGCTGTGGTACTTTTGGGCAAACATAAAGCAAATATTTTCCTCTCGCAGGGCGCGCTCCATGGTCTCTTTGCTGGCGTTGATGTTGACCCCCAGTGCCTCCAAGCAGTCGGCGGCGCCGCTCTTAGAGGAGGCGGCTCGGTTGCCGTGCTTGGCAATGCGCACCCCGGCGGCTGCGGCAATAATGCCGGCAGTGGTGGAGATGTTGAAGCTGCCGGACTTGTCGCCGCCGGTGCCTACAATGTCCAGAATGTCGCCGTCGCTGTCCAGGGGCAGCGCCTTGGAGCGCATGGACTGGGCGGCCCCGGCGATTTCCTCGTCCGTTTCACCCTTAATGGATAGGGCGGTGAGAAAGGAGGCGATCAGCGCCGGGCTGGCCTGACCGGTCATAATTTCGTCTACGCTTTCTTTTACCTGGTCGTAGGTCAGGTCCTCTGCCTGCATCAGCTTTTCAATGGCTTCTTTGATCATGTTTATCCCTCCAAAAAGTTGCGGATCAATTGCAGGCCGTCCGGGGTCATCACCGACTCCGGGTGGAACTGCACACCGTAAATCTCATATTCTTTGTGCTGCACCGCCATAATTTCGCCGTCCGGCGCTGTGGCGGTCACCTCCAGACAGTCCGGCAGGTCTGTGGCCGCCAGGCTGTGGTAGCGAGCCACGGTCATAGGGCTGCTGAGTCCGGCAAACAGGCCGCCGGGGCGGGTGATCTCTATATCGCACTCCCGGCCGTGCATCAGCTCTTTGGCATAGGTGATGCGCCCGCCAAAGGCCTCGCAAATGGCCTGGTGCCCCAGGCATACCCCCAGCATTTTGCACTTGCCTGCCAGGGCCGGGATCAGTTCCTCGCACACCCCGGCCTCTGCCGGTCGGCCCGGTCCGGGGGAGAGGATCACCGCCGTAGGGTGCAGCGCCTCAATTTCCGCTACTGTCAAGTCGTCATTGCGGATCACCTGCACCTGCGGGTCCAGGCTGCCTACATATTGATACAGATTGTAGGCAAAGGAGTCGTAATTATCAATCAGTAGGGTCATTGGGCGTCACCTGCGCTTTCTCGTACTGCCTGCACCACAGCCATGGCCTTGTTGATACACTCGGTGTGTTCTTTCTCCGGCACGGAGTCGGCCACGATCCCGGCACCGGAGCGAATGTACACGGTTCCGTTCTTCTTATAGGCAATGCGAATGGAGATACAGGTGTCCATATTACCGGTCAGGTCCATGTAGCCAATGGCGCCGCCGTAAATGCCCCGCTTGCTGCCCTCCAGCTCGTCAATAATCTGCATGGCTCGGAACTTGGGCGCCCCGCTAAGGGTTCCGGCAGGGAGCACCGCCTCAATGGCGTCCAGCGCGGTCTTGCCCGGCGCCAGCTGCCCCTCCACCTCAGAGCCGATGTGCATCACATGGCTGAATTTCAGTATTCTGTGGTAGGCGCTGACCTTGACGGAGCCAAAGGTGCTGACCCGGCCCAGGTCGTTGCGCCCCAGGTCCACCAGCATATTGTGCTCGCTTAGTTCCTTTTTGTCTTGCAGCAGCCCGGCCTCCAGCGCCGCGTCCTCTGCGGGGGTCTTGCCCCGGGGGCGGGTGCCGGCCAGCGGGTAGGTAAACAGCTTGCCGTCGGTGAGTTTGACCAGTGTTTCCGGCGAGGCACCGGCGATCTCAATATCGTCGGACGAAAAGTAGAACATATAGGGAGAGGGGTTTTGCCGCCGCAGAATTTGGTAGGCGTCAAACAGGCTGCCTTCCATTTTGGCGCTCAGGCTGTTGGAGAGCACCACCTGGAAAATATCGCCCTCCCGGATATAGTCCTTGGCTTTCTCCACCATCGCGGTGTAGGCGGCCTGGTCAAACTGGGGGGCAAAGTCCGCTTGCAGCCGCGCTTTCGGCGGGCAGGGGGCTGCCGGGCTGTCCGCCACCAGGCGGCACATGATTTCCAGCTCCTTTTGCCCTCTGCGATACCCGGCCTCCGGGTGGCGGGTGTTCATATTGAAAATGAGAATGATTTCCTCTTTCACATGGTCAAAGGCAATGACCTTGTCAAAGAGCATTAGATCCACATCGTTAAAGTTGCCGTCCTCTGCGGCGGTCAGTTCCAGCCGCGGCTCGCTGTATTTGGCGTAGTCGTAGGCAAAGTAGCCTACCAGCCCGCCGGTAAAGGTGGGCAGCTCCCGCAGCCGGGGGCTTTTGTGCCGCTCCAGCAGGGCGGCAATGTGGGGCTTTGGACTGCCGGTAAAGGTGCGCGAGCCGTTCTCGTCGATCACTGTGCCCTTGCCGTCCTTGCAGTGGATCTCTGCCTGGGGGTCAAAGCCCAGGAAGGTGTACCGCCCGGAGCTTTCCTTGTCTTCGCAGGACTCCAGCATATAGCAGTGGCGGCTGACGGTCTTTAGCTTTTGCAGCACCTGGGTGGGGGTCACCGTGGCCGGCAGGGTGGTGCTCAAGGGCACGGTGTTGTACTTCTCGGCCAACCATAAAATCTGTGCTTTCGTGGGTTTCAGTTCCATTCTACTGCTCCTTTCGGTGTTCACAGAGCCGGCAGAAAATAAAAAAACCTTGGCAGTCAAAAAGACTGCCAAGGACGAATAACTTAATTCGCGGTGCCACCTTGGTTTACGGTGCAAAAGCACGCATACGCTCTGCGAGATACCATCATATCTCCGGCCACTGACGCAGGCCATCTCGTCACGGAATACTGGGCAAATTGCCGTTCACCGTGCCCTCAGCGGTCCATTTAATGCGCTGCATTTCCACCCCATTCCCAGCAACAGGGGCTCTCTGTGGGCGCACGGTGCATTTTTATCTCCGCCTCATCGGTTTTCATTCACTTGTAGGGTCATTGTATCAAAGTCCTGCCCGTTTGTCAACAACAATTTTGCAAAGGCGCTCTCCGGGGTGGTGCTTGTCCAGACGCCCGGCAGGTGAGCGGCGGTTACATAGGCGGCAGCGGGCTTTGGAGTCACAAAGAGACAGGGCACGCCTGCCGCCTTGCAGCGATGGGCAAATGCAGCCGCCGGCTCCGGCACGGTGGCACTGTGGTACATACGGTGGAGCACTGCGTCCACGCCGGTCAGATCAAAGGCGCCGTAGTCTATGCCCGGGTGGGGCGTGATCTGCAAAATGCGGCGCCGGTGGAACGCCGGAGCCTTGACCGGTACAAAGGGCACCGAGGCGTGGTGGAACCGATCGTTGCAGTCCGCCTCGGTGGTGGCCCAGGCCGGATGCAGTCCGTCGTAGGCAATTTGCACACCGTCTTTGGCGCCACTTAGTAAATATTGCACCGCCAGGTCCAGGTTGGGCAGGGCGTTGCTGCCCGGTGCCTCCGGCGGGGTGCCCGCAGCCACCAGTACCAGCGGCTTGTCCGGCAGCAGGTGGGCCAGCAGCGCGGCAGTGTAGGTGAGGGTGTCGCTGCCGTGAAGCAGCACCACGCCCCGGTAGGCGCTGTAATCGATCTTCTGCATATAGGTGCAAAGCTGCTCCAGATACGCCGGGTCGGCGTGTTCGGAAAAGCGGTCAAAGGCCGCCCGGCCGATTAGATCCACCCCCGCCGGGGGCGTATATAGGTTTAGAATCTTCAGCGGTGCGTCCGCCGTAATGGTGGAACCGGCCTTGGCGCCGATGGTGCCGCCGGTGCCGATCACCAGAATTTTTTGTTTTGTCATAGGATCACCGCTTTTATTATGGCACAAATACGCTCCGGTTACAAGCGGACTTTACAAATGGCCGGGCGGGGAGTACAATAGATATAGATTTTATTCGAGGTGAGCGTTATGGATAAGCGAAAAGTTGTGATCATCGGCGCCGGGCATGTAGGCTCCCACTGCGCCATGGCTTTGGCCTTTGGCGGCGTGTGTGAGGAGATCGTGCTGCTGGATACGGATTTGGAGAAAGCCCGCGCCAACGCCATGGATGTGGCAGACGCCTGCCTGTTTACGCCCGGCAGTTGCACCGTGCGCGTGGGGAATTATGATGACTGCAAAACGGCGGATATTATTGTTATTTCCGTGGGTCAGCCCCGCAAGCCCGGCCAAACCCGGCTGGATATGCTGGACGACTCGGTGCGTATGCTTCGGGATGTGTGCAGCCACTTAAAGCCGCTGGATTATCAGGGCATTGTGATCACCATTACGAACCCGGCGGATATAATTGCGGACTTTACCCGCAAGTCCCTGGGGCTGCCCCGGGAGCGGTGCTTCTCCACCGGTACGCTGCTGGACACCGCCCGATTGAAGCGCACCATCAGCGAGCTGGCCGGTGTGGATCGCCGCAGCCTGACTACCTGCTCCCTGGGCGAGCACGGCAATTCCTCGCTGATCCCTTTCTCCTCCACCACCATCGGCGGCCGGGATTATACCGCCCTGCGCCGGCAGGATCCGGTGCGCTACGGCAAGCTGGATGAGGATCTGATTTTGGAGTGCACCCGCCAGATCGGCAACGAGATCATTGAGGGCAAAGGCTCCACGGAGTTCGGTATCGGCGCCGCGCTGGCGGATATGGTCAAGTGCATTCTCCGGGACGAGCACCGG
Organism: Agathobacter rectalis; assembly: GCA_963638105.1. GTDB lineage: Bacteria > Bacillota > Clostridia > Oscillospirales > Acutalibacteraceae > CAG-217. Next base: position 19,394 of record CAVHPP010000025.1, read on the forward strand.
GTGCTGCCTGCTTCCGTGCTGCTGCAAGGAGAGTACGGTCAGCAAGATCTGCACGCCGGTGTGCCCTGCGTCATCGGCAGAGACGGTATAGAGGATATTATTGAACTTCCATTGAATGCTGCGGAGCAGCAGGCGTTTGAGGAGACCTGCACCGTGATCCGCACCCACATTGCCCGCGCCGCCAAGGTGGCCGCCGAGGTGTGATATTTGCGGTGGGGAATGGCTCTCCGCCCTGCGATTAACCGCGTTTGCGGCGGGAGCAAGCCCCCGCCCTACGATCGTTTTATCCCCTCAGTCGCCCAAAAGTTTTATCGTAGGGGCGGCAACCTGCCGCCCGCGGTGCGATATGCACTCGCTACGAAACAGTCCACCGGACTGTTTCTCCCAAATGCTGATGCATTTGGAGCCTCGTGTCTCTTGCACTGCGTGCAATTCACTCATCGCACCCTACAAAATTCAATTCAATAAATCAATAAAAGAACCGGTAGGGGCGGATACCATCCGCCCGCTAAAACTCTACAAGAGATAGAGACAATCGTACGGCCCGATGTAACATAAATAAAAAAGCAGGACCATTTTTACGGTCCTGCTTTATTTTTTGTCCGTGAGGTAGAGAATGTAGTCGGCGCTTACCTGATAAAAGGCGGCCAGCCGACAGATCAGCTCGTCGGTTAGGGGCTGTACCTCTCGTTCCAAATAACTGTATTTGCGCTGCGTAATGTCCAAGGCCGCAGCCACCTGCTCCTGCGTCAGATCGTGGTCGGTGCGCAGGTCTTTTATGCGTGTTTTCACATCATCACCCAACCACAGTATAGCCTAGATAATATTTATCTATTGACTTTTAGATAAATATTATCTATAATTGAATATACGAAAGAAAAATGCAGGATAGGAGGAATAAAAATGAAAGGGTTAGCGGTGCTTTTCTTTTGGGTCTTTGTGGCTTTTTTGGTGTGGGTGATTGTAGCGAAGAAGAAAGGTGGTTCCATGAAAATACAGCTGATCGTTTGTATTGCGACGTTTGCGTTGTTTGTTTTATGCACCGGTTTATCCGGCGGAAAAGGCGCGTCAACCACGCCGGAACCTACCACCACAGCGCCTGCGATAACGGAAACCACCACTGCCAAGCCCACAGTGCATACGCTGGATTTTGAGATCAACGCCGGGGAATACGGTACATACGGTAAGGATCTGGTGCTGAATAAAGATACGGAATTTGAAGATCATATCATCGGATATTTTGTGCCCGCAGGTACTTATCAGGTGACCAATGTGGATGTGTACCCTACCCAGGTGACCGTGTACCAAAATAAAAAAGTTAAGCAGGGCGAGTGGGAAGAATGGGCGGATGCCAAAGCCTATTTGCTGGATGTGCAGGAGACCAAGTCCGTGACCGTACCGGAGGGCTATTTTATTAAGGTCACGGAGCCGACCCACATTCACCTGGTTCAGAAAAAATAAGAGAACGGAGAGAAGAATATGGTTTGTCCAAATTGCGGCAGCACCAATGTGCTGGTGACTAACGAGCAGACAAATGGCAAAACAAAGACCAAAAAGCGGGGGATCATTCCCAATATGCTGTATAAAATGCTGCGTCTTTTCTGCTGTCTGATGATTTTTGGCTTTTTTATGCCCAAGACGCTGACCAAGAGCAGCACCAAGTTTAAGAATGCGACCGTAGGCATTTGCCAGGATTGTGGGCATAAGTTTACCGTGCGTAAAGGGTAAAATTTGTGGAGTTTGCGGCGGGAGCAAGCTGTACAGTGTAGTATGATCATATACAAGAGTGCAAGATGAGTGTATACAGAAAAA
>CAVHPP010000026.1:0-20489 GCA_963638105.1 Agathobacter rectalis
TTCAGCTCCGGGGAATACAGCAGCGTTTCATAAGAGGCAAAGCCCGGCACCACATGGTCCATCGCCTGAATGAAATTGATGATATTGGTCATGGCCCGGTAAGGCATGGCGGCGGTAATGTCGCCGGCCACAGCGTCCGGCAAAGTGGGGCGCACATTGGACTGGGCCAGTTCCTTTTCCCAAGTACGCTTGCCGTCCAGAATATCGCCAAAGCGCTGCACCAAAATGTGACCCGCTGCCAGCATATTGGTCAGCTCGCCCACCTTTTGCGCATAAGCAATGGGCTGGTTAAAGGGATAGCTGAAATTGTGGGAGCACAGGATCGCCAAGTTGGTATTGTCCGACTTCAATTCCTTATAGGAATGGCCGTTGACCACCGCCAAGTCGTTGTCGTAATTCTCCTGGGCCACAAAGCCGCCCGGGTTCTGGCAGAAGGTGCGCACTTTGTTCTTAAAGGGCTTTGGATAGCCGATGAGTTTGCTCTCATACAGGGCCTCGTTGACCTTTTCCATCACCTCATTGCGGCACTCCACGCGCACACCGATGTCTACAGTGCCCGGCTGGTGGGCAATGTTGTGCTCGGCACAGATCTTCTCCAACCACTCGGCGCCGCGACGGCCGGTGGCCACAATGGTATGATCCGCCCGGATCTCCCGCTGGGTGCCGTTCTCCGTCAGGATCACGCCCTCGCACTTGGTGCCGGAGAGGATAATATTGTTGCACTCCACGCCAAAGATGATCTCTACCCCATTCTCCAGCAAATACTGCTCCATGGCGTAGTAGATCTCTCTTGCCTTTTCCGTGCCCAGGTGGCGAATGGGACAATCCACCAGCTTCAGCCCGGCCTGAATGGCCCGCTTGCGAATGGCCTTTACCTCGTCCGTATTCTCCAGACCCTCAATGTGGGTGTCTGCACCGAACTCCAAATAGATCTTGTCCGTATAATCAATGGTCTCCTGGGCCAGATCCGCACCGATCAGGGAGGGCAGATCGCCGCCTACCTCATAGCTCAGGGACAGCTTGCCGTCCGAGAAGGCGCCCGCACCGGAAAAGCCGGTGGTAATGTGGCAGTAGGGCTGGCAGTTCATACATTTTTTTGTCTTGGTCTTAGGGCAGGCACGGTTCTCAATGGCCTTGCCTTTCTCAATAATCAAGATCTTTTTTTTGCTGCCGTGGCGCAGCATCTCAATAGCGGTAAAGATCCCGGCAGGGCCGGCGCCTACGATGACGACATCATACTTCATCTGTTTTTGCACCTCATTTATCTCACTTGCCGACAGGCATAAAAAGAACCGTCCTCCATTCCGTTGGACTGAGGAATGTGACGGCAGTTTGCGTTGTAACTATACCATACTTACCGTCTTTTGTCAATGAGTTGAAATGGCGTATAAAATATGCTATATTAGATAAAATAGATATTCTGTTATAAGGAGCAAAAAAGTTGAAGGAATACAATGTTCTCCAGTACGGTGCCGTAGGCGACGGCGCCACCAACGACGCCTTTGCCATTCAGCACGCCATTGACGACTGCGCCAAAAACGGCGGCGGCCGGGTGGTGCTGCAAAGCGGCTATGTGTTTTACAGCGACTCCATTCGCCTGCGATCCAATGTGGACCTGCATATTCAAAAGGGCGCTCGGCTGAAAGCCACCGGCAATATTGACGGCTATATCCGCCCCAACAAGCTCATCAACGACCCCAAAACGGCGTTGATCGGCAACCCGGTCACCGGCAAGCCCAGCTTTGTCTTTCTCTACGGCTATGAGGCAGACGGCTGCACCATCAGCGGGGAGGGCACCATTGACGCCAACGGCCATGCCTTTGTGCAGCGCAAGGATCAATACTATGTGACCGGCGACTTCTACCCCCGCCCTACGGTGATCTATGTGGAGAAGTCCAACCATATCACCTTTAAGGACATTACCATTGTGGACGCACCGTTTTGGACCCTGCACCCGGCCGGTTGCGACGATGTGCTTATTGACCGTATTCGCATTCTCAATGATCTGGATGTGGCCAACAGCGACGGCATTGATCCGGACCACTGCTCCAATGTGCGCATTTTGGGCTGCCATGTGGAGTGCGCCGACGACTGCATTTGCCTTAAGGCCAGCAAGGGCAACGCCGAGTACGGCCCCTGCGAAAATATCGTCATTGACGGCTGCACCCTGGTGTCTACCTCCGCTGCCATTAAGATCGGCACCGAGGGCGTGGGCGATTTTCGCAATGTGCTGGTACAAAACTGCGTGATCTCCCGCAGCAACCGGGGGCTGTCCATTCAAATTCGGGACGGCGGCTCGGTAGAGAATGTAAGCTATTCCAATATTATCATAGAGACCCGGCGCTTTTGTCCGGACTGGTGGGGCACGGCAGAGCCCATCACCATTACCGCCTTTGACCGGGACCAAAACACCCGCTGCGGCAAGGTAAAGAACATTCGCTTCTTTAACATTACCGCCAAGGGCGAGAACGGGGTGCTCCTTCACGGCACGGCGGAGAATCCCATTGAAGATGTGCGCTTTGAGAACTGCCGCATTACCCTGACCAAAACCAGCAAGTGGCCCTGCGGGCTCTACGACCTGCGCCCCTGCCTGGACTACGGGGTGGAAAAGTACCAAAACGCCGCCTTCTTCCTGCGCCACGCCAAGGACATTACCATTGAAAAAACCAAGACCGACTGGGGCAACCTGTGCCCGGATTACAGCTGTGCGGTAGACGCCGCCTATGTGGACAATCTGGAGCTGATACGCCTAACCGGCCACGCCGCCGACCCGGCAGAGGACGACCTAAAGCTGCGCCATGTGCGGCTGGTAAAATAAAGGAGTAAACGTATGGTACAAATTCAAGGCTACAAGGTGAACAAGCTGCACATGGAAAATACCGTGGCAAACGGCACCGAATTGCAGCTGCAAAACCAGGTAAAGTACAATGTGAACTACATGGACGATGTGCACAAGTGCGTAGGGATCCTGTCCTTTCGCATTACCGACGGGAATATGAACCCCTTTGAGGTGCAAATCGACCTGGTGGCGGAGTTCACCTACGATGAAGGGGATGACAAGGCGGACATTCACACCCAGTCCTTTGACCAGATCTACCCCTTCCTGCGCCAGATCGTCAGCCAAATGGCCGGCCACTGCGGCGTGCCCGGGCTGATGATCCCCATTATGCGGCTGAACAAAGACACGGTGACCGTTGGCGGCCCGGACCAGTCGCCCCTGAACTGATATGGACAGACTGTGTGAGAACTGCTGGTACTTTGTGTGCGACGGCGAGGGTGAGGACGCCGAAGAGGGCTTCTGCGACCTGATGCTGGACGAGGACGAATACGCCCGCATGCTGGAGAGTGACACCTCCGCCGGGTGCAAATACTTCCGTCCCGATGTAGGCGAGTACGGCATTGTAAGGAAACAAAACTGATATGGCCGAGTATTTTGACCTGCTGTCCCCCACCGGGGAACCCCTGAGGATCACCAAAGAGCGAAACGCCGTCCATCGGGACGGAGACTGGCACCCCAGCGTGCATATCTTTGTGATCCAGGGTGATCGGGTACTGCTTCAACGACGAAAGTGGGACAAAGAGTCTTTTCCCGGCAAGCTGGATCTGGCCTGCACCGGCCATGTGGACGCCGGCGAGGACTACCTGACCGCCGCCCGGCGAGAACTGCAAGAGGAGCTGAACCTGGCCGCCGGCGCCGATGACCTGCGCTACCTGTTTACCCAAAAGTTAGAGGTGGACGCAGACTTTGGTCACGGCCGCTTTGTCAGCAACGAGCACTGCCGGGTGTATCTGCTGGCGCCCACCGTGCCCTTGACCACTCTGCGCTACCAGGCGGAGGAGATCGACGAGCTGGTGTGGGTAGACCGGCGTACGGACATTACCGGTGGGGATTATTGCCTGCTCCCCGCTGAGTGGCACAAGGCCATGGGTCTGATTTTTGGGGCGTGATGAGAGTATAACGCACCCTACAATTGTACCAAAAGAAACCCGTAGGGGCGGATATTATCCGCCCGCGGGCGGCAAATTGCCGCCCCTACGAATAAATGAATCCCAAAAAGCACAATAACCCCCGGGTACACAAGCGTTGACCTGTGTGCCCGGGGGTTATTTTATACCCATTTAGGCTGTTAAATATGCAAAACCGCGGTGGCAAAACCAAAGTAGATCAGCAGGGAAATGGCGTCCACAATGGTGGTTACAAAGGGAGACGACATCACCGCCGGGTCCAACTTAAACCGTTTGGCGATAATGGGCAGAGAACAACCGATCATCTTGGCCAAAGTGACCTCCACAATCAAGGTCAGGCTGATGACCAGATCCACCTTCAAGGTTACGCCGGTCATACCCAGCATTAAGCGATCCACCAGCAGTACCTTAACGAAGTTAATGGCCGCCAGGCTGGTGCCGCAAAGCAAGCCCACCCGCAGCTCTTTCCATATCACCTTGAAAATATCCCGCATATTGATCTCGTTCAGAGACAGGGCGCGAATCACGGTAACGCTGGCCTGACCGCCGGAGTTGCCGCCGGTGTCCATCAGCATAGGGATAAAGGAGGTCAAAATAATCATACTGGCCAGCTTGTCCTCAAAGCTGGTGATAATGGAGCCGGTAAAGGTGGCGCTGACCATCAAAAGCAGCAACCAGGGGATCCGGGACTTCCAAGTGGCCAGCACGCCGGTTTTCAGATAAGTCCGCTCCGTGGGCACGATGGCGTTCATCTTTTGAATATCCTCGGTGTTCTCCTCCTGGATAACATCCATCGCATCGTCTACGGTAATGATACCCACCAGTCGCTCCTCCAGGTCCACTACCGGCAACGCCAGAAAGTCGTATTTGCTCAGCTGGGTAGCTGCCTCCTCCTGGTCACTCAAGGTGTTCACATAGATCACATTGGTCTCCATAAACGCCTCGATCCGGTCGTCCTGATCGTGGAGCAGCAACTCCTTCACGGTGGTCACGCCCAGCAAATGGCGGGAAGCGTCCGTTACATAGCAGGTATAAATGGTCTCTTTGTCCACACCGGTGCGGCGAATGCGCTTAAAAGCGTCCTCCACGGTCATATCCCGCTTTAAGTCCACAAACTCCGGAGTCATAATAGAACCGGCGCTGTCCTCCGGATAGCGCAGAAGGGTGTTGATGGAAGCGCGGGTTTCCACATCCGTGTTGCGCAAAATACGCTTCACGACGGTAGCGGGCATTTCCTCAATCATATCCACCGTATCGTCCAGGTACAGCTCGTCCAGCACCTCTCGCAACTCGTTATCGGAGAAAGCGTGGATCAGCGCCTCCTGGTTGTCCGGTTCCAGCTCTACAAAGGTGTCTGCCGCCTCTTCCTTGCCCAGCAGGCGAAAGAACAGCAGCCGTTCTTCATTGCCAAATTCCTCTAAAAGCTGGGCAATATCTGCCGGATTCAACTGGTTCAAAATGGTTTTGATGGCAGAGAACTGCCGTTTGGTATGAAGATCCTCAATTTTTGTTTTCAGCTCTTCTAACTCCATAGGCGCGCTCCTTTCTGCACTTATTTTGGTTTTTATCCCGGATATACGCGATTTACCGTTCCGACTTATAAAAGGACGGCTCGTCCTCGTCTGTGACCCGGGCAGTTTTGCGGGCGTGGAATGCCAGCAAAACAATCAGCACCGCCAGCCCGCCGACGCCGGCAGCCACCGCCATACGAAAAGGGGGCTGCTGGTAAAAGCGGGTGCCCTCCACAAAGGAGGTGTAGTCCTCCTGTGCCATCTCGGCGCGCACCTGCTCCACGGTCTTGTCCACCCGGCGCACCTTAATGGTATAGGTACGCACCTGGCCGTCCGAGGCGGTCACCGGCAGGGTCAGGTCGATCTCCTGCTTCGGCGCCAGGGTCATCTCCACCGGTGCGCAGTAGGCGTTAATATCCTTGGTCACCGGGGTAATCATCAGCGAGGTCAGGTCGCTGGGAATATACAGCTTATAAGTGGTATCGTCCTCATTCATCTCCGGCACCAGTTCCCCCAGGGTGCAGGTTACCGAGTCCAGATGGTTCTCGCTGTTCTTAACATAAGACGCAGCGTTCTTGTAAGTAAAGGTATATTTGGCGGAGCCGGTGTCATAGCTGAGGGTGACCACCACCGCCGTTTGATGGTTGGTGCTGTCCGTATCATAGGTCACGAACAGGTTGCCCTCCCCCTGCACCTTGTAGCTTTTCAGCTTTGGCGACACCGCCGCGTTGTCCAGCACCAGCTGGTACTGGTACACATCGCTCTTAAACTGCCCCACAATGGTGGCGCCGGAAAAGACAATGCGCTCCAGCACCGGGGCCTGTGCCGCAAAGGCAGGCAGGCACTGACCCAGCAGGCACAGGATCAGCAGCAGGTATAAGAACTTTCGCTTCATAAGGTCACTCCGTGATCAGGTAACAGGTGCAGCCCCGGTCATCCAGCAGCTGCTTCACAGCCCGGCGGCTCTTTTCCGGGCAGGTAATGGCATAAATTTGGTTTTCTTTCGGGTTTTGGGCGCATTTTTCGGCTACTTCTTTTTTCAGCGCCGCCGTAGTGGTGGAGGTAATATTTACCGCCACCGGTTGCAGGAATTTTACATCCTGCCCCAGGTCGGCAGTCAGTCGCTTGGACAAATCGGCAAACCCGTTGTGGCTAAAGGTGCCCGCTGCCTGGGGCAGCTCTGTGCCCTCCAGCACAAATACCGTTACCCCGGCGCGAGCGCTCTCCTCCACCAGCGAGCGAATATAGTTGTAAACCTCCGTGCTGTCCGGGTTCAGGTAGCGGTTGCCCGCCGGATCTGTGTAAGCGGTTTTGCCGCTCTTCACCGCCCAGGCCGGATTGGCCGCAGTCTGCACATTGTCCGGGTAGCACACAATGTGCCCCAGCACCAGCAGGTCATTCTTGCCCAGCTTTTGGCAGGAGGAGCGCAAATCCCCGGCAGGGGAAGATACCGCCCCGGCTGCTGCCACAGTGCCCAGGGTAGAGGCATAGCCCACGGTGCCGTCCGCCCGCTTAATATCAAAGCAGGCAGCGGTATAGCCCCCGGAGGACAAATCGTCCATCATGGCATCCAACATCACTGCGCCGTCCAGGGACAAACTGTCCACCTTGGCTGCCTTGGCCTCCAGCGCCACAGCGCTGATGGTGTTGCCGTCTACCGTGTCCGTTTGGGCGGCAGGCATGGCGTGCAGATCCATCCAGGCGTCCATCAAAATATAGCCCGCATACAACAGCACCAACCCCAGCAGCACCAAAAGCACCCGGCGCACCACCTGGCCGGGCGTGGTTTTTTGGAACGCCGCGCCTTTTTTGCGCCGCTGCCGATCCAGCTCTGCCTGGCCCGCCTGGGTGCGGGGTTCAATATATTTGTCTGCAAAGTCAATGGGGCGGCCCACTTCCGGCTCCGTCCATTTTTGACCCCGCTTGTCATTGCTGTAAAATCGCTTTTGCTTTTTCTTCATCTTGCCTTATTCCGCAGCCTGCTGCGCCGCACGGCACAGACCGGCAATGGTGGCCGCCGGATCCGCGCTCTTAAACACCGCAGACCCTGCCACAAACACATTGGCACCGGCCTTGGCCGCTGCCTTTACAGTCTCCAGGTTAATGCCCCCGTCCACTTGCAGATCCAGGTGGGGATAGCGGCTGCGCAGCAAAGTGAGCTTGGGCATCATATCTGCCATAAAGCTTTGGCCGCCAAAGCCCGGCTCCACGGTCATCACCAGCACCATAGCCAGCCGATCCGCATAGGGCAGCACCGCCTCTGCCGGGGTGCCCGGCTTAATGGCAATCGCAGGCTTGCAGCCCCGGGCAAGGATCTTGTCAATCACTGCGCCCGGGTCATCGTCGCTCTCCAGATGGAAAGTGATCAAATCCGCACCGGCGTCGGCGTAATCGTCAATATACCGCAGCGGCTGACTGATCATCAGGTGCACATCAAAGGGCAGATCGCACACCTTGGACAGCCCGGCGATTACCGGCGCGCCAAAGGAGATATTGGGCACAAAATGCCCGTCCATGACATCCAGGTGCAGCAGATGAGCGCCCCCGGCGGCGCATTTGTTGGCCTCTGCGCCCATGTTGGCAAAATCGCAGGCCAGCATAGACGGTGAAATCTTCATATCCATACAGAATTCCCCTCTCGGTAACGGCAAAACTGCCGGTTTGCGTTCGTGCTCTTATTATACGCCCAAAAGGGCACAAAATCAACAGCAACGCCTACGAAATATGCCTTGACGGCGCACCCGGTTTTCGTTAGAATAGTACAAAACAGGAGGCGACTGAAATGGAACTCTCCCCCATCTGCAAAAAAGAATACCCGGCGCTGCGGGCGCTGTATCGCAGCGCGTTCCCGGCAGCGGAGCGTATGCCCCTCTGCCGCTTCTTTGCCCTGCAAAAAAAGGGGCAAGGGGAGATTTTGGTGCTGCGCACCGGCGGCGCCTTTGCCGGGCTGATGATCGTTACCTTTGCCCCCGGCTATGCCCTGCTCAACTACTTTGCCGTGGAGCCGAACTGCCGCTCTATGGGACTTGGCTCCCGGGCGCTGCCCGCCTTACAGCAGCGTTATCCCAATCGGCAGGTGGTGCTGGAGGTGGAGCCGCCGGACCATACGGCACCCAACGCCCGCCAGCGGCAACGGCGGCTGGATTTCTATGCCAAAAACGGCTTTCTCCCCTGCAACTTGCCGATACGGCTGTGCGGCGTGGCACTGGATGTGCTCACGCCCGGCGGGCAGGCACTGGATTTTGCCGCTTATCAAGGGTTTTATCGCCCGATCTTAGGGCGTCTGGCGCCCCTTTTTGTGCAAAAGCGCCAATAAAACGCCGCCGGGCCAAATTCTCCTTGTATTTTGACCGGGTGTGGTGTAGAATAGTTGCGGATTTTCAGATACAATAGATAACAAAGCCAGTAACGGAGGATTTCTCTATGATTCAAGCCAATAATGTAACCGTGCAGTTCGGCGGTCGCGCGCTGTTTGAGCGGGTCAATGTGACCTTCTCTAAGGGCAACTGCTACGGCATCATCGGTGCCAACGGCGCAGGCAAGTCCACCTTCTTAAAGGTGCTGGACGGCGAGCTGGAGCCCCAAAAGGGCGAGGTGGTCATTACCCCCGGCGAGCGGCTCAGCGTGCTCAAACAGGACCACTTTGCCTATGACCAATACCAGGTGGTGCGCACCGTGCTGATGGGCAACCCCCGTCTCATCGAGATTATGGAAGAAAAGGACGCCCTGTACGCCAAGCCGGACTTTAGCGAAGAGGACGGCGTGCGCGCCGGGGAGCTGGAAGCGGAATTTGCCGATATGGACGGCTGGAACGCAGAAAGCGACGCGGAGTTTATGCTCAACAAGCTGGGCGTTACCGACGAGTACCACTATATGACCATGGCGGAGCTGCCTGCCAACTTAAAGGTCAAGGTACTGCTGGCCCAGGCCCTCTTTGGCAATCCGGACATTCTGCTGCTGGATGAGCCTACCAACCACCTGGACCTGTCCGCCATTCGCTGGCTGGAGAACTTCCTGCTGGATTTTGAAAACACGGTGATCGTGGTGTCCCATGACCGTCACTTCTTAAACAAGGTCTGCACCCATATCTGCGATGTGGACTTTGGCAAAATTCAGATGTATGTAGGCAACTACGACTTTTGGTACGAGTACACCCAAATGCGCCAGCGCCAGGCGCGGGATCAGAACAAGAAGAACGAGCAGAAGATTAAGGAACTCCAGGCCTTTATTGCCCGCTTCTCTGCCAACGCAGCCAAGAGCAAGCAGGCCACCAGCCGTAAAAAGCAGTTGGACGCCTTGGAGATGATCGACATGCCCGTGTCCTCCCGCCGGTTCCCCTTTGTGGACTTTAAGCCGGACCGGGAGTGCGGCAACGACCTGCTGCGGGTAGACCACCTGACCAAGACCATCGGCGACCGCAAGGTGCTGGACGACATCAGCTTTGTGATCCACCCCAGAGAAAAAGTGGCCTTTGTTGGCGCGGACGCCATGGCCAAGACCACCCTGTTTAAGATCATTATGGGTGAGATGGAGCCGGACGAGGGCGAATACAAGTGGGGCGTAACCACCACCCAAAGCTACTTCCCCAGCGACAACAGCGCCTACTTTGACGGCGTGGATCTGACCCTGATCGACTGGCTGCGCCAGTACACCACCCAAACGCTGGAAACGGACATCCGCTCTTGGCTGGGCCGTATGCTCTTTAGCGGCGACGAGGCGCTGAAGAAGGCCAATGTGCTCTCCGGCGGCGAGCGGGTGCGGTGTATGCTGTGCAAGATGATGCTCTCCGGCGCCAATGTGCTGGTGCTGGACGAACCCACCAACCACCTGGACCTGGAGTCCATCACCGCCCTGAACGACGGCCTGATCCGCTACCCGGAGACCATTCTCTTCACCTCCCACGACCACCAGTTCGTGCAGACGGTAGCCGACCGGATCATCGAGGTCAGCGGCAATACCCTGCTGGATCGCAAGGGCACCTACGACGAATTCCTGGCGGACTTCGACGAGGACCAGCTGAAGAAGTATTAAAACAAAACCCAATCCCATTGCATAAAAAACAGGAACGCAGATCTATGCGTTCCTGTTTTTTTACATATTTTACTTTATACCATCATTCTGCCGTTATGCGGAGCAGGAGGGCGCCGTGGGCGGGGACGGTAGCGGAGAAGCGGTTTTTGAAGGTGCCCAGCCGGTGGCCGGACCAGATCTCCGTCAAGTCGCAGGGGGTATCCGGCAGGTGCAGGGCAGTGAGATTCAGAGTTTGCCGTGCCGGGCGGTCCTGGGTATTAAACAGAGCGGCGTACTTGCAGCCCCGGCCGCAGGCCACCCACTGAATGGTGCCGCGGCCGTTGGTCTCTCGCCGAAGCAATTCCCGAGCGCCGTAAGAGGCGGCGTGCATTTGCAGATAATCTTGATTGGTGAGCATAGCCAGCACATCGGCGGGCAATTCCGGCAGATTGCCGCCCAAAAACAGCGGACTGCGGAAAATGCCCCACAGGGTGAACATAGTGCGCACCTCGTCCGAGGTGAAATTGCTCATACGATTTTGCGCGCCGTGATAGGGAGCGTCCTTGCACAAGCGACCCACCGGCAGCATATCGCAATCCGGCCAGCAGCCGGGGCCGGGCACGCCCTCCCAGGTCTTGCACCGATCAAACATATCGTGCAGCTTGTCCCACCGGTCCCAAAAATCGCCGGTCATCCGCCACATTTGGGCGTGGCGGCGCAGGTGGGGCAAATTAGCAATATCTGCCGGTCCCGGTGAGAGGGACAGCACCACCTCCCGCCCGCAATTTTGCAAGCTGCGGTGGAGCATTTCAATCTCATGCCGGGCGTTATACGGATCGTCCCACTTGCGAAATTCCGTGACGCAAATATCGTCGCACTTAATAAAATCCACGCCCCAGTGGGCGTACAACCGGCAAATGGAGTCATAATACGCCTGGGCAGCGGCATTGTCCCGCATACCGTACATATCCGTGTTCCAGGGACAGACGGAGAAGTGATGGGCCGCGTCCCGGGCGGTAAAATCCGTGCCCAAAATAGGCGTATCCCGGTGCACCGCCTGGCGGGGAATGCCCCGCATAATATGAATACCGAAGCGCAAACCCAGGGAATGGCAATAGTCCGCAATGGGGCCAAAGCCCTTGTCCCCGGCTGCGCTGGGAAAGCGGTTCTCCGCCGGCAGCAAACGGCCGTAGTCGTCCATACAAACCGAGGCAAAATTGTTATATTCATTGCCCTTTGCCTGCGGCTCGTACCACTGAATGTCGCACACCAGGGTGTTCCATCCATAGGGCAGCAGGTGCGCCGCCATAAAGCGGGCGTTCTCCCGCAAGGCTTCCTCCGTTACGCCGGCGCCGTAGCAGTCCCAGCTGTTCCACCCCATAGGCGGGGTGGGTGCAAGTGTCTTTTTCATACCGTTCACCTCAAAAAAAGCCGCCGGTGATTGCCCGACGGCGCTGTTTTTATTGTAATGCTTTGACCATACGAATGTGGGGGCAAAACTCGTCCAAATAGACCTGCCCCACCGGGGCAAAGCCGCACTTTTCGTAAAAAGGCTGCACCCGGCACTGGGCAGACACCTCTATGCCCGCAGCCCCCCGGCGACGCAGCTCCGCCTCTGCCAAGTCCATCATTCGCCGCCCCAGGTGCAACCGGCGAGCGGACCGGATTACCGCCACCCGACCGATATGCCAGCGGGTGCCCCCGTCCTCCGTAAAGGCACGCAGGGTGCCCACCGGCCGACCGTCTGCAAACAGCAGCAGGTGCAGGGCGTGGCGGTCCATGGCGTCAAATTCCTCCTGAAAGCCCTGCTCCTCCACAAAAACCGCCTGGCGAATGGCCGCGGCCTCCGGGGGCAGAGCGTCATAAAATGCGTGGGTAAATTCCATTACTTCAAATACTCCCAATGCTTGTCTTTTTCGCTTAGCTGCAAGGTCATACCCGGGGGAATGGGCCACTCCACGCCGATCTTGGGATCGTCCCATGGAATACCGCCCTCATCGTCCGGGTGAAAAAAGTCCGTTACCTTATAGCAGAATTCCGCCCGCCGGGACAGCACCAAAAAACCGTGGGCAAACCCGGCAGGGATCAAAAACTGCTTTTTGTTCTCCGCAGAGAGCACCTCGCCGTGCCACCGCAAATAAGTATCGCTGCCCGGTCGCAGGTCCACCGCCACATCAAATACTGTGCCGCTGACCACCCGCACCAGCTTGGTCTGGGGGTAGCGCAACTGGCGGTGCAGCCCCCGCAGCACGCCGTAGGTGCTGCCGGACTGGTTGTCCTGCACAAAATCATAATGAAAGCCCAGAGCCTCCATATCTCGCTGATTGTAGGTCTCCATAAAATAGCCACGGTCGTCGCCGTGCACCGTGGGGGTGAGCACTGCCAGCCCGGCAATGCCGCCCACATTCTGCTGTGCCTGCATTTGGATCATGCCTTTTCTTCCTCCAATGCCTGTAAATACCGCGCCAGTGCGTCTTGCCAGTCCGGCAAGGGGGTGAGGCCCGCTGCCGCCAAGGCGCTGCAATCCAGCCGACTGTTCAGCGGTCGCCGAGCCGCCGTAGGGTACGCCGCAGTAGGGATCGGCTCCAATTCCATCTCTTTGCCGGCAAGGTCAAAAATCCGCCGGGCAAAGTCGTACCAGCTCACCGGTTGACCGCTGCCGGTGGCGTGAAACACACCCTGTGCGTTTTGCTCTGCCATTTGGCAAATCAGCTGAGCCAAATCCGCCGTATAAGTGGGGCAGCCGATCTGATCGTCCACCACCGACAGGCGGGAGCGGCGCTCTGCCAGGCGCAGCATAGTCTTTACAAAATTGTTGCCGTGCAGGCCAAACACCCAGCTGATCCGCAAGATGGCGTGGCAGGGCACCGTCTGTGCCGCCTGCTCGCCCAGCAGCTTGCTGCGGCCGTACACATTCAGGGGCGCCGGGGTCTCCGTCACCGGATGGGGCGCCGTGCCGCTGCCGTCAAACACATAATCCGTAGAGGGGTACAGCAGCCCGCAGCCTACTGCCGCGCAGGCGTGGGCCACATACGCCGTGCCCGCTGCATTGACAGCCATACAAATTTTTTCTTCCGTCTCTGCCCGGTCCACCGCCGTGTAAGCGGCGCAGTGCACCACCCAGTCCGGGCGGTAGTCACCAATGGCAGACTCCACCCGGGCCGGACGGGTAATATCCAGTTCCGTATGATCGGGGGCCCATACCTGCCAGCCCTTGGCCGTGGCTGCCTGTGCCACATCCGTACCCAGCTGGCCGCTGCCCCCTGTCACTAAAATTCGCATTTATTCGCCTAACCGCTCTCTGTACATGGTCTGAAAATAGTTTTGATATTCGCCGCTGAGAATGTGGCTCCACCACGCTCGGTGGGTCAGATACCACGCCACCGTGCGGCGCAGGCCGGTGTCAAAATCCGTCTCCGGCTGCCAGCCCAGCTCTCGGTGAATTTTCGTAGGATCAATGGCATAACGCCGATCATGACCCGGCCGGTCAGTCACAAAAGTGATGAGACTTTCCGGCTTATCCAAAGCGGCCAGCACCGCCTGCACCACCTGCAAGTTGGTGCGCTCATTGTGCCCGCCGATGTTATACACTTCTCCCGCCGTGCCTCGACGCAAAATCAGGTCAATGGCGGCGCAGTGGTCCTCCACATACAGCCAGTCCCGCACATTCTCGCCGGTGCCGTACACCGGCAAGCTTTGATCTGCCAGCGCCCGGGTGATCATTAAGGGAATCAGCTTCTCCGGGAAGTGGTAGGGACCGTAGTTGTTGGAGCACCGGCTTACCGTGACCGGCAACCCGTAGGTGCGGGCGTAGGCCAGCACCAGCAGATCCGCCCCCGCCTTGGAGGCGGAATAGGGGCTGGAGGTGTGGATGGGCGTTTCTTCCGTAAAGAACAGATCCGGCCGATCCAAGGGCAGGTCGCCGTACACCTCATCGGTAGACACCTGGTGATACCGGGTAACCCTGTGGCGGCGGCAGGCGTCCAGCAACACCCCGGTGCCCAGCACATTGGTCTTTAAGAACAGATCCGGCTGGGTAATGGAGCGGTCCACATGGCTCTCCGCCGCAAAGTTTACTACATAATCCGGTTTCTCCTGTAAAAACAGACGCTCCACCGCCTGCTCGTCGGCAATATCCCCCTGCACAAAGCGGAAGTTGGGGTTCTCCATCACATCCGCCAGGGTCTCCAAATTGCCCGCATAGGTCAGCTTGTCCAGGCAGACTACCCGATCCTCCGGGTGGTGGGTCAGTTGGTAAAATATAAAGTTGGCGCCGATAAACCCGGCACCGCCGGTCACAAGTACAGTCATCCTCGCACCTCAGTATTGTATTTCGCCCCGCACCACCGCCTGCAAGTAGGCGCCGTATGCGGATTTGCCGTAGGCTTTGGCCGCTGCCGCCAAATCATCGGCGGTGATCCAGCCGTTAATATAGGCCACTTCCTCCGGGGAGGAGATCTCCACCCCCTGCTGGTGCTGGATAGTGCGCACAAAGTTGCCGGCCTCCAACAGGCTGTCCGTGGTGCCGGTATCCAGCCAGGCGTAGCCCCGCCCCAGCAGCTTTACATCCAGATCCCCCGCCTGTAAGTACAGCCGGTTCAGATCGGTGATCTCCAGCTCACCCCGGGCGGAGGGGGTCAGCCCCCCGGCGTAATCCACGCACCGATTGTCGTAGAAATACAGCCCGGTGACCGCATAATTGCTCTTGGGTACCGCCGGCTTTTCCTCCAGCGACACCACCCGGTTCTCCCGGTCAAACTCCACAATGCCAAAACGCCCCGGGTCCTCTACATGATAGCCAAACACGGTGGCACGGTGATTTTGCTCTGCGTTCTCCACCGCACTTTGCAGCAGCCGCCGCAGCCCGGCGCCGTAAAAGATATTGTCCCCCAGCACCATACAGCAGCAGTCGTCGCCGATAAAATCCGCACCCAGGATAAAGGCCTGGGCCAGCCCATCCGGGGAGGGCTGCTCCTTGTAGCTGAGCCGCAGCCCAAACCGGGCGCCGTCCCCTAAGAGGGACTGAAAGCGGGGCAGATCCCGGGGCGTGCTGATCACAAGAATATCCCGCACCCCCGCCAACATCAACGTGGTCAGCGGATAGTAGATCATGGGCTTGTCATACACCGGCAGCAGCTGCTTGGAGGTGATCCGGGTCAGCGGATACAACCGGGTGCCGCTGCCCCCTGCCAAAATTATACCTTTCATACCATTCCCCTTCCCGGCCCGCGCCGTCTGTCTGTTTTATATACCTATTATAACTCTACCATACCCCGACTGAAAATGCAATAAAAAGCCCGCAGGCCGTATGATGACCTGCGGGAATTACTGTACTTATTTCATCTTTTTTTCGCTGCTCAGTTTCTCTAAATATTCAGGGAAATAGTCGCCAAACTGAAATTTCTTTTTGCTTTTGTTGTAGTGATAATACCCTGCGTAATTATTACGCACATACGCTCCGTACGAGTTTTTAGCGCCATAATCAAATTGAATGGTTGGATCACCGTCTTTGTCATACCCTCTCCAAACATGGTATATCTTCAGAGAATCCGGGTCTTTCAACTGATCTTTTAATTCGCTCTTGCATTTGTTATACAGTTTGTTGTAATCCACAACATAAATATTACAGGTGTATTTGACTTTGCTATAAGTGGCCGTAACCGAAGTTGCGCCTTGCTTTACGCCCTTGATTTTCTGTGAATTTACCTTGGCAATGGATTTTTTGCCGTTTTTCCAGGTCACTTTTTTCTTGCCGCCGATCTGCGGTAAGGTTCTGCTTGTACCGGCAAAAACATAAATGTCCTTTTTATTGACGGTGATGATGCAGGTGGTTTTCTTGCCATTATTCAGCTTTGCGGTAATTGTCGCCTTGCCAAGCCCTTTTGCCGTTACTTTGCCGGACTTGTTGACGGTGGCCACCTTAGTATTTGATGATGACCAACTTACACTTTTTGCCACGCTACCGGAGGGCGATGTTTTATATTTCAATGTCGTTGAGGTACCGGCAGACATAGTCTTTTTGGTTGTGGTCATTGAGATTTTACTTGCATATGATGTGACATCTGTAGCCGTCAAAGAATATGAATAATCTTTGACTGGATCCATTGAATCATCATTGCCCAAAATGATTAAAACTTTGTAGTCGCCTTTTGCTAACGATGCTGTTGTAGTAAACTTTTTTGTGTTTTCTTTGTACAAAACATCATTAAAGGTATCCAGACTATAAACACTAACATAAGCTGGAACTTGACATGAAAATTCGAATTTGATTTTCTGTTTGCTGTTAACTGAGAATTCATCTTCAAACATATCCTCAGACCATAAATAGCCTTTAGCCTTGTACACCTGCGTTGCCGCATAGGCATCTACTGTGCCAAACGAAAACATTGTTACAACTGTAAGCAATGCCAAAAACAGGGAAAGTGCCTTTTTCATTTTCATTGTTATTTCTCCTTTGTATAAAATTTGAATGATCAATGCACCTCTGCATTGTTTATTTACAACAATAAGACCTTCTTCTGCTATTCACCAGCATTACAGCCCGCTGTCGTTCGGATCATCTTTATGGTTTTTATCCGTTAATAAAACGCTACAAAAGACCTTGTATTCCTGGCTCATCAAAGCTAGGCGGATATTGGTTCTACTGGTTTTCCAATCTGCAATATAGGAAACATAACCGTATTCCAGAGCCTGACTACCGGCAAGGTCGATTAAATTCTGATTCACATTATTAACTACGGTATCCGTTTTTGGTTTTCCGTATTTTGTGGTCAATGATTTTTTCAGATTATCATAGCAATTTTTCCATTGACCAAAAGAAGTATACTTTGTTGTACAATCGAAAAGCACCCTATAAAGTTTATCATTCTTATCAAAACAGTAGGTCAGATTGGTATTTTCACCGGCGATAGTAGCCTCATAGCAAAGCATATTTCCGACCGTATCCTGTGCACTTTCGCCTATGAATTTTGCTGTTTCCTCTTTCTTCACCCTTGCCGCACTGTCACCCCAGCAAACATTTCTAAAATCCGTTTTGCGTTTTTTGGTTGTACTCTCTGGCTTTTTTGTCGTAGAGGCAGTCGTAGCGACCGTTGTGGTTTCTTTACTTTTTGTCCCATTTTGGCCGGTACAGGCACACAGCCCAAAGAGCAAACAGGCGCAAAGTAAGATGGATAGTCCTTTTTTCATTGCACATTCTCCTTTTCCGATTTCCGTATAATTGCACCTATATAGGTGCAATCTTAGAATAGCACAAAGATACAATAAAGTCAACGCAAATTGTTCTTAAATAGGTGCAAGAGGTTGACCATGAATATTGAGTTTGAAAAGCAGATGGGGCGGAATATCCGCCATATTCGGGAAGAAAAGGGCATGACCCAGGAACTGCTCTCCGCCAAATTGCAGCTGGCCGGGTGTGACATTACCCGCAGCGCCGTGGCCAAGATTGAAGTAGGGCAGCGGCATATTTACCCGGACGAAATCCGCCATATCCGGCAGATTTTAGACACCACTTATGAGGAATTGTTTGAGCGGCAGTATAACTGACGCTGCCGGCAAGCGGTCCTGCGCATTTGTTGACTTTTGGCGGCGGCTATTATACAATAATTCGGCAAAAACAAAGGATGATCTGCGGCGGTGTGCCGAGAACGGAGAACAAAATGGGCCGTGCCTCTGTGTTTGAAAATCGAAAATGGGTGCCCCTGTTTGCCGGCAGCGCGGCGCTAAGCTGGGCCTGCGCCTTTCCCCTTATCAAGCTGGGGTTGGCGGACTTTGGCATTGCGGGTACAGACACCGGCGGCAAGGCGCTGTTCGCCGGGGCGCGGTTTTTACTGGCCGGGCTGGTGGTGCTGGCGGCAGCCAAGCTGTGCGGCCGCTCCTTTGCGGTGCCCCGGGGCAAGACCCGATGGCAGCTGGTGCTCTTTGGTCTGGTCAACACGGCGCTGCACTACTTTTTCTTTTATTTAGGTGTGTCCA
Source organism: Agathobacter rectalis (assembly GCA_963638105.1). Classification (GTDB taxonomy): domain Bacteria; phylum Bacillota; class Clostridia; order Oscillospirales; family Acutalibacteraceae; genus CAG-217. Next base: position 18,462 of record CAVHPP010000026.1, read on the forward strand.
ATTCCCCCGGCGGCCGGGCGTCTATCTTGGATAGCCTGGGCACTTTCCTACTGATTATCGCCGCCGCGGCGGTGTTCCGGGAGCGGCTCACCCTACGGTCGATTTTCGGCTGCCTGCTGGGGTTCTTCGGCATTGTGCTCATCAACCTGGGCAGCACCGCCGGGCAGTTCACCCTCTCCGGCGACGGTATGCTGCTGTGCAGCAGTGTGTGCGCCATGGCAGGCGGACTGCTGACCCGGGTGGTCACCCGCAAAATGGATCCGCTGGTGGCTACCGGCCACTCCCTGGCTCTGGGCGGCGCGCTGCTGATCCCTGCCGGGGGGCTGATGGGCGCCCACCCGGCCGGTGTGCACCCGAAGGGTCTGCTGATCCTGGCGGCGCTGGTGGCGGTGTCTGCCCTGGGCTTTTCCTTTTACAACCAACTGCTGCGCTACCACCCGGTGGGGCAGATTGCCATTTACAACGCCTTTATCCCGGTGCTGGGGGTGGTGCTCTCCTGTCTGCTACTGGGCGAGCCGTTCTCCTGGCGCTATCTGCTGTCCGGCGCGCTGGTTACCGGCGGGATCTGCGCCGTGAATTTACCCGGCAAAGGCAAGAATTGACAGCGAATGCCAAGTATGGTATGCTATGGGTGCAGAGTTCTGCACATTTTTTAAGAAAAGAGGAAGTACCAAATGGACCAGTACAATCAGCAAAACCCCAACCCGCAGGGCAATTACCAGCAGCCCTATCAGCCGCCCTATCAACCGGCGCCCCCGGCCTACGACCCCACCACCCAGGTGATGAGCATTGGCCAGTATGTGGGTATGCTCATTCTCTCCGCCCTGCCGGTGGTGAATTTGATCTGCTGGATCGTGTGGCTGTGCAGCCCCAACACCAATAAGAATAAGAAGAACTTTATTTGGGCCAACATTATTATGTGGGTCATCTCCGTGGTGGCATTGTCGCTGTTTTATGCCTTTGTCGGCACCGCCGCACTGGGTGCCCTGTCCTCTATGTGACCCGGAAAGGACCGTTCTGTCATGTTTACACCCGCCTTTGACCAAAGCAGACTGTATCGGCCGATGCGCTATGCGTATGGGCTTCTTCTGCTGCGTTCATTTTCGGTGTAGGCGATCTGTTAAACTGCAAAACCCGTTGATGAACTGTCATCAACGGGTTCTTTTTTTGGAGGGAATGTATGAAGTTGGTACTTTTATTCGGCGACTGCGCCGTGGGCAAAATGACCGTGGGACAGGAGCTGACCAGGATCACGGACCTGCGCCTGTTTCACAACCACATGACCATTGAGCCGGTGCTGGAGATCTTTGGCACATACGAACCGGCGGTAATCGAAAAACTGCGGCAAACGGTGTTTGAGTCATTTGTAAAAACAGACCACTACGGCCTGATCTTCACCTTTATGTGGGCCTTTGACTGCCGGGAGGACTGGGAACAAACCGCGCAGATCGCCGATTTGTTCCAGCGGCATGGGGCAGAGGTGTATTATGTGGAGTTGGTGGCGCCCCGGGAAGTGCGCTTGCAGCGCAACACCACGGAGAACCGGCTGCGGCACAAACCGTCTAAGCGAAATATCGCCCTCTCCAACCGGCTGCTGCTCCGGGACGACCGCGACCATCGAATGGTCAGCCGCCCCGGCGAGCTGCCTTTTGCCAATTATATGAAGATCGACAACACCCACCTGTCTGCCGCCGCTACCGCCGCGCAGATCAAGGCGCATTTTGATTTGTAAAATCCGGATGCCAAAACCTTGTGGGGCATAATGTTTACGGATTTGCATAAAGACATCGTAGGGGCGGCAACCTGCCGCCCGCAACCTGTTTCGTAGTGCGTGCACACCCCAAAACAAAAAGCCACCGATGATCGGTGGCTTTCTGCTTTGTTATTCGTCGTATTCCTCGATTTCCTGTTCTTCCTCTTGTCTCTGTTTTTCCCGGGCTTCTTGCTGCTTGGCTTTGCCGGATTTGATGATCCCTGCTGCCAATGCAATCACGGCTGCCGTGGCCAATGCCACCGCCAGATAAATCA
>CAVHPP010000027.1:0-19763 GCA_963638105.1 Agathobacter rectalis
GGCCTGCTGATTATTCTCAACACCGTGGGCGGCGATGTGGAGGCCGGACTGGCCATTGCCGAGCTGCTGTCCACCATGCAAACGCCCACCGCCTCTTTGGTGCTGGGCGGCGGCCACTCCATCGGCGTGCCCCTGGCGGTGTCCTGTCGGCGCAGTTTTATTGTACCCAGCGCCACCATGACGGTGCACCCGGTGCGTATGAACGGCCTGGTGCTGGGCGTGCCCCAGACCCTGTCTTATTTTGAGAAAATGCAGGATCGGATCGTGCGTTTTATTGCGCATAATGCCAAGATCAGCGCAGAGGATTTCCGTGCCCTGATGATGAAGACCGGGGAACTGGTGATGGATGTGGGCACGGTGCTGGACGGTGCCGGTGCTGTGGACTGTGGGCTCATTGACCAAATGGGCGGTCTTAGTGACGCGCTGGCGTTTCTCAACCGCACCATTGAGGAGGAGCACCATGCTGTGGACGGTCATTAGCCAGGCGGATGTGTTCTACCAGGCGACCCGGGGCAGCCGGGCGCCCCGCTCCAGCAACCCTTTTGACTACCTGAACGACGGGTACAGTCTGGAGGGCGCTTCTTTGTTCGGAGGGCAGGATCATGTGGTTTTTAACTGCGATATTTCAAGCCGTCGCACAGGCAGTCACCTGGGTACTCCCGGTGTCTGAAAGTGGGCATTCGGCGATCTTTCACGATTTTTCCGGTCGGTTCAGCGGCAATGGCAGCGAGCTGACCGGGCTGGTACATATTGGCATTGCACTGGGTATCTTTTTGGTGTTCATTAAGCTGTTTGTGCGGCTGTTTGGCGAGTTTATCGCCTTTTTCAAAGATGCGTTTGCAAAGCAAAATCCCTTTGTAAACCCCGGCGGTGCACGCCGGTTTATGTTTGGCACGGTGCTGGGCTTTTTGCCGATGGTTTTGCTGCTGGTGCCGGCAGGCAAGTACGGCAATGTGTACGGCCTGTTTCGCAGTATGGGCTATAACGGCACGCTGCTGGACGAGGGCGTGTTTTTCGCCCTCACAGGCGGGCTTATTCTGCTGGCGCTGCTGCAAATGAAAAAGCACGGCCCCCAAAAGAATGTGGACTGGTACGCCGCCTTGATCTTGGGGTTTGCCGCCGCCTTTTCTCTGCCTATTGCCGGGCTGTCCTATATGGGCGTGCTGTTCTGCCTGGGCGTGATGATGGGCGTGGCACGCAAAATCTCTTACCGCTTTGCGGCGGTGTCCAGTGTGCTGACCCTGTTGGTGCTGGGCGTGGTGGAAATTTGCACCTGTGTCACCTATGTAAATATCATTGCCGGTATTTTGGCGGTGGTGCTCAGCGCGGCGGTGACCTACTTTATGGTGAAGCTGATGCTGTGGATCCTCCACGGTGGCAAGCTAAAGGCGTTTGCCTATTATGATTTTGCCCTGGCCGGTGTGTGCGTCGTGGTGGGGATTTTTGAACTGATCTTACGATAATTTTAGCTTTTAAGGATAGATAAAATGGCGAATGTACAAAAGAAGAACGCCCGGGGTCATCGCCGGGAGGAAAAGAAAGCTGCGGCCCGCGGGACTGCTCCGGCGCCCAAAAAGCGCACCAAGGCAGAACAGTCTCGCTGGGAGCAAATGGAGCTGGAGGCCCAAGCGGCTGCTGCCAAGCGGCAGGAGAATATCAGCCGCATTGTAGGGGTGGCTGTTTTTGCCCTGTCGGTAATCTTTTTCTTTGTTGCGGTGATCGGCGGCGACGGCGCATGGAAAGTGGTACATAATGTGTACTTAGGGCTGTTTGGTATGCTGGCGGCTGTGCTGTTCCCCATACTGGCGGTGGCGATCATTCTCCTGTATTCCTACAAGGAGAACAAGGCCAAAAAACGCGCAATTGAAGAGGGGACAGAAACGCAAAAGTCCCCGATTTCCCCCAAAGAGCTGATCGCCAAGGGCGTGGAGAGCGTGATTATCGTGCTGCTGATTGCAGCACTGATCCATATTATCGAGAACCCCACCGGGTTGAAATTTGCAGACAGCGTGAAGCTGGGCTACACCCAGGCGCCTTATGAGTTCAACGGCGGCTTTTTCGGCGCGCTCATCGGCTGGGCGCTGCTGACCTTTGGCAAGGCGCCGGCCATTATCGTGGACCTGGTGCTGCTGGTGGTGGACTTTATGCTGCTGGCGCGGCTGACGGTGGTGCAGTTCTTAAACGGCGCGGCACAACCGGCCAAGAAAGCCTATGAAAAGGCAGGGGATGCCATTGAGGTGTATCGGGAGCGCCGCCAGGCCAATATTGATGTGCCCCTGGATGCCCACGCCCCCGGCGAACAGGAGACGGAGGAGGAGCCGCCTGCGCAAAAGGGCAAAAAGAAGAATACGGACGCTGTGGATACAGACAGTATCGTAAAAGAACTGAACCAAAAGCACAGCAAAAAAATGGCGGAGCAGAAGCAGCCTGCCCCGGAAAAGACCAAGTCCCTGGATGAGATTGTGGACAAGGCCACCGAGGAGGCCGAGCCGGAGAAAAAGGACCCGTCGGAAGTTTTTACGGTTACGGACGCGCAGATGGAATCGGGCGTGGCGGATTATAAGCTGCCGCCGGTGTCCCTGCTGACCCCTGCCCGGCATAAGTCTGTTAAAGATGTGAGCGGGGAGCTGAAATCCAATGCCCAGCGGCTGATCGACACCCTCCATTCCTTTAATGTGGACGCTACCATTACGGACATTAGCCGCGGTCCCACGGTGACCCGGTATGAGCTGAAACCGGCTGCCGGTGTGCGTATTTCTAAAATCACCAATTTGTCCGACGATATTGCGCTGAATTTGGCGGCCACCCATGTGCGTATTGAGGCTCCCATTCCCGGCAAAGCGGCGGTGGGTATTGAGGTGCCCAATTCTGTAAAAAGCGGCGTATCTATGCGCGAACTGATCGACACGCCGGAGTTCGGCAAGCAGCGGTCTATGCTGTCCGTTGGACTTGGGCGGGATATTTCCGGCGATGCGGTGTACTGCGATGTGGCCAAGATGCCCCACCTGCTGATCGCCGGTACTACCGGTTCCGGTAAGTCCGTGTGTATGAACAGCATTATTGTGTCTATTTTGTACCGGGCTAAGCCGGATGAGGTGAAGCTGGTACTGATTGACCCTAAAAAAGTAGAGTTTAGCAAGTATTCCGGCATTCCTCATTTGTTGGTGCCGGTGGTGACCGATCCTCGCAAGGCTACCGGTGCGCTTGGCTGGGCGGTGTCTGAGATGCTCAAGCGCTACCAGACCTTTAGCGATACCGGCGTGCGGGATATTGAGGGCTACAACAAATATGTGAAGAAGCATGAGGACATGCAGCCCATGCCCAAGATCGTCATTTGCATTGACGAGTTGTCCGACCTGATGATGGCTGCGCCTAAGGAGATCGAGGACTCCATCTGCCGTTTGGCTCAGATGGCCCGTGCGGCGGGTATGCACCTGGTGATCGCCACCCAGCGCCCGTCTGTGGATGTAATTACCGGCCTGATCAAGGCCAACATTTCGTCCCGCATTGCGTTGACGGTCAGCTCTCAGATTGACTCCCGTACCATTTTGGACGCCTCCGGCGCAGAGAAGCTGCTGGGTTACGGCGATATGCTGTATGCGCCCATCGGCTCCTCCAAGCCCATTCGTGTGCAGGGCTGCTATATCAGCGATGAGGAAGTAGAGTCCCTGTGCGATTTTGTAAAGTCCCAGGGCGAGAGCCAGTACAGCGACGAAATTCAAAAAGAGATCGAGGCCAAGGCCGTACAGGATAAGAAAAGCCCCTTTGAGGGTGATGAGAGTCCGGAACAGCTGGATCCGCTCTTTAACGATGCGGTAAATATTGTGCTGGAAACCGGCACCGCGTCCACCTCTTTCTTGCAGCGCAAGCTGTCCGTAGGGTATGCCCGCGGGGCAAAAATTATGGACCAGCTGGAAGAGAAGGGAATCATCGGTCCCCAGGACGGCGCCAAAAAGCGTGAAGTGCGGATCAACAAACAGCAGTGGCTGGAAATGCAGAACCAAGGCCCGGCACCGAAAATGAGTGCCGAGACTGCTGAGCAAATGCGCTTTGAGGAAGCGGAGTCAGACGAGGACCAAACCGATGCGGAATGATTTTTTACCCATTACGCCGGCAGAAATGCACGAGCGAGGGTGGGAACAACCGGATTTTGTGTATGTGACGGGTGACGCCTATGTGGATCACCCGTCCTTTGGCGCTGCCATCATTACCCGCTTGCTGGAGAGCCAGGGGTTCAAGGTGGTGGTGCTCAGCCAGCCGGACTGGCACAGCGTGCGGGACTTTCAGCAATTCGGGCGGCCGAAGTATGCTTTTTTGATCACTGCCGGGAATATTGACTCTATGGTGGCGCACTATACCGCCGCTAAAAAGCTGCGCCACGACGACGCATATACTGCCGGTGGCAAGCACGGCAAGCGACCGGATCGGGCGGTGAATGTGTACACCCGCCTGGCAAAAGAGGCCTACCCGGATTGCCCGGTGATTTTAGGCGGGCTGGAGGCGTCCCTGCGCCGCTTTGCCCATTATGACTACTGGGACGACGCTATTCGCCCCTCTGCGCTGGTGGACTCCGGCGCGGATCTGCTGATCTACGGTATGGGCGAGAAGCAGGTAACGGAGATTGCCCGCCGCCTGCGAGCCGGTGAGCCGGTGGGCAGTATGCACGACATTCGGGGCACCATGTATGCGGTGCCCACTAAAGACACACCCTTTGGCGGAGTGGAGTGCCCTTCCTTTGAGAATGTTTGTGCCTCTAAAAAGGAATACGCCCGCTCTTGCCGACTTGAGCAGGACGAGCAGGATCATGTGCGGGGCAAGCTGCTCAAGCAGCGCCACGGCAAGGTGATGGTGGTGCAAAATCCGCCCATGGAGCCGCTGACCACTTCGGAGCTGGACCGGGTGTACAGTCTGCCGTATATGCGGGCGTATCACCCAAGTTATGAAAAATTGGGCGGTGTGCCGGGCATTGAAGAAGTGCGCTTTTCCATTACCCATAACCGCGGGTGCTTTGGCGCCTGCAATTTCTGTTCCATTGCGTTCCATCAGGGGCGCTATGTGACCTCTCGCAGCAAAAAGAGCCTGTTGATTGAAGCGCAAAAGATTACCCAAATGCCGGACTTCAAGGGCTATATCCACGATGTGGGCGGCCCCACCGCCAACTTTCGCCACCCCAGCTGCGCCTTGCAGGAGCAGCACGGCCTGTGCAAGGGGAAAAAGTGCCTGGCGCCTAAGCCCTGCCCCAATTTGCAGGCGGATCACCGGGAATATTTGGACATTCTTCGGGCGCTGCGGCAGGTGGACGGAGTTAAGAAAGTGTTTATCCGCAGCGGTATTCGCTATGATTATCTGCTTTGCGACCCGGACGACAGCTTCTTCCGGGAGTTGGTGCAGCACCATGTGAGCGGCCAGCTAAAAGTGGCACCGGAGCATTGCTCCGCCGCGGTGCTGGACAAAATGGGCAAGCCCCATATTGAAGCGTATATTGACTTTTCTCGCCGGTATTTTACTTACACCGGCCAAATCCAAAAGGAGCAGTACCTGGTGCCGTATCTGATGAGCTCGCACCCCGGCTCCCGGTTGGACGATGCTATTGAACTGGCGTGTTTCTTAAAGAAAAATCACATTCGCCCGGAGCAGGTGCAGGACTTTTATCCCACCCCGGGCACCATCTCCACCTGTATGTTTTATACGGAACTGGATCCGTACACCATGGAGCCGGTCTATGTGGCCAAGAACCCCCACGACAAGGCGCTCCAGCGGGCACTGCTTCAGTATTATAATCCAAAGAACTATGCCCTTTGTTCTGAGGCGCTGCGCCGAGCCCACCGCACGGATCTGATCGGCAATGGCCCTAAGTGTCTGATCCCGGCAGCAACCAGCGGTGCACGACCTGCGCCCCACACCGGCGGCAAACCAAAGGGGCATGCACCTGGCTATGGAAAATTGGTTGGCGGAAACAATCGCTCTGGCGGAAAGTCCGCAAAGCGTAAACCGTATGATCAAAGGGGCGGAAAAAAGAAATAAATGCAAAAAAGCACGACAGCCGAAACTGTCGTGCTTTTTGGTGCGGGTAACAGGGGTCGAACCTGCACGGTTGCCCACAGGAACCTAAATCCTGCGTGTCTGCCAATTCCACCATACCCGCATAACGGCTCTTATTTTAGCATTATGCGCCAAAAAAATCAAGTGCAAAAAAAGCGAAGCCGCAAAGCTCCGCTCTTTATTCCGCCCAGCCGCCGTGTGACGAGAATAACCTGCATCTCAAGCAGGTGGGTGACCGCCGTTCGGTTTTGTGCTTCCATCGTCCCCGCAGGGGAGGCCTGCATACCTGCCGACCGAGCAGGAAACCCATATAAAAAATTGTTCGGGTTATTAAATCACACGGTTGTCGAGAAGGGCAGAACAGATGTTCTGTTTCTTATTCTTACTGCTCCGGCTCGAAATATTCTACATCATATTTCTTTTCTACCATAGCCATCAGAATATCGGAGACCTGCTCAAATTCCATTTCGTCTTCGATCTCGGCCAAGTATTCCTCGCCGTTTTCCTCCAGCACTTTCAGAATAATGACCTCGTTGTCTGCCTCTACGATTTCTTCCGCCTCATCGTGGTACTCGGTGATGGCCACATACACATCGTCGTCCGTCTCATACCGCTCCAGCAGTTCAAATACAATCTCGTTGCCGTCGTCGTCGGTCACGGAGATCAGGTCCGGTTCGTACAGTTCTTTGTTATCGCTCATAGTTCTCACGCCTTTCTTTTTGCATTATACTCTATTTGCCCATTGCCGTCAATGGCTATTTTGTGGTTGGCGGGGAACAAACCCCATATTTTGCGTAATGTGGAAAACACTTATCAGAAATGCACAAAAAAATCAAAAAAATATGCAAAAACCTATTGACAACTGCCAACTTTGGTGCTACTATGTAGTTGAACACAGGAGATAAGCCTTAGGAAGTAGTTAAGGCGTGTTCAATCTAATAAGGAGGTCGGTCCAATGGAGAGTGAACCCTTTCAGCAGACCGCCTGTACCGCTCGTCAATAGAGTATAACGGATTTGTGTATGGACAGAGTGCAAATCGGAATTGCACGGCGCACACAAGCTCAAGTGAGCAAAGTAAGAGTTATCATGCAGGATTGATTGGAACGGCAGGCGCTGATTCAACTGAATAGTAAAGGTATATATCGGTCATCTACCTGCAAGTGACCTGGGAGTGCCGCCCGGCGGTACTTTCATAGAAGATGTATTTTACGACCAGGTGAATTCCAATGGAGAAGTAAATTTCGTTTTTTCAACTTTAATATTTGTCAAAATCTAAAAAACGAGGTACGGTCCAATGGGCTAAACAGTGTGCACGCTATGTGCCAATAATAAAAACTAAATAATAAGTGGACATACGCTCCGGGTGTTGCAAGGCATCCGGAGTTGTTTTTTTGTTTGCGGCTGTTGTTGTTTTATTTGTATTATCTGATTTCTTTAATTGATTTGCATACTTTTGTGCGTGCAAAATCCCGGCTGCCGCTTGACAAGGGGCGGCGGTTTTGGTACTATAATACCAATAGAAAACGGCTTGGAACGGAAGGAGTACCCCAGGACGGCGGCATAGAGAGCTTGTGGTCGGTGCAAACAGGCGCGCCCAGCGGGGGAAGGTAGTCCGGGAGCCGGTGCGGTGAAAGACAGTAGTCGCACCCGTGTGCCGCGTTAAGGCAAGAGCGGCGCGCTTTGGCGCGCAATTTGAGTGGTACCGCGGAAGTTCAGTTCCGTCTCATTATGAGACGGGGCTTTTTTATTTTTGTAAGGAGCAAAAAAATATGGCAAAAGAGTTGGACAAACAGTACAGCCCCCAAAATGTGGAGGACCGCACCTATAAATTCTGGTGCGATCACAAGTATTTTCACGCTGAGGTGAACCCGGACAAGAAACCCTACACCATCGTGATCCCGCCGCCGAACATTACCGGCCAGCTGCACATGGGTCACGCGTTGGACGAGACTTTGCAGGATATTCTCATTCGCTGGCGCCGTATGGAGGGTTACGAGACCCTGTGGCTGCCGGGCACGGACCACGCGTCTATTGCAACGGAGGCCAAGATCGTAGAGGCCATGCGTAAAGAGGGCATTACCAAAGAGGAGATCGGCCGGGAGAAGTTCTTGGAGCGTGCCTGGGAGTGGAAAGCCCAGTACGGCGGCCGCATTGTGGAGCAGCTAAAAAAGCTTGGCTCCTCCTGCGACTGGGATCGGGAGCGGTTCACCCTGGATGAAGGGTGCAGCAAGGCCGTGCGAGAGGTCTTTTGCAAGCTGTACGATAAGGGTCTGATTTACCGTGGTGAGCGCATCATTAACTGGTGCCCCCACTGCCTGACCTCGATCTCTGACGCAGAGGTGGAGTATGAAGATCAGGCGGGCCACTTCTGGCATCTGCGCTATCCCTTTAAGGACGGCAGCGGCTACCTGGAGCTGGCCACCACCCGTCCGGAGACTTTGCTGGGCGATACGGCTGTGGCGGTGAACCCCAACGACGAGCGTTATAAAGATATGGTGGGCAAGACCCTGATCCTGCCTATCGTGCATAGAGAAATTCCCGTGATTGCCGATGATTATGTGGATATTGAGTTCGGTACAGGCGTGGTAAAGATCACTCCGGCCCACGACCCCAACGACTTTGAGGTGGGTCTGCGCCACAACCTGGAGGTCATCAATGTACTGACCCCGGACGCCAAGATCGTAGACGATTATCCCAAGTATGCCGGTATGGATCGCTATGAGGCCCGTAAGGCCATTGTCGAGGATCTGCAAGCCGAGGGCGCTTTGGTGGAGATCGAGGATTACAGCCACAATGTAGGCACATGCTACCGCTGCGGTACCACCGTGGAGCCGCGGGTCAGCAAGCAGTGGTTCGTGAAGATGGAGCCGCTGGCAAAACCGGCTGTGGAGGTGGTCAGAAACGGGGAAGTGAAGTTCGTTCCCGAGCGGTTTGACAAGACCTACTTCCACTGGATGGAGAATATTAAGGACTGGTGTATCTCCCGCCAGTTGTGGTGGGGCCATCGTATTCCCGCCTACTATTGCGACGATTGCGGTGAGGTGATGGTATCCGCCGATGAAGTGCATACTTGCTCTAAGTGCGGCGGCAACCATGTGCACCAGGATCCGGACACCCTGGATACTTGGTTCTCCTCTGCCTTGTGGCCGTTCTCTACCCTTGGCTATCCGGATGATACAAAGGAACTGGAGTATTTCTATCCCACGGATACGCTGGTCACCGGCTATGATATTATCTTCTTCTGGGTGGCCAGAATGATCTTCTCCGGCGTGGAGCACATGGGTCAGGTGCCCTTCCACACGGTGTTGATCCACGGCCTGGTGCGTGATGCGCAGGGTCGCAAGATGAGTAAGTCCCTGGGCAACGGTATTGATCCTCTGCTGGTGATCGACCAGTACGGCGCCGACGCCTTGCGCTTTACTTTGGCTACCGGTAATGCACCGGGCAACGATATGCGCTTCTCCGACGAGAAGGTAAAGGCCTCCCGAAACTTTGCAAACAAGCTGTGGAACGCCGCCCGCTTTGTGCTGATGTACTTGGGCAACGATTATAATTACCCGGGCCTGCCGAAGGATCTGGCTATTGAGGACAAGTGGATCCTCTCCAAGGTCAACACCCTGGCTAAGGAAGTGACGGACAACCTGGAGCGGTTTGAACTGGGTATCGCCGTTGCCAAGTTGTACGATTTTATTTGGGATGTGTTCTGCGACTGGTATATTGAGATCGCCAAGATCCGCTTGCAGTCCGGCGAGGGCGCCGATACCGCCAAGGCGGTGCTGGTGTATGTGCTGACGGATATTCTCAAGCTGCTGCACCCCTTTATGCCCTTTATTACAGAAGAGATTTATCAGGCCATTCCGCACGACACGGAGTCTATTATGATCTCCAAGTGGCCGGAGTATGACCCGGCGCTGTCCTTTGCGGATGAGGAAGCCCAGATGGAAAAGATTATGGATGCCATTCGGGCCATTCGTAACCGTCGGGCGGAGATGAATATTCCCCCCAGCAAAAAGTCCAAGGTCTATGTGGAGACCGCCTTTGCCGATGTGTTCGCCGTGGGCAGCGAGTTTATCAAGCGGCTGGCCTATGCTTCCGATGTGGAGATCGCAGACGGCTTTGGCGACTTGGGCAACACGGTGACCATCGTTACCAACGACGCCAAGATCTATATTCCTTTGGGCGATTTGGTGGACTTTGAGGCAGAGGCCAAGCGCCTGCAAAAGGAACTGGCTGCTGCCGAGGAAAAGTTGGCCTTTATCAACAAGAAGCTGGACAATCCGGGCTTTGTGAACAAAGCACCGGAGAAGGTGGTACAGCAGAACCGGGACGAGGCTGCCAAGCTGACGGAAAAGATCGCTAACTTGCGCTCCTCCCTGGAAAATTTGGGCAAGTAAAATGACCTACGAAGCGGCAATTCAATTGATCAAACAAAAGCAAAGCCTCGGCGTGCAGCCGGGGCTTTCCCGCATGTTGGCGGCTATGGAAAAGACCGGCAGTGTGCAAAACAAATTGCAGGTGATCCATGTGGCGGGCACCAACGGCAAGGGCACTGTTTGCGCTGCCGTGGCCGACGGCTTGCGTCGTGCCGGGTACCGGGTGGGCGTGTTCAGCTCCCCCTGGGTCACGGACTTTCGCGAGCAGATCACCGTGGACGGCCGTATGATTCCCAAGCAGGACTTTGCGGACTGTGTAGAGGTCTTTGCGAAGGAACCATTGACGGAGTTTGAACTGATTACGGCGGTGATGTATCTGTATTTCTACCGCAGCGGGGTAGATTACGCTGTGGTAGAGTGCGGTATGGGCGGCGCCGGGGATTCCACCAATGTGCTGGCTCACCCGGCAGTATGCGCCTTTGCCAAGGTGGCGCTGGACCATACGGCGTTCCTGGGCGACACGGTAGAAGCCATTGCCCGGGAAAAGAGCGGCATTATCAAGCCCGGTTGCCCGGTGGTGCTGTACCCCCATATTGCCGCCAAAGATGTATTTTTAGAGCAGTGTCGTGCGCTGCATTGCCCGGTGACGGAAGCTGCCGAGCAGGGCGACCCGATTACGGATGACTTGGCGGTGGCCGGGGAAGTGCTGCGCCTGCTGGGAGTGGATACCACGCCGGGGCTGCCTATGTTGCCCGCCCGGCGGGAGCACTTTGGCGAAAATTTGTTACTGGACGGCGCCCACAATCCGGACGGTGCTGCGGCACTGCTGCCCCATTTGCCCACCGATCGGCCCATCACTGCCGTACTGGCGATGATGGAGGATAAGGACATTGACGGTTATCTCTGTCAGGTGCTGTCCCGGTGTCGTCGAGTGATTGCCACCACCGTGCCCGGTATGGGGCGTGCATTGTCTGCGGAAGATTTGGCGGCGGCGGCGCGAAAGTATTGCCCCGATGTGACCGCAGAGCCAAATCCACACCGGGCGCTGGCGGCAGCCAAGGCGGACGGCGACTTTGTTTTGGTCTGCGGTTCTTTTTATTTAGCACGGGAGATCAGAAAAGATTTGATCTAAAACACAATACGCCAAATTTTGCAAAACCGGTCTGTTACAGTGTAAACAGACCGGTATTTTTTTGGAGTGATGGTATGAATGTAACTTTAGAGAGCAGCGGCAATTTGCTCATTGCCTATCTGTTTGGCGAGATCGACCACCATACCGCCGTTGCGGTGCGCAGCCAGATCGACAGCGCCATACAGGACAAGCTGCCCGGCCACCTGATCTTGGATTTTAAGAATGTCACATTTATGGATTCCAGCGGCATTGGGCTGGTGATGGGTCGCTATCGGCTGGTGCACAGCTATCAAGGCACGGTGGAGATCAAGAATGTGACCGCCCGCACCAAAAAGATTATGGAGTTGGCGGGGCTGGGGAGCATTGCACTGATAAAGGAGAACGAAGATGAAAAAGACCAATGAATTTCGCTTGACTTTGGACGCTCGCAGCGTCAATGAGGGCTTTGCACGGGTGGCGGTGTCTGCCTTTGCGGCACCGCTGGACCCTACCTTGGAGGAACTGGCGGACTTGAAAACCGCCGTGTCAGAGGCGGTGACCAACTGCATTGTCCACGGCTATAAGGATTGCTGCGGCAAGATCTATATACATACGGTACTGCTGGATCCGCCGGCGGTGCGGGTAACCGTGCGGGACAAGGGCTGTGGTATCGCCGATGTGCCGCAAGCCATGACCCCGCTTTATACCACCGGGGAGGGAGAGCGCGCCGGGCTGGGCTTTACGGTGATGGAGAGCTTTTGCGACAAGTTGCGAGTCACTTCTAAGCCGGGCAAGGGCACCACTGTGGTGCTGGAAAAACGCATTACCGGCAAGCAAAAATGGTAACTGCGGAGCGGGAGCGGCAAATCCGAGAGAACCTGGGGCTGGTGCATACCGTTGCCAATCGCTTTCGCGGGCGGGGCATTGAGTACGACGATCTGTACCAGTCCGGCTGTGTGGGGCTGATCAAGGCGGTGGATCGGTTTGACCCGACTCTGGGGTATGCATTCTCTACCTATGCAGTGCCGGTGATCATCGGTGAGATCAAGCGCCTGTTTCGGGACGGCGGCGCCGTGAAGGTCAGTCGGGCACTTAAGGAAAAGGCGCTCCACGCCGCGCGACTGCGGGAGGACTTTCTGCGCCGGGAGGGGCGGGAGCCGACCATTGGCGAACTGGCGGAGCTGCTGTCTTGCGACCCGGCAGAGGCGGCGGAGATCGTGGGTGTTATGCAGCCTACGGTGTCCATCAACAGTGCCGGTGAGGACGGCGATACCACACTGGATATTCCGGTGGACGACAGCGAACAACTGTTTGATCGGCTGACCGTTTTGCAAGCCATGGACGGTCTGGAAAAAAGCGAGCAAATGCTGGTGGAGCTGCGCTATTATAAGGGTCTGACCCAGTGCAAAACGGCGGAGATTCTGGGCCTGTCCCAAGTACAGGTCTCCCGTAAAGAAAAAGCCGTCCTGCAAAAAATGCGCCGGGTCATGGACGGGTAAAGTACAAAAAACGGCAGCCACTGCCCATAGTGGTTGCCGTTTTTTGCCGTTTCCACGCACCGTGGACGGATTTCCACTATGCGGTCACTTGAACAAACCCTTGGCGTGTGGTATGCTAACGGTAGAAGGAATGTCCTGTCCATAATAACGGTTTGAATGTAGCCGGAAAGGGAGAGAAAATGAAATAGATAGTAGCTAAGGCGATTGTTCCCGTCCTGTTTGTGGTGTGCTTTGCATTGATGTTTTACTTTGCTTATGTGGATCATCA
The DNA here is from genome assembly GCA_963638105.1 of Agathobacter rectalis. Classification (GTDB taxonomy): domain Bacteria; phylum Bacillota; class Clostridia; order Oscillospirales; family Acutalibacteraceae; genus CAG-217. The sequence continues at coordinate 13,295 of CAVHPP010000027.1, forward strand.
GAAAGAGGCGCGCATACAGGCAGATTTATCCAGCGTGGATGTATGCGGTATTTATTTAGGCGAGGACGCGTCGTATGATGAAACGGTAAAGGCAGGGTATAAGGCGGTTTGCTATGTGCTCAATGTGGAGAACCGCTCGCACCATAAAATGGATAATATGATCATGGAGCAGATCGGTGCATATCCAAATATCACCACCGGCGAATATGACGCATATGATGAAGGCGGATTTGAATTATCACCGAAAGAGAGCGGCACCTCGTTGACCGTTGCCTGGCTGGTACCTGAAAGTTTAACGGACGATGAAATTATAAAGTCCTTGTCTGATAACGAATTGCATATCCAGTTCGATGTGGATAAACGAAACTGCACATTGCCTGTTGCCCGCTGGCGAAAGGGTACGCAGCAGGAAATTAAGGACTACAAGGTGGATGGGTTGTTTGCCGGAGCGGCGAAAATGCCGGAAGATAAATAGCGCGTGAACCGACACGGTAAAACACAAAAAAGGCACAGCGTAATGCTGTGCCTTTTGGTGTATATCCATTAGTTTTTCAGGCTATGGAGCGGAGCGGGGATCTTGCCGCCGCGGTTGATGAACTTGGCGGGGGAGCCGGTGTTTACTTTCATTACCGGGCCGGCGCCCAGCAGGCCGCCGAACTCCAGCTCGTCGCCTACCTGCTTGCCGATGGCGGGGATCACGCGCACGGCGGTGGTCTTGCAGTTGACCATACCGATGGCGGCCTCGTCGGCGATAATGCCGCTGATCACTTCCGGCGTGGTGTCGCCGGGAATAACGATCATATCCAGACCCACGGAACAAACGGCGGTCATGGCTTCCAGCTTCTCAATGGTCAGCGCGCCGCAGCGGGCAGCGTCGATCATACCTGCGTCCTCAGATACCGGGATAAAGGCGCCGGACAGGCCGCCTACGCTGGAGGAGGCCATCACGCCGCCTTTTTTAACAGCGTCGTTGAGCATAGCCAGGCAAGCTGTGGTGCCTGCGCCGCCACACTTTTCCAGACCGATCTCTTCCAAAATATGGGCTACGGAGTCGCCTACCGCCGGCGTGGGGGCCAGGGACAGATCCACAATGCCAAAGGGCACGCCCAGCCGCCGAGAGGCCTCTACGCCTACCAGTTGACCCATACGGGTGACCTTAAAGGCGGTCTTTTTGATCAGCTCTGCAATATCGTTAATGGAGTAGTCCGGGAACTTGGCAACAGCCGCGCGCACCACGCCGGGACCGGATACGCCCACATTGATTACGCAGTCCGGCTCGGACACACCGTGAAATGCACCCGCCATAAAGGGGTTATCCTCCGGGGCGTTGCAAAAGACCACCAGCTTGCCGGCGCCGATACAGTCGTTCTCTTTGGTCAGCTCTGCGGCTTCCTTTACCTTTTGGCCCATCAGCTTCACCGCGTCCATATTGATACCGGCTTTGGTGGAACCGATGTTTACGGAGGAGCAAATGTGCTCCGTTTCTGCCAGCGCGCGGGGGATGGAGTCGATCAGCTCCCGGTCGCCGGCGGCAAATCCTTTTTGTACCAGGGCACTGTAACCGCCGATAAAGTTGACCCCGATGGTGCGGGCTGCCTTTTCCAGCGCCAGGGCGTACTTTACCGGGTCGCCGCCGCTGATACCGGCCATTATGGCAATGGGGGTTACGCTGACCCGCTTGTTGATAATGGGAATACCGTACTCCCGCTCAATGTCCTCGCCGGTCTGGACCAGCTTCTCTGCCTTGGTGCAAATTTTGTCATACACCTTGGCGCAGGCCTTGTCAATATCCGTATCGGCACAGTCCAAAAGGGAAATGCCCATGGTGGTGGTACGAATGTCCAGGCACTCGTCCTGGATCATACGAATGGTCTCTAAAATATCGTAAGTATTGATCAATGGAGTGCCTCCCGTTAAATCTTGTGCATGGAGTTAAAAATATCCTCATGCATCACATGGATAGAAAGATTGCTTTCTTTGCCAAAGTCCTCCAACTCGCCGGACAGGGCGGAGAGGGAAGTGTTGCACCGGGTCAGGTCTGCCATCATGATCATGCAGAACATATCCTGCAAGATGGACTGGGTCACTTCTACAATATTCACCTGATGTTCGGCACAGATGGCAGACACCTTGGCAAGAATGCCCACGGTATCTTTACCTACAACTGTAATGACTGCTCTCATTATCAAGACCTCCGTTTTGTCTTTTATTTGCTAATGATTATAACAAAGATGTAAAATTTTTTCAATAAAAGCGCAAAATATATTTTCAATGGCTGCCGATTGTGGTAAAATACTGTGCAACAAGCGGATTGGAGATGAAATTGTGCATTACGAAAATTTGGTAGACCTGCACACCCACTCAGATCATTCCTTTGACGGCAAACAGTCTTGTATGCTGCTGTGCGAGACGGCGGTGGCTAAGGGTGCGTCCTGTATTGCCATTACCGATCACTGTGAGATTGACTCAAAGACCGAGGACTTTCGCGCGCTGTGCACCAATCAGTATGTAGAGACCTTTGAGTGCAAGCGGTACTTTGAAGGTCAGTTGTTGGTGCTCCAGGGGATTGAGCTGGGTCAGGCGATTTATAATATCCCGCTGGCAAATCATATTCTGGATCAGTTTCATTATGATTTTGTGCTTGGCTCCATCCATAATCTGCCGGAGATGGAAGACTTCTTTTTTATGGATTATAAGGATAAAGATGTGTATGACCTGCTGAGCCGGTATTTTCAAAAGGAGCTGGAGTTGGCCAAATGGGACGGCTTTGACTCGTTGGCGCACCTGACCTACCCACTGCGGTATATGGTAGGGGAGCAGAAGATCCCGGTGGATATGACCCGGTTTGACGATGTGATCGGCGAGATCTTTGAAACGCTTATTAAGAACCATAAAGCCCTGGAAATCAACACCAGCGGCATTGCCATGCCTTTGGGCGACACCCTGCCCGGCGAGGCGTACATACAGCGCTTTCACGATATGGGCGGGCAGTATATTACCATTGGGTCTGACGCCCATGTGCCGGAAAAGCTGTGCGGCAATGTGGACAAGGGTATGGCGCTGGCCAAGAAGTGCGGGTTTGACTATGTGACCATCTTCAACCGCCGGGAGCCTATGCCGGTGCCCATTGCGTAAACACAAGGAGAGAAAACGATATGATGGATGAACTGTTAAGTTTGATCAAAGAGAATCCCCGCCTGACCAATGCAGAGTTGGCTGCGGCGCTGGGTCGGGACGAAGCGCAGGTGGCGCAGCAGGTGCGCCAATATGAAGCGGACGGCGTGATCAAAGGCTATTGCGCCATTTTGGATAAGGAAAAAGCCGGAGACGAAACGGTGACTGCCTTGATCGAAATCAAAGTGCAGCCTAAGTTCGGTCACGGCTTTGACGATATTGCCCGGCGCATTGCGGCGCTGGAAGAAGTGGAGAGTATTTTTCTGATGAGCGGTGGGTATGACCTGTGCTGCCTGGTAACGGACAAGTCCTTCCAGGAGGTGTCCATGTTCGTGGCCAGCCGCCTGTCGCCCATGGAAGATGTGGTGTCTACCGCCACCCACTTTATTTTGAAGAAGTATAAAGAGCAGGGCATGCTCTTTGCCCAGAAGAATACGGACGATCGGGGGAATATTTCTCTGTGATCCGGTATGAAAATGATATGAATCCCGCTCTTTGCAATGTAAAACCCAGCGGTATCCGCAAGTTCTTTTCCATTGCGGAAGAGATGGATAACGTAATTTCCCTGGGTGTAGGCGAGCCGGACTTTTTGACCCCCTGGCATATTCGCCGAGAGGGGATTGACTCCTTAGACCGTGGGGCCACCCGTTATACTGCCAACGCCGGGCTGCTGTCCCTGCGACAGGAGATCTGTGCCTATTACGAACGCCGGTATCATTTGCAGTACAGGGCGGAAAATCAGGTGCTGGTGACTGTTGGCGGCTCCGAAGGCATTGATATGGCCATACGCACACTGGTGTGCCCCGGTGATGAGGTGCTGGTGGTGGAGCCGTCCTTTGTGTGCTACAAACCGCTGGTAGAGGTTAGCGGCGGCGTGGCTGTGCCGCTGGTGACTAAGGAAGAAGATAATTTCCGCCTAACGGCTGCCGCACTGGAAGCCGCTATTACGCCTAAGACCAAGCTGCTGGTGTTCCCATACCCCAATAATCCCACCGGTGCGGTGATGCGTCGGGAGGACTTGGAGCCGATTTGTCGGGTGCTGCAAAAGCACAATATCTATGTGTTGTCCGATGAGATTTACAGCGAGCTGACCTACGGCGGTGTGGACCACACCTCCATTGCCGCCATGCCCGGCATGGCAGAGCGCACGGTGGTTATCAACGGCTTTTCCAAGACTTACTCTATGACCGGCTGGCGCCTGGGTTATGCGCTGGGGCCTGCGCCCATTATTCAGCAGATGACCAAGTTGCACCAGTTTGCCATTATGTCCGCCCCGACCACCAGTCAAACGGCTGCCATTGAGGCGCTGCGCCACGGGGACGGGGACATTGATAAAATGCGCCGGGATTATGATATGCGCCGCCGCTTTACCGTGCACGCATTTCGTGAGATCGGGCTGCCCTGCTTTGAACCGGAGGGTGCGTTTTATTTGTTCCCTTGTATAAAATCCACCGGGCTTAGCTCCGAGGAGTTCTGCGAGCGGCTGATCTATTCCAAGCGGGTGGCTGTGGTGCCCGGCAACGCCTTTGGCGACTGCGGCGAGGGCTTTATCCGCGTGTCTTATTGCTATTCTATTGAGAACATTAAAGAGGCTGTCACCCGTATCGGTGAATTTGTGAAAGAATTAGAGGACGAGCATGACCGTTAAACGCGTAGAAGTGCTGGCGTATGCCAAGATCAACTTAATGCTGGATATTATCCGTCGCCGCACCGACGGCTACCATGATCTGTTTATGATCATGCAGAGCGTTGGCGTGGCCGATCGGGTGACCGTGGAGCGTGAGCCGGGGCGCAAGCTGCGGCTGACTGCCAGTATTGAGGATATTCCGTTGGACGATAAAAATATTGCATGGAAAGCAGCCGCTTTGTTCTTTAAGACCACCGGGCTGCGCCGCCCGGGACTGCATATTCACTTGGAGAAGCATATTCCCCACGCAGCGGGTCTGGCCGGCGGCAGTGCAGACGGTGCGGCGGTTCTGGTGGCGCTGAATCGGCTGATGGGCACTGATTTATCTACGGAGCAGCTGTGCGCCATGGGTGTGCAGATCGGTGCGGATGTGCCTTTCTGCATTGTAGGCGGCACTTGCCTTGCACAGGGGATTGGCGAGGTGCTCAGTCCCTTAAAGCCTATGCCGTCTTGTCATATCGTACTGGCAAAGCCGGACTTTGGCGTGAATACCGGCAAGGCCTACGGCTTGTTTGATACCAACGGAAAGACCCACAATGCGGACCAGCTGGGTATGCTCACTGCGGTGCAGAACCGGGACCTGCCTGCAATTTGCGGCAAGCTGGAAAATGTGTTTGAGCAGTTTGTAGAGGTGCCAGGCCGTATTGAGATGAAAGAAGTGCTTCGTGCAGCCGGTGCAGCAGGTGTTTGTATGAGCGGCAGCGGGCCAACGCTCTTTGGTATTTTCACTGACAAAGCACAGGGGTTGGCAGCGGCACAAGATTTGGCACCTTTTGCCAAAGATATTGCCGTCACCAAGCCGGTGCGGCAAGGTTGCAAGATCGTAAATGTGATTGAAACATAATAAAAAGGTCACCGTATATGCGGTGACCTTTGCGTTGATTTTAGGGTTATTTTTTTGTTGGATTTAAGTGCAGCACGATGATTTCCGGGTGGTTAAAAAGCCGCAGGGGAAATTCCGCATTGCCGATCCCGCGGGAGACAATTAGGCGCGGCCGCTCTCCAAAGCTGCCCCGGGCGTACTGTGGGCGCAGACCCTGACCGGGGGAAAACACCGGCCCGATCCCCGGGAGAATCCATTGCCCGCCGTGGGCGTGGCCGGACAGTTGCAGGTCAAAGTCATACTGCCGGTAATTGTTTTCTGCCACGGCGGCGAAGTTCTCCGGATAATGGCACAGCACGATCTTATAGCCCGGGTGCTCTGCCAGCCGGGCAAACAGGGGAGAGGAGTCCCGGTAGCGGAAAGTACCGGCCTTGCGCTGGCGATAGGCCTCAAAGCTGGCTTGGTTCTCGTCCAGCCCCAGGAAGGTAATGCCCTTGACCGTTTCGATCTTATCCGTCAGCACATGAAAGCCGATGGCGGACAGTTCATGCATCAAAGTATCAAAATCCGCCAGCCGTCGCTCGTGATTGCCGGGAATATACAGCACCGGCGCCAGCTGCACCAGCTGCCGTCCGTAGTCCAGCATTTTTTGGCGATTTCGATTTTTGTCGTTGATATAATCGCCGGTAATGCAGATGATGTCCGGTTTTTGGGCGGCTGTTTCGTTTAGAATACGAGCGGAGGGCTTGGAGTGCAGGTCTGACAGGTGCACCACCGTACAGGCG
>CAVHPP010000028.1:0-19136 GCA_963638105.1 Agathobacter rectalis
CCTCTGATGTGTATACACTCATCTTGCACTCCTGTTTACACTCATGCTCTTGACACAAGCCCCCGCCCTACGGTCAACTGAGGGAGCGCCCTCATAATATAACGCAAAAAGAAACCCCCACACGCTGAGCGTGCGGGGGTGATTTTATGCCGTTTTTGGCTTATTTGGTGGCTTCTTCCACAGCCACGGCGCAAGCCACGGTGGCGCCTACCATCGGGTTGTTACCCATACCGATCAGGCCCATCATCTCAACATGAGCGGGAACGGAGGAGGAGCCGGCGAACTGTGCGTCGCCGTGCATACGACCCATAGAGTCGGTCAGACCGTAGGAAGCGGGGCCGGCAGCCATATTGTCCGGGTGCAGGGTACGGCCGGTGCCGCCGCCGGAAGCCACGGAGAAGTACTTTTTGCCGTTCTCCAGGCACCACTTCTTGTAAGTGCCGGCAACCAGGTGCTGGAAGCGGGTGGGGTTGGTGGAGTTACCGGTGATGGAAACATCTACGCCCTCGTGCTTCATGATGGCAACGCCCTCAAGCACATCGTTGGCGCCGTAGCACTTTACAGCAGCGCGCTCGCCGTCGGAGAATGCCTTTTCTTCCTCAATCTTCAGCTCGCCGGTGTAAAAATCATAATCGGTCTTTACATAGGTGAAGCCGTTAACGCGGGAGATGATATAAGCAGCGTCCTTGCCCAGGCCGTTCAGGATCACCTTCAGGGGCTCTTTACGCACCTTGTTGGCGGTACGGGCAATGCCGATTGCGCCCTCAGCGGCAGCAAAGCTCTCGTGGCCGGCCAGGAAAGCGAAGCACTTGGTGTCCTCGTGCAGCAGGCGAGCGCCCAGGTTACCGTGACCCAGACCTACATTACGCTGCTCGGCAACGGAACCGGGAATGCAGAATGCCTGCAGGCCGATACCGATGGCTGCGGCAGCCTCGGAAGCGGTGGCCACACCTTTTTTCAGTGCAACGGCCACACCTAGGGTGTATGCCCAGCTGGCGTTATCAAAAGCGATGGGCTGCACGCCCTTTACGATACCGTCTACATCAATGCCCTTGGACAGGCAAAGATCTCTTGCCTCCTCCAGGCTGGAGAGACCGTACTCGGCAAGGCACTTTTCGATCTTGGCAAGTCTTCTTTCCTTGCCTTCAAACTTTACATCATTTGCCATGGTATTGTCCTCCTTCTCTTATTCTTCTCTGGGGTCAATGTACTTTGCAGCGTTAGCAAAGCGACCGTAGTTGCCAATGTTTGCCTCGTAAGCCTCGTTGGGGCTCTTGCCGTGACGAATATCCTCCAGCATTTTGCCCAGCTTTACGAACTCATAGCCGATGACCTCGCCCTCTTCGTCCAGAGCCATGCGGGTCACATAACCCTCGGCCATCTCCATGTAGCGCACGCCCTTCAGCTTGGTGGAGAACATGGTGCCCACCTGGCTGCGCAGGCCCTTGCCCAGATCCTCCAGAGCAGCGCCTACAACCAGACCGTCCTCAGAGAATGCGGACTGAGAACGACCGTAAGCCAGCTGCTTGAAGATCTCGCGCATAGCCACATTGATGGCGTCGCACACCAAGTCGGTGTTCAGGCACTCCAGCAAGGTCTTGCCGGGCAGGATCTCTGCGGCCATAGCGGCGGAATGGGTCATACCGGAGCAGCCCACAGTCTCCACCAGGGCCTCCTCTACGATACCGTTTTTCACATTCAGGCTCAGCTTGCAGGCGCCCTGCTGGGGTGCGCACCAGCCGATACCGTGAGAGAAACCGGAGATGTCGCTGATCTGGTAGCTCTTGACCCACTTACCTTCTTCAGGAATGGGAGCCGGACCGTGATGCGGACCCTTTTTAACGGTACACATCTGCTCAACTTCATTTGAATAAGTCATGATGATTTACTCCTTCCAACAATACTTAATAATTTATCAAAATTACCAAGGTTATTATAACCATTTTTTTGCTGCGCTTCAAGACTAAAACTATAAAAAAATGTCGCTATTTGCAAGAATGTTTTAAGCAAGTTGTTGAAAGTTTGGCCCCAATACAGTATAGTATAGGTAAAAGAATGACTTTGAGGTGACTTTTTATGCAGATCAAACCGGGCTTTGCCATGCGCAAGATCGCCGGCAGCAACATAGTGGTGCCTGTGGGCGCCGCCGCGTCGGATTTTAACGGTATGATTACCCTGAACGATACCGGGGCTTTTCTTTGGAACTGCTTTTTGCAGCCCACTACCGAGGCGCAGGTGGTAGAGGCGCTGATGCATGAGTATGAGGTGGAACGGCAGCGTGCCACCACGGATGTGGCGCATTTTGCCGCGCTGCTGCGGGAGAATGATTTGCTGGCGGAATGAGGGGATAAAAACGGTGAAATCCCCCCTGCGGCTGCGCCGCTTCCCCCCTTTACAAGGGGGGCAAAAAGGTTGTCATATCGCACCTGTCTGTTAACAAAGGCAGGTGCTTTTTTCTGCAAAAAATGTCAAAAACGGGAAAAAAGGGGCGATTTATTGACATTGTTTTGGTTTTCGTGTACAGTTATAAGTACAGGTGTTAGTTATTTAGCACTGTATCATTAACGAAACGAAAACGCCCGTTTTGCGGGCGCGTGAAAAGGGGTATTGTATGTCCAAGCGGATTTCCGGGAATAATCCGGAGGAAAAAACAGACCTGCGTATTCGGCGCACCAAAAAGTCCATTCGGGACGCCTTTTTTGAATTGATCGAAGAAAAAGGATTTGATTCCGTTACGGTCAAGGATATTACCGACCGGGCACTGATCAGCCGGAATACATTTTATTTGCATTATGAGGACAAGTTCGATCTGCTTAATAAAATCAGCAATGAGCTGATGCGCAAGGTTTATTGGCGGGTGAGCAAAGATCTGTTAAAGATCAAGGATCTGGACTTTACCATTGATTGCACCGCCATGCTGCTGATCAGCATTCAGCAGGTGATCGACGAGGATCGGGATTTGTATCGGTTGCTGTTGACGGATCCGGGCACCGTGGTGTTCTCTGAAAAGATCGAGAAGACCATTCGCACGGCGTTGGACCTGATCAAAGGGGACATTGAGGGGATCAGCGCCCTGAGCATGGAATATATTATTACCGGCATGAAAGGGGTTATTCGTTACTGGGTGACCCATGATGATATGGATATACAAACCGAGGCGTACAATTTTGCCCGGATTCATCTGGGCTCCATTTTGGAGAATATTCGTCACAGTAAGGATGTAAAGCACGGACGGATTCCACGGGAGAGCAATTGACATGTCCGGCAAAAAGCCAAAGCGTTCTTCCAAGAACTTAAAGATCAACACCCGCATTGTGCTCACCACCGTGCTGGCCATCGCCATATCGCTGGTGCTGGTGGCGCTGGTGTGCCTGGGGCTGCTGCACAGCACCTCCAACACCTTTCAGTTGGCGGCGGAGACGGCGGACAGGTACAGTTTGGTCAACCAGATCGGCTGGAATCAGACGGTGAGCAACCTGTCCGATGTGTTGCTGCGCACCAAAGACACGGACGCAGAAAAGCTGGCGGATATTGCCGCCTACGCCGCACCGCTGGAGAAGCGGGGCGTGGCGCTGGAAATCCGACGGGGTGACGAGGTATTTTATCGAAGCGCCGGGTGCAAGGACGTGCTGGGGCGCGCCCGGCAGATCGTGGCCTTTGATCCGGAAAAAAATGTGTACCACTTCGGTCAGGACGGGCTGGTGATCGTCAGTCATGTGCAGGCCGGGAATCAGCGCTGCCGCCTGGTGCTCACCGGCACCGGCTATACGGTGGCGGATCAAACGGAGCCGGCGGCGCGGGGCACGCTGTCGCGTCTGCTGATGGGGCGTACCGGGTTGGTGGTGCTGGCCATTGTGCTGATTTTTGCCGCTGCGGTGGCGGCGTTCTCTTTCTTTACCAGCCGCACCATTGTGCGCCCCATTCAGAAGATTGCCCGGGGCGCGGACGCTATTGCCGGCGGCAATCTGGATTATCAGATCGACTATGACTCTACCAATGAGTTGGGCCAAACGGTGGAGAGCTTTAACGCCATGCGCCTGCGGCTGAAAGAGTCCATTGAGAGCCGGGAAAAAAGCGAGCAACTGCGGCGGGAGATGACCGCCGGCTTTGCCCATGATCTGCGCACCCCGCTCACCAGCATTAAGGGCTACGCCGAGGGGCTGCGGGACGGCATTGCCAACACGCCGGAGAAGCAGCAGCGGTATTTGCAGACCATTTACGACTCCGCCGTGCAGACGGAGAAAATACTGGATGATCTGCTGGCGCTGTCCAAGCTGGAGCTGGGCAGCACAGGCAACGATCGCTCCATTGTGCAGCTGCAAGCGGTGCTGGACGACGCCGCGCCGGAGCTGACGGCTTTTATGGAAAACCGCGGCTGTACCTTTGCGCTGGAAAATCACTGCCCGGCTGATACGCAAATTGAGATCGACACGGACGCTTTTCGTCGGGTGTTTTTGAACATTCTGGGCAATGCAGTCAAGTACGCCCGCCCGGGTGTGCCCGGTCGGTTGGCATTGACAGCCACCGCCTATGATCGGGTGGTGATCCTGGAATTTGCAGACAACGGCATCGGTGTGGATAAGGATCAGCTGCACAAGATTTTTGACGCCATGTACCGTACGGATCCGGCCCGCAGCCAGGTAAGCCAGGGCAGCGGACTGGGGCTGGCGGTGTGCAAGCAAATTGTAGAGCAGAACGGCGGTTCCATTTGGGCCCGCAGTCATACGGACGCGGGGCTGTCGATTTTTATTTCGTTACCCAAGAGGGAGCATGTTGCAGATGAAGCAGATATTGATTATTGAGGACGACCCACGCATTGCCGGGCTGGAGCGGGATTATCTGGAGGCAGCGGGCTTACAGGCATCGGTGGCAGCGGACGGCCCCTCCGGACTGCGCACGGCGTTGGACGGTCGGTTTGACCTGATTTTGCTGGATATTATGTTGCCGGGCATGGATGGACTGGAGGTTTGCCGCTCCATTCGCCGGGAGCAGAATGTACCTATTATCTTAGTCAGTGCCAAGAAAGAGGATTTGGACAAGATCAAGGGCCTGGGCGTTGGTGCGGACGACTATGTGGTTAAGCCCTTTTCCCCCGGCGAGTTGGTGGCTCGGGTGCTGGCGCATATCAGCCGGTATGAGCGGCTCACCGGCGATGGCACTGCGCACCCGCCGACCAAGGACGCAGTGCTGGAGAGCGGTGCCCTGCGTTTGGATCTTGCCACCCGCCGCGCCTGGTTCCGCGGGCAGGAGGTGGTTTTGACCAATAAGGAATTTGAACTGCTGTATTTTTTGGCCGACCACCCGGACGAAGTTTTTAGCAAGGAACAGTTGTTTGATCGGATTTGGCAGTACAACAGCTTGGGCGAGACCTCGACCGTCACCGTCCATGTAAACCGGATTCGAGACAAATTCAAGGAACTGGACCCTAACTTAGATCTGATCCACACAGTTTGGGGTCGTGGCTATCGCTTTGTTCCCGCCACGGTGTAAATACCACTGAGAGCGAAAAAAGAATGACCGCACCATTTCCGGTGCGGTCATTCTTGTATATTCTTTTTTGGTTATACAAACACAAAGTGGATCAGGAGCATATAGCCGATGGTGCCCACGGCAATGCTCAGGAGGGTGTTTTTGCGCCACAGGTGCACCCCGGCGGTGAGCGCCACGGTGATCAACTGAGGTACAATGTAATTTACATTGCCCTGCTCAAAATCCTTAAGACAATAGACGATGAGAATGCCCAGGATCGCTACCGGCAGCACATTGCCCAGGTACTGGACAAACTTGGGCACCTGCTTTTTGCCCCCAAACAGGGCAAAGGGAAACAGGCGGGTGGCAAAGGTACAGACGGCGGCCACCAGCACCATAATCAGCAAATGGGTGTTGGTCATTTGGCAGCCCTCCGTTCCGGATCAAAGAAGGGGCGCCCGGCGGACAGCACCGCCACGGTAAGCACCAGGGAGGGAAGCAGGAACTTGTCTGCCCCGAAGATCAGCAGGCACAGAATGCCGGCGCACAGTCCCAGGGCACCGATTAACCCGGCGCGACCCTTTTGGTTGCGGATCAGGTCAATAAAAATCACCACAAACAGGGCGGTCATGGAGAAATCAATGCCGGTAAAGTCCATGGGCAGGGCGGCGCTGAGCAGCGAGCCCAGCACGGAGCCGATGATCCAGTACACATGGTCAAGCTCGCCGATGAGAAAGCGCGCCCGGGGCTCGTCCACCCCATCCGGTACAGACAGGATGGAGGCGTTCACCGAATAGGTCTCGTCCGTTAAAGTAAAGATCATAAAAGGATAGCGCCAGCCGCCGGCCTTGAACTTTTCAATATAAGACAGGCCATAGAACATGTGGCGGGTGTTGATAAACAGCGTCATCAGCGCGGTGGTGGCCAGTCCGGCGCCGGAGGAGATCAGCGACACCAGCAAAAACTGGCCGGACCCGGCATACACCAGCAGCGAGATCAGCGCCGCCCACACCCAGTTGTAGCCGGCCTTAAACAGCATAATACCGAACGCTGCGCCTAAAAACAGGTAGCCGAACAGTACCGGCAGTGATTGCTTAAACGCAAAGCGCAAAGTCGCGCTTTTGTTATATTTCATAATTCCCTCTCCGCGTACAAAAAATGTGCACAACGATTATACCATCTTTTGCGGAAGAATCAAGGGTGAAGTGAGGCGGCGTGGGGATTTCGGTGCGATGTGGGCATCGCACCCTACAAAAAGTGTAAATACCCAATGCAATGCGGGCGGCAGGTTGCCGCCTCTACCCATTTATTGGAGCATTCAAAACAAAAAACGCCCCTTGCAAATCAAGGGGCGATGTGATTATGTATTCACTTTTCCGTGCCCAGCAGGGCGGTGTATTCCCGCGGAGTCATGCCGAATCGGCGCTTAAACTGGGCGATAAAATGGGACTGGGAGGAGAAGCCCAGGCTGTAACACACTTGCTCGGCGGCGCAGCCCTCCCACAGCAGGGTTTTGGCCAGCTCCAGCTTTTGGGCGGTCATGTAGGTGCTTAGGTTTACGCCCAATTCGCATTTGAACAGATGGGAGAGATAGTCCGGCGACAGGCCGCAGTGGGCGGCCACGGCAGCCACCGTCAGCTTGCGGTCCGGGTTTTTGTTGATATAGGCAATGCAGCGGCGCACATGGGGCGAGTAGGTCAGGTCCTTTTGCGCCCGGCTGACCATATTGGTCAGTTCAATGGCGCCGTCCACAATGGCGGCGTGCACGGTGCGCTTGGTGCTGGCCGCGTCAATGCGGCGGATAAAGTCGTCCGAATACGCATAGGCGTTGCTTTCGTCCAGACCCCCTTGAATGGCGTAGCGAGTAGCCAGGGTGATAAAGCTGACAGCCATATATTTTTGCTGCTGCAAGTCGTTCTCCGACATTTGGCCTACGGTAATATTTTGTATGCCGATCTGCCCCAGTTCGTAGATCAGCTTTTTCAAATCACCCCGTTGCAGGCAGGAGAACAGGCGCACCTCGTCCCGGTATGGGGTATGGTGCAGTCGCTCCAGCGCGTGGTGTCCGGTTTCTTCTTTGACGCTTTTCGGGATCACCCGAATACTCATTAAAGACGCACTATCCATTTGAATTCCCCCTAAGTGCAGTATAGCCGACCGGCAGCTGTCCGTCAACCGGGGCGGCGCAAGTCAATGGGGATTTGTTGTATTTTCGCGGCTTTTTGGTAGACAAAACGGGGGGATATGCTATGATAGCGTTGGAAAGGAGTGACCGAAATATGAAAAGCAAGACCAAGACCCTGCCTACCGACGCGGTGCTGCGAGGTATGCTGGAACAAGCCGGACTGGATAGCGCAGGGGTGCAATTTCGGCTGCTGGGGGACGGTATGTTCAACGCCGTTTTTGCAGCGGATACGAACCCGCCGGTGGTGCTGAAGATTGCGCCCCGACCTCAAGTGCCGGTGATGACCTATGAGCGGGATATGCTGGCCACCGAGCTGTACTGGTACGATCAGATCCGGCAGCACACGAAGATTACCGTGCCGGATATTCTGTATAGTGACCCGGTGGGCAACCTGTGCGGCGCCCCCTGGGTGGTGATGGAGCGACTGCCCGGAGTGCACCGAGACAAGTGCCCGCTGCCCAGTGCGGAGAAACACCGGCGCACGGCGGAGATGGTGGCGCAGATCCATAATGTGCCCGGCACCGGCTACGGCTATGTGCAAAATGGGCTGTATGAGAACTGGGCGGACGCTTACATTTCCATGGTCGAGAACCTGCTGGCCGACGCTCGGCGTATGGGCAAGACCAGCCGCCGCGGGCAGCGCCTGCTGGCGTATGCTCGGCAGTATCGGGCGGTGCTGGCTGCGGCGCCTTGCGTGATGGTGAACTTTGACCTGTGGAGCAGCAATATTCTGTGCCATGCGGTGGACGGACAAACCCGGTTTGCCTGGATCGACCCAGAGCGCAGCCTTTGGGGCGACCCGGTGCTGGACTTTTTGCCGCTGGAGTCCTTTACCGCGCCGCTGGACAAAAAGACTTTGTCCTTGGCAACCCATAACGCCCTTTGCCGGGTACCGGTGCAGGTCAACCGAGAGACCCGGCTGCGCTACGCCTTTGCCCAGGGGCTGCTGGCGCTGATCCAGGAAGTGGAAAAATACTATCGCTTTACGCCCTTGAGCCAGGGCTGGATGGTGGATATAGGCGGTGCTTCTGTGGCGTACAAGGCGGCCTTTTCCACTTTGCGCCGTGGGTAAGGGCGGGCGCCAAAAGGCGCAGGACAAGGCGCAGGCACTGACCACTGCGCCGGTGACCGGCCGTCTGCTGCGGCACCTGCCGTACACTCTGGCGGCACTGCTCTTTAGTGCTTTTTATAATGTGGCAGACACGCTGTTTGTCAGCCACGGGGTAGGCGACCTGGCGGCTGCGGGGATCAGCGTGGTCTTTCCCCTGACGGTTTTGCAGGGCGCCATTGCCCAAATGGTCGGCGCCGGTGCCGGGGCGATGGTGTCGCCCTATCTGGGGCAAAAGGACTACCGGGCGGCAGGTCGGGTCACAAAAAGCGCCATGGCGTTCTTTTACACCACAGCGCTGGGGATTACCTGCATTTGCTTGTTGTTTTCCACGCCGTTGCTGCGGCTGTTTGGTGCCACGGCAGAGATTTTGCCTTATGCCCGCACCTATTTTATCATTTTAGCGGCGGGCAATGTGTTCTCCACCGGGTTTTCGTCTATTATACGGGCGGAGGGGCGTATGGATTACAGCCTATGGATCTGGCTGTTGCCCACCGGGGTGAACTTGCTGCTGGATTGGCTGCTGATCTATCGGCTGCACCTGGGCATTGCCGGTGCGGCCTGGGCCACGGTGATCGCCCAGGCGGCGAGCTTTTGTATGAGCATTTTGTTTTTTACCCGGTTTTCCTGCCAGCAATTCCGTGGCGTGCGAGCGGATCGCGCCACCGTAGGGCGGATCTTGACTCTGGGTCTGCCCACCTTGGTACAAATGGGCAGTCTGTCTGTTGTGCTGGTGGTGATGAACGGTCTGTTAGCGCCGCGGGCAGGCACGGTGGGTGTGGCGGCCTTTGGCTATGTGAGTCGATTGGCGGAATTTGCCTTGGCGCCGTTCTCCGCCCTTTGTTTGGCGGCAGCGCCCATTATCGGCAGCAGCTACGGCGCCGGTCTGCACCGTCGGGTGCGCCAAACGGTGGTGCGCACGGTGCAGCTGGGGTTGGCGTATGCGGTGGCGGCTGTGGCAGTGTGTTATGCCTTGAGCGGGGCGCTGCTGGGTATTTTTACCCGCGATCCGGCGATCGTACAATTTGGCACCCACTGCTTGCGGCGGCTGGCACCGGCTCTTTTGTTTTTGCCGCCGGTACTGACGGTGAGCGCCTATTTTCAGTCGGTGAACCGGGCTAAATCGGCGCTGGTCACCGCCGGGGCGCTGCCGGTATGCCTATGTATAGGTGTGTGCCTGGCGGCACCCCTGGGCACCGGGGCTGTTTGGTGGGCCGTGCCCATTGCCGCCGCCGTTTGCGCCGTGTTTTGCGGGGCGCTTTATGCCCGTCAGGCAGGGAAAAGGGAGAGGAGAGCTTTGTAGGGTAGGTGCCTTGAATTGCCAATCCCTCCGTCAACGCCTACGGCGTTGGCAAGGGAGCCTAAAAGGGTGCAAAACAAAAAAGCGCCCCTTATTATAGGGGCGCCAAAGGGTTTGAATTATTCTTTTTCTTTCTGTTCTTCCCGGGGCAATATATCTTCTCGGGCGGGGGTGAAGAATTCCAGCCAGCGGGTATCTTGGTAGACCCGGCAAAAGGCGTGGGGCACATTGCCGGGTACCTGCACAATGTCGCCGGCGTGCATACGGCGCACTTCGTCGCCCACCTGCATATCAATCTCGCCCTCCAGCAGGTAATCCACCTGGGTATGGGGGTGGCTGTGGGGCGGCTGGGCAGTGCCGGCCTTGCACTCCATTAGGACGAACATATAGTCTTTGTCGCTGCACAGCAGCTTGCGCCGGGCGGTGGGCATCAGCTGCTCCCAGGGCAGGTCCCGGTACGGGTTCAGTTGCATAGGAATATCCCCTTTTCGTTATGATAACTTCACTATACACCCGGGCGGGGATTTATGCAAGAAAAAAAGGTGTTGACTTTAACGCTTTTATGTGCTAAACTAAAATCACCATAAATTTACCGAGAAAAGGGGTTATTACAATGAATAAGGTTGTGAAGAAGATTGCTGCCGTGGCGCTGTCCGGGCTGCTGGTGGCTTCTGTATTTGCCGGTTGTTCCGGTGGTGGCAATGCCAAGGACACTTATACCGTAGGCATTTGCCAGGCCATGCAGCACCCGGCACTGGACAAGGCTACCGAGGGCTTTAAGCAGGCGCTGATGGATAAGCTGGGCGACAAGGTGACTTTCAAAGAGCAGAACGCCTCCGGCGATTCCACCCTGTGCTCCACCATTGTTAATCAGTATGTGTCTCAGAATGTGGATCTGATCATGGCCAACGCTACGGACGCACTGGTGGCTGCCCGCACGGCAACCAACACCATTCCGATTGTGGGTACCTCCGTTACCAGTTACGGCGTGGCTCTGGGTCTGAAGGACGAGACTGCCACCAAGACCGGGATCAATGTGACCGGTACCGCCGACCTGGCACCGCTGGATAAGCAGGCCGCCATGGTTAAAGAGTGGGTGCCGGATGCCAAGAAAGTGGGCATTCTGTACTGCTCTGCGGAGAAAAACTCCAAGTACCAGGCTGCCGTTGTAGGCGCAAAGCTGAAAGAAATGGGTCTGGAAGTGAAGGAATACACCGCTGCGGACTCCAATGAGATCGCTTCTGTGACCAAGCTGGCTTGTCAGAACAGCGATGTGCTGTATGTTCCCACAGACAACACCATGGCCTCCAGCGCCAAGACCATTGACAACATTGCACAGCCTGCCGGCGTACCCATTATTGCCGGTGAGGAGGGCATTTGCTCCGGCTGCGGTATAGCCACCCTGTCCATCAGCTACTACGACATCGGCTACAAGGCCGGCGAAATGGCTTATGACATTCTGGTTAACGGCAAAGACCCGGCAACCATGGACATTGAGTTTGTGCCGGAAGAGAAGCTGACCAAGGAATATGACGCCGCCCGCTGTAAGGCACTGGGCCTGAAGGTGGTAGACGGCTACAAGGCGATTGAAAGCTAAACATTGCGAGGATGCCGGGCAGCAGAAATGCTGTCCGGTTTTTTTGTGGCGGATTAAGTGTGTGGCAGGGGGGCGGTTTGTGGCGTGCGGTGCGATACTGCACTCGCTACGAAACATTACCCCGGACTGTTTCTCCCAAACGCTAACGCATTAGGAGCCTCGTGTCTCTTGCGCTGCGTGCAATTCACTCATCGCACCCTACAAAAGATAGAATTACCGTAGGGCGGGGGCTTGCTCCCGCCGCTTAATCCCTCCGTCTGCTCGCACGCTCGCAGTCACCTCCCTTTACAAGGGAGGCAAATCGGTATCAATATCTTAGCACCCCTTGCAAAGGGTGGTGGAGGGATGGACGCCATTTATATTGGCGTCCTCTACTTGATTTTTTACGGCGGATTTGGTAAGATAGGATTACGCTTTGCGAATTTAGCACTTTAAATTGAAGGAGATTGTGCAATGAGCGGATTTTTAGCTTCTTTGCCCGGCGCCTGTGCCCAGGGTATCATCTGGGGTATTATGGCAGTGGGCGTGTATTTGACCTTTAAGGTTCTCGACCTGGCAGACTTGACGGTGGACGGCAGTTTTGGCACCGGCGGCGCCGTGCTGGTGGTGTGTACCATTGCAGGGATGAACATTTGGTTGGCCATGCTGCTGGCGTTCTTGGCCGGGTGTATTGCCGGACTGGTTACCGGTATTTTGCATACCAAGTTTGGCATACCGGCGATCTTGGCAGGTATTTTGACCCAGCTGGCGCTGTATTCCGTAAATCTGCGGATTATGAGCGGCCGAGCCAATGTGGCCCTGAATATTGATGAATACGGGATCTTGGTATCCCTGCGGTATATTCCCAAGTCCATTCTTGTCGGCGGCGCTTTTGCGCTGGTGATTATTGGGCTATTGTACTGGTTCTTCGGCACGGAGCTGGGCGCCGGCGTGCGCGCCACCGGGTGCAATGAGGCCATGGCCCGCGCCAACGGCATCAACACTGGGTTCAACAAGGTGCTGGGACTGGTGCTCTCCAACGGCATTGTGGCACTGTCCGGCGGTCTGCTGGCCCAGTACCAGGGCTTTGCGGACATTAATATGGGCCGCGGCGCTATCGTTATCGGCCTGGCGGCGGTGATCATCGGCGATGTGATCTTTGGCAAGCTGTTCAAGAACTTTGCTCTGCGCCTGCTGGCAGCGGTGCTGGGCGGTGTGATCTACTATATTGTCATTCAGTTGGTGCTGCAAATGGGCCTGAACGCCAACGACCTGAAGCTGTTCTCCGCTTTGGTGGTGGCGCTGTTCCTGGGCGTGCCGTACTGGAAAGGGCAGTTGAGCGCCAAGCATGTAAAGACGAATAAGGGGGGCAAGGACAATGCTTAAAATCACAGGTGTACAAAAGACATTTAACCCCGGTACCATCAATGAGAAAAAGGCCCTTTGCGGCATTGATCTGACCCTGAACGAGGGCGATTTTGTAACGGTGATCGGCGGCAACGGCGCCGGCAAATCCACTATGCTGAATATGATCGCCGGTGTGTATCCGGTGGACTGCGGTTCTATTGTGATTGACGGCCAGGATGTGACCAAGCTGCCGGAATACAAGCGCGCCAAGTTTATCGGCCGTGTGTTCCAGGACCCCATGACCGGCACGGCTGCGGATATGCAGATCGCTGAGAATTTGGCCATCGCCGCTCGCCGTGGCAAGGGGCGAACCCTGCGTTCCGGCGTCAGTAAAAAAGAAAAGGCGCAGTATGCGGAGATGCTCAAGGAGTTGGATCTGGGGCTGGACACCCGCTTGACCTCCAAAGTAGGTCTGCTCAGCGGCGGTCAGCGCCAGGCGGTGACCCTGTTGATGGCCACTTTGAAGAAACCCAAGGTGCTGCTGCTGGATGAGCACACGGCAGCGCTGGATCCTAAGACTGCCAAGAAGGTGCTGGACCTGACAGAGAAGATCGTGGCCCGGGATCACCTGACCACCATTATGATTACCCATAATATGAAGGACGCCATTGCCATCGGCAACCGGTTGATTATGATGAATGAGGGCAAGATCATCTATGATGTAAGCGGTGCGGAGAAGAAGAAACTGACCACCAAGGATCTGCTGGATAAGTTTAAGGTTACCTCCGGCGAAGAGTTTGACAACGACCGGGTGCTGCTCTCCACCGAGGCGGGGGAGTAAGCCCATAAAGCAAAACAAAAGACGGGACCGTGTAGAGCGGTTCCGTCTTTTTTGCGTTATTTTACAGAGTCACGCCGTCTTTGAAAATGGCGATCTCCCGGTAGCCGTGGCGTTCGTTTTGGGTCTCCTGCCCATTTGCGGTGCGCAGAATCAGATTGAACAGATCGTCCGTGGTGGCCGTTTGGGCGTCCAGGTCGATCCAGCCGGGCTTTTTCTTTGCCATGGCGGTGTTGGTGGCAATTTTAATGGTGGGCACCGGCGCGCCCAGCGGCGTACCCCGTCCGGTGGTAAACAGGATCAGGTGACACCCGGCGGCGCACAGGTTGGTCACCGCCACCATATCATTGCCCGGGCCGCCCAGCAGGCTCAGCCCCGGTTCTGTTACCCGATCACCGTAGTCCAGCACGGCGGTAATGGGGGCGGTGCCGCCCTTTTGCACGCAGCCCAGGGACTTCTCCTCCAGGGTGGTAATGCCGCCGGCCTTATTGCCGGGAGAGGGGTTTTCACTCACCGGCTGGTGGTGATCCAAAAAGTAATTTTTGTAGTTGTTGATCAGTCGCACCGCTCGGTCAAACACTTCTTGGCTGGTGCAGCGGTTCATCAGCAGCTGCTCGGCACCGAACATCTCCGGCACCTCGGTGAGCACCGCGCTGCCGCCCATGGCCGCCAGTCGGTCGGTGACCCGGCCGCACAGGGGGTTGGCAGTGATGCCGGACAGGCCGTCGCTGCCGCCGCATTTCAGCCCGATTTTCAGCTTGCTGATTGGTAGGGCACAGCGCTGATCTGTGGCTGCCAGGGCTTGCAACTCCCGAATGATGGTAACGCCTTTTTCCAGCTCATCGGTACAGTCCTGGCAGTTGAGAAAGCGCACCCGCCGGGGGTCGCAGTCGCCCAAAATTTTTTTGAATTCCGGGATATTGTTGTTTTCGCACCCCAGTCCCAGCACCAGCACGCCGCCGGCATTTGGGTGATGCACCAGCCCGGCCAGCACCTTTTGGGTTACCGCCAGGTCGCCGCCCAGCTGGCTGCACCCATAGGGGTGGGTTAGGGCAATGGCGCCGGTGCGGTCCGCCAGTGCCCGGGCAATGCTGTTTACGCACCCAACGGTGGGCACGATCCAAATATCATTGCGTATGCCCACTTGGCCGCCGGGGCGGGCAAAGCCGTCTATGGTGGCCTGGCTCAGGGGCGCCGGGTATTGGAACTTTGGCGTATAGGTATAGTCCCGAGCGCCGCCCAGTCCGGTGCGCAGATTGTGGCTGTGCACCTGTTCGCCGGGGGCAATATCTGCTGTGGCAATGCCAATGGGAAAGCCGTATTTGATCACCGGCTGTCCCTTGCGAATGGCCCGGCGGGCGTATTTGTGCCCGTCTTGCAGGCACACTTTGACCGTATCGTTCGGGTGTATGGTCACATACTCCATTGCATTGCCTCCCGCACGCCGCTTTGGTGCAGCTTTTCCGTACATGTTGTTACCGTGTCCGTTAAGAAAGACAGGCCCGTTCCCCACAGCTCGGCGTTTGCCAGGATTGCCGGAAGGGGGTTCTCTCTAATAAACGCTGTCTGCTTTGGATCGTCCGTTACCGGGCGGGTTTTATAATATTCGATCAGGCAGGCCAGGGAGAACACTAGGGGCCGGGGCACCGGCGCGCCGCCGGCTACGGTGTCCAGCAAAGTGGGCAGCACCCGGGCCGTGTATTTGCTGATGGAATTCAGGGCAATGGACTGCCACCGATGGTGGATATAGGGATTGGCAAAGCGCTCCAGCACCGCCTTTGCAAAGGTCTCTGCTTCCCCTTGATTCTCCAGCGTGGGCAGAATGTAACGGTGCAGGCAGCCGTCTAAAAAGGCCGCCAGATCCTTGTCTTTCAGGCTCTCGCCCACCGTTTCCACCCCGCACAGCAGGGAGGGGAACACCAGAGCGGTGTGGGCGCCGTTGAGCACGCGCACTTTTATTTTTTTATAGGGTGCCACTTGGTCGGTCCAGACCACATTGAGTCCCGCTGCCTGTAAGGGCAGTTCCTGTTCAAAATCCCCTTCGATCACCCACAGGTGGTAAGGCTCGGCGGTGTCCAACAAGGCGTCGTCGCTGCCGATTTGGGCGCAGATCTCCGCCGCCTCCTCCCGTGGATAGCCGGTGACGATCCGATCTACCAGGGTGCTGCAAAAGGTGTTTTCCGCTTCCAGCCAGCGGGCAAAGTCCGCCCCCAGTTGCCACTGCTCGGCGTAGCGGCGCACGCAGTTTTCCAGCTCCCGGCCGTTGCGGTCGATCAGCTCGCAGGCCAGGATCACCAGCCCGGGCAAACGGGCCTGATACCGGGCGTACAGCAGCTGGGTCAGCTTGGCCGGGAACGAGGCGGCGGGTCGGTCCGTCAGGCGGCAGTGCGGGTCAAATTGAATGCCCGCCTCCGTGGTGTTGGAGATCACAAAGCGCACCTCCGGCTGCCGTGCCAGCGCCAAATAAGCGTCAAAGTCTCGGTACGGATTGACCGCGCGGGAAATGCAGCGGATCTCGCGCAGATCGTTCACCGGTCGGCCCTCTGCCAGCCCACGCAGCAGCAGGTGGTAGCGGCCGCCCTGGGCATTGATCTTCTCCACCGTAGCGGAGTCGGTGGGGGACACCACCACCACTTGGCCCGCATACAGCCCCTTGTCGTTTAATTGCTGAATAAAGTCATCGGCAAATCCCCGCAGAAAGTTGCCGGTGCCGAACTGAATAATGGTCTCTTGCATTTTTTGCTCCAATATCGGGTTGTACCGCCGCAAAAATGCAGACGGTCCGGCCTTTTTTACCATTTGTGTGACCGTGGGGTGCCAATACCGAAATGTTGCAAACGGCCGCTTGGATCTCTTGCTTGCTCTTTGCTTTTTCTGTTCTGCTTTTCTCTCTCATTTTGTCAAAAAGCAGCGACTTCACTATACCATAACCGGCAGGGATTGTCTATATCCAATCCTTGTTGTACGGCACACACTTTTACTATACCATGTGCGCACTGGCCGAACTGCAGAAAAACCGCCGGATTTATTAGAAATACTGCTGTCTTGTTTGGTGTGTAAAAATAAAAAGCAGCCCGGTGGCGCACCCTGTGGGGAACCATCGAGCCTTGTATGGGCGATTGTATTTAGAATAATGAGCGGAAATATTCATTAAAGGCGTCCGACGCATTTTCGACTTGCTCAAATTGACCCACAGTCGTTCGCTTTTTTGCAATGGCCTTGTCAAATGCAATGATTTTGTCGTCGTCGGTGCGAAAGGAATCGTAGGCGTCAAAATGAATTTCTGTACCGTCACGCATTTTCAGGCGATATTCCAGATTTGTGGTTTTAGACCTGGTGTAGACCACTTCTGTTTGCAGCTGTGCAGAGTCAATATCATCAAAGTGATAAACCGCTTTGTCTTTTTGAAACAGTGTGTTGTATGTGATTGTGTCCTTGTTGAAGGACCATACATTGCCGCAAAAAACAATGGTTAGAGCGAGTGCGACACACAAAAAGGCGGCGCTTATGCCAATATAGTTCTTGTTTGTCAACTTTCGTCGTGGATAAAAGTAAATGGCAACTAAAAACAGAAACAAGAAAAAAATCGGATAAAAAATATAGAACACAGAAAAGGGAAGCTTGACACAGACAAAATAGTCCGGCGAATAAGCTTTCAATGTTCCGATTTCAAGCAGCCGGTTGCCAAGCAGTATGCAAAGAATGACTACCACCAATGCAAAAAATATAACCCAGCCGGCTTTATTTTGTGCTTTTTTCTTGCTTTGTTTCATTTTATTACCTCTGCTTTTTATTTCTTGAGGTTTGGCATATAGTCCAGCGCCAGTTGGTGATACACGGTGGACATCATTTCTTGCTTTGTCATTTCAAAATATCCGTCCACCCATCCGGGTTTTTGCGCTGGATGTATTCCTGTATGTCCTCGTTGGTGAAAACATCCAGCATTTTGTCAAAGCTGGGCGCCAGGCGCATGGACCGCAGCGTGTCTAATTCGGCCCAAAACACTTTGCCTTCGTTAGAATCATGCAGTGTGCCGGTGTAGCGGTCGGTTTTGAACAGCAGGATAATGTAGCGCCGGCCGTGACCTGCTTCCCACCACTTGATCCCGCACAGCTTGGGGGACTGAATATCCAGCCCGGTCTCTTCTTTCACTTCTCGAATAACGGAGTCCACAAAGGACTCGTCCTTCTCCACATGCCCGCCGGGAAAGGTGATCCCGCCCCAGTTGCGGCCGACCTTGTCCTGCACCACCACACGCCCGGCACCGTCATAGATCATGCACATGTTGGTCAGTTCCGCTTTTTCGTATTTGCTCATAAATTTGCTCCCTGAATTGTATCTGATATGGTAAGTATTGCGATTTGTTTTTCTAATTCGTTTATCAACTGTTCATCTGTTACTTGCTCGAAAGGAATAGATGGTTGACTTGTGCATTCTATCCATTGTGCCATAGCTACTTGTTCATTTGTAGCACGCAATTCAATGATTTTATTTATGGCGTTGGCTCGGTCTATTTTGCCGTATGTGCGGTAATCGTAAATGATCTGCTGTCGCTCCGCAATGTCTTTCACATTAGAGAATTTGTCTACGGTATCTTTTATATTCGCCATTTTGTCCAATTCTTTCTTTGATTATTTACAGGTGTTTATGCTGACTACATTATACTGTATCGCATACAGATTGTCTATAACGATTTATCAGTGGCGGCAAAAACGATGAAGGGGAAAAGTTGCTTGCCAACAGACATTTCCTATGATACAATATAATTGAGGAATTTTAATTAAGAATTAAGTGGTGATGATGTATGAAAAAGAGGACTCTCAAGCAAGAAATAAGGATCTTATGCTTTATATTGGCTTTTGTTGCCTTGACTTTTTTATATTCCCAAATTCCATGTATGCACATAGTTTGGATCGATAGTATCGTTTTTTCATCAAATAGCCCGGATTTATTGTTTGACTTGTTTACGGTGCAAGCAACCGTTGCTGCATTAAGCATATCCATCATTGCGATCATCACAGGATTTCAAACAGAGACATATTACGGAGTTGGCCTAACCAACTATATTACTACACTAAAGCCGATCCTCTTTAAACATAAGAATTTAATGATTGCTGATCTGATTATGATATTTGCTAATTATATTGCGGTGTCACTTCGATGCTATTATTTGTCGGTGGATATATTTGCTGTCAGCATTTTGATTTCGATTATATTGGTTAAGGATACGGCATTTGTTTTTAAAAAAGGCACGGACATTAAGCAGGAGATACGAGAGTATGTTCTTCACAATTATTCTGTGAGCTATATAAC
>CAVHPP010000029.1:0-18224 GCA_963638105.1 Agathobacter rectalis
CCTCTGATGTGTATACACTCATCTTGCACTCCTGTTTACACTCATGCTCTTGACAAGATTGCCGCCCCTACGATAAAATTCTTTGCCTCCCTTGTAAAGGGTGACTCCCCACGGTGTGGGGAGATGTCGCGCAGCGACAGAGGGGACGGGCACCGGTTAGGTGGTGGCTGCGAGCGTGCGAGCAGACGGAGGGATTGATGCACTCGCTACGAAACAGTCCCCCGGACTGTTTCTCCCAAATGCTGACGCATTTGGAGCCTCGTGTCTCTTGCACTGCGTGCAATTCACTCGGGAGCAAGCCCCCGCTCTACGGGTCGTTCCATTTGCCTCCCTTGTGTAAAGGGAGGTGTTGAGCGAAGCGAAACGAAGGGATTGACGTGCACTACGCACATTGCACCGCATTTTTTATTCTTTCATTTTCGGCTTGGTTACGCGGAATTTTGGCAGTGCGGAAAAATTTTTCAAATTTTCCCACATTACCTATTGACATAGTAGGCATTATGGTGTATAGTTAAGTCAATCCAACGGGGAGACCCGAAGAAATCAGGAGACCGCTATGAACCGGTTA
The DNA here is from genome assembly GCA_963638105.1 of Agathobacter rectalis. GTDB lineage: Bacteria > Bacillota > Clostridia > Oscillospirales > Acutalibacteraceae > CAG-217. The sequence continues at coordinate 569 of CAVHPP010000029.1, forward strand.
TTTCCCACATTGTTAAGACAAAATTTCCGATTTGGACGAATGAGCCGATGTATGTGACCCGATCGTAACCTACACTTTATCATTTGAACTTGAAAGGAATTTGAATTATGAGCAAGAAATACGCATTTGAGACTTTGCAGTTGCATGTTGGCCAGGAGCAGGCGGACCCCGCTACCGACTCCAGAGCCGTACCGATTTACCAGACCACTTCTTATGTGTTCCACAACAGCGACCACGCCCAGGCTCGTTTTGGCCTGGCAGACGCCGGCAACATTTACGGCCGTCTGACCAACTCCACCCAGGATGTGTTTGAGAAGCGCATTGCCGCTTTAGAGGGCGGCGTAGCCGGTTTGGCGACTGCCAGCGGCGCGGCTGCTTTGGCTTACACTTTCCAGGCACTGGCTAAGGCCGGCGACCATATTGTCAGCGCCAAGACCATTTACGGCGGCACTTACAACTACCTGGAGCACACCTTCCCGGAGCACGGCGTTAAGACCACCTTTGTTGACCCGGACGATTTGCAAAACTTTGAGGACGCCATTCAGGACAACACCAAGCTGATCTTCTTTGAGACCCTGGGCAACCCCAACTCTAACCTGGTGGACATTGAGGCCCTGGCCGAGATCGCCCACAAGCACGGCATTCCGCTGGTGGCAGACAGTACCTTTGCAACGCCTTACCTGCTGCGCCCCATTGAGTACGGCGTAGACATTGTGGTCCACAGCGCCACCAAGTTCATCGGCGGCCACGGCACCACCCTGGGCGGCGTGATCGTAGACAGCGGCAAGTTCGATTGGGAAAAGAGCGGCAAGTTCCCGCAGCTTACCGAACCCAACGCCAGCTACCACGGTATCAGCTTTGTGCAGGCTGCCGGTCCGGCTGCGTTTGCCACTTATATCCGTGCGATTTTGCTGCGCGATACCGGCGCTGCCATTTCTCCCTTTAACGCATTCCTGTTGCTCCAGGGTGTAGAGACCCTGTCCCTGCGTGTGGAGCGCCATGTGGAGAACACCAAGAAGGTGCTGGAGTACCTGCAAAATCACCCGCTGGTCGAGCATGTGAACCATCCGTCCCTGGATCCCAAATATCAGGATCTGTACAACAAGTATTTCCCGAACGGTGCCGGTTCCATCTTCACCTTTGACATTAAGGGCGGCGAAAAAGAGGCAAAGGCCTTTATCGACGCGCTGGAGATCTTCTCTCTGTTGGCCAATGTGGCAGATGTAAAGTCCCTGGTGATCCATCCCAAGACCACCACCCACTCCCAGCTGTCCGAGCAGGAGTTCAACGAGCAGAAGATTTTCGACAACACCATCCGTCTTTCTATCGGTACAGAGAACATTAACGACATTATCGCCGATCTGGAGCAGGGATTTGACGCTGTAAAAGCGCTGAACGCCTGATTTGACCGACAATTTCATTTGAATTTGACAAGGAGTTATTATCATGGCAATTTATAAATCTATCCTGGACTTGGTTGGCGGCACCCCGCTGGTGGAGCTGACCCAGTTTGAAAAAGAGAACGACCTGAAAGCAACCGTTTTGGCCAAGCTGGAGTATTTTAACCCGGCCGGTTCCGTAAAGGACCGTATCGCCAAGGCCATTGTAGAGGACGCAGAAAAGTCCGGCAAGTTGCAGCCCGGCGGCACCATTATTGAGCCCACCTCCGGCAACACCGGTATTGGTCTGGCAGCCGTTGCTGCGGCCAAAAAATATCGCCTGATCATCACCATGCCGGAGACCATGAGCGTGGAGCGCCGCAACTTGATGAAGGCCTATGGTGCAGAGTTGGTGCTCACCGAGGGCGCCAAGGGTATGAAGGGCGCCATCGCCAAGGCAGAGGAGCTGCACGAGCAGATCCCCGGTTCCATCATCGCCGGTCAGTTTGTAAACCCGGTGAACCCGGCCACCCATAAGGCCACCACCGGCCCGGAGATCTGGAAGGACACCGAGGGCAAGGTAGACATTTTTGTGGCAGGCGTAGGCACCGGCGGTACGGTGTCCGGCGTGGGCGCGTACCTGAAGAGCCAAAACCCCAATGTAAAGGTGGTTGCCGTAGAACCCGCTTCCTCCCCGGTGCTGTCCACCGGCCAGGGCGGCGCCCATAAGATCCAGGGTATCGGCGCCGGCTTTGTTCCGGACACGCTGGATACCAAGATTTACGACGAGATCATTACCGTCACCAATGAGGACGCTTTTGCCACCGGCAAGCGCCTGGCTAAGTCCGACGCGGTGCTCACCGGTATCAGCTCCGGTGCAGCCGTTTGGGCGGCCGAGCAGCTGGCTAAGCGCCCGGAGAACGCAGGCAAGACCATCGTAGCCTTGCTGCCGGATACCGGCGACCGCTACCTGTCCACCCCGCTGTTCCAGGACTGATTTTAGCCCCCAAAGAATACCACCGCCCCGGCGTGAGCCAAAGCGGTGGTGTTTTTGTTTGCGTATGCTTAAGTGCGGATGGAGCGGCCACAGTTGCCCGCCCAATCACCTGCTTGACAAACCCTGCCGGATATATTAAAATAACACAAGTGCGCAGCAGCATATCCTAATAATAGATGCACCGGGGTGTAGCGCAGTTGGTAGCGCGCCTGCTTTGGGAGCAGGATGCCGCAGGTTCGAATCCTGTCACTCCGACCAAGAGTCCACCGTAATTTTGACAGAATTACGGTGGCTTTTTTGTTGTTGATTGTTTGACATGTTGCCTTATGTTATAATGATCCTGCAAATCGAAATTTTGTAACGGTAATCATGAAAACGGAGGACTTGCAATGCGGCTGGATGGATACGGGCTATTTGTTAAAGATATGCCGGCAATGATTCGTTTTTATCGAGATGTATTGGGATTTGAAATTAAAGAAGATGAAAACACGAGCAATGCCTATTTGTTAAAAGACGGAACGCTTTTTTTGCTTTATGGAAGAAACGATTTTGAAAAGCGCACAAGCAAAAAATATGAGTATCTTAAGGGCGTAAATGCACACTCTGAAATGGCGTTATATGTTGATACATACGAAGAGGTTGACTTGCAGTATAAAAAAGCGATCGACTGCGGTGCAACTTCTTTATTAGAGCCAACGACCGAGCCTTGGGGACAAAGAACCTGCTTTATTGCTGATCCAGAAGGAAACATTATTGAGATTGGTTCTTGGAATAAACCATATGGGGATAAGGATTTGTAAGGCCGACGAATTCCCACAAAAGGCCTCTGGCTTTATGCGCCGGGCGTTGGCAAATCATAAATTTATCTTTATCCCATACTAGTGCTGCAACAACTTCTGTCATTATTTTGCGTTCCTTTCGTTGTCGATCAGCCCCATTTTCTTTAGCTTGGCTCTGATCCCTGTTTCCGTTCGCATAAGAGTTGCTGCCATTTCAGAAACGGGAACATGTTTGTTGAACAAATCCAACAAGCATTCTTCATGCTCTGCTGTCCATGCTTGTCCTTGATTTCCCGCTTTTTTAGTAGAAGTGTTGCGAATGTTCGTGATAATTGCGTCCATATTGTCAAGGATGAATTGCTGTGCAGATTTGTTATAAACAACCACAACATACTCGCCGGTCACGCTTTTTCGTGTTTCTAAAGAAATACCGAGCGCTTCCCCTTGACTTGTGGGCCTTTTTGTACTTTTTCCATCAGCAAGTGTGATTGTCTCTAACGCGCCTATGGAAACTAACCAATTTGTTATGTCCGAGTATTTCAGCTTGTGGCACAAATCTAAATCTGCCAAATCATTTAGGCGTCGGCTTATCTCGCTTACTGAGATGGGTGCTTCAGAAAAGGCGAAGTCTGTTATACGGTCGTCGGAAAGAAAAAATGCCTTCTTTGACGCCTTGCCCTTTTGAATAACGCCGTTGTTATCAATCACCTGTCCTAAGATGGTGGATACGTAAAATAAGCACCGTGAGATCCGAACATTGTTGACCATATCCTGATCAGCAGCATAAGTATCATCAACCGGGTTGATCCCATTTGCCATTTTATCAATGTACATCTTCGCTCGTTGCATTTTTTCAAGCTCGGTCATAACTTTCACTCCTTGAGGATTATCCAACCACCAATTTGTTTGTTTTCTTCAGGTATTTTGCCGGAATGGGGGCATCTAATCTCCATGTAATATTCATCGGTCTTGAACCGTTATGGGAAACATAATTTGCAGTGCCAAGATAAGTGTACGGTGCCGTATTGCCGTAAACATCATTCTTAAATTCGCGCACAAACAAGAGAACCTTGCTGCCGTTTTTGCGATGATTGATATACCGCTGACCAACTTTACCTTCTGCATTGGTGGTACTTTGGCTTTGCCAATGGAACAGAGTTTCGTTGATGGAATAATCCTGATACATGGTTGTCGGCGAGTAGTCTTTATCCGATTTGTTCAATGTGATAAAGAACACGTCAATTTTCTTGTCGGGCAACCATTTTACACCTTCGCGAACCGTGCTTGGCTTCATAAAATCCATGGCAACAAGCAGTTGATCGCGCGTATAGGTACAATGCAGATCCAGCGGACAATCAAATCCAAGGCGGACAGGCTCATCAATAAAATCAATGCGATCGTAGTTATATTTGAGCAGTGCACTTAGCTCGGAAAGCATGACAGGACTATTCAAAAGCGCCCGGAAGTTTTCGAATACTTCGTCCGCGTTCCAATCCTCAATCGCTTTTCCCCACATTGTAATATAGAACATTTGAAGCATGCGCTTTTCTATATCCGAAAGCGCTGTAAGATGGAGATGGTGGATATTTTCTAAAACACGCAGCATAAACACAATCCATCGTCTGGAATCCACCAAAGCAAAACGGCTGAGTGCTTTTGACATTACCTCTTCCATCGGTTCCTCAAAATTATCAATTATATCTGCACGTGCGCACAGACGAGAAAAGGAAGCAAATTTATAGATTGAGCGAGGATCCAGCCGATAGTGATCAAGAAAATTTTCGAGCGTAAGTTTTAGGCCGGTATCTTCTTCAAAAGTTGCTATACGCGCAACAAGACCTGCGCTGTTTCCATAAGATGCGCGAATGTTATCAAGAATATATCTTGCTGCCTTCTTTTCAAGCTGAATATAGCATCCCTTTGGAAGTGAAATAAACCCATCCTTAATTTCACGTGTTACGCCTCGTGTGGTGTTGGAAAGGAGAGCTGCAAATTTATCTTCAAAATTATACTTTTTGTTTGCCTGTCCGATAAAATCAAGTACGGTCAGGCATTCTTTATCTTCAGATAAACGCAGACCACGGCCAAGTTGCTGTAAAAACACTGTCAAAGATTCTGTTGGACGCAAGAATAGAACCGTGTTGACTTCAGGGATGTCCACACCTTCGTTGTAAATATCCACGACGAAGATAAACCGCACTTCACCTTTTACAAGTCTATTTTTTGCCGCTTTTCTTTCTTCGTCCGGCGAATGTCCGGTCAGGAACATCGACGGAATTCCGCGGCCATTAAAGTAATTAGACATAAATTCTGCGTGTTCAACCGTTACGCAAAATCCAAGCCCCTTTACATCATCAATATCGGTAACATATTTAAGCAATGAAGAAATCACCAAGTCGGCACGACGATTTGCCATCATGCCGCTAAGTGTATAAATTCGCGAAAGTTCGCCTTTATCATAACCTCCGGCTGCCCATTTTAAGTGATCCAGATCAACCGTATCCGTTACACCGAAATATTGGAACGGGCACAGGAGCTTACGGTCAATCGCTTCAGGCAAACGAATCTCGGCAGCAATGCGATTGTTGAAGTATGGCAAAATACTCTTTCCGTCCATACGCTCTGGCGTTGCTGTCAAACCCAGAAGAATCTGCGGATGATAATAGGATAAAAGCTTTTGATATGTAGGCGCGGCAGCGTGGTGAAACTCGTCTACGATAATATAATCATAAAAATCCGATGTTGTTTTCTCGGTAAAGCTCTGCGAGTTGAAAGTTTGAATAGATATAAAAAGATTATCTATGCTTTCCGGTTTATAGCTGCCTACAAACATATCGCCAAAGTTTGCGTCTTTCAGTACCGCGCGAAAGGTGTACATGCTTTGTTTTAGGATTTCTTCACGATGCGCCACAAACAGAAGCCGGCAAGGCTTTTCCGGGTTATGCTTGCGAAAACGCTTGTAGTCAAGAGCGGAAATTACCGTCTTTCCGGTACCTGTGGCGGCAACAACAAGGTTTCGATAATAGCCGCGAACTTTGCGCTCTGCTTCCAGCTTATCAAGAATTTCTTGTTGATAGGAATAGGGCGCAATATCCATCGTATAAACTTCGGCATTATTACTGTCAAAGTATTTTTCGGCTTTTAGTGCACGTGACAGGCGCTCCTTTTGCTCCTCATTGTAATATTCAAATTCATTGGAATTCCAATAGCTTTCAAAGGTGGCTTCGATTTTGTCAATCGTTTCCGGCAAGTCTTTCTTTGTAACCTTTACGTTCCATTCAAGGCCGCTGGAGATGGCAGCGTTAGAAAGATTCGATGAACCAACATACGCCGTAGTAAAACCGGTATCTCGATAAAAGACATACGTTTTCGCATGAAGTCGGGTGCGTTTGGTGTCATAACTTACCTTGATTTTTGTGTTGGGAAGCTTGCGAAGCTCCTCAATTGCCTTTACATCAGTCGCCCCCATATAAGAGGTGGTAATTATGCGGAGCTCGCCGCCGTTTTTCGTAAAGGTTGTAAGCTCATCTATGATTAAGCGCAGGCCACTCCATTTAATGAAAGATACCAGCATATCTATGCGGTTACAGGAGATAATTTCCTTCTTGAGTTCGGTAAACATCTGCGGCTCGTGGATTGCACCGGTAAATAACGAGCTTTGTGCAATAGACGTTTCGGGGCGAATAATCGCTGCTTTTTCATTGAGAGCAAGAATGCTGTTCTTTTTGTCAAAGAGCGAGAGCAACTGCTCAGCCTGCTCTGCGACTGTCATTTCACCCAGTTCGTTTTCTTTAGTTTCGTGAATAATCGTAGAAATAATACGGTTTGCCAGCGCGACTTGTGCATGCACGTCACCGCCATTATCAGCAACATTATCAAGCCCATTTTCTACAACTTCGGCAATATATTTTGCCAGCACTTTGGACGCCTCGGCACGATCAATGGGCGCAGTAGTAGAGCGCTTGTCCGTAGAGGCAAGCTCCGTTTCTAATCCCTTATTGATAATTTGCTCATACAGTCCGTCGTGCAACATACTCTAAAATACCTGTCCCTGTAATCGTGTGCGACTTTTACAGACATGCGTGTATAAAATTCTCAAGTAAGTTAGAACAGAATCACAAATCCGCTGTGGCACTATATCTTCCGCAAAAACGGAGGCAAAGCAGAGGACGATCACGCACTTTGTCTGGTAAAGTTACAATAATAACAATTTTATCATCAAGGACATTATATCGCGCTTTGTTCTCCATGGCAACTATTTTTATTGTATAATGTAAAATTTGTGTATTAAGGGTTTGTTTCTGACAGTCGCTTTTATACAGCGAAAAATACAAAAAATTCTCCAAACCCCCTTGACGAAAAAGGGGGAAATGGGTAAAATTAAACCGATTGGAAAGTTTTTTAGAGAGAGAAGAGGTAGGACTATGGGTCGGCGATTTTTGGCTGTGTTGGCGGCGCTTTTGGCGCTTTTTTTGACAGCGGTGCCGGCCTATGCAGCTTCGCCGGCGGTGGACAGCGCCTACCTGACCCGTGAACCTTGGCAGAATGTGCCGTTTACGGAATTCCGGACGGACGGCGCGGTGGGTACATACAAGATCTACGCCGACACGGACAACCACTGCCTGTATTTTGCGGTGAGCATTTGGGACGAACAGGTGGAGCCGGGGGCGAAAACGGATGCGATTGCCCTGAATTTGCAAGTGACCTCTGCCAAATTCTCCACCAGGAAATTTACATTTACAACCGGCGCAGACAAGGCGCTACAAAGCTATGGCGGCTTTGCCAGCGGCTGCAATATGCAGATGGAAATACTGGAAAACAGCGGCGGTTACGGCATTGCAGACGGTAATGCCTATTTTGCCATTGCGCTGGACAAAAGCCTGTGCGGGCCGTTGACGGTGCGCCTGGATTACAACTGCGGCGAGCGGGGCATTTGCCTTTTGGAGCACGCTGCTTTTGACTACACTTTGCCGGAAAAGACAACCATAAGTCGCCATGCGCGCGCCGCCACAAAGAAACCAACTCGGCAAACCACTACGAAAAAGAAAAAAGAGACCACCACCAAATTTGCATACACCGGCACGGTGCCCCACACGGCCAAAAGCGCTCGGAAAAGCAGCGCCCAAACAGTGACCAAGTTTGCGTACACCGGCGGGATAAGTGCCGGTGATACGGAGGAAGAACCGGAAGCGGAGAGCAGCGGCACAGCAGTGCGCACCGACGGTACATACACCGCAGCGGTGACGCCTATGCACCGCTCTACCACAGCTAATATTTTGATTTATCTGGCGGTGGCATTGGCCACGGCAGCCGTGATTGCATTGGCAGCAGGAATCATCAAATCCCGCAAAGCCAAGGGGGAGGAAGCCCGGGAAAAGCAACGCCGAAAAGAAGAACAGGAAATCGAGGAATACGACGAATAACAAAGCAGAAAGCCACCGATGATCGGTGGCTTTTTTATGTTATGCGGGGGAGCAAATCGCTGCCTTCGTGGAATAAAACAGGGGAAATTGTGGGGAAAGGGGGCGTTTTTTGCCGCGGACGGCGAGTGACAGGATCTGCTAATTTTATAGGTTATACTGGTTCAAAAAGACCGTTGAGGACAAGCTTATGAAACTACTGGAAAAGCCAAAATTCACCACCGCCCGCAGCCGCGCCGGGACCAAGCGGGCGCTGCTGGGGTGCGCCGGGCACTTGCTGGGTGGGTTTGTACTATCCGCCGGGGCGGTAGCCGGCGGGTGCAGCCCCTTTGCGGTGGCGCTGGTGGCGGTGTCCGGGCGGCGGGATTTTCTCTTTTCCGCCCTGGGTGCCGGGTTGGGATATATGATCTTTGGTGCCGGTACGGTAAGGGTGCGGTACTTTGCGGCAGTGCTCATCGCCTTGGTAGGGGCGCTGGCAATGGCTGCCTTTCTCCCCCGGCGAGACGCCCGGCTGCCTATGGCGCTGTCTTGTTTGGCAGTAGGGCTTACCGGGGCGGTGCTGCAACTGCGATTGGGCGGCGGCGCGGCAGATTATGCGCTGGTGCTGGGCGAGAGCATTTTGGCCGGTGGCGGCGGCTATTTCTTCTTCCGCGCAGAGCACTGCAATTATCGCCGTCTGCGGTGCAAGGCTGCGCCTACCGGCGACCTGGTATGCGTGCTCATTAGCGGCTCATTGCTGCTGATGAGCCTGTCTCGATTGACGATTTTTGGCATTGCACCGGCGCGAATTGCGGCTGTGCTGCTGATCTTGATTACCTTACGCTTTGGCTCCTCTCGGTTGGGGGTCACCCTGGCCCTGTGCCTGGGGTTCGCCCTGGGTCTGGCCGGGCAAGACACCATGTTCTTGCTAGGGGCTTACGGCTTTTCTGCCCTGTTGGCGGCGCTGTTTGACCGGTTTGCCTCTCTGGGCTGCGCCGGGGCGTTTGTGCTGTCTATGGGCTTTTTCTCCGTGGTGGCTGATTTGGGACGGCTGAGCGTGTGCACCTTTGTGGAGAGTGCGGTAGCCGGCGTGCTGCTGCTCCTGCTGCCTGCTGCCTGGGGCGATCGGTGCACTGCCTTTTTTGAAAACGGCGCGGATATTGCCCCGGAGGGCTCCCTGCGCCAAAGCTTGGTGCTGCGGCTGCGGTTTGCCGCCTCGGCCATGGCCAGCGTTAGCGACAATGTGCGGGAGGTGCGGGAGAAGATCGACCGTATTAACGGCAAAAGGGGGTTGCCTCCGGATCCGGAAAAAAGCGATATGCGTATGGTGGCGGCGGACCAGTTTTACTCCATCTCCGACATGCTGTCCGATTTGGCCTTTGAGTTTGACCAGGCGGAGTGCTTTGACGCCAAAACAGCCGGAAAGTTGCGGCGGCTGCTGGGCGAGAGCGAAATTTATCCTAAAAATATCTCTGTGATTTTAGACAAATTTGACCGTATGCGGGTGGAGATTGCCTGTGACGACCCGGCGCCGGGACTGTCCAGTCCGGTGCTCCAGGCCAAGATCAGCAAGACCTGCGGGCGCTCGTTGGAGGCAGGTCAGGTGACCCGCTACGGCAGCGAAAGTCTGTTGACCTTTAACGAAAAGCCCCTGTATTGTCTGTCTGTGGGCTACGCCCAGTACGCGGCGGAGGGACGGCTGTGCGGCGACACGGTAAAGATTGCCCGGGACGGCCGGGGCCACCAAATTCTCATTATCAGCGACGGTATGGGCCGCGGCTCTCGGGCGGCGCTGGACGGCGCTATGGGTGCCGGGCTGCTGAGCAGACTGCTCAGTGCAGGCTTTGGTTTTGACGCGGCGCTGAAGGTGGTCAATTCCGCTCTGCTGGTCAAAAGCAATGAGGAGAGCCTGGCTACCTTGGACTGCGCCTGTGTAGATCTGTTTACCGGTCGGTGCGCCTTTTACAAAGCCGGCGCGCCCCGATCCTATGTGCTGCGCCACGGGCGGCTGACCCGGTGCGAGCTGGCCAGTATGCCGGCGGGCATTTTGCGGGGCATTACCTTTGCCAAGCGCACGGCGGTGCTGGGCGCCGGGGACACGGTGGTGCTGCTCAGCGACGGCATTACAGACGCGGACGCGGTAGGGCTGGAGGCGCTGCTTTGCCGCTTTCAATCCCAGGATCAGCAGGAGCTGGCAGATACGGTGCTGGCCTATGCCAAGGCCCACACCCCGGCGGATCGGCGAGACGATATGAGCGTGATCGTGGCCCGGCTGCTGCCAAATTAAGGAGGAGCAAATACCATGTTTCTATACGGATTTGTCGGCAGCGCCCCCTGTGGCGGGTTGCTGCTGGAGAAGTTGCAGGCCTGCACCCAGCCGGGGCTGGACGGTTACGGCGCCGCCCTAATGCAGGGGGGCGAGCTGCTGTGTGCCAAAAGCAGAGAAAGCGTGGCGGCTTTGGCACAGCAGCTGCCGGAGAGCGCAGCGCCCTGCGGACTGGTACACGCCCGGTTTGCCACCTGCGGCGGGCGCACCGCAGAGAATGTGCACCCTTTTGTGACCGATGATTTTTGCTTGGCTATGAACGGCACGGTGGAGAACGCCGCTGCCCTGCGCAGCGCGCTGAACCTGCTGCCTTACCCGGACAGCGACGGCGCGGTGCTGGCGGCGCTTTTGCAGGCGTATGCAGACAGCGGCACCGTTGGCGCGTTGCGTCTGTGCTGCCGGGAGACCCGGGGCAACTACGCCTTGGTGGTGCTGCGGCGGGGCGAGGAATGTCTGTTCGCCTGTGCCCACGGGGCACCGCTGTATGCGGCAGTGGGCGGCGGCAGCGCTTGCGTTTCTTCGGATTTGGCGGCACTGGAGCCGGATCAAATGAAAATTTATGCCCTGTCTGCCGGGGAGTGCGTGCAGCTGCGCCCGGGCAAGCTGCAATTTTGGAACGCCAAGGGCAAAAAAATTAAAAAATCCCCCTGCGCGGTGACTTTGCGACGGCCGCCGGCAGCGGGCTTTGCAGACCCGGGAGAGGCGTTACAGGCGCTGCCCGGGGATTTGGAACTGCTGCTCCATCGCTTCGTGCGTGGGGATCAACCTCGGTTGGGCAAAAGCCGCCTGCGTCCCCGTGGCGTCAGTCGGGTGCTGCTGGTAGGCTGCGGCACTTCTTACCGGCTGGCGCAAGCGGCGGCATGCAATTTTGAGTCGGTGTGCGATGTGCCTGCTTTTGCCTATTCTGCCGGTGAGTTCTGCGCCGGGGGCGTGGTGTGCGACCGAGGCGCGCTGGTGGTGGGCATTTCTGCCAGCGGCCAAACGGCAGAGGTGGCGGAGGCGCTGCAAAAGGCGGCGGCCTTCGGCGCTCGCACGGCGGCGTTGACCGGCGACCCGGACAGTCCCTTGGCCCGTGCCGGAGGCACGCTTCTGTCCCTGCCTTGCAGCCTGCCCGGCGGATTGCCGCCGGTGACCCACTTTGTTCTGGGCTATGTGCTGCTGGCGCTGGTGGCCGTGGACTGGGGACTGCGCCAAAAGACCATTACCCCCTTGTTCGGCCGTATGGCGGTAAAGCTGTGCGCTACCCTGCCGGACAAGCTGCGGCTGATCTTAAAAAGCGGCAGCGAGCTGGACGCTCTGGCGGCGTACCTAACCGGCTATGATCGGCTGCTGTTTGTGGGTCAAAACATTGACCTGGCGGCAGCGGGCGCCATGGCCGGCGTGTGGAGCCGTACTCTGGGCGTGCCGGTGGAGACGGTGCCTGCGGCGGAGCTGCGCCACACCCTGTTGCCTACGGTGGACAGTCACACGGCGCTGGTGGCGCTGATCAGCAGTCGGGAACTGACGGAAAAAACCTGCGCTGCCCTGCAACTGGCGGCCATTCGGGGCGCGGGCACGGTGGCTTGCACGGTAGAGAGCCTGGCAGGACAGCTGTCCGGCGCGCGGCAGGTATTTTTGTTTCCGGACAGCCTGCCTTTGCTGGCGCCTGTGTGCCAGTGCGCCACCCTGTCTATGCTGCTTTTGCGGCTGTGTACCGCCCGGGAGCAGGCGGGACGGCCGGTGGAGCAGCCACCGGCGCTGCCCCGGTATTTTGCCGGATAGGGTCTGTTTAGACCAAAGGGGCGCTTTTTCGCTATTTTCCTTGCAAAGCGGCGGGCTTTTCGCTATAATAGACCCGTATGAACGCGCGTTGCGCTTTGGAGGAATAGTATGGAAAAAATTCTTGTTTTGGATTTCGGTGGTCAGTACAATCAGCTGATCGCCCGCCGTGTGCGTGATCACGGCGTGTTTGCCGAAATTCTGCCTTATACCACCTCGCTGGACACCATTCGGCAGGGGAATTACAAGGGCATTATCTTTACCGGCGGTCCCAATTCCGTGTATGACCCGGCCTCGCCCCATTACACCCCGGAGGTGCTGGAGCTGGGCGTGCCGGTGCTGGGCATTTGCTACGGCTGCCAGCTGATGGCGTGGATGCTGGGCGGCAAGGTAGAGACGGCACCGGTGTCTGAGTACGGCAAGATCAAGTTGACTGTGCTGGGCGGCAGCGTGCTGCGGGATGTGCCCCAGGACTCCACCGTTTGGATGAGCCATACGGACTATATCGCCCAGCCTCCGGCGGGCTTTACTGTCACCGGCAAGACGGCGGACTGCCCCTGCGCGGCGATGGAGAACCCGGCGCGCGGCTTGTATGCGGTGCAGTTTCACCCGGAGGTGACCCACACCACCTATGGCAAGGAAATGCTCCATCATTTCCTGTTTGATGTTTGCGGCTGCTCCGGCGACTGGCAGATGGATAATTTTATCGAAAAGACCGTAGCTGCTCTGCGTGCGCAGATCGGCGACAAAAAGGTGATCCTGGGTCTGTCCGGCGGCGTAGACTCCTCCGTGGCAGCGGGCCTTCTGTCTCGCGCGGTGGGCAAGCAGCTTACCTGTGTGTTTGTGGACCAGGGCTTAATGCGCAAGGACGAGGGCGATTTTGTAGAAAAGACCTTTACTTCCTTGTTTGATATGAATTTTGTGCGGGTCAACTGCCAGGAGCGCTTTTTGCAGGCGCTGAAGGGCGTCACCGACCCGGAGCAAAAGCGCAAGATCATCGGCACCGAGTTCTTTAATGTATTTTGGGACGAGATCCGCCACCAGGACGAGCTGGGCTATTTTGCCCAGGGCACCATTTACCCGGACTGCATTGAGTCCGGCAAGGGTGATGCGGATACCATCAAGACCCATCATAATAAGGTAAAGATGCCGGAGGATGTGCAGTTCCTGGGCTTGGTCGAGCCGCTGTGCGACCTGTTTAAGGACGAGGTGCGTAAGGTGGGTACCATGCTGGGCATTCCCAAGGAGCTGGTGTGGCGCCAGCCGTTCCCCGGCCCCGGTTTGGGCGTGCGGATCTTGGGCGAGATCACCGCGGATAAGATCAAGGTGCTGCAAGAGGCGGATTGGGTCCTGCGGGATGAAATGGCCAAGAATGGGTATGAGAAAGAGATGGCCCAGTTCTTCTGCGTGCTGCCCTGTGTCAAGACGGTGGGCGTGATGGGCGATCATCGCACCTACGATCACCTGGTGGCCATTCGTGCCGTTACCACGGACGATTTTATGACTGCCGATTGGGCGCGCATCCCCTATGACATCCTGGCCACCGTCAGCAACCGCATCACCAACGAGGTGGAGCATGTTAACCGCGTGGTCTACGACATCACTTCCAAACCCCCCGGCACGGTGGAGTGGGAGTAGTTCCCCTTGGCTTGCAACTAAACCTAAAAATCGCATAATTTTTAAGGCTTTCATCCTTTTTGGATGGAAGCCTTTTTTTGTATATTTGATAGCATTTTCTTCTTCGAGTATATTAAACAGAAAGAAAAACTTGGAGGTAAATACCGTGAGAAAAAATAAGTATCATATATATTTAAGTACGGAGGAACGCAACCACATTATCGCTTCTCTTGTTGGCTTAAAAAACAAATTGATTGAACAAGGTAAATACACCGATGCTGTTAATAATCAATTATTTGCTTGTTTTTTGGGAAGTGTTACAAGCATTACTGTTCCATTTTTGTCGCTTTTTTCAGCTTTTACCGTACCGTTGTGCAAAAGTACAATTTCCCATACAAGTGATAGTCCAAGACCTACACCGCCGTATGCTCTGCTACGAGATTTATCAACACGGAAAAATGGTTGAAAGATACTTTCTCTGTACTGCTCGGGTATACCATAACCGTTATCTTTAACTCGTATATAAAGCTGATTATTCTTTTCGTCAACAGTTATAATTACACAAGCGTTTTCTCTGTTGTAGCGTATTGCGTTTTCAGTTAAATTAAACAATAAACGATAAATTAAGGTGTCACTGCCTATCATCATACCATTGCCGTTGTATTCAAGGCGAATATTCTTTTTTTCTGCAAGGGGAGCAAGGTCGGTAAATATTTCTTCAATCATAGGGGCAATTTCTATTGTATCTTTGCACTCAACGGTACGAAGCTCACTCATTTCAAGCAGAGTTTTTGTCATTTGTGACATTCTTTCGTTTTGCTCTTGTAGCAGTGCAAGAAATTTTGCTGTGTCGGTGCTCATATTTGGATGTTCAACAGAAAAAAGCTCAATTTGTGCTTGAGTTAAGGCAAGTGGTGTTCTTAACTCGTGCGCTGCATTTCCTGTGAATTGCCGTTGAGCAGTAAAACCGTTGTCGAGTCGGTCAAGCATATTGTTAAATGATTGACAAAACTGTTTAAATTCCGGCAAAACATCGTCGCTTATTTTCATATCTGCCAAATTGTTGGGCTGTACATTCTCTACTTGAGAGGCAAAACTTTTTAGCGGCTTTAGAGCACGACCACTGACAAAATATGCAAGTATACCACCAAGTACGCTTACGGCAATTGTTATGTACCAATTCGTAGTATTGAATGAAGCTTGTGCACCACTGACAATAATGGTAAGCTCACGGTCGAGATTTTTACTTTCCGGATTAAATGAACTCGGTTTTCCTTTATCAATTTCACTATATGCTGATATTCCGTTGCCTATTGAATCCATATATCGTTTGCCTGAATAACCGATTAAACAATTCATTAGCACACAAGTTATGCAAATTAAAACTGTGGTCATTAAGGTTATTCGCCATTGTAAAGAAAGTTTTTTCATTTTTTCTCCTCCATTACATAACCCTCGCCTATACGGTTGTGAATAGGGTCATAGCCTAATGCATTACGAAGCTTTTTTCTTAATGATGAAATGTGCACTCTTATTGAGTTGCTGAAATTGTCAACACTGCTGTCCCATACGTGTTCAATCAACTCCTCTTGACTGACAGGTCTGCCTTGATTTAACATTAGATATTCAAGTATTCCTGTTTCTTTGCGAGTTAAAGATAATTCTTCATCATTTACATCTGCTTTGCGTGTTTTTGTGTTAAATGAAAGATTTGAACATTTTAAAACAATATCGTTCTGCGCGAACCTTCTAAGGGTAAGATTTCGTATTCTTGCCGAAAGCTCATCTAAGTGAAACGGTTTTGTTAAATAATCATTTGCACCTTCATCTAATCCTAAAACCTTGTCTGCAACCTCACAACGAGCCGATAAAATTAAAACCTTTGTGTCCATGTCTGTTTGCCTCAAAGTTTTTAATACGGTCATTCCGTCAACATTAGGTAGGTTTAAATCGAGCACAATAAGGTCGAAACTTTCAACACTAAGCATATCTAATGCCTTTTGACCGTCATAGCAATAATCAACACTGTAAGCAAGACGCTTAAGACTTTTTACGATAGTGTCACAAAGAGCAACCTCGTCTTCAACAACTAAAATATGCATAAATATCTCCCGGCACCGGTATTATTGGTAAAATATCTTTATAGATTATAACATATTATAACGCAAAAAAATAAAATCCTTGTTAAATTTCTTTCTTAACAAGGATTTTATGTCGTTCGTGATACAATAAGGCAAAAATGAAGGGAGTGGTTAAATTGTTCAAAGTAAAAAAAGCAATATCTCAAATCGGTTTTCTTGTTGCCGGAGTGGTTATGCTGTGTTATGGAGCCATGCGCGGTGAGGCAGACACTGTGCTTAGCAAAGCAATAAGATTATGCTTGGAGTGTATTGGAATTGGATAAAAGAAAAAAGAATGTTTCAAAGCTTGTAAGCCGTTTTCGTACTTGTATTCAGGCAGGTGCAACGCTTTTGACAAATATTCATTTACCTAATTTTTTTAAAGGTGGCATATATCAGGGCAATGGCAAGGCTGTGTGCGTACCGGGGCTAAATTGCTACTCTTGTCCTGCTGCGTCAGGTGCGTGTCCAATCGGCTCGTTTCAGGCGGTTGTAGGTTCATCAAAATTTAAGTTTTCCTATTATGTAACAGGATTTTTAATTTTGCTTGGCGTGTTGCTTGGTCGATTTATTTGTGGCTTTTTGTGTCCGTTTGGTTGGCTTCAAGATTTGCTTAATAAAATACCGTGTAAAAAGCTTTCAACAAAAAAACTAAAGCCTTTAACATATTTAAAATATATCATCTTGCTGTTGACGGTTGTATTGCTGCCTGTACTTGTGGTTAATGATGTTGGAATGGGTGACCCGTTCTTTTGTAAATATATATGTCCACAGGGTGTGCTTGAGGGTGCAATTCCATTGTCTGCTATTGATGAGGGTATACGCTCGGCTTTAGGAAATAAATTTATTCAAAAGCTTATTATTTTGATTATTGTAGTTGTACTGAGTGTGGTTTTCTATCGTCCGTTTTGCAAGTGGATTTGTCCACTCGGTGCTTTTTATGCATTGATGAATAAGGTGTCGTTGCTTGGAATAAAGGTTGATGAGCATAAATGCGTGTCTTGTGGCAAATGCGCAAGAGCGTGTAAAATGGATGTTGATGTAATAAAAACACCAAACAGCACGGAGTGCATTCGTTGTGGTAAGTGTATAACTGCTTGTCCTACGGATGCACTAAGCTTTCACTACGGATTTGGCATGCCTGAAAAAAATCTTTGCAACACTGTAAAAGAAAATAACAAAACAGATATGAAAACAAATAACAAAAAAGATATAACAACGGAGGAATAATAATTATGAAAAAATCAAAAATATTAACTATACTTATGGTTTTAGTGCTTA
>CAVHPP010000030.1:0-16391 GCA_963638105.1 Agathobacter rectalis
GTCCCACACCGGATCCACGGCAAAGGTCTTCGGCTCCCAGGTGCGGTTCACTGCCGCCAGCAGGCGGGCACCGTCGCTTTGGCGCTCATAGCACACGCCGCCCAGGTCACCCTGCACCGGCACGAACTCGCCCTGTGCCAGCGCCTTGCAGCCCCGACGCATTTGGCCCAGTCGCTGATACCAATGCAGTAAATCTTGATCCTGGTGTGCCCAAGGCATACAGCCCCGGTTGAAGGGGTCTTTCATGCCCTCCATACCCACCTCATCTCCGTAATACAGAGAGGGTACGCCGGGCAAAGTATATTGCAGGAAAGAAGCCAGCTTCAGCAGCTGCACCCCGCGGGCGTAATCCGCCCCGGACAAGGTGTTGTTGCGGTGCTGCCAAGCTCGCCCCTGGCCGGTGCAATCCGGCCCGGCCAAAGCGGTAATGGCTCGCAGGGTATCGTGGGTGCCGATATGGTTCATCAGCACCGCCGTCACCTGGGGCGGATAATGCTCGGTAATGGACAAGATGGCGTCCAAAAACGCCTGACCGCCGCCGTAGCGCACAAAGTGCAAGATCGCCGCGGCAAAGGGATAATTCATCACGCTGTCCAGCTGGTCCCCCAGCAGATAGCGCCGCCGCTGTCCATAGGCAAACTTGGTGGTGGCGTCCTCCCACACCTCGCCGATAATAATGGCGTCCGGGTTCTCGCTTTTAACTGCCCGGCGCAGATCGTCCAGGAAAACATCCGGCAGTTCATCTGCCACATCCAACCGCCAGCCGCTGATACCGCAGCGCATCCAACGGCGAAGAATGCCGTTCTCACCGCAAATATAATCCCGATAAGACGGCTCCTCCTCACGGATCTCCGGCAGCAGGCGAATGCCCCACCAGGACTTGTAATCGTCCCGATCCTTGCCAAATTGGTACCAGCTGTAATAGGGGCTGTCCGGGCTGTTATAGGCGCCCACCGTGGGGTAATGCCCATAGTAATTAAAATACTTGGAATCCCGCCCGGTGTGGCTGAACACGCCGTCTAAAATCACGCCGATCCCCAGTTTTTTCGCCCGGGCGCACAGGTCCTTTAAGTCCTCCGCATTACCCAGCATGGGGTCGATCTTTTCATAATCCCCGGTGTCGTACCGATGGTTGGAATGAGCCTCGAAAATCGGATTCAAATAAATGGCGGTCACGCCCAGCTTGGCAATATACGGCAATTTCTCCGCAATGCCTTTCAGGTCGCCGCCGAAATAATCGTTGTTCCAAAGGCCGTTCATCTGGGCCTCGTCCCAAAAAGGCTCCTCCCCCCAGTTACGCTGCACCCGGGTGGCAGGCACGCCGGTCTTTGGCGCACCGGAATTGTAAAACCGATCCGGAAAGATCTGATAAATCAGTCCGCCTCGCAAAAAGGCCGGCGTTTGAAAATCCTTATCATACACCGTTTGCTGAAAATCCGCGCCGTCCGGCAGAAAATCCCCTTTGCCACCCCCGGCGTTGCGCACAAAGTGCAGTCCCCAGGGGGTATCCAGCTCAAAATGATAAAAATACAGACCCGGGGTGGTAGCGGCAAAATGCAGCTCCCAATACTCTGCCTCCGTGCCGCACATACCGGCCCAAAACATACCGTAAGGCACCGGCGTTTCGCCATCCTTGGTGACCACCAGCCGGGCGCCGGAGCAGTGCATATCCCGCGAGACCACCAGCCGCAAATGCACCGACTCGTCCGTTGCCACGGCGCGGATGGGCGACTTGTACTGTGGGTCTCTGGCGTTGAAGATCAGCATACTTTCCCTCTCTTAAACAGTAAAATGCGGCAGACACAGGCATTGCCCTGCGCCTGCCGCAAGCAGATTTATTTCTTCTTGGTGGTTTTCTTTGCAGCGGACTTTTTGGCCGCAGGCTTTTGGACTGCGGGTTTCTTCGCCGGCTTCTCGGCGGGCTTCTCCGCAGCAGCCGCCGCCTTTTGAGGCCGGGGCTGTGCTGTTACCACCGGGTGGGTGTGCCAAATATTCTCCGCATACTCCTGCACGGCACGGTCTGCGCTGAAAATGCCTGCACCGCTGATATTCATCAGGCTCATCTTGACAAAGGCGGCCTTGTCAGCATACACCTGTGCCGAGCGCCGCTGGGCGTTTTGATAATCGGCAAAATCTGCCAGCGCCATATACGGATCCACATTGATCAGCGAGGAGGTGATCTCACTAAAGTCCTTGCCGTTCACGCCGTACTGGATCATATCAATGGCGTTCTTTAACGCCGGATTGTTGGTCACATAGTTCATGGGGTGATAGCCGCTGCGGCGCAGAGCCTCCACCTCCGGTGTCTTCATACCAAACAGGAAGATATTGTCCTCCCCTACGGCGTTGCAGATCTCCACATTGGCGCCGTCCAGGGTACCCAGAGTAACGGCGCCGTTGAGCATCAGCTTCATATTGCCGGTGCCGGACGCCTCCGTGCCGGCCAGCGAGATCTGCTCACTAATGTCCGCAGCAGGCATCAACACCTCTGCTAAAGACACGGAGTAGTCCTCCATAAACACCACTTTCAGCTTATCCTTGGTGTCCGGGTCATGATTCACCACATGAGCCAAAGCGTCAATCAGCTGAATGATTTTCTTAGCCATGTAGTAACCCGGGGCTGCCTTGGAAGCAAAAATATAAGTCCGGGGAGTAAAGTCCATATTCGGATTTTCTTTCAGTGCCTGGTACTGGGCAATAATATTCAGCACATTCAGCTGCTGGCGCTTATACTCATGCAGGCGCTTTACCTGCACATCAAAGATGGAATCCGGGTCCAGCACCACGCCGCTCTGCTTCTTCACCACCTTGGCAAAGCGCTCTTTGTTGGCGCGCTTGATCTTTTGCAGCTGCTCCAACACTGCCGAGTCGTCCTTGTAATCCCGCAGCGTCAGCAGCCGGTCGCTGTGCTTAATAAAGTCGTCGCCGATCAGCTCCGTCAAATAGTCGGTTAACTGCGGGTTGGACTGGCACAGCCAGCGGCGGAAAGCAATGCCGTTGGTTACATTGGAAAACTTGGTCGGGGTGATGGTGTAGAAGTCGTGGAACACCGTGTCCTTCAAAATTTCGCTATGCAAAGCAGACACACCGTTCACGCTGTGAGAACCGGCCACACACAGGTTGGCCATCCGCACGGCACCGCAAGAAATCACGGCCATACGCTCCACCTTGTCTGCGTCATGGGTAGCGCCCCAAACAAAGGCACGGAAGCGGTTGTCGATCTCCTTGGTGATCTCATAAATACGGGGCAACAGGCGCTTGTACAGATCCTCGCTCCAGCACTCCAGCGCCTCTTTCATCACCGTGTGGTTGGTGTACGCCATCGTGTCGGTTACCAGTTTCCAGGCAGAGTCCCAATCATAGCCGCACTCGTCCAGCATAATGCGCATCAGCTCCGGAATGGCCAAGGTGGGGTGGGTATCGTTAATATGGATCGCCACCTTCTCCGGCAGATTATCCAGCGTGCCGTACTTAGACAGATGGCGGTGAATAATATCCTGCACAGAGGCAGACACCAGGAAATACTGCTGGCGCAGGCGCAAAGACTTACCCTCCGGCGTGTTATCTGCCGGATACAGCACCTTGCTGATGGTCTCTGCCATGGCAGACTGCTCCATAGCCTTAATATACTCGCCCTGATTAAACAGGCTCATATCCAGTGCAGGCTTGCGAGCCGCCCACAAGCGCAAACGAGCCACACCGTCGCCCAGGCCGCTTACATACATATCATAGGGCACAGCGATCACGGTGTTGCAATCCCGCATGGTGACGGTATGGTACTCACCGTCCCAGCTTTCATCAACCCAGCCCTCAAAACTAACAGTCTGGGCGCGCTCCTCACGGGGCACCAGCCAAACCTCTCCGCCGGGCAGCCAAAAATCCGGCAGCTCCGTCTGCCAGCCGTCTACCAGCTTCTGCTTAAAAATACCGGCCTCATACCGAATGGAATAGCCCATGGACTGATAGCCGTCAGAGGCCAGACCGTCCAGATAACAGGCAGCCAGGCGACCCAAGCCGCCGTTGCCCAAACCGGCGTCCGGCTCCTCATCGTACAGCTGCTCCAACTTTACATCAAAGCCGGCCAGCGCCTTTTCAAAAGTCTCAGTCAGGCCCAGGTTATACAAGTTGTTCTTTAAGGAACGCCCCATTAAGAACTCCATACACAGATAGTAGATCTGCTTAGAGTCCTGACCTTCGGCCTGATGGCGGAACTGGCTGTTTTTTTCGCTAAGCATCTCCCGCAGGATCATAGCCACCGCCTTATAATATTGTTCATTGGTGGCGTCTGCCGGCGTAACGCCGAAGAAGTGACTGAGTTTGTCGTTGATCCGTCGCTTTGCTTGCGCCACAGAAATCGTTGATTTCATACAAATCCTCCAAAAAATATTATAAATCACGCAAATAATCGTGTTCCATTTGTAGATTATATACTAAAATCGGCTGTAATTCAATAGCAAGTCACTAAAAGAGCCTATGCGCAAAATATTTTGCTTATTCGTCCTCTGTTTTCGGCTTTTTCAGTTTGGCCAGCATCTTGGTCGTCACCAGTTTGTACAGCTCTACCACCTGATACCAGTTCATTCCCAGCATCAGAGCAAACAGCAGAGCCTCTGCCACATAGAACCACACGCCGTGCAGGCACAGCGCCGCCACCGTTTGAGCCACCAGCACCACGGTTTGGCAGGTGAGCACCACCGGCTGATAGTTGATCTTAATAAATCGGCGCGTATCCCGACTGCGGGTCAGGAACACCACCACAAAGGCGCAGGCAGTGGCAACGGCCGCACCGTTGGCACCCATACGAGGGATCAAAATCAGGTTCAGCACCACATTGGTGACTGCACCGGTGAGAGCGGTTACCATCGCCATAATATTCTTCTTCTCCGCCATATAGATGGAGGCCAAAAAGTTCACCAAACAGGAGAATACGGTGGAGATGATCAGCACCGGCACATACTGCCAAGAGTCAAAATACGCGTCTGCCACCAAAACTTTCGTAATAATCTTACAAGTCAAAATCAGGAAAGAAGCCACAAAGAAGGTGCCGCCGCAGTACACCCGAAAGATCTTGGAGAAAAACCGGGCGGTATCTTTATTGTTATACTCATCCACCGCAGACAACTGCCAGGCGTCTGTAAATACAGATGCGCACATAATCACCAAATTCGGGATCTTAGACGCGGCGGAATACAGACCGTTGGCAGAAGAGCCCACAAAATAAGTAACCATATAGCGGTCAGACACATTGATGATCCACCACAAGATAATGGTAGGGATCATGGGCACGCAGTAGCGCAGCATATCCCGCCCGGTCCGGCGGCGCACGCCCTTAAAGCGCACATAACGGTACAACTTGGCAGTTACGGTAAAGAACAGCACGGAGCAAAAGTCCGACGCCACGATGGCTAAAATATAGCCGGTAACCCCCCACTTAAACACGCCCAAGAACAGCATGGTAAACAGCAGATAGGTCACGGTAGCCAAAATACCGTCAATGGCAAACAACTTTACATGACCGGAGCCGCGTACAAACTGCTGGCACAGCTGGCGAAAACCGGAGGTGAGCACAAACACATAAATGAGCACCAGGTAATCGCCCAGCTTAAAGTCGTTGATCTTAATTAAACTGATCGGGTACGCAAACAACAGAAAGGCCAAAAAGCCCACCAGAGTCACCCGCACGCCTACGGTAAACACATCACTCTTGCGCTCTGCCTTGTCCATCGAAAAGCGCAGGGCTGCCGAGTTGACGCACAAAAAGGCAATGGGTATGATCACATTGCCCGTCTGCTGGATCAGATCCGCCGCGCCGTAGCTGCCCGTGGTCATCATACGGGTGACAAAGGGCATCAGCAAAAACGACAGAATTTTAGACGAAAAGGTGCCAATGGCAAAGATAATGGTATTGGAAGCGAGTTTTTTGTACTTATCCACTGTGTTTCGTTCCTTTACTCCCAGGAATTAGTAGGACCATTTTCCGCTGCGGAAGTCCATGGTATTGTCTGCCGAGGCAGAGGTGTAAATGCAGGAGGCGCGGTACACACTGCCGCCGCTCTCCGTCTTTTTGCCGATCAAAAAGATATACTGATAGCCGCAGGCCGCCGCTACGGTGCCGGACTTGTCCGCACCGGAGACGGTGAGCATCTCCTTTTTGGCGCCGGAGTTCATATTCAGCTCCATTGCCCGGGCGGCTCCGCTCTTATAATCGGTATAATACAGCCGATTGCCGTACACCACCGGGTAATCGGTGGAACGCACATGCTCCAGCAAGGTCACGGTCTTTTGGCTGCCGAACTTTTGGCGAACCAGATCATACTTGTCCTCCGACCGGCGCTGATAATAGTAGAAATAGCCGTTTTCCAGCGCCATAGAACGCACTTCGTCCTTCTCCGTTGCGGCACGGAAGTGGGTGCTGTTGCCGCCGGTCTGCCCCACGGTCAGGTACTCCACCTCGCCGGTCAGGTTGTCCGTCTCCGTAAAGTACACATCGGTAAGCGAAATGCCCACCAGTGCCAGTTTTTTGTCTGCCCCCGCTGTATAAAGCAAGGTCTTGTCCCCTGCCGCCGTCACGGTGTACAGAGAGTCGCCGGTCAGGCAAAACAGCCGATCGTTGTAGCCGTAGGCCCGGCGTGCGTCGGGGAGCAAAGTCACGGCATCGCCGCCGGAGACGGAAAGTTTTTGCAGCTTTTTGCTGCCTTTATCAATATAGTAGAGGAAATCGCCCATAATATTCAGGCAGCAGGCATTTTTCACGCCCTTCACCTTGGTGGTGGTCTCCTCTGTCGGAGCAAAGCGGTAAATACCCTGACCCGGTGCGGCAAAATAGATATACGCACCATTAAAGGTCACTGCCCCATGGGTTTTATTCAGAATATTGCCCACCTGACTGCCTTGCTTGGAAGTGTCAAACGCAAAAGCGGAGGCATCCTTGTAATCGGCATAAGTAGGTTTCTCCGTAGTGGGCGGCGCAGTAGGTGCCTGCGTAGTGGGCGCCGTGGTGGTGTGACCCAGCACATCCTCCTGCACAAAGGTCACAGCCTTGTCCGGCACCAAAAGGGAAAAATCAAAATCCGGCTTACAGATCTTAACGGTAATCAGAAAGGCCGCCAATGCCACCACCAGCACACCCAGCACCATAAAAAAGCGCTTGGTACGGGCACGGCGCTGATTTTGCTTCCGCCGGCGCAGCCGCTCTTTTTCTACTGTCTGGTTCATTTTATCGCACCTGTCCGTTGCCAAAGATCAAGTATTTAGTAGTAGTCAGGGCACGCAGACCCATGGGACCGCGGGCGTGCAGTTTTTGGGTAGAGATTCCGATCTCCGCCCCCAGGCCAAACTCCGCCCCGTCGGTAAATCGGGTGGAGGCGTTCACATACACCGCCGCAGAGTCCACCCGCTGCAAAAAGCGGCGCGCGCTCTCCTCGTCCCGGGTGATGATGGCCTCGCTGTGGCCGGTGGAGTGCACATTGATAAAGTCAATGGCCTCGTCCACGCTCTTCACCGTCTTTACGCTGATAATATAATCCAAATACTCGGTATAAAAATCTTCTTCCGTGGCGGGCACCAAGCCGTCGCAAGCCTGCATGGCTCGGGCGTCGCCCCGCATTTCCACATTTTTTTCGTCCAGCCGCAACTTAATGGCCGGCAGGGCGTGGTCAATAATATCCTGGTGGATCACCAGGCTCTCACAGGCGTTGCATACGCCGATCCGCTGGGTCTTGGCGTTAAAGATAATATCTGCCGCCATATCCACATCCGCCGTGGCGTCCACATAAATATGGCAGTTGCCGGAGCCGGTCTCGATCACCGGCACAGTGGCATTCTCGCACACGGCAGCGATCAGTCCCTTGCCCCCCCGGGGGATCAGGCAGTCGATATAGCCCTTCATATGCATCATCTCGGTAGCAGAAGCCCGGGAGGTATCCTGCACCAGCGCCACAGCGTCCTGCACAATGCCTGCGTTAAACAGGGCGTCCCGCATCACCTGAGCTAGCATGCGATTGGAGTGAATGGCCTCTTTGCCACCCCGCAGAATCACGGCGTTGCCGCTTTTTAAGCATAGAGCGGCGCCGTCCACCGTTACATTAGGCCGAGCCTCATACACAATGCCGATGACCCCGATAGGCACGCTAACCTTTTCCATATACAGGCCGTTGGGTCGGGTCTGGCTCTCCAGCACGCGACCGCAGGGGTCCGGCAGGTCCGCCACATCCTGACAGCCCTGAGCCATGCCCTCGATCCGGTCGCCGTTTAGCGCCAGCCGATCCAGCAGTGCCGGGGACATACCGTTTGCCTTACCGGCTTCCAAATCCAGTGCATTGGCAGCCATAATCTCTGTCTGCCGCGCCCGCAGCGCATCAGCAATCGCCAGCAGCCCTGCATTCTTTTCCTCAGTTGTCAGGGTAGCCAGCACACCGGCTGCGTGCTTCGCACGGATCCCCATTTCTCTCATCTTTTCATCCATTGCATTCACCTGCTGTTCGCTTCAAAATAGGTGCCGATGGGCTGCCCGTCCAACACCTTATAAATAGCCGTGGGTCGCTCTCCATTCATAATAATCACCGGAATACCGGCGCCGGTGGCGATCTCCGCCGCCCGAATTTTCGTTGTAAAGCCGCCGGTGCCCTTGCTGCCGGCACCCCCGGCTACGGCGTACACATCGTCGTTGATCTCTGCCACACGGCCGATGAGGCGCGCGTCCTCATTCTCTGCCGGGTTGGCGTCAAACAGGCCGTCCGTGTCGGTAAGCAGGATCAGCAGATCCGCCCCGATCAGTTGAGCCACCGTGGCAGACAGGCAGTCGTTGTCGCCGTGGAGCAGCTCCTCAACGGACACGCTGTCGTTCTCATTCACAATGGGCAGGGCATCATATTCCAGCAGCTGATTAAAGGTGTCCACCAAATGTGCCTTTTCCTCCGGGTGATTTAGGGTGTAGCCGGTAAACAGCAACTGGCTCACCACCACCCCATACTCGGAAAACAGCTTGTCGTAGAGGAACATCAACTCGCACTGCCCCACCGCCGCGCAGGCTTGCAGCCCGCTGGTATGGTCCGGCCGCTGGCGCATACCCAGCTTACCGGCACCGATACCTACGGCGCCGCTGGACACCAGCACCACCTGATGACCGGCGTTCTTCAGATCTGCCAGCACAGATACCAGCTTGGCCATCCGGGCAATATTGGTCTTGCCTGTGTCGTGGGTCAAAGTGGAGGTGCCTACTTTAACCACAATGCGTTTTTTCTCCGTCAACTTCATTATACACTGCTCCAGGTTACATAGTCAGTTACAGTATACCATACTTTAGCCCTGGAGTTAAGATTTTTTTGTATGTTTTTCAAAATTCCGTTAAAAATAGAAAAAGAAATGCGGCGGCAGCACAGCGCTGTCCCAAGGGAATGAGGAATGATTATGACAAAGCGAAGCTCCGTACGACTGCTGTCCTTCGGTCTGCTGCTGGCGGGTATTTTGATTATCTATGCCATCACCGGCACCGTACAGGCTGCCCGGTACCGGGCGCGGCTGGAAAGCACCTACCGGCAAAGCCTGTCTGCCCTGGCAGAGGACCTGGAGGGCATTGAGACCGATCTGACCAAAAGCGTCTATGCAAACGGCGCCGCCACCCTGTCCGATGTAAGCCGGGATCTGTCTCAACAGGCCAATCAGGCCAAAGATTCTCTGTCCCGCCTGCCGGTGGAGCAGATGAACCTGGCAGGCACCTACAAATTTCTAAGCCAGACCGGGGACTACGCCACTTATCTCAGCAAAAAAGTCTATGCCGGCGAGGCCGTCAGCGCCAAAGAGCACGAAAATCTGCTCCGACTGCTGCAATACGCCACCAAATATAAAAACAGCGTGACCCAAATGGTAGAGATTTGCAATAACGGCGGCCAAATCACCAAGCGGGATGTAAAATCTGCGGATGGCACCAGTCTGCCCGCCATCAGCACAGACTTTTCCACCGCGGAGGAAGCCTTTGAGAACTACCCCACCCTGCTGTATGACGGCCCCTTTGCAGACGCGGTGCTGCACAAAGAGCCGCAGCTGCTGAAAGGGCAGGACAAGATCAGCAAGGACGCTGCCGCCAAGATCGCTGCCAAGGCGCTGGGGTGCAATGTAACCCGTCTAAACCGACTGGAGGACGAGGCCGGGCGTATGCCTGCCTATGTGTTCACCAAAGGGCAACAAACGGTGAATGTAACCAAAAGCGGCGGGTATGTAAGCTCCATTCTCTACGGCGGCAAAGTCAGCGCCAAGTCCATAGATGAAAAAGAAGCGGTCAAGCAGGCAACCGCCTATTTGAAGAAACTGGGCTACCGAGATATGCGCTCCACCTATTACGCCGCCGACAGCAATATCTGCACCGTCAATTTTGCCTACTGCCGAGACGGAATACTCTACTATACAGACCTAATCAAGGTTGGCGTGTCCCTGCGGGACGGCAGCGTGGTATCGCTGGAGGCTCGGGGCTATATCACCAACCACCACCGGCGGAATGTGCCCACCTTTACCGTATCGGAAAAGGCAGCCGCCGCCAAGATCAGCCCCTATTTGGAGGTAAAGAGCACCAAAAAGTGCCTGATCCCCAAGGAGGACGGTCGGGAGGTAGCCTGTATTGAAGTGCTCACCCACTCGGCAGACACCGGAGAGGACGCGCTGGTATACCTGAACGCCGCCACCGGTGCGGAAGAGGACATTCTTCTTCTTTTGTACAGCGATCATGGCACCCTAACCAAATAAAACGCATAAACCCGGCGCCGCCGGGCAGAATAGAACCGAAAGGAAGGCAACACTATGAAAAACCGATTGATGATTTTAGCACTGGCCGTGACCGTGCTGGCAAGTGTACTGCTGGGCTGTGCCAAGCAGGAGGAAAAACCAACCACGGAGCCGAACACCACCGTCAGCGAAACCACCACACGAGAGGAGACCACGGCAAAAAGCCCCGGCGAGGCACTGAGCGAGGGCGCATCTGAGGCCGACTCCAAGGTGCGTGAAGGCGCCACCGATCTCAGCGAGGCCGCCTCTCGTGCCGGGGAGACCGTATCTCGCGCATTGGAATAAAATCGCAGCAAAAAGAAAGGACTTGTTCATCAGAACAAGTCCTTTTTTCATACCTGAAGGCGCCGCCGCATCGGCGGGGCTTTAGGTGTATCATTCGTAAAACCCAATCTCGGCAATGTCCGGGGTGCTGCGGCTTTGGCGGATCACCAAGCGCACGCCCAGGCAATTCAATCCCCGGCGCAGGCGCACGATTTTCTTCATTCCGATCACCGTGCCCTTGTAAAGACGCTTCATCTTGCCGTTTGGCTTCTTCGCCCACAGTTCAAAGGCCTCCACCCGCTGGCTCTTGCGAATTTCCTCGGACAGAATCACATATTTCAGCTTATGTACGCTGTCAAAGTCAAAGTCAATATACCCCTGCTCCGGCTTTAATTCGCCCAGCTGGTATGTGATGATCGGGTGCTCGGTCATCTTGCGAATGGTCTGGCCCATCCCCTTCAAGGCGTGGGCGTCTCTCGGATGGATCACGCCCTTATTGGTAGGCGGCACATTCAGCAGCAGAGTGCAGTTGTTGCCCACAGAGCCAAGATACAGCTTAAACAGTCTGCGCGCGCTCTTAACCGTGCGGTCCTCATTCTTGGACCAGAACCAACCCTTGCGGATGGACACATCCACCTCTGCCGGATACCAAATCAGATCCCGAGCCATAGACAGCACCTTGCGGCTGCCCAGATCCTCATCCATATTGTTCAGCTTTTTCAGTGCGGCAGCGTCGCCCTCGCCGTGTTGGCTCTTCTCATGCGTCTTTTCAGCGTCTGCCAGGCGAGCAGGCACCACACAGAACTCGCTTTTGCGGGTCTTGCCGCCCTCGTTGCCCACCCAGCGCACATCCGGGCCGCAAATGGAAATCAGCGCGTCCGGCTGCAGTTTGCGGATCAGGGCATAATACCGCGCCCAATCATACTCAAAGTTCGGCACATCGGCGCCTTTCGCACCGTCAAACCAAACCTCACTGATATGGCCGTAATTGGTAAGCAGTTCCGTTAACTGATTGCAAAAATAATCATTATAATCCGGGGTACCGTAGGTGGGCTCGTGCATATCCCAAGGGGAAAGATACACGCCAAAATCCAGTCCGCCGGCAGCGCAGGCGTCAGACACCTGCTTCACAATATCGCCGTCAAAGTCCGTGTTTTTTACACTGAACGATGTGTATTCACTGGGCCACAAACAAAAACCGTCGTGGTGCTTACAGGTAAGAATGATACCGCTGGCACCGGCAGCCTTCACCGTGCGCACCCATTGCTCCGGCTTGATCTTCTTAATGGTAAAGTCCTGCACCGTTTCTTTGCCGCTGCCCCACTCCCGCTGATTGGCAGTATTCATGCCAAAGTGCATAAAGCAGTAAAAAGGCTGCTGTGCCAAGTGAACCTGGTTGGGGCGCGGCACCACGCGAATGTAACGCTCCACTTCGCTATCATTCAGCGGCACACCGCCGTTGGTGGTGGTCCAGTTCTGGTCAAAATTCGGTTTCATCTTATTTCCTCTCTCTTCCTCGGTTGTAGCAACTGAAATAGCGGCCTTTATCGCCCATATACCAAGGCAGTTTCATACGCAGGTAACGCAGTTTGTCCCCCAGGCGCATGGTGTAGTCAAAGGGGCGGTCCTCGACCCGGTCATACAGCGGGGTCGCACAAGGAACAGCCACTGTATTCAGCTCCGTTGCGGCCAAAGCCAGTGTTTCTTCATCCCGGGGCAACACCACCGTGTCGCCGCCCTGCACATTTAAGATCAAAATATAGAAGTACAGCTCCTTGGCAACGGCGTCCGTACCGTCCGGGTTATGGCTGTGGGTACTTACATACCCCAGCTGCCCCTCTTGAATATGGGCGGTTTCGTGCAGATCGTACAGATCCCAGCCGGCAAAACGCCGGGTACGGCTCAGCACCGAGCAAGGCACCGCTTTTCCGCCTACGGTAAAGTCTAAAATCCGATTACTGTCCGCAGACAGCAGCAGCGCCAGCCGGCGGGTATCTTTCTTTAAGGTCAGGGTCTGACCGGCAAGGCGCAAAGCATTCTTACCGTCCTTTGCAATGGCAAAAGGAATACCGGCAGCCGTGACCTGATCGCCGATTCGCTCCGCGGGAATAGACAGGGGCAGCTCGCCCTGCTCCCCTTGCTTGGTAATCAACTGCACGTTCATAGGCAGTGTCAGAGGCGTTGCCTTGGCTGCGTGACCCACCTGCGCCGCCGGTTGCAGCCGCAGGGCAAAGGTCTTGATCTGATACGGTGTAAAGTCCGTGACCAGGCAGCCGTCTTTTACTGTTGCCGGGCCCTTTTCTTCTTCAGAGGCAAACAGCTCTCGGGCTTCTGCCACACCGGCGCCCAGGCGCAGGGCGTAGTGCTCCACCGGCGCACCGGCGCCCTCGTTCAGGCGCACCACGATCTCGTCTCCGTCCTCCGCTAACTTCATTGCCCGCAGCACCACCTGGGGGTGAGAGGCATTTCCAAAGCTGTACGCGGTACCCAGTACGCCCGGGTGCTTTGGCTCCACATACCCGGTCAGGGGCTGCAAAAAGGCACGGGCCTGATTTTGCGTATCGGCGCCCACCTGCCCTTTATGGGAGAACAGGGCGTAGCTGTATCGGTTCAGCCCCAGGTCCATCATAGACTGCATGGAGTCGATCCGGTAATTACGCACCGGGCTGTGCAGCACGGTCATACGCAGGATATTGTCCTTATACTTGTCCCAGCCGTACTTGCACTCGCTGAGCACAGACACGCCCCAGTCGCCGCTTTTATCCGTCAGATCCACCCAGTTTTGGGCAGGCACTTCAAACAGCTTTTCCGTCATATTGCCCCGGCGAATGGCGCCCAGCCCCAGGTCAAAGGTAGCCTCCGGGTTGGTGCAGGCAAAGGCAAATTTGTTCTTTGCCATGGTGTGCAGACTGCGCCACTCAATCTCAGAATACACCTCTACCCGGCTGCCGCCGTCGGTGAGAGCAATGATATTCTTAAAGGTAGAATCCCCGTCCTTTTGCTCCACGCAGAAGGACACCCGCGCCGGGCCTTTTTCCTGAATGGTCACCGTTACCGGGTTGGGCAAACGGTCCGGATCCTTATTGGCTTCTTTATAATTCATCTCCCAGGCAGGCCAGGGCTTAGAGCCGGTGTACTTAAACAGCCCCAAGCTAATGGGCTCCGCCAGCAGCTCCTGCTCGTCCATTTCTTTGTCCAGGATGGAGGTGATGTTGCCCTTTTTGTTCAGGCGCACAATGTACTTTTGGTTCTCCATCTGATTTTCGCTGCTGATGGACAGGCTGCCCCGCAGGCGGCAGGGCACATCGGAGGGCCGCACATCATAGACCGCAAAGCCCAGCGCAGGCACCGTGGCAACAAATACCAACTCCGCCGTGCCATTTTCATAGCGGTTCACCTGACTTTTCACTTCCCTGCCCTTGGGGTCATATACCCGCGCACAGGCCTTGGGCCAATGGGGCAGTTCCAGGGTCACCGCGTCCGTGCGGGCCACTTCCAAACTGTTAAATACCGTTACCGGCGTGCCGGCGCAGAAGTCCGTTTTCAGCAGACTGCCCACAGACCCGGCCGCTTGGGTCAACTCACCGGCAAAGCCGTTCATGGCCATACCGTAGTCGTTCCAGCTGCGGCGATAGGCGCGCTGCACCGAGGTGCCCGGCAGATCATCGTGGAACTGATGGGCAATGGTACGCTTCCAGTTCAGCTCCATAGCCTCTTTATTGTAATGGGCAGTGCCCAGATAATCCGCCACTACGCCGGAACGCTCCGCCATATCCGCCAGTTCCTGGCAGCGGCGGTTCCAACGCTTACCCACGGCCCGGGAAGTGTAGCCGCCCACGCCGTGATTTTGCATCACCAGTTCCGTCTCCCACCGAGGCAGCTTGGCTTTTTGCTCCGGGGTCAACCGGGCGTTCAGGTCACGGAACAGATCATCCGCACCGGACGCCAGCACCTGCACATCGCTGTCTTTGTTTTTGTTAATCTCCTGCTCTACAAAGGCCACGGAGGCTTCCTTGGGCGCACCGCCCCGATCGCCGATCCCGTGGAAGATCATAGTGCTGTTTAGATCGTATTTTTCGTTTTCTTTCAGCTTTTGCTGCACAAAGTCCCAGTCCCGCAGCTTCTTCAGCGTAAAGTAATAATCATGGGGGTTCAGACTGGCCAGCACCTGCGCGCCGTCCGGCCCTTGCCACACGCCAATATCAAAAGGAATGCCGTAGGCGCCGCCCCAACCCAGCTTTTGGGTAGTAAAGCCCATCAGGTTGGCGTGGGCCATAATGCTGGGCAGCGCCCAACCGAAGCCAAAGCAGTCCGGCAGATAAATATCCACCGAGCGCTTGCCGAATTTCTCCTCAAAATAGCGATTGCCGTAGAGAATATTGCGAAAGAGCGCCTCCGGCGACGGCACATTCACATCGCCGTTCTCAAAGGCGGAACCGCAAACGCTCCACCGCCCCTGGGCAATATAGTCCCGCATTTTGGCGTACAGTTCCGGGTAATATTCCTCCATCAGCTCGTAACGATAGCTGCCTTCAAAATTGAAGTGATAGGTGGGATATTTTTGGAACAGTGCAAAGTTGTCCACCAAAGTATTGTAGATGTACCGGGACACGGTGGTCTCAAAGTCCCAGGACCAAATGGTATCCAGGTGGGCCGTAGCCACAGTATAGATTTTTTTTTGCATCGAAAGTCCCCCTTATGTGGTCATTGTATCATTATTTTTAGGGGATTGCAACACTGTACTGCCCTATAGAAATAGGAAAAAGGCGTAAGAATTGCAGGTATTTCAATCGTGTCATTGACACTTGCCTGTTTATTCGGTTTAATCATAACCGATGTGCAAATCGGCTGGGGTCCGTTTGCTTCTCTTTACAGCTGGGATAAAAAAGTTAATCCTATTGCCGAAAAATATGACGCAAGTAAAAGACAGGGTGAAATCTGTGCGTTGGAATGGGATGATTTAAGCCTTGATGACAAAACGATAACGGTAAACAAAGCAGTACAAAAAATCAAAGGCGAGATAAAAATCAACACACCGAAAACAAAAAGCTCAATCAGAACGATAAGATTATGTGATGCGTGTATTCGGTTATTAAGCGAGTTATAAGCAAATCAAGTGCCAAAATCAAAGTACATATTTCCGTCTACCGTAACAGGAGAGATACGGGACACATCAGCCGTAACAAGAAGATTACACAGAATACAAGACCGGGCAGGTGTGCCGAGAATACGCTTCCACGATTTACGGCACAGCTTTGCAACCTTATCCCTTGAACAAGGAATGGATATTAAAACCGTATCGCACATGTTAGGTCACACAGACGCAGGATTTACAATGAACACCTATATGC
>CAVHPP010000031.1:0-15803 GCA_963638105.1 Agathobacter rectalis
TCTATTACCGATTTATCGGCAATTTTCAAGAAAATATAGTTAATAGACAAGATATGGCAAGTTAGTCGATTATCTTGCCAAAATCAGTGCATTTTAATATGTAAACATACGCACTGAGAAGTGGGCGTAAATCTGAAGCAGGGCTACAACGGCGACCTGACTTCTAAGCAGGCCGGTTCCGTAGGCGGCCAGATGGTTAAGAAAATGATCAAGGCCTACGAAGAGTCCATGAAATAAGCGGACAAAAAAGTAGTTGAGCTGCGTGCAGGGCGGCTCCCGGCGGCGTAAGCCGCAAAAAAAGGCACGGAGGCGCCAAACGGTGCTTCCGTGTTCTTTCTTTTTATTCTGTTTTGGCTGCGGCCTCTGCCTTGCGGCGGGCGCGCAGGGTGGCAAAGAAGTCGCTGAGCACACCGGCACATTCCCCTTGCAGCACACCTGCGGTCAGTTCCGGCTTGTGGTTATAGGGCAGGGAATTAAAGTCGATCACCGAGCCAAAGGACCCGGCCTTAGGGTCCGCAGCACCGTAGATCACCCGGCGTAGGCGGGTATTGATGATGGCACCGGCGCACATGGGGCACGGCTCCAATGTGACATACAGGTCGCATTGCCACAATCGCCAGCCGTTTAAGGTTTTGCAGGCAGCGTCAATGGCCTCTAATTCTGCATGGGACAGGGCGTTGCGGCTTTTCTCTCGCCGGTTGCGTCCCTCGCCAATGATCCGGCCGTCCAGCACCACCACGGCGCCAACGGGCACTTCACCCTCCAGCGCGGCCTGCCGGGCCAGTTCCAGCGCCCGGGACATAAATTGTTGATCCGTTGTCATAAAATCACAGCTTTTGAATGGAAAAGATGGTCAGTACCACCAGCGGAATAAAGGATACGATCATACCCGGGGTGCCAAAAAACGCGCCCATGCACTGGCCAAAGGTTAGGGCTTCCGGGTCCGGTGCCACTTGGGTTTTTGGGGTGTACAGCTGCTTTTTTACCAGTAGGTAAATGGTGGCGGCAGCGCCTACCAGCAGCCAAAACACATACATACCCACGGTGACGGAGTCGGCGGCCGTGTCGGTGGCAGCGTAGCGCACAATGCCGGCCACCACGGACATACCGTTATTCAGTGCGTGCACCAGGATCGCAGGCACTACGCTGTCGGTTTTGACGGTGATATAGCCCAAAATCAGACCCACCAAAAAAGCAAAGACAAATTGGATCACATTGCCGTGGAGCAGGCCGAATACGATGCTGACGCTCAGCACCGCAAAGCCATTGCCGTATTTGCGCAGCAATTGCACGCAGCAGCACCGCATGGCAAATTCCTCACAAATAGCCGGTACAATGGCCGTGCCGATTAAGGCGATCACGCAGGCAAAAACGGAGGTGGGATCGCCGGAACTGTTGGAGGTTAATCCATAGCCAAAGGCCTTAAACAGCGGGATCACGCCAAAGGTGACCGCAAAGTTGGCGCCCACGCAGCACAGCATACCAAAACTGACCCACAACGCCATTGGACCGGCGCGCAGGGAGCGGGTGGGTACCACCGGACCGGTGTAGCGGCGGCGGTTGAGCAGCGCCATCACGCCAAAGGGCACCGCCACGCTGCAAACGGAGATGAACAGCAGGTTAAAGCAGCTTTGAAAAACCGTGGAGCTTTCATAGATATCTTTCAGGTTCAATACGGACAGCAGCTGAGAAAACAGCAGCTGTAAGATGAAGTAGGCTAAAATCGCCAGCCCAATGCAGTTGCCAAAGCGGCGCAATTCCTGCTTTTTGCTGCGCCGGGCGGCACGGCGGCGATTTTCCTGCTCAAAATAGGCGGCTTGCCGGGGATCCGGGTGGTAGGCCGCCTGCCCATAGGAGTGATATGGCGGCCGATAGCCGGTGCCCGGGGGCGGATAACCGCCGGGGCTGTTATAGTTGTTGTAGGGGCTTTGACCGTTATTGGGCGGCGCAGCGCCGTGTGCGGGTCTGCCGAACGGATCGTATTGTTGGTTCATGGTGTTGTCAGTCCTTTGTATCTGCGATCAGGGTTTTAAAGTAAGGCAGCTCCAGCGCCCAGTCGCAATAGGTGTGCCACTCATCCAGCTTATGGCTGCGGCGGGCAAAATAAATATTTGCCAGGGTCTCATAGTTTAGCGTGCAGGTGCGCATTTGGTTATAGGAGCTGGGCAGTAGCTGGATCATGGTGTACCAGGTCTGTTTGTCCTTGGTCTCCAGGTATTCCAGGCGCAGCTGCTCCAGGGTGCGGATTACCTTTTTCATTGCGTCCAGCCCCCGCTGATCCATGTGATCTACGGAGAAATCCGCCAGCTCAAAGGGTTTGGAAGCGATCTTGTGCATGGTGGAGGTGGAATTGGCAACGGTACCCACCTTGTAGGTGTCATACTCTTTCCACCAGTACATGGGGGCGGTTACATCCACGGTGACGAAGATCATACGAATGAATTTGCGATGGTCGGTGCCGGCCTTGCACAGGCGCTTGGCCAGGCTCAGGTCGTTGGGACCAAAGACAAAGTTGCCGTCCTCGTCATAGTAGGAGTCGTAGCGACCCCAGGAGTTCATGGGATTGCGAGCGCCGCGCATGGCGTTGTCAAAATTGGTGACGGAAGTGCGTTCCAGTTTGATCATAAGTATTAAAGTTCCTTTGCTAAGTTCTTAATGTATTCTTTCAGGCGGGCACCGGTCTCCGGGTGTTGCAGGCCTACCTCAATATTGGCCTGCAAAATGCCGAATTTGTTGCCCATATCGTAGCGGGTGCCGTTGTAGTCCACAGCCACCACGCCCTCTTGCCGCGCCAGGGTGCGCATGGCGTCCGTCAACTGCAATTCGCCGCCGGCGCCGTTGGGGGTGTGCTCCAAAATCTCAAAAATAGAGGGGGGCAGCACCACCCGGCCCAGAATGGAATAATTACTCATCACCTGCTCCGGCCGGGGTTTTTCGATCATATCCGTGCAGGTAAAGCAGTTGCCCTCCAGCGGCGCAACCGCCAGGGAGCAGTATTTGGTAATGTCCGCCGTGGGCACCTCCTTGACGCCAACAGCGCCCTTGCCGTATTTCTCATAGGCGCGGCAAAGCTGGCCGGTGACCGGGTCGTCGCTGATGATTACATCG
This sequence comes from Agathobacter rectalis, assembly GCA_963638105.1. Taxonomy (GTDB): domain Bacteria; phylum Bacillota; class Clostridia; order Oscillospirales; family Acutalibacteraceae; genus CAG-217. Next base: position 3,109 of record CAVHPP010000031.1, read on the forward strand.
TCCCCATACAGCACCGCAAAAGGCTCGTTACCTACAAAGTTCTTGGCGCACAGCACCGCGTGGCCCAGACCCTTGGTCTCCTTTTGGCGGATAAAATAAATATTGCCCATTTGAGAGCATTGCAGCACATCTCGGTACAGATCCGCCTTGTTTGGATCCACGGAGAGCTTGTGCTCCAGCTCCACTGCGTGGTCAAAGTGGTCCTCAATGACCCCCTTGCCCCGGTTGGTGATGATCAGCACATCCTCGATGCCGGCGGCGAACGCCTCCTCTACAATGTACTGAATGGCGGGTTTGTCCACAATGTTGAGCATTTCCTTTGGCACGGCCTTGGAGGCGGGGAGCACCCGCGTGCCCAGCCCTGCTGCGGGAATAATTGCTTTTTTAATCTTCATTTTTCTTTTCCTCATTCGGTATTTTTACAGTATGCCGGACAGCAGTCCGGAGATCATATCCAAGATCAGAAACGCCATAATCGGCGCAAACACGCTGGTGCCGCCCATTTTGGACAGATACATGCGGCGCATTTCATCCTGGGTCAGGCGCATTTGCTCCGGCAGCATAGGCGCTTGCCGAAAGATGGCGCCGTCCTGCAGTCGATCGTCCACTGTTTGCAGCACGGTAAAGACTTTTCTGCGGTACAGCCGATTGGTAAACAGGGCGATCACCAGGTGGATCGCCAGCCCTACGCCCATCAAGATGGCCACAGCCGGGTATAACGGTTCTACCAGCGCTGCGTCCGGCTGTATTTTGCCCTGCATAAGGGCAGTGTAGTTGGTGCTCATAAAGTCGGTGAGCTTGGCAAATTGGCTGGCGTAGGCGCCCTGCACGATCAGTGCCGCGGCAAAGCGAATGGCCAGCGCCGCCGTGCCCTCTTTATACATTTTGCGGAAGAACAGGTAGTAGGGGCCGAAGAGAAAGGCCGCCCAGTTCCATCCGATCTTTTTATTACGGCTGAACCGGGGAAGAAAGTAGCCGGTGTTGGTGCGCACCACCGCCGCCACATCGGCGGCCGCTTCGCCCTCAATAGTGCCCGGGTATTGGCTGGGATCCGGCACCGTGCCCTGCATAATGGGGGGACGATACTTTTCGCCGGCACCCGGTTGGCGGGCACCGCAGTGGGTGCAAAAGACGGCGTCACCGTCCAGCTCTGCACCGCAGGCCGCGCATTTCTTCTTTTGCTCCGGGGCAGCAGCGGTGTGGGCGTCGCCGGCAGGCGCACTTGATTTTTGCTCCGCAGGCGGATCCGCCGGGGTAAAGGCATAGCCCTCGCCGTGTAGCGCCTGGTGGGCGCAGTGCCCCAATTCCCGGTAGCACGCGCGGTGATGAGGCGTGCCGCATTCCGGGCAGGTAACAATATCGTCGCCCGGCTGAAACTGCTTGCCGCAGACCGGGCAGCTGTTGTTTTCATACAAAGCCATTTTGTGTACCTCGATCTATATGCTTTCTTATCATTATACATTAGATTATCACAATAAATCAACGATTTGGTTAAAATATCTTAAACAAAGTATGAAAGCACCGTCAATTCCGCCAAAAATCCGTGCCCGGGTGTAAAATCGGCGGTAAAGCCCTTGCAATGCAGCGGAGATTTATATATAATATTACAGTTATAATCATAAATTTATATAGAGAACTGCACGGAGCGTTGATATGGTAGAATTTGAAGAACTGCGGCTGCGGCTGCTGGACAGCGAGAAGCCCATTGAAAATCTAAAGGAAGCCCTGGCCATTGACAGCTTAAAGGCTGAGGTGGAGGTGCTGGAGAAAGAGAGCGCCGCCCCGGACTTTTGGGACGATATGGAGAACAGCCAAAAGGTGATGCAAAAGATTGGCTCCTTAAAAGCCAAGGTCACCGGCTATGAGAGTCTGAGAGGCGACTATGAGGACGCGCTGGTGATGATTGAACTGGCGGACGAGGAGGGCGATCTGTCCCTGCTGGACGACTGCACCGCCTCGGTTAAGGATATTGAAACGCGCATTGAAGATATGACTCTGTCCACGCTGCTCAGCGGTGAGTTTGACGGCAAAAATGCCTTACTGACCTTCCACGCCGGTGCCGGCGGTACAGAGGCGCAGGACTGGGCGGAAATGCTCTTTCGTATGTACAACCGCTGGGGCGAGCGCCACGGCTACAAGGTGTCTACGCTGGATTATTTGGACGGTGATGTAGCGGGAATTAAGAGCGCCACGATTTTAGTAGAGGGCGAGAATGCCTACGGTTATTTGAAGGGCGAAATGGGTATTCACCGCTTGGTGCGGGTGTCTCCCTTTGACTCCTCCGGTCGGCGGCATACCTCCTTTGCATCCGTTGAAGTGATGCCTGAGATCGACGACGATGTGAATGTGGAGATCCGTGAAGAGGATATTAAGATGGATGTGTACCGTGCCTCCGGTGCCGGCGGCCAAAAGGTCAACAAGACCTCCTCTGCCGTGCGCCTGACCCATATTCCCACCGGGATCGTGGTCAGCTGCCAGATTGAGCGCAGCCAGCACCAAAACCGGGAAGTGGCCATGCGTATGCTGAAGTCTAAGCTGGTGGAGATCAAAGAGCGGGAGAATTTGGAACGCATTGAGGACATTAAGGGTGATCAAAAAGAGATCGCCTGGGGCTCCCAAATTCGCTCTTATGTGTTTATGCCCTATACCCTGGCTAAGGATCACCGTACCGGGTTTGAGATGGGCAATATCACCGCCGTGATGGATGGGGATATTGACGGATTTATCAATGCTTACTTAAAACAAAAATCTGCCCAGGAGGCAGAGGAGAAAGCGGAGGCTTAATTTAAAATGGAACGCTATGCGCATTTGATGGATATTACGGCGTTGTCCGGTTTTTCCATTCGGCTGGCGCTGGCCATTATTCTGGGCTTTTTCGTAGGCCTGGAGCGCCAGTGGACCAAGCACCAGGCGGGTATACTTACCAATGTGATCGTGTGTGTGGGGGCGTATGCCTACACGGCGTTTTCCTTTGTGATCAACCAGGGCGGCACGGATCTGACCCGTGTGGCTGCCCAGGTGGTCAGCGGTGTGGGCTTTTTAGGCGCCGGTCTGATCTTGCGGGACGGCACCAACATTCGTGGCCTGTCCACTGCCGCCACCATTTGGACCACGGCGGCCATCGGCATTCTGTGCACCCTGCCCAAGGTGCTGTATGCGGTGATTGTGGCAGCGGCTGTGGTGGTGCTGCACCTGGTGCTGCACCCGCTGAGCAACAAGATTAACAAGCTGCGCAGCTATGATAAAGAAAAGCGGGCCAAGGACGAGTGTACATACAAGATCTCCGTCACTTGCCTGGATAACTTTGAGGTGGATATTCGCGCCCACTTAATGAGTGCCCTGAAGGACTCGCGGGATATTATTTTGCACAATTTGGAGTCCTCGGATACGGATGACGGCAATACCAAGATCCGCGCTTATGTGTCTGCCGCCAAGAAGAACGATGAGGCCATTGAGTACGTGCTCAACCGCATTGGCAAGGATGAGGGCATTTTACGCGCCGGGTGGAATATTATTAACGAATGATTTGCAGTTTTTGCAAACATCGCCAATTTTCGCTAATCAAAATTTAACAGGTGAATTTGCTCCCTTTTCGGCACAACCTATTGCTGAAAGGGGAGTTTTTTATGTTCAAAAAATGCAGCAGTCTGCTGCTGGCTTTAGTGCTGATCACCGTGCTGTTTACCGGCTGCCGAGGCAATGCAAAAAATGAGAACCAAACCGGCGATCCGGGCACCAGTACCACCTCTGCCACCACTGCTACCAAAACGGCGGATACCACCGTGCGCCCCACCAATGTGGGCAGTCGCAGTTACAGCAAGGAAAAGGTGGTGTGGGGGCCGGGCAACATTACCGACCACGCCAGACCCCAGGAGCCGGAGCGGCTGCAAAAGCAGTTTGGCGCGCTGGGCGCTCGCTTTTTGCTGGACAATAAAAAGCAGTTGTGCCTGACCTTTGACGAGGGGTATGAGAACGGCTACACCGGCAAGATACTGGACACGCTAAAGGAGAAGCAAGTGCGGGCGATATTCTTTGTGACCTATGACTTTGCCAGCCAAAACCCGGCGCTGATCAAGCGGATGATTGCCGAGGGGCATGTGGTGGGCAACCACACCTATCGCCATCTAACCATGGACGAGGTGACCCGGGCGGCAGCCACAGAGGAAATCACCGTGCTGCACCGGTATATGGAGAAGAACTATCAGTACAAGATGACTTACTTCCGCTTTCCCAAGGGGGAGTTTAGCGAGGACACGCTGGCGCTGGCTCAGGAACTGGGCTATAAGAGTATCTTTTGGAGCTTTGCCTATGCAGATTGGGATACCCAAAATGTGGCGGAACCGGCCACCGCGCTGCAAAAGGTGACAGAGAGCACCCACCCGGGCGCCATCTTCCTGCTTCACGCCGTCAGTCCCACCAATGCGGAGATTTTAGGCCAGGTCATTGACAGTATCCGCAGCCAGGGCTATACCTTTACCACAGCATTATAGTAAAAAGCAGACAGCGTTCGGTGAACGGCCCCGGATTGTGCAGACAGTACAAAAACAGCCTGCTTGGCAGAAGAATTAGATTTTAAGCAAAACAGGGTAAAACAGGGGACGGTTTCCTGTTTTATATTCAATCAGCTTTTTCTCATAGTCTTTTGTATGTCTGTATTTCCGTGGCATAACAAAACCTCCTATGGTAGTTTTTTTAATTCTACCATAGGAGGCTGTTTTTTCTATTGTCCGTTTTTTACGGACTTGTTCAGATGATTCGATGGCTGCTTTTGCTTGGTTTTAATTCGGTTTGCTTTTACGATACAAGGAACCGTCCCCTGTTCTATATGTTATAAAATCGTTAAGTTCTTTGATGTGTTCTTTGTCGCTTTTCAAAATAAATGTATTATCATTTTCAGCTTCAGGAGCATTTTCAATAACACAAACAGAGCGCTCCCTAAAATAGCGGTCTGATTTAGATTGAAAATTTATACCATTAATAAAATCGCTCAATAAATCCTGTTTTTGCTTTTTAGTCAGAATAATGATTTTTCTTGTTTCATATATTGTTGAAGTCCAATCATTTACTAGATCGCTTAATATTTTTTCTTCGGATAAATCAGCACATATTTGCGGATATCTGCGAATGTAAAACTTTTTAGAATCTCCTGCATTATAATAAGGATTAAACTGTTTTATATCTTTGCATATTTCATCAATATTATCTGGTAAACCGGAAGCATAATACAACTTCGCATTATTATCGAAAAAACAGTTTATTATACTGTCAACAATTTTACAACTGTAATCATCAACTGAAGAAATTGTGATTATATTGTTTGTATAATCACAATTTAAAGAAAAAATGTGATTATTCATTTTCTTTCCCCCATCTCCGACTAACATAAAACAGGGGACGGTTCCCTGTTTTACACTTTTCTCATATTTCTCATACGCCCTATCTCACAGATAGCAAAACAAATACAGAGTTTACGGTTCTATTGTAACAGATAAATGGTATTCTGTAAAGCTAATTCAAAAGAGCAGAAAAAAGGCCCCTCGCATCTTGCGAAGAGCCTTTGTCAAGCCCGCAAGACAAGGAACCGTCCCCTGTGCTAAAAAAGCAGGCGGTGATTGCAATCACTGCCTGCTTGATTCTTATGTGGTGCTGCGACGGAACAGATCCTCCGTTTCCGTCAGCAGGGGCTGATTTTCCGGTTTGTCCAGATTGGGGTCGTCGGCCAAAATGGTGTCTGCACAGTCTCGGCACAGGCGCAGGGTGTCCATATCCTCCACCATATCTGCCAGTCGCAGCTCCGGCAGACCGTGCTGTCGCTTGCCAAAGAAGTCGCCGGGGCCGCGCAGCCGCAGGTCCTCGTCGGCGATCTGGAAGCCGTCGCTGTATTTTTTCATGGTCAGCAGCCGCTGGCGGGCGGTATCGCCCTTGGCGTCGCTGACCAGTATGCAGTAGCTTTTGGCGCTGCCCCGGCCAATGCGCCCGCGCAGCTGGTGCAGCTGGGACAGGCCGAACCGCTCGGCGTTCTCCACGATCATCACTGTGGCGTTGGGCACATCTACGCCCACTTCCACCACCGTGGTGGCTACCAGTACCTGCACATCGCCCCGGGCAAAGGCCTGCATCACCGCGTCCTTTTGTTTGGGGGTCATTTTGCCGTGGAGCAGCCCTAAGTTGTAGCCAAACAGCTCCGTTTCGCTTAGCTGGGCGGCGTAGGCGGTGGCGGCTTTCATCTCGCTTTCGCCCTCGTCTACCAGCGGGCAGACGATATAGCCCTGCTCGCCTCGATCCAGCGCCGCGCGGAGGAAGCGAAAGATCCGGGCGTGGTAGGCGGAGGTGACCACATCGGTGCGGATCTCCTGCCGCCCGGGGGGCAACTCGTCCAGTACGGATATGTCCAAATCACCGTAGATCATCATGGCCAGAGTGCGGGGAATGGGCGTGGCACTCATGACCAAGGTGTGCACTTCTTCACCTTTCATGGCCAAATCCGCTCGCTGCTGCACCCCAAAGCGGTGCTGCTCATCGGTGATTACCAGCCCCAGGTTGGCGAATTCCACATCATTTTGGATCAGCGCGTGGGTGCCCACCGCAATGTGTATGTTGCCCTCCAGCAGATCCGCCTTAATTTGCCGCTTCTCCTTGGCGGTGCAGGCGCCGGTGAGCAGGCACAGGCGAATGTCCGTACCTGCAAAGAATTTTTGCAGTGTGGCGTAGTGCTGGGTGGCCAGAATTTCCGTAGGCGCCATCAGGGCGCACTGGTAGCCGTTTTGCACCATGGTGTCCAGCAGCGCGGCAGCCACGGCGGTTTTGCCGCTGCCCACATCCCCTTGCAGCAGTCGGTTCATAGGATAGCCGCTTTGCAGATCGGCAATGCACTGGGCCACTGCCCGGCTCTGGGCGCCGGTAAGGGTAAAGGGCAGACGGGCCGCAAAGGCAGCGGTGCAGTCCTTTTCAATGATCCGGGTGGTGGGGGTGCGCTTGCGCCCCTTAAGTTTTTTCAATCCGACAGTCAGGGTCAGCAGTTCTTCAAAAATCAGTCGGTGCCGGGCTGCTTCCAGCGCTTTTGCATTTGGCGGAAAGTGAATGTGGCGCACGGCCGTGTCCAGATCCTCCAGACCGTATTTTTCCCGCAGGGCGGGGGACAGGGTGTCCGGCAGCGGCGCCATGTGCGCCAGGGCGTAGTCTACCGCCTTGGCGATCAGGTTGGCGTTCAGGCTGCCGGTTTGGGTGTAAATGGGGTGGATCCGCCGGGCAGTGAGCGGTTCAATCCTGGGCGCGCTCATCTGCACGGTGGTGAAGTTGCGCTCTACCTTGCCCAGCAGCAGGTAGTCCTGGTACATACGCAGCTTTTCTGCCAGGAATTTGGTGTTGAACAGGGTCACATGGATCAAAGTCTCCCCATCGGTAAAATCCGCTTTGTAGAGGGTCATGCCCTTGCGGATCAGGTGGGTGCGCATGGGGGTCACCATGGTGGCCTGCACGCACACGGTTGTACCCTCCGGCGCCCGGGCGGCAGGGGTGGTCACGCTCCAGTCCTCATAGGTGCGGGGATAATAGCGCACCAGGTCCCCTACGACAAATAGACCCAGCTTATGAAAAAGCCGGGCTCTTTTGTCGCCAACACCTTTCAGGTATTGAATATCGCGTTCTAAAAACTGGTCCATATCATTCAACAGAAAGCAGGAAGTAGTAGATGGGCTGGCCGCCGTCTACAATGCTGATCTCCATATCGCTGCCGTATTTTTCGCTCAGGCGGTTTTCCAGTTCCCGGGCCTGTTCCTCGGTGGCGTCTGCACCGTAGATCAGGGTCACCAGGGCATGCTCGCCCCGCTTAAACAGCTTGTCAACAGTCTTAAAGGCAATGTCTACAATGTCATCGCCCAGGAATTTGATTTTGCTGCCGCACATACCCATAATTTCCCCTTGCTTTATGGGGCGCCCGTCCAGCTCGCTGTCCCGGGCGGCAAAGGTGACAGAGCCGGTCTCCACATGGGCGGCGGCGTCCATCATGGCCATCTGATTGTCGTCGGCAGACTGGGTTTCGTCAAACACCAGCATGGCGCTGATCCCCTGGGGAATGGTCTTGGTTTGCAGCACCCGCACCTGACGGTCTTTGGCCAGGGGAATGGCCTGCTCGGCAGCCATAATAATGTTTTTATTATTGGGCAGCACAAACACCGTCTTGGCCGGGGTGGCCATAATGGCGTTCAAAATGTCGTCGGTGGACGGGTTCATGGTCTGCCCGCCGCTGACCACCGTGTCGGCGCCAATGTCGGTAAACAGCTCCTTTAACCCCTCGCCGGCGCATACGGCCACAAAGCCGTAGTCATTCTCCGGCTGCACTACGGTGGGCTGGGGCGGTGTATCGCCCTGCTTTACGCCCTCCTCCGCATTGCGGTGCTGGTAGCGCATATTGTCGATCTTAATATTGATCAGCTGACCGTATTTCAGCGCAGCCTGGATCACGTCGCCGGGGCAGTTGGAGTGCACATGCACCTTGATAATATCGCTGTCGTCCACCACCACAACGCAGTCACCGATGGACTCCAGGTACGCCCGCAGCCGCAGCGGGTCCTGCTGAGGAGCGTGGCGGTCTTTTTCAATCAAAAATTCCGAGCAGTAGCCAAATTCAATCTCACCGGAGGCGGCGGCCACGGTGCTTTTGTCCGGGGTTTGTACCGGTGTAACGGCGCTGCCGGCAATGGGCTGCACCACGGTACCTTTTTCAAGCACGGCGCCCATACCCTGAAAAATCAGCACCAAACCCTGCCCGCCGGCGTCTACCACGCCGGCCTTTTTCAGCACCGGCAGCTGTTCCGGTGTCTTTGCCAGGGCTTCCTCTGCGGCGGACATGGCTGCGCAGCACACGGTCCAGGCGTCGTTGTTGGAGGCAGCAATCTGCTCCGCTGCTTCCGCCGCCTTGCGGATCACCGTCAGAATGGTGCCCTCCGTAGGCTTCATCACCGCTTTATAGGCTGCGTCTACGCCCTTGCGAAAGGCAGCGGCCACGGCAGCGCCGTCCGCTTCTTCCATGCCGCGCAGCGCCTTGGAAAAGCCGCGGAAAATCAGCGAAAGAATTACGCCGGAGTTGCCCCGGGCGCCCCGCAGCAGGGCAGAGGCGCAGCGGGCAGAGGCTTCCTCCACCGTGCAGTTCTCCGGCAGCACTGCCATTTCCTTGGCGGCAGCGCCGATCGTCATACTCATATTTGTACCGGTGTCGCCGTCCGGCACCGGAAAAATGTTTAGTGCGTCTACGGCCTGGCGGTTGTTGGCAATATTGTTTGAGCCGGAGATGACCCCGTCCCGGAACATAAGTCCTGTTATCATCATGTGATGTTCTCCCATTCTATGGTTAGTTCAGTGCGTCCACATACACATTGACGGTGTTGACCTTCAGGTCCGTGGCTTCCTCCACCGTGTAGCGCACCTTGTTGATGATGCTGTCCACAATGGCAGTGATGTTGACACCGTAAGAGACGGAGATGTGCAGCTCAATCTGCAACTGACCGTCCACGCTCTTGACGGACACGCCCTGGTTGAATTTTTCGCCGGTGGCCTTGCTCTTGATAGCGCTGACGATGGACTCGTAAGCACTGCCGTTGACCATACCGGTCACGCCAAAGCAGGACTGGGCGGCCCGCCCCACAAGGGTGGCAAAATAGGCGTTGGTGATTTCAATGTATCCGTTTGGATTTTCAAATTTAATCATCAATATATCCTCCGTGATTTATTGCAAACGCCGGGGCGTTTTTATCCAAAATACCAGTCTTCTATATTGGCAAAGAAGTTGCCGTACTGCCCCTGAATATCGCCTCGCAGGGACTTGGAGTAGCAGATCATGCCCTTGCGGTACACCAGGGGGGCAAAGGGCATTTCCTCGCTGAAGGAGAGCATGAATTTGCCCAGCTCCGTCTTGCCGGCGGTGTAGTCCCGGTACAGGGCGGCAGTGCTGCCCTTGTCTTGGCTGATGCCGTAGCGGGCGGCGCCGTCGGTACTGAAGAAGGGATAAAGGCACATATCGTTTTGCAGCTTGACCTCGCCGATATAGAGATCATAGTTTAAATTTTTAATTCGTGCCTTGTAGTCGCTGAATTTGCTCACTTGCAGCTGTACGGTAAAGCCTACCGCTTCCAGCGCCGTCTTAATCTGATTGGCGGCGGCCAGCCGGTTGTCGTTCTTATTGACCAGCAGGGTGATCTTTAAGGCGCTGTCGCTGACTTTGGACAGGGCGATCTGCTGCTTGGCGGCTGCCGCGTCTGCTGCTTCTGCAAACAGGCGGGTGCTGGCTGCCAGTCCGAAGGCGGGGTTATATACGCTGCGGGCAGCGGTGGCGTAGCCGGCATAGGCGCTCTTAGCCAGCGCGTTGCGGTCTACCGCCAGGCTCACGGCCTTGCGCAAATGGGCGTTTGCAAAGGCGCCGGATCTGTTGTTAAAGCCGACATACACCAAGTTGTTTTGATTGATCTGCTTTTTGGTGGCGGTCATTCGCTTGGCGCTGTTCTCGGACAGATCCCGATAGGCATAGGTGATGTTGCCGATATTCACAGCATTGTCAATGGAGTCTGCCGCCGCAATGTTCACCAGATGAATGGTGGTAATGTGGGGGTTAAAGTCGGCGGTCACGTTGGCCGCCAACACCGGACCGTTCTGGGTGGATTTGTAGCGGTAGCGACCGCTGCCGATGGGATACTTGCCCTTGGCATTTGCCTTGGCAATGGGGAAGGTTAGCAGATTTTGCCCGTAAGGGGAGGGGTGGCGCAGGGTAAACACCACGGTGTTGTTGTCCTCTGCCGTGGCGGAGCGAATCCCTTGCAGCGCGCTGCCGTAGGCGGGGGAGTTCTTGGCCTGCTCAAAGCTGTATACCACATCTGCGACGGTGAGCGCCGATTTGTCCGAGAAAGTCAGACCGCTGGGCACGATCACCTTGAGGGTGGTGCTGTCTGTGAATTCATAGCCGGTGGCCAGGTTGGGTTGGGCAGTATAGCTGCCGTCCAGGTCAAACAGACTCTCAAATACCAGATCCGCCAGCACCTGATTGTTTTGGGTCTCGGCGGCAAAGGGGTCCAAGCTGTCCGACTGGGTATAGCTTAGTTTGAAATTGTCATTGTCTGTGGCAAAGGTGGTTTGAACCTTTGCGGTGGTCTCTGTTTGGCCGGTGGTGCCTTTGGTGCAGGCCGAAAAGAGGGTGGCGGTCAGCACCAGCGCCAGCAAAAGAGCAAAACTTCTCTTGCCCATGGTTACCTCCTAATGCGCGTGCAGCTGCGGGTTTTGCCGGTTTTTTCGTCAATATCAAACAGGCAGCCCTCCAGCACGCAGGGACCGTCCGGGTTGGTAAAGCGCACAGGCAGCCCGGTGCGCATCTTTTCAATGGCTGCCTGGGGACTGACCCCCAGCACGCTGTGCTGGGGCCCGGTCATGCCCAGGTCCGTAATGTAGCCGGTGCCGCCGGGCAGCACCTGTTCGTCTGCCGTCTGCACATGGGTATGGGTGCCAAAGAGCGCAGACACACGGCCGTCTAAATAGTAGCCAAGAGCCCGCTTTTCCGCTGTGGCCTCGGCATGGAAGTCAATGAGAATGATATGAGCCCCTGCCTCTTTTAGGCGGTGTATCTCCCGGTCCGCTGCATCAAAGGGGTTGGCAATGGGCTCCATAAAGGCGGTGCCTTGCAGGCTGATAACTCCCACTTGGGCGGCGCCCATATCCAGCAGCACACTGCCCCGGCCGGGCGCCGAGGGGTGGTAATTGGCCGGGCGGAGCAAAAACTCGTTCTCCTCCAGCATCGGGTAGATCTCCCGCCGGCGCAGGCCGTGGTTGCCCAGGGTAATCACATCGGCGCCGCTGTCAAAAATGAACTGGGCGCTGCCGGGCAGTATGCCGTTGCCCACGGCGGAGTTCTCACCGTTTACAATGGTTAATTTTGCACCCAGCTCTTGCTTTAAGCCGGGCAGTATACGGCGCAGGCAGTCACAGCCTTGCCGGGCGACTACATCGCCAATGGTTAGAATCTTCACTTGCACACCGTTTCTATCTGACGCATGGTCAGGTGTTATAGCAGAAACATTATACTATATCCCCGGTGCAATTACAAGGATGGGGCTTAAATTTAATACTTTCGCAACTTTTGAATACGCGGGTGCATACAGGGTTTTACCGGTTGTATATTCTTTTGACAAATTGTGCGGTGCTTGCGGGGCAATGTGGACATTGCACCCTACATCGTGGGTATGCAAAGCGGGCGGATTTACTTATGCTTTTATCCCCTCAGTCGCGCAAGCGCGCCAGCTCCCCTTAAAAAATAAGGGGAGCCAAGTTGTGTTGATTTGCCTCCCTTGTAAAGGGTGACTCCCCGCAGTGCGGGGAGATGTCGCACAGCGACAGAGGGGACGGGCACCGGTTAGGTGGTGGCAACGCCGCAGGCGTTGACGGAGGGATTGATGCACTCGCTACGAAAAAGTCCCCCGGACTGTTTCTCCCAAATGCTGACGCATTTGGAGCCTCGTGTCTCTTGCACTGCGTGCAATTCACTCGGCAGGTTGCCGCCCCTACCGGGGAAAAACAGAATTGCGGCGGGAGCAAGCCCCCGCCCTACGATTTGCTTTTTTGCCTCCCTTGTGTAAAGGCTTTATCGTAGGGGCGGATAGTATGTCAAGAGCATGAGTGTAAACAGGAGTGCAAGATGAGTGTATACACATCAGAGG
>CAVHPP010000032.1:0-11674 GCA_963638105.1 Agathobacter rectalis
AACGACCCTGCGGTTAACAGCCGCATGCTCTACCAACTGAGCTATTGAGGAATATCAACACTCATAGTTTAGCAGAATTGACAGGGCGTGTCAATAGAGAATTTGCGCTATTTTTCATTCTTTTTGCCTAACAGGCGGCGCTGCAAGGGCTGCATAATCTTATTATAGACAGGAATCAAAAGGCTAAAGATCACCAGCACCTCCCCGAAGAGCAGCAAGGCGTACAGCCAGTTGTACAGCGGCGTACCGGCAGTCATTACCTTGCCCAGCAGACGGGGCAGGGGATAGATCCACAGGAAGAAGTGGAAGAGATAAATAAACAGTGTGTTCTGCCCCAAATACTCCAAATAGCGGCTTTGCAGGCAGTTTGACAAGGCCGCAAAGAACAGACAGCCGCTAAGCGCGCTCACCGCCATAGGCACCAGTTCGCCATAATAAGAATAAGCCATCACCAGCCCGTGGCCGTTAATGTGCAGATTGAGCAGACCAAAGCCTACGGATGGCACTATGAACAGTAAACCGGGTGCTTTCAATTTTAACACACTTTCCCGCAGCAAATACCCTACGGCCATAAAGAACACGGCCACCATGCCGTCTGTGTAGCGCCAAAACATAGCGGCGGAGTCGCGGAAAAAGTGCGCATAGGCATACCCGGCAAGCAGAAGAAACAGCGCTGCCAGAAACAGCGGCGTGCGCTTGCCTTTTGTCCATTTCAGCAAGAAGTAGAACAGCATCTCCGCCACAAAAAAGCAGTAGATAAACCAAGCTCTGCCGGTGTATTCATTCATATTCGGCAGTCCGCTGACAGCGCCCAGCAAGAACGATTTGACCGGAAATGCAACGCCGCTGATCACCTGTTTGGCCACGCCAAGTGCAGCGCAGCACACCAAATACAGCAAATAGGGCAGAAGCAAATAGACGCATTTCTTCTTTAGGAAAGCACCGAATTTAGGCTGCTTGGCGCTGAAAGTCAGCCCGGACGCAAAGAAAAACAGCGGCATAAAGTAGGATCCGATCCAGCCGTTCACCACGGTTGGCAAGGCCTCCGTATGGTACAGGATCACCGAACAAATGCCCAGTGCCTTGAGTATATCTACGCTGCCGATCCGTTTAGCCATCCCGGTTACCTGCCTTTCTGCTATCCACTATACCATAAACGGCTGCAATTTCCAAGTGGTACAAGTTGCTTTTTTGCCTTGCCGTAAGTTCAGGGGTGTGCTATACTACTTGCAAAGATCAGAAAAGGGGGTGTCTGCTTGCAGAACCCATTGTCTATATTGCCTACCCGGCTGCTGCCCTGGTTTGCCCAGAACGCCCGCCCGCTGCCTTGGCGGCAGGACCGCCTGCCGTACCATGTGTGGCTGTCGGAAATTATGCTGCAACAAACGCGGGTAGAGGCGGTTTGGAACTATTATTTGCGCTTTCTTGCCGCTTTGCCTACGGTGGAGGATTTGGCTGCCGCGGAGGAAGACAAGCTGCTAAAATTGTGGGAGGGTCTTGGGTATTATAATCGCGCCCGTAATCTGCAAAAGTGCGCCCAGGTGATCGTCAACGACCTGCACGGTGCATTCCCTACGGATTATGACGGCTGGCTGGCGCTGCCGGGGATCGGACCGTATACCGCCGGGGCGGTGGCGTCCATCTGTTTTGATTGCCCGGTGGCGGCGGTAGACGGCAATGTGCTGCGGGTGATTACCCGTTTTACGGAAAATGCGGCCCCTATTGATTTGCAGACCACAAAAGCCCGGATCAAAGCGGATCTGGAGCAGGTTTATCCGGCGGGGGCTTGCGGTACTTTTACGCAGGCGCTGATGGAATTGGGCGCCTGCGTCTGTACGCCAAAATCGCCGAAGTGTTCGGCTTGTCCCTTAGGCGATGTGTGTGCCGCCAATACTTCCGGTAGCCAGACAAATTATCCGATAAAGTTACCTAAGCGGGAAAAGCGGCGCCAAAACCGTACGGTGTTTTTTTTGACCTGCGGGGACACAGTGGCTCTTTCCAAACGAGGGGATAAGGGACTGCTGTCCGGTTTGTGGCAGTTGCCGGATACAGACGATTTTTTGAACGAAGGGTCAGCCATTGCTTACTTGCAAAAGGTCGGTTTGGAGCCGCTGGAATTGCAAATGATCGTGCATGCAAATCATGTTTTTACGCATATTCACTGGGATATGCGCTGCTATTATATAACCGTGCGGGAGGCCGCCGGAGGCTACACCTGGGTGCCGCCGGAAGAAGTGCGGCGGGACTATGCGCTGCCTACGGCTTATCGCCAATTTTTTGAGGTAGAAGATGACCACTGATTTTATACACGGCAAACCGATGAAGCAGATCGTACTGTTTTCATTGCCGATTATGCTCAGTTCCCTTTTACAATACACCTATAATATGGTGGATAATATTATTGTTGGGCGCTATGTGTCTACAAACGCGCTGGCCGCCGTCGGCAATATTGCGCCCATCAACAGTTTTGCCATCGGCGCTGCATTCGGACTGACCGCCGGTTTCACCATACCGGTGGCGCAGTGCTTTGGTGCCGGGGATCAAGAGGAAACCAATCGCCAAGCCGGTAACGGTATCGGTTTGTCGCTGATTACAGGTGTGCTGTTTTCCGCGCTGGCGCTGCTGGTTCTGCACCCGATGCTGGGGTGGATTCATACCCCGAAAGAGATCTATGACCTGTCTGTGCAGTACGCGGCAATTATGTACCTGGGTGTGCCGGCACAGCTGCTTTACAATGTGTTTACCGGCATTGCCCGCAGCGTTGGGGACAGCAAAAAGCCCTTGTTGTTTTTGCTGATCAGCGTGGCTGTTAATCTGGTGTTGGACCTGCTTTTTGTGGCGCATTTCGGTTGGGGCGTGGCAGGTGCCGCTTGGGCAACTTTGATCTCTCAAATCGTGGCGGCTGTGTCTGCCGGGATTTATGTGTTCCGGGGCATACCGGTTTTGCAGCTTAAAGCCCGTATGCTTGTGCCTACCGCTAAGCGTACCCGCCGCCAGCTGGCACTGGGCATTCCGGTGTCTTTGCAGTTCACCATTACCAGTATCGGCTCTATGATCTTGCAAAGTGCCGTGAACGGCTTTGGCGCCGATGTGGTGGCGGCTTTTACTGCCGCCGGTCGGGCGGAAAGCATTACCAATATTCCTATGAGCAATCTGGCGGTGGCGGCGTCCACCTTTGTGGCCCAGAATTACGGCGCCGGGCAGTATCGGCGAATTCTCACCACCGTGCGCAAGGTGTTTGTGGTGGATCTGGGGTTGTCTGTTCTTTGCTCCTTGGTGCTCTTTTTCGGCGGAGAGCAGATCGTGGGTCTGTTTATGACAGATTACAACAGCCAAATTGTGTACGCTGCAAAGGAATACCTGTTTGCCATCTCCCTGTGTTACAGCTTGGTAAGCGTGCTGTTTGTGTTGCGTAATACCCTGCAAGGGCTGGGTTGTACCTACGCAAATGCAGTGGCAGGCGCCGGAGAGTTAATAGGCAGAATTGCCGTTTCGTATCTTTTTACACCGCTGTTAGGGTTTAAAGCCGTCTGTTTTGCCGGTCCTGTGGCCTGGCTACTTGCAGACCTACCCCTAATTGTGCTATACTGGAGAAAAGCCAAGCAAATGCGTAAGTTGTCAAATCAATAAGGGGGATTCATAATGACTTATTACATTGCTATGGGCATCGGCGTGGCCGTTTCGTTGGCTTTCGTCTTTGTCCGCTCCGGGGGGAACTCTGTTCGAAACCTGATCTTCAAATCCGTGTCCAGTTTGTTCTTTATGCTGTCGGCGGTGTTCGCTGTGATCGAGAATTACACCAACGCTGCCCAGTACGGCTCGCTGATCATCATGGGCGGTGCCTTGGGACTTGTGGGCGACATTCTGTTGGATCTGAAAGGGGTTTACAAAAAGGACGCCAATAATTATTTGAAAGGCGGCTTTATCTTCTTTCTGATCGGTCATGTGTTTTATACCGCGGCCATGATCCATTTTACCAAGCTGGATTGGTGGAAGGTTCTGATCAGCGCCGCAGTTGCTATTGCCGTTGGCGCAGTGATGATCGCCACCGCCAACATTATGCGGGTGCATTATGGCAAGTATCGCCGCATTGTCTTCTTTTATGTGTGCTTTTTGGTAATGACCAATGCCACCGCTATTTTCGCCGCTTTTACCACCGGCGAAAAGTCCATGATCCTAATGGCTATCGGTGCAACGCTCTTTACCATTTCGGACGCGATTCTCAGCAATACCTATTTCGGTCGCGGGTTTGATGGCAGCATTTGGCTGTTCCTGAACCATTTTACCTACTACGCCGGACAGTATCTGATCGCTTCCTCTGTGTTCTTCTTCCGCAAATAATATCACTGTTTCTCGGCTCCTCTTGCGTGCAAGGGGAGCTGTTTTGTTTTGCAATCCCGGTATTGCCTCCGGCGAACCGTCGTGGCAGTGGGGGGATCAAACGGTGCGATGTGGGCATCGCACCCTACAAAAAACGATATGGATAGGATTATCCATCCACCGTAGGGGCGGCAATCTGCCGCCCGCCACTTGCATTTTTTCGTCAAATGGCGTATAATGTTATGCGTTTGAGTAACCGCTCAAAGGGGGAACTTTTATTTCTATTCAAAAAAAGAAATTGGCTGCGGCTGCCGTCAGTGCTTGCTTGATCCTGGGCAGCACTGTACCGGCATTGGCTTCGCCTGCTGCCGCCGCTACGGCGCAAACCCAGATTGCGCCCGGTCCTGCCTTGCCGGTGAATATTATGAATACCGAGCAGCAGACGAACGCGGTGCACGCCAAAATCAAGGTCACCGACCTGACCGGCAAGCATGCCACCCTGTCCTGGGACAGCGGCAGTCCCTTTGCCATCTACAATGTGTACCAGTATGATTATATTCTCAAAAGCTGGAGCCTGCGCACCCAGGTGCGGGTAAATACGGTGGAATTGACGGACCTGACCCCGGCCATGTTCTATAAATTCAAGATCACTGTGCCCGGCAGGGACGGTCTTCAGGAGAGCACCGTGGGGAAGACGGATTTTTACACCCGTCCCTCTGCCAGCCAAATGGCGTTATCCGTTCTGGGCGCCACCGAGGTGACTTTGGAATGGAGCACCAAGCATTCTCCTGCCTACTATGAGCTGTACCGTGCGGAGAAGAACGGCAAGTACGAAAAAATCGCAAAGATCAGCGGCAAAAAGCGCACTTTTACCGATATAGACGTGTCGCCCAAGACCGTGTATTCATACAAGATCCGCGGTGTGGTGGAGAACAGGGAAACCAAGACCAAAAGCCGTTTTTCTGACTCGGTGACGGTGAAAACCGGCAAGACCCTGAAACTGCCGAAAGTCTCCGGTGCTTGCAAAACCTACGCTTATTATGACGCGGTAACAGATAAAACATCGCCTGCCTATGCGGTGCTGAATTCCGGCACCTACCGGGGCGTGACCTACAAAACCACGACCGACGAGACTACCGGTATTCGTATGGTAGGGGAGTATTATTGCGCCGCCTTGGGCACTTTTTACGGCACCACCAAGGGCACCAAATATAAGGTCACCCTGGACACCGGCAAAACCTTTAAGATCATTTTGTGTGATACCAAATCCAACCGCCATACGGACAAAAAGCACCAGTACGCCAAGAAAAACAAGGATGTGGTGGAGTTCTATGTGGACCGTACCAAAATCCCCGCAGGGGTCAACGGCAATTATAACCGCTTGGAGCCGTTTCACGGCAAAATTCAGTCCATCGAGCTGTTGACGGAAAGTGAATCATAACAGATAAGGGTGACAATTCGTCACCCTTATTTTTTGTGGTTAAAATTGTGTTCCAAACGCAGTAATACCGTAGGGGCGGATAGCATCCGCCCGCGGGCGGCAGGTTGCCGCCCCTACCGTTGACATTACAAGTGAGTCGGAGATGTTGTTGCCGATTTGCCTCCCTTCCTACGAATATGTTGCCGCGACTACACCCACTTTAATCACCACTGTTTCGTAAAATGTCTATTCGTTCTAAAAAAGCTTGCATTTTGTAAAAATCGGTTGACATTCTATTTATTAAAATATATAATAGCCAATGGAAAAAAGGAGGAGTGGGTGAATTATGCCCATTTCTCCTGCTTTTATATCCTGTGGCGCCGAGGGCGCTGCGCAAAATGGAGCGTGAATCTTTATGGCAAAAAAATGGACAGCTGTGCTGATGGCCATTCTTATGGTGCTTACCGCATTTCCGGTGACCACCGCTATGGCAGCCGGCAGCAGCGAGGCAAGTAAGCCGGCAGACGGTACGACGCAGGGTCGTCCCTTTGTTAGCGATAATCCGTCCCATTGGTACCGTATTCCCAGTATGGTTACCTTGGATGACGGCACTGTCGTTGCAGCTGCCGACGCCCGTTGGAACGGCGGTATGGACGGCGGCGGTAACGATGTGATCACCGCCCGTTCTACGGATAACGGCGACACTTGGTCTTACACATGGGCCGGCTATTACGGCGATAACGGCAATGTGTTTAACAAGGCGTCTACCAGTTATTGCGACAGCAATATTGCAACTGATGGCAAGATCCTGTATATGCTGTCTACTTTCTTTGCTTCCGGCGTTGCCATTAACGGCAGTTCTGCGAACGCACAGCCTTCTAAGGACACCGGTTTGGACAGTCAGGGGCGTCTGCTGCTTGCTCGTAACGGCGGCAGCTATGACTATTATGTGGGTGCGGTAGGTGCTGACGGCTATGCCAGCATTTACAGAACCAGCGACAGCACCGTCGTTAGCGGTTATAAGGTGAACGGCGAGTTTGAGCTGTTTAAGAATGACGCTTATGTTGGCTGCGTTTGGTACTCTAACTGTGAGTTCCAGGCCAAGAAGTGCCAGTACCTGTTTTTCCGTACTTCTGCGGACGGCGGCAAAACCTGGAGCGCGCCGTCCTTGGTGAATGCCAGAAAGAGCGGCGAGAAGTTCTTGGGCGCAGGTCCCGGCCGTGCCATCGTCACGGATGACGGCACCATTTGTATGCCGGTTTATGTATACGGCGACAATACTTGGGGCTCCGGTGACGCTTCTCAGGCTACCAGCTTTATTTACAGTAAAGACCAGGGCAAGACCTGGAGCCGTACGGCAAACTTTACCAGCACCGCTTGGGGCGGCAGCGGTTGGTCCAGTGAGGCGCAGCTTGTAGATTTAGGTAACGGCGTGGTGCGTTGCTTCTACCGTAACGGTAAGAAAAAAATTATGTACTGCGACGCCTCATGGAACGGCTCTGGCTATCAGTGGGGCGATGTGGTGAATACAGGCATTGACATTTGGGGTAACTGCCAGCTGTCTGCCGTTATGTATCCCTATCTGATAGACGGCAAGCGTGCCATCTTGGTTTCCTCTCCCTCCTCAACAGAGGGTCGTAAAACCGGCGCCATCTTTACCTTGCTGCTGAATGACGACAATACTGTTTCTACCGAATATGCCAAAAAGACCATTACCGCAGAGGGCGCAACCTTTGCGTACTCTTGCTTGACGGTGCTGAAAGACGGCCGCGTGGCAGATTTGTACGAGACGGACGCCTGTGACTTTACCTATAAGGTTTATGATATAGCAACGCTTACCGGTATGGATGTGGATGTTCCCACCACAACGGATATTCAGATGAATGTGGGTCAGAAGAAGACCTTAACTTTCTCCGAGCAGAATGTGAATAACTCTGCAAGCGATATTGTGTCTTTGTCTGCTGCGAAGGAAGTACCCGGTGCCACTGCCAATAAGGCAACGGACGCCAATTACAGCGGCGATTCCGTTTCTGTAAAGCGTGCTTTGTATACCTTTACCTCTACCGGTACGGAGTATACCATTGCCCACGCAGGTATGTACTTAAGTGTGGGTACAAACGGTAAGGCTGGCTATCCCGGTGCGTCTACGCCTGCCAATGTTACATTGCGCGCAGTAGATGGCGGCTTCCAGCTGTTGCAGGACGGTCATTACGGCTTGTATTTCCAGCAAAAGGATTCTAAGGGTAATACCGTGAATCACTTTGAGCGCTGGGACTTTACCGGTAAGGGCAAGAACGACCAGGACGAGGCCGAGGTATTGGCAGCCACCACCTTCCAGCTGTACCGCAGAATCCGCACCGGCGAGACCGGCAGCACGGAGCTGCCCGGCTACATTCAGGTGAATACCGTGGATGACGGCGAGGAATATTTGATTGTCTATCACGGTACGGACGGTTATTTCCTGCTGAATCCCTCTACCTCTACAACGAATATGTATGCCCATTGCTTAAAGGCAAACGGCGGCAGTGTGATTGACGGTTATAATGTTACCGTTACCGCCAACGCAGTGGGCAACGCTGTGATACAGGCAGGACTGAATACTTATAATATTACGGTTGTGGACGGCGACTTGGCTGTGACCGGTGTGGTTAAGTATGATCCGGTGATTTATACCCACGGTGACGCTTCCGGTAAGGGGCAGCCGTATATGTATTGCGGTTCTTTGATTTCCGACGGTTCTCAGGCCGGCGAAAAAGAGACCCATTATACGCTTAACGACAGTCGATACACCATTACCGGCATAAAGTGTGTGGAGGATTCCGCCGCGGATATTAAACATGCGGACGGTAAGCTCAGCGGTACTTTGCACATTGCAGATACTGTGGAGTATGCAAATTATAACAAGGGCGAGACGGTTACCATTGAGACCAATTTGACAGATACGGACGGCAATATTTGGACCCAGACCGATAAGCTGTATGTGGCTTCTAACCCGGTAGCCGGGCACACAATCGGCACGCAGCAGATGTGGGGCAACTGGGGTAATCATGTTAATATGTTGCCACTGATTTATGTTGCTGAAAACTCTTACGGTAACACGGACAGAAAAACTTATACCGGAACGCATCAGATTTGTAATGCATACAATGTTGAGGATGCCAATTCTCTTGTTTATAAAAAAGATACGACTTCTATCGGTAATTTGTTGAGTTCTTCCGCAGGAGACAAGTTGGCTGGATTAGGTGACAACAACAATTCCGGCGGTTCAACAGGAAGTCAAAGTAATTTATTAGAAGTTAAAGATAGTTCAACTGTTTCTGCGTATTATTATTATGATATGAGTTCAGATACCAACATGGGTATTACGCGGAATAATTCCGATGGTACCAACTTCTCTTTGAAGTTGGGTATTACACCGATTTCTGTTTCGGGTGGCAACGCAGACGGTGCTTCTATTGACTTTCCTACTAACGACAAATTGAATTATTTTACAGGCGACGGATTTACTGCGGATAGAGTTTATTTTGATTCTTATTCTCTTGGCGTTGCAGCAAAGCAGTACGAGACCATTACCGGCACAACAAATGTTACTGCAAATAATACTGCAACTATGTCAGGCGTTGCGGAACTACAAGCGCACTTAAATACAACATTCAAGTCTGCAGGAACCAAGAATGTAACCAACTGGTTAAATCTTGGTCTGAATTTCCAGGTCAAAGTTTGCAACAAGAGCAACGAGCGCACGCCTTATAATGAGGCGGTGAGCAAGGTGCGTGTGTCCACGGACTACACCAAGGCATCTTGGGACAAGTACACCACCGCGCTGCTGAACACAGAGGCATACCTGAACAATTACACCCTGCTGACCACGGACGAGACCACCCAGGATGTGGGCACGGTTTTGGATTCTACTTATACGGGCCTGACCAAGCGCGCCGACTTTACGGAGCTGGAAAAGGTGGTAGAGCAGAACAAGGCGGCTTATGATAAGGGCTTTGCCGGCAATGTAACCGATACAGATCAGAACAAGTACACGGTGGACAGCTGGCAGAACTTTGAGACCGCCTATAAAGCCGGTGCGGATCTGCTGGCGAAGTATCCGGAAAAGGACAGAAACAATGTGGCAGGCTTTACCGTAGGTCCCGATTCTGCGGAAAAGACCACCCAAACCCAAATTGATGAAACCGCAACCCAGCTGAAAAACTCCGGCCTTGTGGTTGCCGCGGACGCCAGCGCCTATGAATCTGCCCGCAGCATCAGCGCCACCATTGACCGCACCGCGTTCCCGGACGGCGGTACCGCCATTACCAATACGGTAACCAACGGCAACGGCACCATTTATAAAGCCTACAACGGCAAGGATTATGTGAATGTGCCTGCTGCCCAGCAGGGTACGGTAGACGGCTTTACTACGGATTTGCTGAGCAATATGAATGTAGGCGAGTCCTCCGAGAGTGGCCGCACCTTTACCGTTGCCTGCACCGTCAACGGCAATGCATTTGAAACGAAAGAGGCCAAAACGCTGTATCACTACGGCACCATTGCACACTTGGATTTCTCTGCTTACAAGACGCAGGATACCGTTTGTGTGGTACACACGGCAACCGGCGACACCAAGATTGACCTTGCCAAGTGCAATTATCAGCTGGCATTGTTGGTGCAGCAGGATACCACCATTACGGTGACCACTGCCACCAGCCCCAATGTGATTGTTGCCGACTACTTTGGCACGATTTTGGGCGCATTTGTGGGCGCCACCAGCGTAACCGTACAGGGCAACACCGTAAAGGTGGGCGACACGGTGATTACTGCCAAGGATTCCCCCAAGTACAAATTTACCGGTTGGACCTGGAGCGAAGGCACCCATCAGGTGCCGGCGGATCAGGTTGCGCAGATTGTGCAGAAAGGTACACGCACCGGCGTGGATGTGAACTACACGGTCAGCAATAACGGCACGGCTGCCAACGCCTTGATTAACGGCGCTACCCAGTACACCGCACCCGGTATCAACAAACCCTTAGAGCTGACCTCTGACAACGCAGAGTTCTGGACCCGTACCGTAAACGGTGTGGAGACTTTGGCTTCTTATGAGCAGAATGTTACCCTGTTCAGCGCCAATACGGATACCACTTACACAGCTTATGCCAGCTTAAATGATCTGCCCAGAGATTTGCAGGAGCAGGCAGAGAGCGGCACCCCGGCTTTGAATGGCGTAGGCTTCATTGCAGACAACAAGTTTACCATGTCCTGTGATTATTCTGCCGGCGCAGATGTGACCGTCTTGGAGGTGGGTGTGATTTACTCCACCACTCAGAACGGAAAGGACACCCTTGTGAAGGGCGGCAACGACACCACCACCGTGGTTTCTCGCAATGTTGCCCACTGGACAGGCAGTCCCAATTCCGGCACCTTTACCATGACCAAGAAGGGCAGCGATACCGGCAGCCATTATATGCGTATGTATGTAAGCTACCGTACTTCCCGTATGAATACCCAGGTACCCTTTGTGGTTTACGGTGATATTTATCAGTGCGTAAACGGCGCCTTTTCCGCAGTTCACTAAAGAAGGAGGACAATAGAATGAAAGCATACGATACTCCGACTTTAGATGTAGAGTGGTTCACCGCCCAAACAGCACTGAGCCAGAGCACCACTGACCCGGATAAGGAAAATCCCGGCACGGAGTTCTAATCTAAGCATAGAAAACACCCTCGACCAAACGGTCGAGGGTGTTGTTTTGTGTTGGGGCATTATCATATTGTATTATGATGTAGTGATCGTAGGGGCGGCAATCTGCCGCCCGCTTAATCCCTCAGTCACTTCGTGACAGCTTCCTTTACAAGGGAGCCTAACAAGATGTAACCGTTTTGCCTCCCTTGCAAAGGGTGACTCCCCGCAGTGCGGGGAGATGTCGCGCAGCGACAGAGGGGACGG
>CAVHPP010000033.1:0-5661 GCA_963638105.1 Agathobacter rectalis
AGGGCCACTTGGGCATCTTCACCACAATGTAGTCCAGCGTGGGCTCAAAGCAGGCGCAGGTCTTTCCGGTGATGTCGTTCTTGATCTCGTCCAGCGTGTAGCCAAGGGCGATCTTCGTGGTGATCTTGGCAATGGGATAGCCGGTGGCCTTGGATGCCAGGGCGGAGGAACGGCTGACGCGGGGATTGACCTCGATCACGCTGTACTCCATGCTTTCCGGGTTCAGGGCAAACTGACAGTTGCAGCCGCCCTCAATGCCCAGCTCGGTGATAATATCCAGGGACGCGGAACGGAGCATTTGGTACTCTTTATCCGCCAGGGTCACAGCAGGGGCGATGACGATAGAGTCGCCTGTGTGAACGCCTACCGGGTCAAAGTTTTCCATAGAGCACACGGCAATCACATTGCCGGCGCTGTCCCGCATCACTTCAAATTCAATTTCTTTCCACCCGGCAATGTACCGCTCCACCAGCACCTGAGTAATGGGGGAGAGCATCAGGCCGTTTTTGGCGATCACATCCAGCTGTTGTTCGTTATAAGCCACGCCGCCGCCGGCACCGCCAAGGGTAAAGGCCGGGCGAATGATGACCGGATAGCCGATCTCTGCGGCAATCTGCCGTGCGTGCTCCGGGGTGGTGGCAATGTCGCTGGGAACCACAGGCTGGCCCAGTTTCATCATGGTGTCGCGGAACAGCTGCCGATCCTCTGCCTTGTCGATGGCCTCGGCGGTGGTGCCCAGCAGGGTCACGCCCATTTTGTCCAAATAGCCGTCTTTTGCCAGCTGCATACTGATGGTCAGGCCGGTTTGGCCGCCCAGGCCGCCTAAAATGGAGTCCGGGCGTTCTTTTTCAATAATGCGCTTTACGGTCTCTTCCGTCAGCGGCTCTAAGTAAATGTGGTCCGCCAGCGCCTTGTCCGTCATAATCGTGGCCGGGTTGGAGTTGACCAACACCACTTCCAGACCGGCGTCTTTCAGCACCCGGCAGGCCTGGGCACCGGCGTAGTCAAACTCTGCCGCCTGGCCGATAACGATGGGGCCGGAGCCGATTACCAGTACCTTTTTGATATTCTTATTCAGCGGCATGGCTCTCGCCTCCCATCATTTGTAAAAATCGGTCGAACAAAAAGCGGGTGTCGTGGGGCCCGCTGCATGCCTCCGGGTGGAACTGTACCGTAAAGGCGTTCTGGGCAGGGTAGTCGATCCCTTCGCAGGTGCCGTCGTTGGCGTTCACCCAGCGCAGGGTGCCGCCGGCAGCCTCAATGGTATCGTTCACCACCGCGTAGCCGTGGTTTTGGCTGGAAATATAGGTGCGCCCGGTTTGCAGGTCTTTTACCGGCTGGTTCACGCCACGGTGACCGTACTTTAGCTTTTCCGTCTTGCAGCCCATAGCCAGCGCCAGCAGTTGATGCCCCAGGCAAATGCCAAAAATCGGCGCCTTGCCGATGAGCTTTTTAAGCTCTGCAATGGCGGCGGTGTTCTCTGCCGGATCGCCGGGACCGTTAGACAGCATAATGCCGTCCGGGTGCAGGGCTAAGATGTCCTCCGCTTTGGTGTCATAGGGCATGACCGCCACATTGCAGCCTCGCTTGTTCAGCTCTCTTGCAATGTTGGCCTTGGCACCGTAGTCCAGCAGCACCACATTGTGCTTGTGCTCGTGGGCAGACAGCAGCTGAGGCTTGGTGGCAGACACGCTTTTTACCGCGTCTGCCACCGCATAGTCCCGCACTTTGTTATAGTCCACCACACGGGGATCGTCACAGATCACGGCGTTCATTACACCGCTTTCCCGAATGGTCTTTGTGATCTCTCTTGTATCTACGCCGTAGACGCCGATAATGCCTTGGGATTTTAAGAAATCGTCCAAGTTCTCCCGGCAGCGGAAGTTGGAGGGCGCCTGGCAATACTCACGCACAATATAAGCGCTCACATAGCTTTTGGCGCTCTCCATATCCTCCGGGATAAAGCCGTAGTTACCAATGAGGGGAAAAGTTTGCAGCACGATTTGGCCGTAATAGCTGGGGTCCGTCAGGGTCTCGATATAACCGCCCATACCGGTGGTAAATACCAGTTCGCCCTGAATTTCGCCACCGGCACCGAAACGATAGCCCTCAAAGGTTTGGCCGTTCTCCAGACAAAGATAAACTTTCTGTTTTTTCATAGTTTAACCTAACAGCTTCACAAGCACGGCCTTTTGGGCGTGCAGGCGGTTTTCTGCTTCGTCAAAGATCTCGTTAGCATGGGCTTCAAACACTTTGGCGGTAATCTCTTCCTCCCGGTGCGCGGGCAGGCAGTGGAGCACCATAGCGTCCGGCTTGGCGGCGGCCATTACTTCGTCGTTGATCTGGTAGTTCTTAAAGATCTTTTCCCGCTCTGCTTTTTCTTCTTCCTGACCCATAGAGGCCCACACATCGGTGTAGACCACATCTGCGTCTTTGGCGCAGGCCAAAATATCCTCGCTGCAAGTGAAGGTGCCGTTTTCTTTGGCCCAGGCCATGATCGCAGCGTCCGGCCGGTAGTCCTTGGGGCAGGCGATGGCGCACTCCATACCCATGGAGATGGCGCCTACGATCAAGGAGTTTGCCATATTGTTGCCGTCGCCGATAAAGCAGAATTTCAGCCCGTCAAAGCTCTTCTTATACTCGCGAATGGTCATCAGATCCGCCAGCACCTGGCAGGGGTGGCAGTAATCGGTCAGACCGTTGATGATGGGAATGGAGCCGTACTCTGCCAGGTCCTCCACCTCTTTTTGTGCGAAGGTGCGGATCATAATGCCGTCCAGATAGCGAGAGAGTACCCGAGCTGTGTCCTGTACCGGCTCACCGCGGCCGATCTGCAAATCTCTGTTGGAAAGGAACAGCGCCTGACCGCCTAACTGGTACATACCGGTCTCAAAGCTGACTCGGGTGCGGGTAGAGCTTTTTTGAAAGATCATACCCAGGGTCTTGCCCTTTAAGTGGTGGTGTTCAATGCCGTGCTGGTTCTCATATTTCAGTTGGTCTGCCAAGTTGAGAATGTCCAGAATATCGGCCTTGTCCAGGTCCGCCAGTTTCAGTAAATGTTTCATGCTTCAAGCACTCCTTTCAGTATCTCCAGTCCTTCGTCCAGCTCCGCATCGCTGATGTTCAGCGCCGGCAGCAGACGAAGCTTTGTTTTTGCCGTTAAGATCAGCAGGCCGTTTGCCAGGCAAGCCTTGGCTGCTTCTCCTGCGGGTTTGTCCGTTTCAATCCCCAGCATTAGTCCCATACCGCTGATGCTTTTGACGCCCTTCACATTTGCCAGCGCCGTGCGGATCTTCTCGCTCTTGCGCTGTACTTCACGCAGAAAGTCGTCGTCGATCCGCTCCACAATGGAGCAGGCACCGGCAGCCACCACCGGGTTGCCGCCAAAGGTGGAGCCGTGGGAGCCGGGGGTCATGGTGTCTTGCAGCTTTTCCCCAAACAGCACGGCGCCGATGGGCAGCCCGCCGCCCAGGCCCTTGGCCGTGGTTACAATGTCCGGCGTAATGCCGTATTGCTGGTAGGCAAAGTAGGTGCCGGTGCGGCCATTGCCGGTTTGCACTTCATCTACCGCGATCAGAATGTCTTTTTCCTTTGCCAGTTTGGCAATGGCGCTGACGAATTCCGGGTTCAGATTGTTTACGCCGCCTTCGCCCTGTACGCACTCAAACAGCACAGCGCACACATCGTCCGTGGCTGCCGCTTGCAGCGCCTCTATATCATTGGCAGGGCAGTATTTGAACCCGGGTGTAAAGGGGCCAAACACCGTGTGAAAGCTGTCTTGCCCGGTGGCCGCCAGGGTGGTAATGGTGCGGCCGTGGAACGAGTTTACCAGGGTAATGATGGTGCTGCGCCCGGCACCGTATTTGTCGTAGCTATACTTGCGGGCAAATTTGATGGCACCCTCGTTGGCTTCTGCTCCTGAGTTGCCGAAGAACACCTTTTTCATTCCGCTCTTTTCACACAGCAGCTGTGCCAGCTTGGCGCAGGGGGCGGTGTAGTAGAGATTGGAGGTGTGCTGCACCCGGTGCAGCTGGTCTTCCACAGCTTTGGTCCAGACCGGATCGTTGATGCCAAAGGCTGTTACTCCGATGCCGGAGCCGAAGTCGATGTATTTTTTGCCGTCCTCGTCGTAGAGGGTAGAGCCTTGGCCTTTCGTCAGCGCCACATCAAAGCGCCCGTAGGCGTGGGCCACATATTGATTATCCAGTTCTTTTGTGTTCATGGGTATTCCTCTTTATCTGCTGCGGAACATGGTGCCCATACCTTCATCGGTAAGCAACTCCATCAAAATGGAGTGGGGCACACGGCCGTCGATTATAAACGCTTTTTTGACCCCGCGGCGCAGGGCCTCGGTCATGGAGTCAATTTTGGGAATCATACCGCCGCCGATAATGCCGTCGGCAATCAGCGCCGGGGTGTCGCTGATGTAGACTCTGTGGATCAGCGAGCTTTCGTCGTCTTTATCCCGCAACAGACCCACCACATCGGTCATGGAGATCAGTGCCTCTGCCTGCAAGGCTCCGGCCACTGCGGCAGCTACCGTGTCTGCATTGATGTTGTAGCAGTTGCCCTCTTCATCATAGCCGATGGTGGAGATTACCGGGATAAAGTTCTTGGAAATGGCTTCTTCCACCACTTCCATATTGATGTCTGTGATCTCACCCACATAACCATGGACATCGTCTACCGGCTTGCACTTTAGCATATTGCCGTCCAGCCCGCACAGACCGATGGCGTGGCCGCCTAAGTTGCCGATCTGGCACACCAGGCTTTTGTTCACCTTGCCGGCCAGTACCATTTGCACCACTTCTGCGGTCTCTTTGTCGGTAACCCGCAGACCGTCTACAAATTTGGAGTCCATGTGCATACGCTCCAGGGTCTTGTTGATCTCCGGCCCGCCGCCGTGCACCAGCACCACATGAATACCGATGGTGGACAGTAGTACCAGATCGTTCATGACGGTTTCTTTCAATTCTTCATTGATCATGGCGTTGCCGCCGTATTTTACTACGATGACTTTCTTGCGGTACATCTGAATGTACGGCAAGGCTCTTGCCAGAATCTCCGCCTTTTGTGGATTTGCAATTTCCATTCTCTCACTCCGTTCGCTTATATTTCTTAGATAAAATCAGGTGCGGTAGTCGCCGTTGATTTTTACATAGTCGTAGGTCAGGTCGCAGCCCCAGGCGGTGGCGTTCTCGTCCCCCTGGTTCAGATCCACTAAAATATAGATCTCGTCCTCTGCCAGCACCTTGGCAGTCTCTTCCTCGGAGAAGTCCACACCGGCGCCGTTTTTGCACACGGTGACCGTACCGGCTGTGGATTTTAAGGCCACATCCACCTTGTCAATATCAAATTCCGCCGGGGCGTAACCGATGGCGCACAGCACCCGCCCCCAGTTGGCGTCCTCGCCGAACATGGCGCATTTGAACAGGGTAGAGCCAATCACTTCCTTGGCAACGATAATGGCGGTGTCCTTGGTGGGCGCGCCGGAGCATACGCATTCCAGCAGCTTGCTGGCTCCCTCGCCGTCCTTGGCCAGCATACGGGTCAGGTTGGCCATCACATCATAAAGGGCAGCCTTAAAGGTGTCCAGCGCCGGGCCGGGGGCGGTGATTTCTTCATTGCCCGCCAGACCGGAGGCCATGATCTCTACCATAT
>CAVHPP010000033.1:5671-10475 GCA_963638105.1 Agathobacter rectalis
GTTGTAGGTGACTTTTACGATCTCGCTCAGCGCCTGTTGCAGCATTTGGGCGCTGATGGCGCAGTCGGTGCTGATAAAGTTTAGGGTAGTGGCCATATTGGGGTGGATCATACCGGAGCCTTTGGCCATACCGCCCAGGCGGCAGGTTTTGCCGTCCAGCTGAAACTCTACTGCATACTCTTTCTTCACTGTATCGGTGGTCATAATAGCGGTAGCCGCTTCTTCGTTTTTACCATAATCCAGTTCTTTCACCAGCGTAGGCACGGCAGTAATAATCGGCTCAATGGGAAGCACCTGGCCGATGACACCGGTGGAAGCCACCAGCACCTGTTCAGCAGGCAGACCCATTTCGTCTGCCACCAGCTGGCACATTTTGGCTGCTTTTTCTACGCCGTCTGCGTTGCAGGTGTTGGCGTTTTTTGAGTTGGCAATGATGGCTTTGGCCTTGTTACCGCTTTTTGCCAAGTGGTCTTTGGTTACAAGTATAGGTGCACCCTTCACTTTGTTTTGGGTATATACCGCTGCGGTGTTACACAGCACATCACAGGCCACCAGGCAAATATCGTTTTTATGTACATAGTCCGGGTTCGGGTTTTCTACTGCCGGCTTTTTTATGCCGCAGTAGGTGCCGCTGGCTTTGAACCCTTTTGCGGCACAAATGCCGCCGTCAATCTTCGTCATACTTTATTCTCCTATCGTCAGCCCGGTGACTTCATCCAGCCCCAGGGCAATGTTCATACACTGAATGGCAGCGCCGGACGCGCCCTTGCCCAGGTTATCGAACCGGGCGGTAAGCAGCAGTCTTTCATCGTTGCCGTTGATCTCAATTTCCATATCGTCCCGACCGGCCATATTGTTGGCGCCGATCATGCTTTCGCTGTAACCCAGGGGGCGTACCTTAACCACCCGGCTGTCGCCGTAGTGCTCTGCAAAGAACGCTTGCATATCTGCCGGGGTCATTCGCTTTTTCAGTAGGTCGGCAAACAGCGGCACGGATACGGTCATCCCGCAGGGATAGTCACAAATATGGGGGGCGAAGATGGGCGTGCGTGCCAAGCGGCTGATGGCGCCCATTTCCTTTAAGTGCTTGTGCTGCTGGGTCAGGGCATACTGCCGGGGACTGTCCAGCTCCGGGTCCCGTTCTGCCGCTTCATATTGGGCAATGCCTTTGTTTCCTGCGCCGCTGTAACCGCTCATGGCGTAGCACACAATGGGATAGTCGGCGGGTAAAATGCCGCCGGATACCAAGGGATAGACTAAAGCGTTAAATCCGCTGGCGTAGCAGCCGGGCACCGCAATGCGGTTGGAGCTTGCGATCTTCTCTCGAAAGGCGGGGTCCAACTCCGGGAACCCGTAGGCCCAGTCCGGTAGGGTGCGGTGGGCAGTGGAGGTGTCAATCAGCTTGACTTTAGGGTTGGTAACCAGCGCTGCCGCCTCAATGGCTGCCGGGTCCGGCAGGCAGAGAAAGGTAATGTCTGAGGCGTTAATGCACTTGGCTCGCTCTGCCGGGTCCTTCCGTTTGTCTTCGTCAATTTGAATTAGCTCCAGCTCCGGTCGGTTCTGGAACCGGGAAAAAATCTTCAGTCCGGTGGTGCCGGCTTTGCCGTCAATGAATATTCTTGTCATTTTTATACAGTCCGTCCTTTTTTTAACTTCTATATATTATACACGCATAGAGAGCAATGTCAATAGAATCACAGGAAAAACATCATAAATATTCATAAATAAGAATAAATATACATTTTGTATTCAATCCCATAGACAAGGTGCTCTATAATCAAAAAAATATGGCCCTTTTTGGGGCCAATGGCTTGACAAATGTCAGATTTTCTCTATTCTGTTAAACTGTCTTAGAGTGTGTAATTTTAGGCAAAGGAGGGTGAATATGCAAAAGGAAGTGATGGTGGCGCTGATCTCCTTGGCAGGTACTGTTGCCGGTTCTTTTGGAGGCGTGCTCGCGTCGTCCAAACTGACGGCCTATCGGTTGCGGCTGCTGGAAAATAAGGTGGACAAGCACAACCGCTTTGCAGAGCGGCTGCCGGTGGTGGAGGAAAAAATAAAGGTCCTCAACCATCGGGTGGAGGACCTGGAGCACGCCGAGGCGGCTCAATCTATGCGTTCAAAATAAAGCAGGGTGTCTACCGGGCAGGGGAGGGTGACCGTTTCGTTTGAATAGATTTTGTCGCCCAGTCGCCATTTGCCGGTGGGTATGCACACCTTGCGTCTGCGTTGTCCCTTTTTCAGTACCGGCGCCACTAAAATACGGTCGCCCAGCAGGAATTGGTCGGTAATGCCGCCGTATCCGCAGTGGGGATAGGCGTATTCCATGGCCCGCACAATAGGCGCGCCGGTTTGGCTGGCCTCTTTGGCACAGGCGATGATGTAGTCGCCAAATTTGGCGTGCAGGGCGCTCATTTCCCGGCAAATGCGCCGGGTCTCTTGATTGCCTAAATCCCAAATGTTTAGGCTGTACTGCATCATGGGCATCAGGGCAGAGGCCTCGCAATAGCGGGCAAACAACTCGTGATCCAACTTTTCTGCCGGGCCGCGGAAGTCAGCGATCTGCCCGCCGCCGATCATATCCGGGCAGCTGTAAGGATAACCGGACAGCCCCTGAATGAGCACATTAGGCAGCAGTGCGCCCAGTCCCAGGAAGTTCCAGCGGTGGCTTTTATCCGCCAGTCGCTGGGCAACGCCCATGCCCCCGCACTGAAAGCAGGCGCGCAGCTCATTAAAACGATAGTGCCGGGAAGACAACGCCCACAGCTTACTTTGACCGTTGGCGTCTACGCCCCCGTAGGTGCGGTCGTCGTCCCGGTAATACATGGCGTCGCCGGCGTCCTGCTTAAATCCGTCAATGCCCAGTTCATCGGTCAAATACCGGGTGCAGGCAAAGAACCAGTCCTGCGCCGCCGGGTTAGAGAAATCCAGCAGATAGTCGGCGCCGTTCCACCATTTGCGCTTGGCCGGTCGTCCGTTTTTGTCCAGCACCAGCAGGTTTTCGTCTTTTAGCTTTTGGAAGTCCGCCGCCTGATCGCTGACAAAGGGCGCGATCCACAAAATAACCTTAAAGCCTAAGGTATGCAGTTCGTCTGTCATCTTTTTGGCGTCTGCGAATTTTGCCGGGTCAAAGCGCCAGTCCCCAAAGGCACGCTGCCAGCCGTCGTCAATGATCAGCTCACCGGCAGGCATTCCGCAGTCCAGAATAGATTTGGCATAGTCCACAATGCTCTGTTGGGTCTGGTTATGCTCAAACTGGATCCAGGTGCAATACTGGGGCATGCGGAACATTAGCTCGTCCGGGTAGGTGCCGTCCGGGGGCATAAAGTGATCCACCGCATAGTGATAAGCACCTCGCAGGGTGTGGTCGTCTGCCTGGTACAGGCCGATTTTGGCTTTGCTGCCGGTGCAGGTGATGCGGCCGAAAACAAAGCGGGTCTTAAACCCGGCCTCTGACCAAATGACCCGCCCCTTGTTGCTGACAAAGAGCGTGTTTGCCTGGCCGTAGGAGCGCACCACCGTGGTGTCTACCGGTATCACTTTCTTGGCGTTCACCGGCATTAGGTAGCCGTAGTTGGTGTGGCCGCCGTACCAGTATTCACCGGGCAGCATGGTCAGTTGCAGCTTGTGCATAAAATAAAATCCCCCAAAATATCGATTTTCCATAGCATACCATTCCGGCAGGGTTCTGTCAAATTCTGCCGGTGTGCATAGGATAAAATAAGAACTTGATCGGAGTGATAGAAGAAATGAAAGTGAAGAATATGACTGCCGGTACGCTTGTGCGTACCGTAACGCTGGTGGTGGCGCTGCTGAATCTGGTGCTGACCAGCTTTGGTAAAAACCCGCTGCCGTTCTCAGATGAACAGATTTATACCGGTCTGTCTGCTTTAATAACGGTGGCAGCCGCATTGGCTGCCTGGTGGAAGAATAACAGCTTTACCTGCTGTGCCCGCCAGGCAGACGAGGTGTTGCGGGTGCTGCAACAAGAGGGCACCACAGAGGACGAGAGCGTGGCGGAGACCCTGGAACAGGAGGGTGACTGATGTCTGCACTTTATTATTGCCGGCAGACGACTGCTGCCTGCAAGGGCATACCGTACCCCAGTAAGACCCATCCTTATAAGTACGGCACTTCCGGCTGCGTTTATACAAGCGGTTGCGGGGTGTGCGCTTCCTTAATGGCGCTGCGCAATTCCACCACTCGAGTGTTCAATACCCGCCAGTGGACCCACCGTTGCCTGGGTATGGGTGCCCGGGCGGCGGAAGGCACGGATATGGCCGTGGTGGCCCGGTATATGAAAGAAAAATACGGTCTGGACTACGCCATCACCACAGATATGGACCGGCTGGTGGCACATCTGAAACAGGGCTATAAGGCGATTATCAATGTAAGCGGCGGGGGCAAAATGCTCTTTTCCAACAGCGGGCACTATGTGCTGGCCGCAGGGATCGACAAAAACGGCAATTTGATTATTCTGGACCCGTATTGGTATGACGGCAAGTTCACTTTGACTGCCGCTCGCCGCAAATACACGCGGGTGAAAAACGGCAGAGAAGTGTATGTGCGCCCGGCTGACTTGAAAGGCGATGTGTTGTCCCTGTGGCTGTTTACCCCAAAGCGGGATGTGCGCCTGGCGTATTCTGTTAACGATGTGCATTACCGTAAGCCGGAGCCTACGGCACCTACCGTAAAACCCGGTACGTATCATTTGACAGCTGTGCGGGGGATCTACAAGGGCGCCGGCGCTGCCAGTGGGCGAAAAGCCGTGAGGGAACTGACGGATAACGGTAAGGCTCACGCC
>CAVHPP010000034.1:0-1361 GCA_963638105.1 Agathobacter rectalis
GCAAATTAGAATTCAAGATACGGATATTTATTTATTTGAAAGTCAAAACAATAATGCTAAGCAGACCTTTATCTCTTACCAAATTGAAATGACGCAATATTTGATTGTAATGGATGATGATATTACAGCAGCTGAAGAATTCGTTACAAAGAATAGAATTTAAAACTGCAACTTATCGTACTTTTAAATTCAATGTGAAAGGGGTATAATAATGAAAAAATTTTTTTGCGTTATATTATCGTTTTTGATGGCAATATCATCCAATATTTATGCATATGCTGCCTATGATTTTGATGAATCGAGTGTGCAAAAGGATTATCAATATAAAATAACAAGTGATTGTGCGGAATGGAAAACGCTTAAATCACATGACGAAATGGTGGCTGCTTGCCAAATCGCTGATGATGAAATCCAAGAAAGGACAACGGATATGCTTGTTTCAGCATATTTGAATTATCCTCTTCTTGGCGACATGTATGCGTATAATACCATAGAAACAGGATTTGCGGCCTTGAGAAAGCAGTGCAATGCACTTGATGAACTGCTAACAAGAGAAGACGTAGGCGAAGTTTTGTTAAAAAGGTATGAAAATATTAAATTGTGCGATCTGCATTCCGCAAATCGTGTTTCTTATAATGAATTTATTGCACCCAGTGCATTGGAAATTTTAGCAGCCCAGCCCGAAATTGTTAATAATACAGATGATGAAACATTTGCTGCAATAAATGATGCCATTTACAAGAAATGTTCTGCTAAATCAGACGAAGTGTATAGCGCTACAAAATCTTTGTATTATAGTGTACTGAATGAAATCAATGAAACAAATTCTGAGTATTATTCCTATGATAGAATAAGTGAGGCATTGGCAGTAAATCATGTTCCTTATGCAGCAATATCGAGTAGCGATTTTAACTGGAATTATACAGTTAAAACTCCCAAAAAAAGTTCTGTTAAAGTTGGCAAATTAAAATCAGGGAAAGAGTTGACTTCTTCGGAAATAACACGATGTAAAAAATATGTTTCATCGAATTATCCGGGAGCCACCTATATAGCAACACCAACTAAAAAATATAATTGCCATTCATATGCATGGTACAGTCAGTCAACTTCAAACGGTTACTGGATGAATGATCCGTCAAAATATATGAAAGATGGAAGTTATAAAAAAGATGGATACAAGGTTGGAAATATTATATATTATGCTGGTGAACACTCCGGCGTAGTAAGTCTTGTTAAAGTTGGTTATGCTGGATGTTATGTAAAATCAAAGTGGGGTATGTATGGCTTATATAATCATTTCTATAATCAGTGCCCGTATTCCACATCAAATTTGACATATTGGGTGAAAGCGTAATATACAG
>CAVHPP010000034.1:1416-8741 GCA_963638105.1 Agathobacter rectalis
CTGCTCCCTGTTTCTCCGGGATGATTTCCAAATCCCTCCGTCTGCTCGCACGCTCGCAGCCACCTCCCTTTACAAGGGAGGCAAAAAGGTTAAAATTGTAGGGCCCGATGCCCACATCGGGCCGCAGTGCGGGCGCGCTGCATTTTTTTGCTTTTCTTTTGCCTTTTGCCGTTGACAAGGGGGGCAAGTGGTGTTATAATACGACCTAAGCACTAATGGGCTTTAAAGCGCTAAAGTGCCAAGTGCCAAATTATAACAGGAACAGGAGTAACCAACCATGACCCCCAGAAAAGGCAATTTAATGGGCGTGCGCACCGACATTAAGGTGCTGGACGCCACCATTCGCGACGGCGGACTGTGCAACAACTTTGACTTCAGCGACGAATTTGTGCGGGAACTGTATAAGACCAATATCAAAAGCGGCGTGGACTATATGGAGTTTGGGTATAAGGCCAGCCGCACCCTTTTCAACGAGGCGGATTTTGGCAAGTGGAAGTTCTGTAAGGAAGAGGACATTCGCGCCATCGTTGGAGAAAATGTAAGCGATATGAAGATCTCCGTGATGGCAGACGTAGGCCGTTGCGATTTTAAGACGGACTTTCTGCCCAGGAGCGAGAGCGTCATCGACATGGTGCGTGTGGCCTGCTACATTCACCAGATCCCGGCAGCCATTGAGATGATCGAGTATTTCCACGATCTGGGGTACGAGACCACCTGCAATATTATGGCCATCAGCCAGGCCGGTTCCGGCCAGGTGGGCGAGGCGCTGGAGATGCTGTGTAACTCCTCGGTGGATGTGATCTACCTGGTAGACAGCTACGGCTCCCTGTATCCGGAGAACGCCGGTGCGCTGGCCCAGCGATATTTGGAAGCGGCCGCCGCTGCCGGCAAACAGGTGGGCTTCCACGCCCACAACAACCAGAACCTGGCCTTTGCCAACACCATTGAGACCCTGTCCTACGGCGTGTCCTACCTGGACGCCACCGCTATGGGTATGGGTCGGGGCGCCGGCAACTGCGCTATGGAGCTGCTGTTGGGTTTCTTAAAAAACCCCAAGTACAGCTTGTACAGCCTGCTGATCTTTATTGAGAAGTATATGATCCCCCTGCGGGAGTCCGGGGTGCAGTGGGGCTTTGACCTGCAATATATGTTCACCGGCCAGCTGAACCGCCACCCTCGGGAGGCGATGAACTTTACCGCCCAGCACCGTACGGATTACTGCGAATTTTACAAATCCCTGCTGGACAACGACTAAATATACAGAAAATCGCCCCGCAAGCAACCGTTTCGGCTGCCTGCGGGGTTTGTTTTGTGCTTATTTGTTTTCTTCCAGATCCCGGGCGATCTCTGTGTGGTCGATGAGCCGGTCTTTGAAGTAGTATTTTTTATCCCGGTCACTGATGGGGCGCAGCACCCGGCAGGGGTTGCCCACCGCCACTACATTGGCGGGAATGTCTTTGGTAACGACGGACCCGGCGCCGATTACCGTGTTGTCGCCGACGGTAACCCCGGGCAAAATAACTGCGCCTGCGCCGATCCAGCAGGTATGGCCAATGTGCACCGGCATATTGTATTGGTAGTCGTACTCCCGCAGCTCTGGCAGCACCGGATGACCGGCGGTGGCGATGGTCACATTGGGGGCGATCATGGTGTTGTCGCCGATATAAATATGGGTGTCGTCCACCATGGTAACGGCAAAGTTGCAGTACACACGGTTGCCCAAATGCACATGGGCGCCGCCGAAGTTAGAATAAAACGGGGGCTCAATATAGCAGTCCTCGCCCAGCTCGGCGAACATTTCTTTCATCAGGGCCCGGCGCTTGTCCGTTTCCGTCGGGCGGGTGTGGTTGAATTCATACAGACGGTCCAGGCACCCCTGCTGCCGATCCATAATTTCATCATCGCCGGGCAGGTACAGTGCACCGGTGTGCATTCTGTCTTTCATTGCCATAGAGGCACCTCCTTATTTTTTACTATTATAAAAAAAGGTGTGGGCAATTGTCAATGCTCACTTGCGCCAAATATTTTGCCGTGCTATAATACACCCGATTTCTACGGCAGTGCGCTGCCGATCAAGGAGAAAAAGATGAAAAAGCCCTACCAAAAGACCATGTACGCCTGCTTTATCGGCTATATCGTGCAGGCCATTGTAAACAACTTTGTGCCCCTGCTGTTTGTCACCTTCCAAACCGGATATCGGGTGCCGCTGCAAAAGATCACCCTGCTGATCACTGTGAATTTTCTCATTCAGCTGTGTGTAGATCTGCTGTCTGCCGGGTTTATTGACCGGATTGGCTACCGGGCGTCTGTTCTGCTGGCTCACGGCTTTGCCGCTGCCGGGCTGATCTTGCTGACGATTTTGCCGGATTGTACTGCCGATCCGTTTGTGGGTATTTTGCTGGCAGTGGTGGTGTACGCTCTGGGCGGCGGGCTGCTGGAGGTGCTGGTCAGCCCCATTTTGGAGGCCTGCCCAACGGATAACAAAGCCTCTGCCATGAGCCTGCTCCATTCGTTCTATTGCTGGGGGCAGATGGGTGTGGTGCTGCTGTCCACCCTGTTCTTTACCGTCTTTGGTATAGCCAACTGGAAAGCGCTGGCGCTGGTGTGGGCGGCGGTGCCCATCTTAAACGGCGTGCTTTTTGCCACCGCGCCGATTTATCCTTTGAACCCGGAGGGCGGCGCGGGGCTGACCTTAAAGGAACTGTGCCGCAACAAGGTGTTTTGGCTGTTGATGCTGATGATGCTGGGCGCCGGTGCGGCGGAGAATACCGTCAGCCAGTGGGCGTCCGCCTTTGCGGAGGAGGGGCTGGGCGTCACCAAAACCGTAGGTGACCTGGCAGGTCCCATGGCTTTTGCGGCGCTGATGGGTACCGCACGGCTGATTTACGGCAAGTGGGGTCACAAGCTGCATTTGGAGAAGTGTATGCTGGGCAGCAGCCTGCTGTGCGTGGCAGCGTATTTGGCAATCGCGCTGGTGCCGGACCCGCGGCTGGCGCTGGTGGGCTGCGCTGTGTGCGGCTTTTCGGTGGGTATTCTGTGGCCGGGTACCTTTAGCAAAGGCTCTGCCGCCATTCCCAAAGGGGGCACGGTGATGTTTGCTCTGTTTGCGCTGGCCGGTGACCTGGGGTGCAGCGCCGGACCCACTCTGGCGGGTATGGTTACCCGGGTGTGCGACGGCAATATGCGCCGTGGGATTTTGGCGGGGATCGCCTTTCCCTTGCTGTTGGTGCTGTGCTTGGTGTTTGGGAAGAAACGAAAAGCTGCGGCTGGGCATTAAGTGGAAAAATCCCTCCGTCAATGCCTTACGGCATTGCCACCACCTAACCGGTGCCCGTCCCCTCTGTCGCTGCGCGACATCTCCCCGCACTGCGGGGAGTCACCCTTTACAAGGGGGGCAAAGCAGGGTCAATATCTTCGGCTCCCTTGCAAAGGGAGCTGTCAGCGTAGCTGACTGAGGGATTGCGCCGGAGGCGAAATGCGTTCACATCCAATCCCGGGTGACGGAGAATTGCCCATATTCCCGATTACAAAAACAAAAACGGCACCCTTGTTTGTAAGGGTGCCGCGGTTTTTTATTCGTTTTCGGGTTACATTTGGAATTTGCGGATATACTCATCCATGCAGGACTGGATGATCTCTTCCGCCTTTGCCCGGTCATCCACTTCCAGGACGGAGGTGCTCTTGCTTACTTCCAGGGTTTTATACACCTCAAAAAAGTGCTTGATCTCCTCAAAATAATGGGCAGGCAGCTGGTCAATGTTGGTGTAGCAGTTGTAGTTGGGGTCGTTTACCGGCACGGCGATGATCTTCTCATCCTTGGCGCCGCCGTCCTCCATCATCAGTACGCCAATGGGGGCGCATTCCACGATGGTCATGGGCTGAATTTGCTCGCTGCACAGTACCAGCACATCCAGCGGGTCCTTGTCGCTGGCGTAGGTGCGGGGGATAAAGCCGTAGTTGGCCGGATAGTGGGTAGAGGTAAAGAGCACCCGGTCCAGTTTGAGCATACCGGTTTCCTTGTCCAGTTCGTACTTGTTTTTGCCGCCTTTTTGAATTTCAATCACGGCGTAAAAGCGGTCTTTGCGGATCCGCTTGGGGCTGATGTCATGCCAAATGTTCATCATGGAACCTCCTTCTTAGGGTCATTGCTGTTCTCTTTTTTGTACACTCTTATTTTATCATAGTCCCCGGCGGGGCGCAAGGGAGCGGGCGGCGGCATTTTCCACGAACTTTTGTTGTAATTCCCGCGTTTTTATGGTACTATTGAAAAAACAACACAGAAAGGAAGGGATACCCTGTGTTTGCAGATATTGCGAAAATCAAAATCAAAGGCGGCGACGGCGGCGCCGGCGCAGTGGCCTTTCATCGAGAGAAGTATGTGGCTGCCGGCGGACCGGACGGCGGCGACGGCGGCAAGGGCGGCGATGTGGTCTTTGTGGTAGACGACAATTTGGCTACCCTGGCAGACTTTCGCTACAAACGGAAATATGCGGCTCAGAACGGCGAGCCGGGGCGCGGCGGTCGGCAGTACGGCCGTAAGGGTCAGGACCTGGAAATTCGTGTGCCCCGGGGCACGGTGATCCGCGAGGTGCAAAGCGGCGCCGTCATGGCGGATATGAGCAAGACCCAGCGGTTTATTGCTGCCAAGGGCGGCAAGGGCGGCTGGGGCAATATGCACTTTGCCACCCCCACCCGGCAGGTGCCTCGCTTTGCCAAGCCCGGCGTGCCCGGCGAGGAGTGGGAGGTCAGCCTGGAGCTGAAGCTCATTGCGGATGTGGGGCTGATCGGCTTTCCCAGCGTGGGCAAAAGCAGCCTGATCTCTGTGGTCAGCCAGGCCAAGCCCAAGATCGGCGACTACCACTTTACCACCCTGGTGCCCAATTTGGGCGTGGTGTCCATGGGCGAGGGCAACAGCTTTGTACTGGCGGATATTCCCGGGCTGATCGAGGGCGCGTCAGACGGCGTGGGCCTGGGTCATGACTTTTTGCGCCATGTGGAGCGCTGCCGGTTGCTGGTGCACCTGGTGGATGTAAGCGGCCACGAGGGTCGGGATCCCATTGCGGATTTTGACGCCATCAATCGGGAGCTGGAGAAGTTCAATCCGGAGCTGGCCAAAGCACCCCAGATTGTGGCGGGCAATAAAATTGATATGGCGGAGCCGGAGCAAATTGAACGGCTGAAAGCCTATGTAGAGGCCAAGGGCTACGACTACTATTCCATTTGCGCCCCCATTCAGGAGGGCACCCGGGAGTTGATGAACGCAGTGTGGAACCGGCTGCAAACCCTGCCCCCGATCAAGGAGTATGCGCCGGAGGAGATCCCCACGGAGCTGCTGGTGCAAAACAGTACCGGCTTTACCATTACCAATCCGGAGCCGGGCTACTACCTGGTAGAGGCTCCCTGGTTCCCCAAGGTGCTTAAGGGCATTGATGTGGAGGACTACGAGGCGCTGCAATATATGCAGCGGGTGCTGGAGAAGAGCGGTGTGTTTGAGGCGCTGCGGCAGCGGGGGATTCAGGAGGGCGACATTGTCAGCCTGTATGATATTGAGTTTGAGTACATTCCGTAAGGAGCAAGTATGGAAGTGTTGAACACAGACCCGCGGCAGCTAAGCCCGCTGAATTTGGCCTTTATCGGCGATTGCGTGTATGAGATGCAGGTGCGCTGCCACCTGGTGGCGCTGGCCAATCGGCCGGTGAACGATCTGCACCGAGAGAGCGTGAAGTTCGTCAGCGCCAAGGCGCAAACGGCGGCCTTTGCCCGTATGGAGCCGCTGCTGACAGAGGCAGAGCTGGCGGTGTTTAAGCGGGGGCGCAATGCCAAGACCGGCCACCAGCCCAAAAGTGCCACCGTGGGCGAGTACCACTGCGCCACCGGGGTGGAGGCCCTGTTTGGCTATCTGTACCTAACCGGCCAAACGGAGCGGATTGAAGAACTGTTTGCCGTAATCTTTCAAGAGGGCGAATAAAATATATTAAAGAGAACACCCACTGTAAGGTGTTCTCTTTTTATCTGTATTTTAGCAAAAGAAAAAGACCGGCAGGCGAACCTGTCGGTCTTTGGTTTTCTCTGTATCGAGAGGGATTAGCCCAACTCGGAGAAGTATTTGATGGTGCGAACCATCTGAGAGGTGTAGGAGTTCTCGTTATCATACCAAGAAACAACCTGAACCTCATAGGTGTCGTCAGCAACCTTCAGCACCATGGTCTGGGTAGCGTCGAACAGAGAGCCGAAGCGCATACCTACGATGTCGGAGGATACGATCTCGTCGGTGTTGTAACCGAAGGACTCGGTAGCCTCAGCCTTCATAGCAGCGTTGATGGCCTCAACGGTCACTTCCTTGTCGGTCTTGATGACAGCGGTCAGGATGGTGGTGGAACCGGTGGGGGTGGGAACGCGCTGTGCAGAGCCGATCAGCTTGCCGTTCAGCTCGGGGATAACCAGGCCGATGGCCTTAGCAGCACCGGTGCTGTTGGGCACGATGTTCACGGCAGCGGCACGAGAACGACGCAGGTCGCCCTTTCTCTGCGGGCCGTCCAGAGTCATCTGGTCGCCGGTGTAAGCGTGGATGGTGCACATAATACCGCTCTGGATGGGAGCAAAGTCGTTCAGGGCCTTTGCCATGGGAGCCAGGCAGTTGGTGGTGCAGGAAGCGGCGGAGATCACGGTGTCCTCAGCCTTCAGGGTCTCGTGGTTCACATTGTATACGATGGTGGGCAGATCGTTGCCTGCGGGAGCAGAAATAACAACCTTGCGGGCACCGGCCTTAATGTGAGCAGAAGCCTTCTCCTTGGAAGTGTAGAAACCGGTGCACTCCAGCACTACGTCTACCTTCAGCTCGCCCCAGGGCAGCTCAGAAGCGTCAGCCTTTGCATAAATCTTGATCTCTTTGCCGTCTACGATGATGGAGTCATCGGTAGCGGACACGGTGTCAGCCAGTGCATACTTGCCCTGAGAAGAATCGTACTTCAGCAGGTGAGCCAGCATTTTGGGAGAAGTCAGGTCGTTGATGGCAACCACTTCGTAGCCTTCTGCGCCGAACATCTGACGGAAAGCCAGACGACCGATACGGCCGAAACCATTGATAGCAACTCTTACCATTTGGAATTACCTCCGAAAAATATTTGAATTTACCCGGGCGCTATGCGCCCTTGTATTGCAGTATTTATTTTATACTGCTTTTACCAAATAATCAAGCGGAATCTCCACTTTTGTCAATGTTCACCAAAATTCAGCTTTCCAGCGGTGTTTTCTTGTGTTATAATGATTTGCAGCGGGCGGTTTTGTGCCATGGGTTGCGGCGGGAGCAAGCCCCCGCCCTACGA
>CAVHPP010000035.1:0-8527 GCA_963638105.1 Agathobacter rectalis
TTTTTCTGTATACACTCATCTTGCACTCTTGTATATGATCATACTACACTGTACATAGCATCCGCCCGCTGTGTACAGTTCACGCGGGAGCAAGCCTCCGCCCTACGATCGCCTAAAATATTGAACACATTCCGACTAATGTCGGTACAGATTTTCAAATGTGCCAAATAAAACACCGGACGGTTGTCAAATGCGCGGCGGCGTGCTATAATACTGGACGCAAAACAAAACTAAATCTGGAAAAGGGGATTTTTCATGTCTGACAAAACGGAAAAAAAGTACATGAAGAAGTCAGAGATCATTACCTTTGGTATCGGTCTGTTCGGCGTGGCTCTGATGACCGGCTGGATGCCGGACTACACCGCCACCTTCTTCGCTGACTTCGCGTTCAAAGGCAAGGGATTTGACTCCACCACCATGGCAAACGCCATCTCTATGGTGTTCTTGGTGGCCGGTATCATCGGCGCCGTGTGCGAGCTGGTGATCGGTTATTTGGTGGATAACACCCGCACCAAGCTGGGTAAGGTAAAGCCCTGGGTGGGCTTCGGCGTGGTGCCGCTGGCCGTGGTGGCTATGCTGGTATTCATTGCACCCAACACCTCCAACCAAACCCTGGCGATCGTGTGGATGTTTGTGATCTACTCGTTGTATACCGCCTTTAGCTGCGCGGTAGAGAGCCCGTCCAACTGCTTCGGCTCCTTGTGCTCGCCTAATCCGGCAGAGCGCTCCACCGCTATCTCCATCGCTTCGTTCCTGCGCAGCGTAGGTCAGTCCGGCGGTATGGTAGTCGTGATGGTAGTGGGCCTGGTAATGAAAGCCTTGATGGGCAAGCAGCAATATAAGAACGCCGAGGGCCAGGGCCTTGACCTGG
Organism: Agathobacter rectalis; assembly: GCA_963638105.1. Taxonomy (GTDB): domain Bacteria; phylum Bacillota; class Clostridia; order Oscillospirales; family Acutalibacteraceae; genus CAG-217. The sequence continues at coordinate 872 of CAVHPP010000035.1, forward strand.
TGATCTCCACGGCGGTGTGCGCCCTGGGTCTGATCCTCTTTGTGATGATCTTCTTTACCAATAACAAAGAGCGTGTGCCTTTCACCCAGGAGAAGGTGAGCCTGAAAGACGCCGTCAAGGTGGTCTTTACATACAAGAACCTGCTGATGGTGTCCCTGACCAAGCTGTGCGGCTTTGGCCGCGGTGTGTACGGCACCGTGTCTTTGTACATTGCCATTTACCTGCTGGGGTCTAAGGATTTGAAGCTGGCGCTGCTGCTGCCTATGGGTATCGGTACCGCTGTGGGTACCCTGCTGGTGAACTTTGTGCTGAAGAAGTTCTCCACCAAAAAGACCTTTATTCTTTTCTGCGTGTATGGCGCGTCTTCCCTGGCAATTCTGTTCCTGGTGTCTAAGGGCATCGGCTTTAACAGCACCCTGATTGTGCCGTTCCTGATCCTGAACTTCTTCTGCGGTTTGCAGCACGGCAACACCAATGTAACCCCCAATATTATGATCGCCGACTGCGTAGACGAGATCGAGTGGAAAACCGGTCAGCGCAAGGACGGCCTGGCGTATGCCGGATACGGCCTGTTCTCCAAGATCGCTTCCGCCTTTACCAAGGCGCTGGGTCCCTGGCTGCTGTACACCTGGTCCGGCTATGCCGTGTCTCGTGACGCCAATGTGGCTTATGCCGCCCAGACGGATTCTACTTTGAACAAGATCCTGATGATCTACACCATCATTCCCGCCGTGTTCGTTGTGCTCCAGGCGGTGCCCATCTTCTTCTACGATATGGTCGGTGAGAAGAAGGCGCGCATTACCCGCGAGCTGATGGAGCGCCGTGAGGCTGCCGGCTTGGTTGCCGGTGAGGGCGAAGAGACTGCCGATGCGGCAGCAGCCGAGTAAGGGGGCGACGAGAATGGCAAAACAGGAAAAGACTTTTAATACCAAGTTGTATGCGTTGGTGGTATTTCTGCTGGTTGCAGCCATTTTGGCTGTGTCCACCGTGGCCACCTTTAGCAGCAAGTATATTGCATTTAAGCCGGAGAAGGTCGCGCAGGCGTATGCGGATACCATTGTGCAGACCGGTGACGGCTACAATGCCAACAAGTATGCGCTGGTGAGCAAGAGCGAGAAATACGGCGATTTTATCCGCAAGTATTATATGTACCCGGTGATCTATAAGGACGCCGGTTACAAGCCCGGCGACGATACCAAGAACTTAAAGGGCTTGAACGACGACAGCTACAAGTCCGATAAGACCAAGAACGACGACGGTACGCTTACCGGCCGGGTGACCGATGCCATGTATCCCTACTATGTGGAGCTGCTGGGCCAGTACGGCTGGGACGATGCAGACGCCATGTTCACCAATTACTTTGCCAAGTACCAGCAGGTACGGGGTCAGGTGTTTGGCGACAAGTACCTGGACGATGAGGGTATGTTCACCGCGCTGGAGGCCAATGTAAAGACCTATGGCGAGAGTCTGACCGGTACGGAAGAGACCTATGACAAGAACACCAAGGTCAAGCTGACGGATAAGACCATCGGCGCTTACCAAAAGGCGCTGGGCGAGGACTACAAGCTGACCACCACCGTGACCGATGTGCAGCCGGTGGAGGATGTAAAGGCTTATACCGCCAAGATGAATACCCAGCTGCTGGAGAATTACGAAGTCAGCGCCGACGACATCAGTGCCGTGTCCACCTGCACCGTGCAGGTAACGGACGCTAAGGGTACCCAGCTGGCCACCTGCGACCTGACCGTGGTGCAGATCGGCCATACCTGGTATGTAGACAATACCACCGCAGATACTTCTGCGCTGTATCAAATCGGCAAATGATCTTTCGCTTGCCGTAAGAGAGGGAACCGCCCGGACCGAAAGGCCCGGGCGGTTTTTTGTGTGTGCGGGATAAGATCTGTTTGGCTTTTATTTCTTTGTAGGAGCCGATGCCCACATGGACCCGCGGGCGGATACGATCTGCCCCTACGGCCAATCGGTTACAATAGCGTCTTCGTAGGGGCGGCAATCTGCCGAGTGAATTGCACGCAGTGCAAGAGACACGAGGCTCCAAATGCGTTAGCATTTGGAAGAAACAGTCCGGGGGACTGTTTCGTAGCGAGTGCAACAATCCCTCCACCGCCTACGGCGGTCCCCCTCCCTTTACAAGGGAGGCAAAAAAGTTATAAATTTTTACGCAGCCTTTGTCTGCAACTCGTCCCCGTTTCCCATCCTGATAAAAAACCCACATTCTTTTGCAGCCCACTATGCAGGAATGCAAAAATATGGTATAATTCTTGCGAGACAGTGTGCATTATCCGTCAGCTTTTTGACCCAAGCTTGGGCGCATACCTGGCTGATGATGGAGGAGAGCATCGGCCTGTTGATCGAGGAAGTGTAAGGTCCAAAATCGCGGACCGATGTGGGCATCGGTCCCTACATTTCCCCAATTTTTCACCCTTTATAAGGGAGCCAAATCGGTTTGGATTATTGATCTTTGCAAAAAAAATACGGCCCCTGCAATAGCAGGGGCCTTGTGCGTATCAATCATAGTATGGATTACCGTATTTTGCGCAGCTGCGCGGTGAGCACGGCAGTCAGCTTTTCCCGGTCAAAGGCGGGCAGCGGCTCCAGAATCACATCAATACAGCCGCCTACGGCGTAGATCACATTGGTTACCTGGTGATAATTCTTCTCCATGGTGAAGTTGTTGTGAGAGCAAATGGCCTCGGTCATCTGCTGCTTGAGCATGCGCAGGGCGGGGGCGCACATACGGCTGTTTTTGAATTTGGTCAGCCGCTCAATGTTGTTGTTGCGCTCAATCTCGTTGAGCATACTGTTGATTATATCCGTGGGATCCCGCTGGATTTGATCATAGTTAATGCCCTTGGCAATCTCCACAATGCCGTTGGTGATGGTCTCAAAGCAGAATTGAATGCACGCGCCCATGCTCTTAAAGTGCAGATAAAAGGTGCTTTTGTTAATATCTGCTTTTTTGCACAGCTCCAATACGGTAATCTTGTCCGTTTCTTTTTCAATCATCAGCGCAATCATGGCGTTAAAGACCGCCGCTTTGGTGCGCTTTACCCGTCTGTCCATTTTTTAGAAAAATCCCCCTCAAATTGCTTTGTAATGGACACCTGTCCAATAGTAAATACTATGATACCATAAATGAAAGAAAGGTTGCAAGCAACTTCACGGAATTTGTAGGAAGTGCTGGAAAACACCATGAAAACTTGTGCAAAAACACGAAGAATTGTCCCGCTGGTGCTGGCGCTTTTGCTGCTTTTTGGCGGTTGCAGTGGGGTCAACAGGGCTGCGGTCTTTGGCACAAACGGCAATGAGACCACCCGGCGGCAGGATGTGTTGACGGTGGAATTCCTGGATGTGGGTCAGGCCAATGCGGCACTGCTCACTTGTGGGGGCAAGAGTCTGCTCATCGACGGCGGCAATGTGGCAGACGTCGCCAAGGTGACCCGAGCGGTGCGGGCTGTAACAGACCGGCTGGACTATGTGGTGAATACCCACGGCCATGAGGACCATGTGGGCGGCTTGGCCGCTGTGGTGGACGCGGTGCCGGTGGGGCAGGCCATTGTCAGCCCGGTGACGGCGGACAGCGAATATTACCGGGATTTTGTGGACGCGTTGGCGGATCGGGGCGTGACCCCGGTAGCCGGGCAGGCGGGTATGCAGTTTCCTTTGGGGGACGCTAAGTGTACCGTGCTGGGCCCCGTCGCTGCCGGCAGCGATCTGAACAACAGCAGTCTGGTGCTGCAAGTGCGCTTTGGCGGTGCGACCTTTCTCTTTATGGGCGACGCCGGGGCGGAGGAAGAGCACAGCTTAATCCAAAGCGGTGCAGATGTAAGTTGTGATGTGCTGGCGGTGGGTCACCACGGCAGCGGCGCTGCCACCGGTTATGTGTTTCTGCGCCAGGCGTTGCCCAAGTATGCGGTGATCTCCGTGGGCGCGGGCAACCGTTACGGTCACCCGGCAGAGAGCACGCTTTCCCGCCTGCGGGACGCCGGGTGTACCGTCTATCGCACGGATCAAAGCGGCACAATCACCGTAGTGACGGATAAAAACGGAAAAATCCGCTTTTCTGCATAAAAAAATGTTGTATTCCACCGCTTTTTCAGCTATAATAGATACAGAATTTTACATATTGGAGGAATTTTACCTATGTATTGTTGGTTAGACGGCAAAACTGTTGTTGTAACCGGCGCTTCCGGCGGTATGGGCGCAGGCATTGCGGCTACCCTGATCAAGAAGCACGGCTGCACTGTGATCGGCGTGGCTCGGTCGGAACCCAAGATGCTCAAATTCATTGAGGAGCTTGGTCCCACTTATGCGCAGCAGTTCTCTTACAAGCTGTTTGATGTGTCTGTTAAGGAGAATTGGGAGAACTTCTACAAGGAACTGGTAGAGGAAGGCGTGCAGGTGGATGTGCTGGTCAACAACGCCGGTATTCTGCCGAAGTTTAAGCGCTTTGACCGGTACAGCGATGAAGAAATTGAGCGTGCCATCAACATTAATTTCTACAGCTGCGTGTATTCCGTTAAGACATTTCTGCCTATGCTGCTGCAGAGCACGGACCCGGGCATTGTTAACATTGACTCTTCCGCCGCGCTGATGAGCCTGGCCGGTACTTCCATGTACAGCGCTTCCAAGGCTGCGCTGAAGGGCTTTACCGAGGCTCTGCGCGAGGAGTTCCGCGGCAAGTGCTATGTGGGTCTGGTTTGCCCCGGCTTTACCAAGACGGATATTTTCCGCGGCCAGTCCAACGCAGGCGGCAAGGGCGAGAAGGTCATCAATATGATCTCCACCGATTGCGACCTGATGGTGAAGATGATTATGTTCGGTATAGAGCACAAGCAGGCGTTGCAGATCCACGGTGTGGACGCCCACGCCATGAGCGTGTTTGGCAAGCTGCTGCCGGTGAACGGCTCTCGCCTGTTCAGCGCTGTGATGAAAGCGGCGGACATTGATCTGTTTAAGGAAGTTTTTAAGGACGACGCCGAGCTGGCGGAGTAAATTTTAGGCATTTAAGGGACGCAGCCGTTTCAATGAGGGAACGGCTTGGCGCCCCTTTATGCTTTTTTTGCAACAAAAAGGAGGGTGCTTTTATGGCAGATGCTGTAACGGCAACGAAAAAAAAGTATATGAATTTTAAGGAGATTGCGGCGTACTCCCTGGGGCTGTTCGGGTTCCAGGCCATCGTAGGCTTGCTAAACTCCTATCAGGCCGAGTTTGACGGCTCCATTTTGGGCGCCAATGTGTCTGTGGTGGCCATTTTGATTTTGGTGGCCAAGATCGTGTCTGCCGTGGCGGACCCGGTGGTGGGCAACCTGATCGACCGGTCCAAAAGCAAGCGGGGCAAGTTCAAGTCTATGATCCTGTACTCTCTGGTGCCGCTGCTGGTGATGACCGCCGTGGTGTTTGTGAAAGTACCGTTCTCCGGCACCGGGCTGTATGTGTGGATCTTCCTCACCTACTTGGTATGGTCCATTGCCATGACCATGGGCGATGTGCCCTCCCAGGGTATCGCCTCCGTGCTGACCCCGGATCCCACGGAGCGCACCAATGTGGTGTCCATTTCCAATACCTTTAAGCAGATCGGCTTTTCTGCCTGCGTGGTGATCGTGCCTATTGCCTGCCTGATCATTCCCGGCGGGTCCAAGGTGTTCGTCAAGTCCGGCGAGACAGATACGCCTATGATCGCTCCCGAGTTCTTCTGGACCGCAGTGCTCACCGCCATCTTTGGCTGCGTGCTCTTTGCCCTGATCCCGCTGCTCAATAAGGAGCGGGTGCCTTACCAGGCCGGCGAAAAGACCACCTTTAAGGATATGATGGGCGCGCTGAAGAACAATAAGCCCTTAATGTTGGTGATCATTTCTTACTTCCTGGGCTTTGGCCGCCAGATGGCTATGGGTATCCAGGTACAGGCCGCAACGGTGATTTTGGGCAGCCAAAACTTGGTGGCTGTTTTGGGTATCGTTACCGCCGTGGGTTCTATGATCAGTATGGCGCTGTGCCCCCTGCTGATTAAGAAGCTGGATGAGCGCAAGGCGTACATTCTTCTGTCTGTTTACGGCTTTGCCGCTTCCATTTTCTCCTTTGTAATCGGCCATTTTTGGTTCCAGTCTCCGGACAATATGGTGCTCACCGTGCTGTTTTATGCCTCTTTGTTCCTGATCGGCTTGCAGTTCGGCGCCGTTACCTTAATGCCCATGATCATGACCGCCGATTGCGTGGATTATTACGAGTATGAAACCGGCAAGCGGATGGAGGGCGCCGCCTATTCCATCCTGACCCTGACCATTAAGGTGTGCCTGGCATTGGGTACCGCTGTGGGTCTGATCTTTGTGCAGGTGTCCGGTTATTATGACGCCTTGGGTGCCGGTACTTTCACCACCAAGACCAAGGACATTATCTTCTTTGCTTATACCGCCTTGCCGGGCGTGCTGGCATTGCTGTCCATCTTCCCCATGTTTAAGTACGACATTGTAGGCGAGAAGAAGGCCCAGATCTCTGCCGCCCTGTCCCAGCGCCGCGCCGGTAAAGAATAAGCGCCTAACAATAGATACAATATGTATATACAAGGAAAAGCGACTTCCCGAGGGAAGTCGCTTTTTGTGTGGTGTATTTGCCTCCCTTGTAACGGGTGACTCCCCACGGTGTGGGGAGATGTGGCGCAGCGACAGAGGGGACGGGCACCGGTTCGGTGGGGGACCACCGCAGGTGGTGGAGGGATTATGCGGCTTTATATCTCCGTAGGGGCGGATACCATCCGCCCGCCTTGCGCGTATTCACACGGAAAGCGGCTCCTGTGCTACGGATGCCTTTCGGTAACGACTTGTAGGGTGCGATGCCCACATCGCACCGTTTTCCATTGAGAGTGGAGCCGATTCCACGGAGCATTCCTTGTGATCCGCGTGCCACACATTTATACTGATATTGTAAAAAAAGAAAAATCTTGACTATCCGGTGAAAAGGGGAGCAGTCGTTGTGAAAAAACGGACGGTTTTTATACTTATCATATTTATTGCGTTGGTACTTGTAGTGGGTGCATTTGTGGCACCGCATACGGTCAAACCGAAGCTGATGGCCACATACGATCTGGAGCCGCCTTTTTGTGATACCTACAAAGACGGTGGCTATTGCTACTTTTTCGTTCAAAGTGATGCGCATTATTGCTTTAACGGAAATGGGCAGCAGGAGTTGGAACGCCTGGCGCCTCGATTTGACATTTCGCAGTTGGATGTCAACCGATACGATTATGTTGTTGCAGTGAATTGCCGGATCCGGTCCATTCGTTATGGCTACGGCTCGGCGTATAAAACCATGTCCGTAGGCATAGATACCTATATTGCAGACGCCGATTTGACAAAAACGCAGGACGACAGCGTAAGAGTCTATCGAATGAAAAAGGTGAATATCGACTACGATTATAAAAAGTATGGCTCCATCGGTACGGACTTTCGTGTTGCCGAAGAATAATACCGAAAGCGCAGCGTATAGATGAAATAGAATATGTATTTTTTACGCGGTGGGTGATCCTGCCGCGCTTTTGTTTGATTTTTTGCCAGCTGGGGCGACAAATGCACTGCGGGCGGCAGATTTGTACAGTGTAGTATGATCATATACAAGAGTGCAAGATGAGTGTATACAGAAAAA
>CAVHPP010000036.1:0-7087 GCA_963638105.1 Agathobacter rectalis
ATTAGGAATACACAATATCGTTCAATACAATCTCATCTGCACAGGCTCGGATATTGTTCATCAATCCTATCCATTTCATCATATCCTTTCCTTTCAGTTCTTCCGTCACACCCTGCTTTCTTGCCATTTCCTTTATCAGATACTCCGCCATATCACACGCCGAAGTATCAATATCGGCAAGGTGTTCATATAACTTTCCGCTTGTCAGCAGAGTGTAATATAAAACTCGCTTGTGTTCTCTCAAATAGCGTTTCCTTAACCGCCCGTATTTTGAAAGGGGAGAACTTTCCTCTACTGTCAGGCAGGGATAATAGTAATCTCCGATGAGTTCGTATCGGATACCTGTTCTTTCGTCTGTAATAAATCTTTGCATAGTTCTTTCTCCTTTTGCTTCTTGTAGTAAAACTCCAAGGTTTTATTATTGTGGTTTGTAAAGGGTGACTCCCCGCAGTGCGGGGAGATGTCGCGTAGCGACAGAGGGGACGGGCGCCAGTTAGGCGGAAGCGGCGTAGCCGCAGGGGGGGATTGCACCGGAGGTGTTACGAAAGGGGCTTTCGGTGTCTTGTTTTATCTCCGCCACAACACCGGGAACAAAATCATCCACTCAAATCACAACAACACAAAAAAAGCACCGTTCGTTGGAACGGTGCCTTGTGCTTATTTTTCTATTGTGCTTACTTAACCCGCACGGCGCGGGCGGCGGTGTAGCTGCCGTAGTAGCGGGTGTTGCCTACGGTAGTGTAGGGGCGCAGGCGCACATAATAGGTGCGGCCGCCCTTGGCGGTTTTGATATTCGTTGAGGTCTTGCCGCTGCTTACATACAAGGTCTTTTTGTCGCCGGAAAAGTCCTTCTTGGTGGAATACTGCACGGCGTAGCCGTTGCATTTCACTTTGTTCCAGCGCACGGTAATCTGTTGCTTTTTGGCGGATTTGGCGGCGGTGCATTTGGTGGCAGTGGGGCGGGTGGCCGTTTCCAGCCGGGTGCCCTTGCCGCCCTCCTTGGTCTTGGAGTCCACCGTGTAGGGCGCTACATAGAAGTAGTATTTGGTGCCCGGCTTGGCGCCGCTGCCCTTGAACACAAAGCTGCGGGCGGTGGTGGTGGCCAAGCGCTTTGTCTGCTTTTTGGCGGCGATGTATTGGTACACCACATAGCCGTCGGCGCCGGGTTTTTTGTTCCACTCCAGGGTAATGGAGCCGGTGGCGGTCTTTTGCGTTTTCAGCCCGGTGACGGTGCCCGGCAGGGCGTGCTTGGCGTTTACCTTGGAATAGGGTCCCCGGTAAGCGGTGTTGCCCCGATAAGCCGCCACCTGCACCTCGTACAGCTGGGTGTCTGTTAAATCGGTCAGATCCACGCGGGTGGTGCTTACTGCCTTGTCAAAGCCTTTGCCGGTGGTGCGGTTGATGACCTTCACCAGGTAGGCGTTGGCACCGGGGGTGGCGTTCCAGATGTAGGTGAGCCGTGTTTTGCTGCGGCTCTCCAGGGTCAGACCGGTGACCTTGGCAGGCAAGATCTTAAAGCGATAGTACCACCGCCGCCCGGTGTAAGTGCCCAGCCCCTGGGCGGTAATGGTGGCCATGCCCACCGCTTTATTATTGGTATAGGTCAGGGTGTAATCCTTGTCCGCTTCCAGCGGTTGGCCGTCCTCGCCGGTGACGGTGGGTGCGGGAGTGATGGCCTTGCCGGTGTAGGTCTTGCTTTTCAGCAGGGTGGCAGAGCCGGGCAGACTGTTTTTGTTGCCGTACAGAAAGTCCATATCCGTGTTGCCGTTGACCCCGGCCACCTTGCCGTTGTCTGCGTACTGCCACATCAGGTAATCGCCGTCGTACTTGCAGGTCTTGGAGCCGTATTCTGCCACCCACAGGGCGTAGCGGCCCCGGGTCTCCTGCTCAATGTAATCCAGCAGCGGGCTGCGGCTCATATACAGCCCCGGGGTGTGCCCGGCAGCGGCAATAATGCTGCAAAAGTGCTCTACCAGCTGGGTGCAAAAGGCCTTGCCCTTGTTCAGCTGGCTGCTCTCTTCTAAGTCATAAAACACCGGCAGATCCAGGGTGCGGCTGCCCAGCACTTGCAGGCACAGGCGCGCCTCTTTTTCCACATCCGCCACGCTCTTGGCGTAAGAATACCAGTAAATACCTACCGGCAGTCCGGCGGCAGTGGCGTTCTTAAAGTTGGTGGCAAAGTAGGCGTCCTCCTGGTTGGCGTTCTTGCCGTACCCGGCGCGCAGAATGGCAAAGTCAATGCCGTCGTTCTTTATCTTTTTCCAGTCCACCTTTTCTTGCCAAGCGGAAATGTCTACACCGTTTAGCACCTCCAGTTTGTTAAATCGGGCGTTGTGGGTGTAGCTTTTGCCGGTGTATTTGGATTTCATGGTGGCGGCCTGGGCTGCGCCTGCCGTAGGCAGCAGCGCCGTTAAGGCCACCAGCACCGCCAGCAGTACGGCGGTGACAGAAAATAATCGCTTTTTTGCTTTTTGCATTAGGAACCTCCCAAATACCAGCGGTTCAGGTCAATGTACTTGCTGCCGTTGCCTTTGATCTTACCGGTTTTGGAATATTGCCAAATATCAAAATCCCCGGTGTAGGTGACGGCGCTGTTGTAGTCCGCCACCCAGCGCAGAGTGCCCTTGGGCAGGGAGGCGGCGTCAAATTTAGAAATGTAAAAGTGTGAGTTGGCGTACACCCCGGCGGTGTAGCCGTCGGCGGTCACGGTGTCGCAAAAGGCGGTGAGCAGCCGGGTGGTGTCCTTTTTGCTCACATTGGCGTCATACAGCCGACCGGCGTGCTCTCCGGCGGCGTTGTAGCCGTATTCATAGTCTATGATCAGCGGCAGCTCCACTTTGGCAAAGCGCACGGCTTCCAGAACAAAGCGGGCTTCCTCCTGGGCTTCTTCCTCCGTGGTGGCTTGAGAGAAGAAATATACACCCACCGGCACCCCGGCCTTGCGGGCAGCTTTTAAGTTCTCTTTTGCCATTTTGTCCGCATGGAGCGCACCGTCGGTGTAGCCCCGGTAGCCTACCCGGATAAAGGCAAATTTGGCGCTTTTTGCCAGGGTCGTCCAGTCCACGGTGCCGTTGTGCTCGGAGATGTCTACCCCCTCCACAAAGGGGGCGTCGGTGCCAAAGTCATAGGTTACTCGCTGATGGCGGTTCCCCAGTGCCAGCACTGTGGCAGCCAGCGCACCCACGATTACCAGCGCCAGCGCCGCCTGCACCCACCGGTTGGCAAGCAGAGATTGGCCGTTGGTTTTGCGCCGCCCTTTGCGCCGGGCGGTGCCGGCGGGCTTTTTGCGGGTGCTTTTTTTGTGCGCGCTTGTCCGCCGAGGGGTTGACCGACTGCGGGTATTCTTTTTTGCAGGTTTTTTTCGTTCGTTTGCCATGCTTTGCTCCGCTTTACCTGTAAATGATCCTTTTAATAGTAATACAAAGCAGGGAGCGGGTCAAGGGCAGCGGGCCAAAATTTACAATTCCACCGGTATTCTACTGTTGTCGTAATTTAAAGCGCTTTCTTGACAAGTTATCCCGGGCAGTATAATATAATAGGTATCACAGTATAGAAATCAGGTAAAGCCCATGCAGAATTTTGACAAAATGGACCATATGCACTTTATCCGCAAGCTGCCCATTCCTCAGGAGCTGAAAAAAGAGATGCCCCTGACTCCGGAGTTGGCTGCTTACAAGGACAAGCGGGACCGGGAGATCGCCGCCATTATCCGCAGCGAGAGCGACAAGCTGCTGTTGGTGATCGGCCCTTGCTCGGCGGATCGGGAGGACGCGGTGATTGACTATATCCACCGCCTGGCAGAGGTGCAAAAGCAGGTGGCGGACAAAATCTTGATCGTTCCCCGTATTTATACCGGCAAGCCCCGCACCACCGGCGCCGGGTACAAGGGTATGCTCCACCAGCCGGATCCGGGTAAAAAGCCGGATATGTACGAGGGTATTCGCGCCATTCGCCATATTCACCTGCGTGCCTTGCAGGAGACCGGGCTGTCTTGCGCAGACGAGATGCTGTACCCGGAGAACCACCGGTATTTAAGCGACCTGCTGGGCTATGTGGCCGTTGGTGCCCGCAGCGTAGAGAACCAGGAGCACCGGCTGATCTCCAGCGGACTGGATATTCCTGTGGGTATGAAGAATCCTATGAGCGGCGATCTGTCTGTGATGATCAATGCCATTAAGGCCGCCCACGGCGATCATTCCTTTATTTATCGCGGCTGGGAGGTAGAGAGCCAGGGCAACCCCTTGTCCCACGCCATTTTGCGGGGCAGTGTGGACCGCCACGGCATTAACCACGCCAATTATCATTACGAGAATTTGCGTATTCTCCACGATCTGTACGCAGAGAGCGGCATTGCCAACCCGGCGGTGCTTATTGACACCAACCACTCCAATTCCTCCAAGCAGTACCTGCAACAGGTGCGTATTGCCAATGAGGTGCTCCACTCCATGCGCCACTCGGCGGATATACGCCGTCTGGTAAAGGGCTTTATGATTGAGTCTTACATTGAGGACGGCGCCCAAAAGTGGGAGGAGGGCATTTACGGCAAGTCCATCACCGACCCCTGCCTGGGTTGGGACAAGACCCGGGATCTGATTTTCTCCTTGGCGGACCAGCTGTAAAAGAAAAAGTGCATACTGCGCCCCGGCAGATCGTTTTGGTCCCGCCGGGGCGCTTATTTTTTCCAACCCCTGTCCGTTATTGCGATTTTTGGCGTTTTTTTGTTCCGGTGGTGTTGACAAATGGCGCAAAAGTGCTATATTGGAAGTATAAATTCAACAGTCAAATGCAATGAACAGGACAGGACGAACCGTATCACCGCTTACAGAAAGCCGCCGGTTGTGGAAGACGGCAGCAAGGCACGGTCCTCGTTATCCCCTGCAAGCAGCACCTGTGAGCGGCCCTCGGGCTTCGTAATCGGTGCCGGTACTCCCCGTTATCGGAGCGTGCTATCCGCCTTGGCGGGCAGCGCATGAGCGGTCGGCAGTTTTGCCGGCAAGCAGAGTGGTAACGCGCGGGTTTCTGATTTTTACCTTCGTCTTTGCACAGCAGCATTGGCTGTGCGGGGCGAAGGTTTTTTTGTTTTTTGCATTTGACTGGTAAAAGAAGAATGAAAGGAGTTTTTCAAATGAACACATTGGTTATTGTACTGATTGCCATTGTTGTGCTGGGTGCGGGCTATGTGCTGTACGGTCGCCATATTGCCAAGTCCTGGGGTGTTGATCCCAAGGCAGAGACCCCCGCAGTGAAGTACAACGACGGCAAAGACTTTGTACCGACCAACGGCTGGACGGTGTTCAGCCATCAATTTTCCTCTATCGCAGGTGCAGGCCCGGTTACCGGCGCCATTCAGGCGGCGGTTTTCGGCTGGGTGCCGGTGCTGCTGTGGATCCTGATCGGCGGCGTTTTCTTCGGCGCCGTTACGGACTTCGGCGCCCTGTACGCCTCTGTGAAGAACGAGGGCAAGAGCATGGGTATGCTCATTGAAAAGTACATCGGCAAGCTGGGCCGCAAATTGTTTACCATCTTTTGCTGGCTGTTCTCCGTGCTGATCATCGCCGTATTTGCGGATATGGTTACCGGCACCTTCTCTGCCTTTGACGCGGAGACGCTGCAAAAGCTGCCGACTGCCGGGGTCAACGGCTCCGCCGGTATGGTGTCCATTATGTTTATGGTGTTTGCCGTGGTATTTGGCCTGATCCAGAAGAAGTGGAACCTGACCGGTTGGAAAGAGTTTGTTGTGGGCGTTGTCTTTATCGTTGCGTCCTTTGCCGTCGGCATTAAAGTGCCCATCATCATGGGCAAGACCCAATGGGCTGCCGTGGTGTTTGCTTATATTTTCTTGGCGGCCATCATGCCCATTTGGCTGATGAAGCAGCCTCGGGACTATATGACCACCATTATGTTTGTGTGCATGATCGCCGGCGCCATCATCGGTTTGGTCATCGGCCACCCCACCATGGAGCTGCCTGCCTTTACCGGGTTTAATAACGAGAAGCTGGGCACCATGTTCCCCATTCTGTTTGTAACCGTGGCCTGCGGCGCTGTTTCCGGGTTCCATAGCCTGGTGTCCTCCGGCACTTCGTCTAAGACCATTGCTAACGAAAAGGATATGCTGAAAGTTGGCTACGGCGCCATGATTTTGGAGAGCGTGCTGGCCGTACTGGCCCTGTGCGTGGCCGGTGCTGCCGCTAAGAACGGCGTGGCCGCCGAGGGCACCCCGTTCCAGATCTTCTCCCGCGGCGTTGCCGGGTTCTTTGAGAAAATGGGCGTGCCGGTGCAGGTAGCCACCGTGTTTATGACCATGTGTGTGTCCGCTTTGGCGCTGACCACCCTGGATGCTGTGGCGCGGATCGGCAAAATGTCTTTCCAGGAGATCTTCAGCGTAGACGATATGCAGCACGCAGCCTTGTGGCGCAAGGTGGTGTGCAATCCGTATTTTGCCACCATCATCACCCTGTTTTGCGGCTATGTGCTCACCAAGGTGGGCTATCAGCAGATTTGGCCTCTGTTTGGCTCTGCCAACCAGTTGCTCAGCGCACTGGTGCTGATCACGCTGTGTGTGTTCCTGAAGGTTACCGGCAGAAAGAACAAGATCCTGTTCCCGCCTATGATCATTATGCTGTGTGTCACCTTTACTGCATTGGTGCAGCGGCTGATCGCCATGATCAAGGCCATTCAGCAGGCTGCCGCAGTGGAGATCCCTGCCGGACAGACCAGCTGGGGCGCTGTGTTTATTGCCAACGGTTTGCAGCTGATCATCGCCGTGCTGCTGATTGTACTGGGCTTGACCATTGCGGTCAACAGCACCAAGAGCTATGTGAAGAGCAAAAAAGGCAGCGAGACCGAAGATGCCGCCAAGGCATAACGGCGTGCGTATAATATTGGTGTAAATCATAAACCGCCTGCGTGGTATGCGCAGGCGGTTTTGTTTTTGTATTTGGCGCCCCTTTGCAAGGGGGGCCGAGATTTTGCAACCGATTGCCGCCCTACGAAAGCGTTATTATAACCAGATGACCGTAGGGGCGGATAGCATGTCAAGAGCATGAGTGTAAACAGGAGTGCAAGATGAGTGTATACACATCAGAGG
>CAVHPP010000037.1:0-5048 GCA_963638105.1 Agathobacter rectalis
GCCGTCTTCTAAAAACAAAACTAAGGAGCAAAATCGAATGAAAAACAAAAAAGTACTGTTCATTGCCCAAACCGCAGGCATTGCCGCCATGTACGCGGCGCTGACCTACGCCCAAAACCTGCTGCTGCCGGGCACCACCTCCGCGGCGGTGCAATTCCGTGTATCTGAAGCGCTGAATGTGCTGGCGCTGTTCACCCCTGCCGCCATTCCCGGGCTGACCCTGGGGTGCGTGCTGTCCAACCTGGTGAACATCGGCGCCGGGCTGCCGCTGGATATGATCTTCGGTTCCCTGGCCACACTGGGCGCCACCGGTTGTATGTACGCCCTGCGGCAAATGAAGATCAAGGGCTATCCCCTGCTGTCCCTGCTGATGCCGGCCCTTTGGAACGGCGTGATTGTCGGCTGGGAGATTGAGGTATTCTTCATTGACGGCAAATTCAACTGGATCAGCTTTTTGACCCAAGGTGGCTTAGTCGCTTTGGGCGAATTAGGGGTCATGCTTGTGCTGGGCACGCTGCTGTATGTGGTAATCGTCAAGCGAAAGCTGGACCAAAAGCTGTTTGCCAAATAAAACCGAACAGAACTGACAAGAGCCTATCCATGACGGATAGGCTCTCTTTTATGCGATTTTACGCCTTGGTCCAGGTAACGCCCTGGGGGGTATCCTTCAAGAGAATGCACTGCGCTTTCAGTTCGTCGCGAATACGGTCCGCCGTGGCAAAGTCCTTATTCTTCCGTGCCTCCTGCCGCTGGGCGATCAGTGCTTCGATTTCTGCGTCCACATCGTTGGATTTACGATTATAGAGAATACCCAGCACACCGCACAGCTCGTCAAACAGATCGGCAGCCGCTTGGCACACGGCGGAAGAAACGGTCTTATCCAGAATGCGGGTGTTAATGTCATACACCAGTTCAAATACGGCAGAGATACCGTCTGCGGTGTTCAGATCATCGTCCATTGCGGTAATGAACGCGTCCCGATGAGCGGCAATATCTGCCAGCAGCTGCGGATCGTCCGGGGTATCGGCAGAAGCGTTTTTCAGCGCAAAGTCCAGGCTGTCCCGGCAAGTGTACAACCGCTCCAAAGCGGACTTGCACTGTTCGATAATCTCCAAATTATAGTTAATGGGCGTGCGGTAGTGGGCAGAGATCAAAAAGTAGCGGATCACCTCATAGCCATAGGCGTCTGCGATCTCCCGCACAGTCTTAAAGTTGCCCAGGGACTTACTCATCTTCACATTGTCCACATTGATATAGCCGTTGTGCATCCAGTAATTGGCAAAGGTGCAACCATTGGCACACTCGCTTTGAGCGATCTCGTTCTCATGGTGGGGGAAGATCAGATCCTGACCGCCGCAATGCAGGTCAATGGTGGGGCCTAAATACCGGCGGTTCATCGCCGAGCACTCAATATGCCAGCCGGGTCTGCCCTGCCCCCAGGGAGACTCCCAGTACGGCTCGCCGGGCTTGGCTGCTTTCCACAGCGCAAAGTCCAGCGGATCCTCTTTTTGCTCGCCTACGGCAATGCGGGCGCCGCTCTCCAGGTCTTCAATGGGCTGGTGAGACAGCTTACCGTAGCCCTGATCCTTGCGGGTACGAAAATACACATCACCATTGACTGCGTAGGCGTAGCCTTTCTCCTCCAGAGTACGGATAATAGCAATGATCTCGTCAATGTTTTCCGTGGCTCTGGGGTGCACAGACGCCTCTCGCACATTGAGGCCCTTGGCGTCCGTCCAAAACTCCTTAATATACGTCTCGGAGATCTCTTGATAGGTTTTGCCCTCCTCGTTGGCACGCTTAATGATCTTGTCGTCAATGTCTGTAAAATTCTGCACAAACTTAACGCCGTAGCCCCGATACTCCAGGTAGCGGCGCAACACATCAAACACGCACAGCGGCCGCGCGTTGCCGATATGAATAAAATTATACACCGTAGGCCCGCAGGCGTAAATTTTCACTTCCTGAGGATCCATGGGTTTGAATTCCTCTTTTTGTCTGGTCAGTGTGTT
Source organism: Agathobacter rectalis (assembly GCA_963638105.1). Classification (GTDB taxonomy): domain Bacteria; phylum Bacillota; class Clostridia; order Oscillospirales; family Acutalibacteraceae; genus CAG-217. The sequence continues at coordinate 2,013 of CAVHPP010000037.1, forward strand.
AAAAATCTTCATTTGAGCTGCTCCTTTAATTTTTCAATCTCTGCCTGCAAGGCATTGATTTTGGCTTCATTCTGTTGAATGGCATTCATCACCGGATCCGGCAGATTGATCTGGTCCAGATCGTCTACCCGCTCGCCGTCAATGCGCACGACCTCACCCGGCACGCCAACCACGGTACAATTAGGTTCCACATCCTTGACCACCACTGCGCCGGCGGCCACCTTGGCATTGCGACCAATGGTAATGGGACCCAACACCTTAGCACCGGAGCCGATCATTACGCCGTTCTCAATGGTAGGGTGACGCTTGCCCAGGTCCTTGCCGGTGCCACCCAGGGTCACCCCCTGGTAGATCATCACATCGTCGCCCACTTCCGTGGTCTCGCCGATCACAATCCCATTGCCGTGGTCAATACACACCCGCCGACCGATCTTGGCGCCCGGGTGGATCTCGATCCCGGTCTTATGCGCCGTACGCTGGCTGATATAACGGGCGATAAACGGCATTTTGTGATTTAAGAACCACTGGGCCTTGCGGTGACTGCGAAGAGCCTTAAAGCCCGGGTACAGCAGCACGATCTCAATGGGAGAGCGGGCAGCCGGGTCGTGCTCCATAAAGCACTGAATATCCTCTTTATATCGTTCAAACATAGAAACCTCCAAAAAAATATGCCCCTGTCTGTTTGACAGAGGCAATAAAACGATACTGCGGTTCCACTCTTGTTTATACTCAAGCTAACGCTTTGGCCGGTAACGGGGCAAACCGTTGCGGCATACTCATTTCCGCCGCACTGCTCCCGGGTGCATTTCGCTGCCGCTTAGCATACGCGCCTTTCAGCATTCGGCGCGCTCTCTTTCTGCCAGGGGTGCAGGTACTTCTCCCGTTCTGCGCATTTACATTTAGGTTATTATCATTATAGCAAAAAAATGCAATTTTGCAACACTTATTTTGTGCGGATCAGGTGCCAGCCGTCTTTGGCATAGATAATGCCGGACAGCACCGTCACCACAGCCACTACCCAAAAGGCAATGGTACAGTACACATTCAGCCAAGGAGTAGAGGTGGTAATATCCGCCGCACCCTCGCCGATGGCCAGCAGCAGGTAGGTCATACCGGTGGTAGACATTTGCAGAAAGGTCTTGGCCTTGCCGAACTTATTGGCGGCGATCACCTCACCCTCTGTAGCGGCAGCCATCCGAATACCGGCTACCAGGAACTCACGGGCCATCATCAGCATAATCACCAGCTCTGTGTGCCAACCCATATTCACAAATACAAGGTAAGCAGCCAGCACTAACGACTTATCGGACAGTGGATCCATCAGTTTTCCGAAGTCCGTAACCAGTCCCTGCTTGCGGGCAATGATACCGTCTGCCTTGTCGCTCATACAGGCGATAAAGTAGATCACCAGTGCCACGCTCCAGTGATACGGAAATTGGATTAAAGACGCCGCCAACAAAAAAGGAATGCAGGCAAATCGAAAAACGGTGATTTTATTGGGCAGGTTCATCTACATACTCTCCTAACAGATCATATTCTTCCGTGCCGGTTACACGCACCTGCACAAAGCTGCCGGTCTCCAACGGCACTTCCGAATGAATCCAAATGTTGCTGTCAATCTCCGGCGAGTCAAAATAGCACCGTCCGGCGTAAGTGTTTTCTTTGCTGTCCGCACCGTCAATCACGGCGGTGTAGGTCTTCCCTACCCGGCGCTGATTCACCGCAGCGGTCACATCAAACTGCACATCCATCAGTGCGTCCGCCCGTGCGGTCTTTTCCGCCTCCGGCACTTGGTTCGGGAATTCGGCGGCGGGGGTGTCCTCCTCCGGGCTGTATGCAAAGCAGCCCATTTTGTCAAATTCCATTTCCTTTACAAACCGACACAGTTCTTCAAACTGTGCCTGGGTCTCGCCGGGAAAGCCTACCATAAAGGTGGTGCGCAGCGCCAAGCCGGGAATGCGCCGGCGCATGTTGAATATCAGCTCCCGCAGGGAGTCGTAATTGCCGTAGCGGTTCATCGCTCGCAGCACATCGCCGTTGCAGTGCTGCAAGGGAATGTCAATATAGGGGCAAATTTTATCCTCTTTGGCGATTACATCAATCAGTTCATCGGTGATCCGATCCGGGTAGCAATAGTACAGCCGGATCCAGCGAATCCCGTCGATCCGTACCAGCCGACGCAGCAGCTCTGCCAGGCAATACTTGCCGTACAGATCCTTGCCGTACAGGGTGGTGTCCTGGGCAATTAAGATCAATTCCTTGATCCCGCGCCGGGCCAGGCTCTCCGCCTCCGCCACCACGCTCTCCATAGGACGAGAGCGGAACGGTCCGCGAATACCGGGAATGGCGCAATAGGAGCAGCAGTTCGAGCAGCCGTCACTGATCTTCAAATACGCCCAGTGCGCGGGCGTGGAAAGCATTCTCTCCCCCTCCAGGGGCAACAACTCTTTGCAAGGGAAAAAGTTGGTCTGCACGCCGCACAGCGCCTTTTGGCACACCTTAACAATATCTGCATTGGCACCGATACCGATGACGGCGTCCACCTCCGGGATCTCCTCCATCACCTGATCCTGGTAGCGCTCGGCCAGGCAACCGGTGACCACAATGGCAGAGATCACGCCGGCGGCCTTATACTGGGCCACCTCCAAGATGGTCTCAATGGCCTCTCGCTTAGCGTCCTCAATAAAGCCGCAGGTGTTAATGATCATCAGGTCGCTGTCCTCAATGCTCTGCACGATCTGGAACCCGTTTTCGCTTAATTTCTCTAACAACAATTCGCCGTCAACCTGGTTCTTCGGGCAGCCCAAAGAGATCATGCCGACTTTATATGTATTCTTCATCTTCCAGTTGTTCCAAGGCGGCCTGAATATCGTGATAACCGAATCCGCGCCGTGCCAGCGCAGCCATCACCTTTGGCCGTCCGTCTTCCTGTTGTAATTTTCTGCTGTATTTGCTCCGGATCAAATCCTTGGCATTTTGCACATTGTCCGGCGCCTGGTCTGCAAGCGCCCGGTCGATATACTCTCGGTCGATCCC
>CAVHPP010000037.1:5058-6786 GCA_963638105.1 Agathobacter rectalis
CGCTTTTGGCACTCTTGCCGGGCGTGGTAGGCCGAGAATTTTTTATCTTCAATCAGGTGGCGCACCAGTCGCCGGGCGTATTTCTCGTCGTCCAGGTAACCGGCGTCCAGCATTTTTGCCACCGCTTTGTCCGCGGCGGCCGGGTCTGCGGTGCGCAGCAACTTATCCCGCAGTTCTTTTGCGGAATGATCCCGGTGAGACAGCAGTTCCACCGCTTTGTTCAGCGCCTTGCGCTCGTTGATCTGCTGCACCAGCAGTTGCCAGTCGTCCTCACTGATCTCCGTACCGTCCGGTAGGTAATGCTCTGCCCAAAAGGTGGTGCTGGTGGTAATTTGGTATTCATCGTCCAACAGCAGGTGCACCTTGGTGCCACGCCCCAGTTGATGGGTCAGGCGCATTACTCGTCGTCATCCTCTACGGCAATGTCCAGCTTGGCGCGGGCAGCCGCACGGGTCTGGCGAGCTGTGCTCTCCTCCGCCGGTTCCGGCTCCGTATCCGCCTTGGGTGCCGCCTTAGGCTGATATTTCTTATCGGAGGTGGCCTGCACCTCGGCGATCTTTTCTTTAATCTCCTGCTCCAGCTGGGCAGCAAACGCCGGCTCGTCCTTGATCAGTTGCTTTACATTGTCACGGCCCTGTCCCAGTCGGCGATCGCCGTAGGAGAACCAGGAGCCGCCTTTCTTGATCACGCCGTACTCAACGCCCAGATCCAGGATCTCGCCCTCTTTGCTGATGCCGGTGCCGTACATAATATCAAACTCCGCAGAACGGAACGGCGGGGCGACCTTGTTCTTTACGATCTTCACCTTGGTGCGGGAACCGATAAACTGATTGTCGGAATTCTTCAGCTGCTCACCCTTACGCACATCAATACGCATAGAGGCATAGAACTTCAGCGCGCGGCCGCCGGTGGTCACCTCCGGGTTGCCGTACACCACACCCACCTTCTCACGCAGCTGGTTGATAAAAATGATCAAGGTGTTGGATTTGTTGATTGCACCGGCTAATTTGCGCATTGCCTGGCTCATCAGACGGGCGTGCAAACCCACATGGGAGTCGCCCATATCGTCGTCAATTTCCGTTCTGGGCACCAGAGCCGCCACAGAGTCCACAACAATAATGTCAATGGCCCCGGAGCGTGCCAACTGCTCGGCAATCTCCAGCGCCTGCTCACCGTAATCCGGCTGGGCTACCAAAAGAGAGTCCACATCCACGCCCAAATTGGCGGCATAAATGGGATCCAGTGCGTGCTCCGCATCAATAAACGCAGCTTGGCCGCCGGCCTTTTGCGCCTCTGCCACGCAGTGGAGCGCCAGGGTGGTCTTACCGCTGGATTCCGGGCCGTAGATCTCTACGATACGGCCCTTGGGCAGGCCGTTAATACCGGTGGCAATGTCCAAGGACAGAGAGCCGGTGGAGATGGCGGCCACATTCAGGTGCTTGTTCTCACCCAGGCGCATAATGGCGCCTGCACCGTACTGCTTTTCAATTTGCTTGAGCGCATTTTCCAGCGCCGTCTGCTTGTCTGTTGCTTTATCGGGTTTGTCCAGTTTCTTACTTTTTTTATCCGTAGCCATAGGTATTCCTCCGTCAAAATCATCTCTTGTATTATATTATATATAATAAATAAAATCAACATTTAGTTTTGTGCCGACCGTAAAATCGGCCTTTTTTGAAAATTTAGGCAAAAAGTGCTTGCATTTTGCAGGGATATGTGCTATTATAGCGG
>CAVHPP010000038.1:0-5533 GCA_963638105.1 Agathobacter rectalis
CGCACATAATACTTCTTCTTGGCAGACAGCTTGCTCACACTCTTGGAAGTGGTCTTATTCTTGCTGATCGTCACCGTTTTGGCGCTCTTAAACTTGCTGCTGGTGCTATACTGCACCTGGTAGCCTGTGGTTTGGGTCGCCTGTTTTTTCCAGGTGACCTTAAAGCCTTTCTTGGCGGCGGTAACCTTGGACACGCTGGTGCCCTTGGGGTTAATATTGTAGGTCAAACTCTTTGTACCGCTGTAATTGCCCTTAAGGGTCACTTTTACGGTGTATTTGCCCACATTCTTCATGCCCTTGGGATAGCTGATTTTGTAATCCGTGCCATTCTTCAGGGCTTTGCCCTTGCTGTCTTTCACCGTCACGGACGGTTTTTGCACCTTGCCGTTATAAGTGTAAGCGGTCTTATTCAGCTTAATGTTATTGACCTTATAATAGGTCTGCAAGGTCTTGGTATATGTGGCCTTGCAGCCGGTGCAAATATAAGTGGCCGTCCGTTTGCCGTCCTTTGTGGTGGTGGCCCGGGTCAGCGTTTTCTTTTCCTCATAGGTGTGGGTATGCCCCGGGTTCTTGGTCCAGGTGGCATAGAGCGTTACATTCTTGTAACGCACATAGCCGGACGACTCGGTGATCAAAGTATCTTTATCAAATTCTTTATTGGTTGCCTCGTTATTATCCCAAGTTCTCCAATAAACATACTTGTAATTTTTCCCGCTGCCGTCCTGTTTGGTATTCCACCCGGCAAAGGTGTAGCCGTGCCGAACGGGAACATACGGCAAAAGAGACATAGCGGTGCCGGAATTTCCACCGCCTAAATAATCATACTGACCCACAGCCTTGCCGTCTATGGTGCCGCCGTTGGCATTCAATTTCAACACAAGACTGCCGCCGTCAAACGTGTTTTGAATATAGGTAGCAGTCAATTCTGCCACGGCGCCGTTGGCAAAAGCGCTTGCGTCCAGAGAGGTGACCAGCTTGCCGCCCAGATCCCAGCCTACAAAGGTGCAGCCCTTGCGCACTGGGGTATATTGGGTCAGGTCGATGGTTTGGAACGCCGAGGCCGGGCTTTGCAGCAAGATTTTGGCTTTTCCGCCGATGGTGCCGCCAAAGGCGTCCAGCGTTACATAATAATTGCCGGTATCGTCAAGCCTCTTATCGGAAAAGGCCGCCGTCAGATTCAGCCCCCGGGTATAGGTGACTTCGTCACCGGTGGATGTATAAAAACTGCCGGAAGAGGTAAAATCTTGCAGCACCAAATCTTCGCTGGCTCTCTCGCCGTTTCTGTTGACCCAGTGGGAGAATTCGGTTTTGCCGTTAAAGGGGATAATGCCTGCTGTCAGCTCCGACAACTTCACCGTGGTTTCCCCTTGAGCCACATTGAACCGAACGATGGTTGTATATTCGCCGTCGAAACAGCCCTCCCATTCATCGTTGGGCGTCTGCAACACCAGCGCATACTCGCCGGTCTCGCCGATGGTGGCGGCGTTGGCCGTGACCACGCCGGAAAGGCTGAACACTGTCACCAGCAACAGCAAAAATACAGATTTCAACTTCCCTGCGGATTTGGTTAGATAGGTTCGATGGTTCATAAGAGTGCCTCCTTTTCATAATTTTATTCACGCACTTTGACTTTCTTGCCCCTTTTGTGCAGGACAACATCTCTTTATATTGCAGATGGCAATACACTTCGACAGGGTAATTATATCATAACAAGCGGGCGCAATTTCCTATATTTTCCAAAATGTCAATGGACACTTCGGAAATTCGATCCCGGCTTTCCCTTTTCTTTTGCCCCTCAATGCGATATAATAGAACCAAATGAACGGTCAGGGAGTGGAGTGCGTGACATTCAGCGAACAGTTAAACGACTATATGGAGCAGCTGGCCTGCTCGGCAAGGGAGTTGGGCGATCTGGGCGGCATTTCGGCAGCTTCGCTCAGCCGGTACAGAAGCGGCGCCCGGGTTCCGGCGCTGGGAACCAAAGCGTTTGAAAACCTATGCGGCGCCATTGCCCGGCTGGCCGCCAAAAATAATTTGCCGGAAATTACGACGGACGCTGTAAAGGCTGCATTTTTAGCCTGCGAGGACTTTGCAGGTGCCGACAAGGAGGCGCTGCGGCAGAATTTTAACACCCTTCTTTCCGTGCTTCCTATCAACCTATCGCAGCTGTGCCAATACACAAATTACGATGCTTCCGCCATCTTCCGCATTCGTAATGGTTCCCGAAAGCCCGCCGACGCTGACCGGTTTGCTGCGGCGGTGGCTTCCTTTGTAACAAGAGAGCTGCAAACCGCTTATGAAATCGCCGCCGTTGCGGAACTGATCGGCTGCGAGGCGCAGGAGATTGATGATCTGTCTGTGCGATATGCAAAAATAAAAAGCTGGCTTTTGGAGCAGCCCGTACAAAAGGTTGAAAGCAACAGCGTTACTACATTTCTAAGCAAATTGGACGACTTTGATTTAAACGAATATATCAAAGTTATAAAATTCGATACGCTGAAAGTCCCGTCCGTGCCGTTCCAATTGCCGTCCTCCAAAACCTATTTTGGCATGAAAGAAATGATGGAGAGCGAACTGGCCTTTCTGAAAGCCACCGTACTCTCCAAATCCATGGCGCCGGTGATCATGTACAGCGATATGCCCATGACGGAAATGGCAAAAGATCCGGAATTTCCGAAAAAATGGATGTTTGGCATGGCGATGATGCTGAAAAAGGGACTGCATCTTCATCAAATCCACAACCTGGACCGTTCTTTTGACGAGATGATGCTGGGGCTGGAAAGCTGGATTCCCATGTACATGACCGGCCAAATCACGCCCTACTACTTCAAAAATACACAAAACACAGTGTTTTTGCATCTCCTCAAGGTTTCCGGCGCGGCAGCCCTCACCGGCGAAGCTGTTGCCGGGTATCACGCCGAAGGAAAGTATTACCTCACAAAAGCCAAGCACGAGGTAGAATATTACCAAAAACGCGCAGAAGAAATGCTGAAAAACGCCTATCCGCTGATGGAGATTTACCGCAGTGAACAAAAAAACGAGTTAAACGCCTTTCTGATTACCGATACAAAAACGCCGGGCAGCCGCCGCAGCATTCTGTCCACTTTGCCCCTTTATACAATCAGCAGCGACCTCCTCGATCAAATGCTTACCCGCAACAACATAGACAGCGCGCGAAAAGAAGAAATTAAAAAGCACGCGAAAAAGCAAAAGGCGCGCATAAAATCCATCCTTGCAACCGATACGATCGAAGCGGAAATACCTGCTTTTACGCCGGAAAATTTTACAAAAAATCCACCTGTGCTGGAGCTTTCCGGAATATTCTGTGAAACAGATATTCCATACAGCGAAGAGGAATACGCCGCCCATTTGAGCGAATCAAAGGCATTTGCCCGACAAAATCCAAATTACACATTAAAATGCAGTACGGCACACGCTTTTCGCAATCTGCAAATCAGGATCCATAAGGGGCAATGGGTGATCGTGTCCAAGGGAAAAGCCCCGGCCATCCACTTTGTTATTCGCCATCCTAAGTTGCGCCGAGCCATTGAGAATTTTATGCCACCCATCACGGAGTGTGAATAGCGGGTTTCTTATATGTAAATCCATAATAAGCGGGCGGATGATATCCGCCCCTACGGTATTATGGGGTCAATGTCGACGAGGTAGGGGCGGCAACCTGCCGCCCGCTATCCGCCCCTACGGTATTATGGGGTCCCCAAAAAGGCATAAGCCTTTTTGGGGAGAGGAGACATTACGGAATGCGCGCGGGGTGGATTTTTGTTAAAAATCCGCCACAAGCAATATGGAGTCAATGTCGACGATGTAGGGGCCGATGCCCACATCGGCCCGCCATTCGATCCCAAATGCACAAAAAACCGGCACCCTTTACACAAGGGTGCCGGTTTGTGCTGTATATGCAATATGCTTATGCTCTGGGCAGGATCGCCTCACGCTCCGGGCCGTTAGATACCATGGTAATCTTGTGGCCGATCTCCTGCTCGATAAAGGCCACATAGTCCTTGGCCTCCCGGGGCAGATCCTCAAAATTCTTAATCCCGCGAATGTCGCAGTGCCAGCCCTTTAAGGTCTTCAGCACCGGTTTGCAGTCCTTAAGGATATGGGTAACCGGGAAGTCCTTAATGACCTTGCCGTCGATCTCATAGCCTACACAAACCGGAATTTCTTCCAAATAAGACAGGCAGTCCAGGGCAGTCATCACCACCTGGGTAGCGCCCTGGCACTCTACGCCGTAGCGGGTAGCCACACAGTCAAACCAGCCCACACGGCGAGGTCTGCCGGTGGTGGCGCCGAACTCGCCCTTGTCGCCGCCGTGGATCCGCAGCTCCTGGGCCTTGTCCTCGTCCAAGATCTCAGACACAAATTCCCCGGCGCCGACGGCGGAGGAATAGGCCTTGGTGACCACCACAATATCCTCGATCTTGTGGGGCGGCAGCCCGGCACCGACGGCACCGTAACCGGCCAAAGTGGAGGAGGAGGTAACCATGGGATAAATGCCGAAATCCGGGTCCTTCAAAGTGCCCAGCTGGCCCTCCAGCAAAATATTTTTACCCTCTTGCACCGCCTTTTGCAGGTAGGCGTGGGTGTCGCACACATAGGGAGCGATCTTATCTCTATATTCCATGCAGGTGGCAAACAGGTCGTCCACATTGAGCAGCGGTTTGTGATACACATGCTCCAGCACTAAGTTCTTTAAGGTGCAGATATTTTCCAGCTTGGCACGCAGCACTTCCTCGTCAAACAGCTCGTTCACCTGAATACCGATCTTGGAGAACTTGTCGCTGAAGAACGGGGCAATGCCGCTCTTGGTGGAGCCAAAGGCGTTCTTGCCCAGGCGCTCCTCCTCATAAGTATCCAGCAAAATGTGATAGGGCATCAGGATCTGGCAGCGCTCGCTGACCAACAGGTGCGGGTTCAGCCCGGCAGCCTTTACATCCTCCAGCTCCGTTAAGAACTTGTTAATATCCAGCGCCACGCCGTTGCCGATGATGCAGGTGGTGTGGTCGTAGCACACGCCGGAGGGCATCAGGTGGAATGCAAAACGCCCATGCTCGTTAATGATGGTGTGTCCTGCATTTGCGCCGCCCTGAAAGCGAATAACAATATCGCTCTTGGCAGCAAACATATCCGTGATCTTGCCCTTACCCTCGTCGCCCCAGTTGGCGCCAACGATCGCTCTAATCATAGTGGTGTACCTCTTTCACTCCAAAGTGCCCCCACAGGGGCCATACAGATGTATTATACTAAATTCCATAAAGAAAAGCAACGAAACCCTGCAAAAAGGTTTGTTTTTTGCAGGGAATTCTTTTCGTTTACAGCAGTTTGCGGCCCATAATGACGCCCATCACAGAGGCCATCATCAACCCGCGGGTCCAACCGCTGGAGTCGCCCAGACAGTGCAGGCCCTCTACGCTGGTGTTAAAGTCCGTGTCCATCTTAATCCGGTTGGAATAGAACTTCAGCTCCGGGGAATACAGCAGCGTTTCATAAGAGGCAAAGCCCGGCACCACAT
>CAVHPP010000039.1:0-5208 GCA_963638105.1 Agathobacter rectalis
TGCGCCACTGATAGTGTCTGTACACCAGTCCACGATTTCATAGTCATGTTCATTCACTGACTTTTCTTGGGCTTGGCGTAGGTGGAATAGGTGGTGTAATTCTCCTTGCCGCCTACGGTGCGGGTAAGCACATACTGCTTGCCGCTCTTTTTAATGCTGATTTTTACATCCTTGGGCTTTACATCCTTTTTGCCCATCACCTTGCAGGTGAGGGTGCCGTTCTTGGCGGTCATTTGCAGCCGAATGTCCGTGCCGCTGGTGTTCTTAAACTGAAAGTCCGTGGTGTTCCACTGGACGGTAGCGTCTCCGCCCAGGGGCACATAGCTGATCTCCAGCGAGTGGGGCGCCCGGCTGACCACCGTTAGGTTGGCTCGGAGAATGCACTCAAAAATGGTGCTGCTTACTTGGCATACCCCGCCGCCCAGACCGTCTACAAACTCGCCGTCCTGCACCACCTTGGCAGTGGCGTACCCGGCCAGCACCGTGCGCTTACCCACCGTCTGGTTAAAGCTGAAGGTGCGCCCGGCAGGGATTACCAGGTTGTTCAGCTTGCGAATAGAGGCGGTAATGTTGGCGGTGCGGGTCTCGTTCTTGGCGTCGTAGTAAGTAGTGTAGCTGGCCAGCTCGTGGCTGTACCCGCTGCCGCTTTTGCGGTGGAGCGCCGGATAAATGGTAGAGGTATAGCTCTCCCGGAAAGTGGTCTTGGTGTTCTCCGTGGTGGTGACGGTGGTGGTTTCCGTAGTGGTTTCCTGTTTGGTTGTGGTGTCTGTGCCGGCAGCGGGCTTGGCAGTGCACCCGGTAAAGGCGCCCACCACCAGTGCTGCCGCCAGCAAGCAGGTGCAAATGCGTTTCATAGCTATTTTACTTCTTTTCTTTATAAGGCTTTTTCTCCGTGACCCAGCCGGGCTTGTTCACTTGGCGGGCGCGGGCAATGGACAGGGCGTCGCCGGGAATATCGTCCGTAATGGTGGAACCGGCGGCAATGTATGCCCTCTCGCCCACTTCTACCGGTGCCACCAGGTTGGTGTTGCAGCCGATAAAGGCGCCGTCGCCGATCTTGCAGCGGCTTTTGTTTTTGCCGTCATAGTTGACCGTTACCGTGCCGCAGCCAAAGTTCACCCCGGCGCCCACATCGCTGTCGCCAATGTAGGTCAGGTGGGCGCTTTTGGTGCCGGCGCCTACGGTACTGTTCTTCACTTCCACAAAGTCGCCGATGTGCACGCCGGTGTGCAGCACGCTGCCGCCCCGAATTTGTACAAAGGGGCCTGCGTCCGCGCCGTCCTCCACGGTGCTGTCCGTCAGCTTCACATTGTCCAGGGTCACGCCGTTGCCCACGGTGCCGTCCATAATATAGGTGTTCGGCCCGATCAGGCAGTCCTTGCCGATGGTGGTGTTCCCCAGCAAAATGGTGCCGGGCAGAATGGTGGTGCCGTTGCCCACCTGTACCGTGTCGGCAATCATCACACCGTCGGTGCAGGGAATGTCCACCCCGTCTATCATCAGTTTGTGCATGATCCTGTGGCGCAGGATTTCGTTGAGAATGTGCAGCTGGGCACGGTCGTTGGCGCCCAGTACCACATCGCTGTTCTCTACTACATAGGCGTTGGCACCGTTGCCGGCACCCAGCAGAATGGCCAGGCTGTCGGTCAGGTAGTACTCATTCTGGGCGTTCTGATTGGTAATCCGGTCCAGAGCGTACAGCAGCTTGTCGCCCATAAACCAGTAGCACCCGGCGTTGCTTTCGTTGATTTTCTTTTCTTCCTCGGTGGCGTCCTTGTGCTCCACAATGCATTGGAGCTTGCCGTCGGCGCTACGCTTAATGTGACCGATCCCGTTGGTGTCCTCCACCAGGGCGCTGATGAGGGTGATGGCGTTGCCCTCGCTTTTATGCAGGGCGTAGGCATCGTTAATGGTAGGCTCGTCCAGCAGCGGGCCGTCGCCGTTCAGAACCAGAATATCGTCCCCTTGGTGACGCGCAATAAAATCCCGGGCGCACATCACCGCGTGGCCGGTGCCCAGCTGGGGCTCTTGCAGGGCCGTCTCAATGGTCGGGTCCAGCGCCCGCAGGTGGTCCTCCACCTCATTATGCCGGTAGCCGGTGATCACGCAGATGGCCTCGCACCCGGCGCTCTTTACGGCAGATACCACATAGTCGATCATGGGCTTCATCAGCACCTTGCACATCACTTTGGGGCAGTCCGCCTTCATCCGGGTGCCTTTGCCCCCGGCTAAAATAATCGCACATTTCATAGGTGTATCGTTCCTTTCCAAACCGGATATTCTTTGATTTGTGTTTTCATTATGCAACAATCGGCGGCGCTTTGCAAGTCTATTTGACAGAAAGCGTATAAAATAATAAAAAAATAAGAAAAAGTATTTGTATTTTGGCCCCCGCTGTGCTATAATTTTACCGCATTATACTGACGCAGTGTAATTTGCGGGTATATTACAAACTATTTTTTGGAGGTATTCTCAATGGCAAAAAAGTATTGCTACCTCTTCTCTGAGGGTAATGCAAACATGAGAGAGCTTCTCGGCGGTAAGGGTGCTAACCTGGCCGAGATGACCAACATCGGCCTGCCGGTGCCCCAGGGCTTCACCATCACGACTGAGGCCTGCACCCAGTATTATGAGGACGGCCGCGAGATCAATCCTGAGATCATGGATGAGATCAACCAGTATATCGTAAAGATGGAAGAGATCACCGGCAAGAAGTTCGGCGACAAGCAGAATCCGCTGCTGGTATCCGTTCGCTCCGGTGCAAGAGCTTCCATGCCCGGCATGATGGACACCATCCTGAACCTGGGTCTGAACGAGGATGTTGTGGACACCATCGCTACCCAGTCCGGTAATCCCCGTTGGGCTTGGGACTGCTACAGAAGATTTATCCAGATGTATTCCGACGTGGTTATGGAAGTGGGTAAGAAGTACTTTGAGGAGCTCATCGATGAGATGAAGACCAAGAAGGGCGTTACCCAGGATGTGGAGCTGGACGCTGACGATCTGAAGGAGTTGGCTTCTCAGTTCAAGGCCGAGTACAAGGCCAAGATCGGCGAGGACTTCCCCACAGATCCTAAGGAGCAGCTGATGGGCGCCATCAAGGCTGTGTTCCGTTCTTGGGACAACCCCCGTGCAAATGTATATCGTCGTGACAACGACATTCCGTATTCTTGGGGTACTGCCGTTAACGTGCAGTCCATGGCCTTTGGTAACATGGGCGATGACTGCGGCACCGGCGTTGCCTTTACCCGTGACCCCGCTACCGGCGCAAAGGGCCTCTTCGGTGAGTTCCTGACCAACGCCCAGGGCGAGGACGTAGTGGCCGGTGTGCGTACACCTATGCACATTCAGGAGATGGAGCAGAAGTTCCCCGAGGCTTTCGCACAGTTTACCCAGGTTTGCCAGACTTTGGAGAACCATTACAGAGATATGCAGGACATGGAGTTCACCGTGGAGCACGGTAAGCTGTTCATGCTGCAGACCCGTAACGGTAAGCGTACCGCGCAGGCTGCGCTGAAGATCGCTTGCGATTTGGTAGACGAGGGCATGAGAACGGAAGAAGAAGCCGTTGCTATGATCGATCCCCGTAACCTGGACACCCTGCTGCACCCGCAGTTTGACGCTGCCGCCATTAAGGCTGCTACCCCGGCCGGTAAGGGCCTGGGCGCTTCCCCCGGCGCTGCTTGCGGTAAAGTTGTGTTCACCGCTGATGACGCTGTGGAGTGGAACGAGAGAGGCGAGAAGGTGGTTCTGGTTCGTCTGGAGACTTCTCCCGAGGACATCACCGGCATGAAGGCTTCTCAGGGCATCCTGACCGTTCGCGGCGGTATGACTTCTCACGCTGCCGTTGTTGCTCGTGGTATGGGTACCTGCTGCGTATCCGGCTGCGGCGACATTGTAATGGACGAGGCCAACAAGCAGTTCACTCTGGCAGGCAAGACCTATCACGAGGGCGACTACATCTCCATTGACGGTTCTACCGGTAATATTTATGACGGCATTATCGCTACCCAGGACGCAACCATTTCCGGCGACTTCGGTCGTATCATGGGCTGGGCTGATAAGTTCCGTGTACTGAAAGTGCGCACCAACGCAGACACCCCCGCAGACGCTAAGAAGGCGCGCGAGCTGGGCGCTGAGGGTATCGGCCTGTGCCGTACCGAGCATATGTTCTTCGAGGAAGACAGAATTGCTGCTTTCCGTGAGATGATTTGCTCTGACACCGTTGAGGAGCGCGAGGCTGCTCTGGAGAAGATCCTGCCGTATCAGCAGGGCGACTTTGAGAAGCTGTATGAGGCGCTGGAGGGCTGCCCGGTAACCATCCGTTTCCTGGATCCCCCGCTGCATGAGTTCGTTCCCACTGAGGAAGAAGATATTGAGAAGCTGGCTAAGGCGCAGGGCAAGAGCGTTGAGCAGATCAAGGCCATCATTGCTTCTCTGCATGAGTTCAACCCGATGATGGGTCACCGTGGCCTGCGTCTGGCTGTGACTTATCCTGAAATCGCTAAGATGCAGACCAAGGCCGTGATCCGCGCTGCCATCAATGTACAGAAGGCACATCCGGATTGGACCGTGGCTCCGGAGATCATGATCCCCCTGTCTTGCGACGCCAAGGAATTGAAGTATGTAAAGGACATCGTGGTTGCCACCGCTGACGCAGAAATCAAGGCTGCCGGCAGCGATATGAAGTATGAAGTGGGCACCATGATCGAGATCCCCCGCGCGGCTCTGACTGCCGGCGAGATCGCTAAGGAAGCAGAGTTCTTCTGCTTCGGCACCAACGACCTGACCCAGATGACCTACGGCTTCAGCCGTGATGACGCCGGTAAGTTCCTGAACGCTTACTATGACGCCAAGATCTTTGAGAACGATCCCTTCGCTAAGCTGGATCGTGACGGCGTTGGCCAGCTGATGCAGATGGCTGTGAAGAACGGTAAAGCTACCCGTCCCCAGCTGCACTGCGGTATCTGCGGTGAGCACGGCGGTGACCCCAGCTCCGTAGAGTTCTGCCACCAGATCGGTCTGGACTATGTGTCCTGCTCTCCGTTCCGTGTGCCGATCGCTCGTCTGGCTGCTGCACAGGCTGCTATTAACGAAAAGCGCTAATCAGAAGTTAGCGAAAATCGCAACAAGTAAATAGCATACGCCCACATTATCGAAAGGTAGTGTGGGCGTTTTTTTGGCTCTAATCCTTACAAATCGTAGGGG
>CAVHPP010000040.1:0-3961 GCA_963638105.1 Agathobacter rectalis
TGATTGAGAACGGTGCATTTGATTTGAGCCAAATCCAAGAATAATCTGCAAATTTCATATACTAAGAACTTGGTGGATACCTATTCCTATGCGCATGAAAGACGGTAGTACAGTTGCACTTTTTAACGAAAGGCACACCTTTTAACGATTTATACGAGGGGTGTGCATTTGATATCAGAATTGGTCACTACTTTCAAGAAAAGACCTCGACGGATGTATGTCCGCAGGGTCTTTTCTTTTTTGTTTTTCCCTCGCTTTATGACTTTTAATAGACAAAGTGCCCTGCCCGGGGTGGTGTTCTGCCGGATGGGGCATTTTGCTGCTTGACTTTCGATGGGGCTATCCCGTATAATGAGAGTCCGACTGTAAAGATGGGGGATTTATTTATATGTCTAAGTCAAAGAACGCAAAGCACTTCGGCACCCGTTGGGGCTTTATCTTAGCGTCCGTGGGCTCGGCCGTGGGTATGGCCAATGTGTGGGGCTTTCCCAACAAAATGGGCCAGAACGGCGGCGGGGCGTTTTTGCTGATCTATTTATTGTTTGTCGTGCTGTTCGGCTGCATTGCGCTGCCGGCAGAGTTTGCCGTAGGCCGCTGGTCCGGCACCGGCACCCTGGGCTCCTATGCCCACGCTTGGCGCTCTCGCAGCCCTAAGGCGGAGAAGGCCGGGCGCACGCTGGGTTGGCTGCCGCTGGCCGGGTCTATGTGTATTGCCATCGGCTATGCGGTAATCGTCAGCTATGTGCTCAAGGCGCTGGTGGATTCGGTCACCGGCACGCTAATGACGGTGGATACCGCCAGCTGGTTTCAGGCTTTCTCTATAAAGGATTTTTCTGTGATACCGTACCATATTATCGTGGTGGTGGGTACGCTGCTGACCCTGCTGCTGGGTGCCGACAGTATTGAAAAGACCAATAAAGTGATGATGCCGCTGTTCTTTATTATCTTCTTGGTGCTGGCGGTGCGTGTGGCGCTGCTGCCCGGTGCGGCGGACGGCTATCGGTTTATGCTCACGCCCCATTGGGACGCACTGAAAGACCCGAAAGTGTGGATCAGCGCTATGGGACAGGCTTTCTTTTCCCTGTCCGTTACCGGCAGCGGTATGGTGGCTTACGGTGCATATCTGTCTAAGAAAGAAGATGTGGTGGGCGTGGCCCGCCAAACCGCTGTGTTTGACACCATTGCGGCGCTGGTGGCATCCTTGGTGATCATTCCCGCCTGCTTCTCCTACGGGCTGGATGTGGGCGCAGGCCCCGGCCTGTTGTTTGTGACCCTGCCGGAGATCTTGCAGGACATTCCCATGGGTCGTCTGTTTGCGGTGATCCTGTATGTGGCCATGATCTTTGCCGGGGTCAGCTCCCTGCAAAACATGTTTGAGGCGGTGGCAGAGTCCCTGCTCCATCGCTTCCCCAAGCTAAGCCGCAAGGCGGTGCTGGTGCTGCTGGCGGTGGTGTGCCTGGGTGCCGGGATCGGGATGGAGACCATCTCCAAGTGGGGACCGTGGATGGACCTGGTGTCGATTTATATTATCCCCATCGGCGCCACCCTGGGCGCTGTGTCCTGGTTCTTTATTATGAAGAAGGACGATCTGCTGACGGCGGTGAATACCGGTAGCGGTAAGCACCACGGCAAGCTGTGGTACAATGTGGGTCGCTTTGTCTATGTGCCCCTGGCAGTGCTGCTGTGCGGGGTGGCGCTGATCGCTCATGTGGCGTTTTAACGGCGGACAAAGTGAGTGCAAAATCGGAGAATTTGCATTTTTAGTCTTTACTATCACGCATTAGTGTGCTAAAATAATTGCAGATTTTAATTTGGAGGCCATTATGGGACTGAATTTGCATAATAAGAATTTGGACTTTTTGTTTAAGGCTGTGCTGGCGCTGGAGAATGTAGAGGAGTGTTACGATTTCTTTGAGGATCTGTGCACCGTGCAGGAACTGAACGCCATCAGCCAGCGCATTGTGGTGGCAAAGATGCTGTCCGAGAAATGCGTATATACGGATATTGTCAACGAGACCGGTGCGTCTACCGCCACCATCAGCCGGGTGAACCGCTCTTTGCAGTACGGCTGCGACGGGTATGACAAGATCTTTGAGCGGATCGACCGGCAAGAGCAGGGCAATGATGAATCCGTATGACGCCTGGGCGCGGGTCTATGACCACCTGACGGAAAATGTGGAGTATGAAGCCAGAAGTGCGTACATTTCCGGCTTCTTTTTGCAGTATGGGGTAGAACCGGGGGCGCAGGTGCTGGACCTGGCCTGCGGCACCGGCAGTATCAGCCGCTGCCTTTTGGATCGGGGCTACCGGGTTACCGGGGTGGATCTGTCTGCGGATATGCTCACCATTGCCCAAAGCAAGTGCCCGGAGGGCGCATTTTATCGAGCGTCTATGACGGAATATTCTGCCCCGGCACAGTTTGACGCCTGCGTGTGTTTGCTGGACAGTATCAATCACTTAACGGCGTTGTCCGATGTGGAGGATTGCTTTTGCCGAGTGGCGGAGAATTTACGCCCCGGCGGGCTGTTCCTGTTTGATGTGAACACCGTCTATAAGCACCGGCAGGTGCTGGCCGGGCAGACCTTTGTGTTTGATGAAGAAGATTATTATTTGGTGTGGGACAATGAGGCGCTGGACGATACGGCAGTGCGGGTGCTCATTGACCTGTTTTGCTATAACGGCGAGAGTTATGACCGCTTAAGCGACAGTTTTGTCGAGCGGGCCTATACCCATCGGCAGCTAACGGCGGCGCTCTCGGAATTTGAGATCTTAGGTCGCTATGCAGAGCTGACCACAGACGCACCCGGGCCGGAGACCCAGCGGGTGTTTTATGTTTGCAAGAGAAAGGAATAATGCCATGGGCAAGATCGTAAGATATATCACAGAGGACGGCAGCGCCTTTATTTTGGCGGCGGATACCACGGATATTGCCGCCCGGGCGGAGCAGATTCACCACACCTCTGCCGTGACCACAGCGGCTTTAGGCCGCCTGCTGACGGCGGCGTCTATGATGGGCGATATGCTCAAGGGCGCGGACGACAGTGTGACCCTGCGCCTGAACGGCGGCGGACCGGCAGGCTCGCTGATCGCCGTGTCGGACAGCAAGGGCAATCCCCGGGGCTATGTGCAAAACCCGGTGGTGGAGCTGCCCCTGAACGATAAGGGCAAGCTGGATGTGCGGGGCGCCGTAGGTACGGACGGCTATCTGTATGTAATGAAAGATGTGGGGCTAAAGGAGCCGTATGTGGGTCAGACTGCTATTGTCAGCGGTGAGATCGCAGAAGATATTACCAATTATTTTGCCGTGTCCGAGCAGACCCCCTCTGTGTGCGCTCTGGGCGTGCTGGTGAACCCGGACCTGACGGTGCAGTGCGCCGGCGGTTTTCTTATCCAACTGTTGCCCGGCTGCCCGGAGGAGACCATTTCTGCCATTGAGACGGCCATAGACTCTATCCCGCCGGTGACCACCATGCTGGCACAGGGGCTGACGGTAGACGAGATTGCCGCCAAGGCTATGGGCACCTTGAAAATCGACAAACTGGACGAATATCCCATTGCCTATCGCTGCAACTGCACCCGGGAGCGGGTGGAGACGGCGCTGCTCACCGCAGGGGAAGAAGAACTGCGCCAGATGATTGACGCAGGGGATGATATTCAGGTGGAATGCCACTTCTGCGACAAGACTTACAGCTTCACACCGGAGCAGTTAAACGACCTGCTAAAAAAATCCAAATAAAATTGAAAAAAGGTGTTGACTTTTCGGGAAAGTTATTGTATTATATAACCCGTCGCTGATGGCGACACCTTGTGGAAGTTTAGCTCAGCTGGGAGAGCATCTGCCTTACAAGCAGAGGGTCACAGGTTCGAGCCCTGTAACTTCCACCACAGATGGCCCGGTAGTTCAGCTGGTTAGAACGCCAGCCTGTCACGCTGGAGGTCGACGGTTCGAGCCCGTTCCGGG
>CAVHPP010000041.1:0-2588 GCA_963638105.1 Agathobacter rectalis
AAGGAGAAGAGTCTTCTCTCTATACGGTGAAGTTTATCAAGGAGAAGATGAGCCTCGATGACCTAAAAAGCAGCTTGGATAAAGTGAATTTGGAAGATCTATCCAGCGAAGAAAATAACCGCAGAATGGTAGACAAACTGTATCAGAGTTTTAACGGTTTGAGCGACTCAGATCAGCAGCTCTTACCAGAAGAATATTACAACAAGCTGAATACGGCATATCAAAAAACAAGAGACCTAAGCAAACCGATTCGGCTTGAGATCGTCACTGCACCTGCAAAAACGGACTATGCTGCAGGGCAAACATTTGATCCAACGGGTGTTGTTATTCAAGCGGTTTATGAAGATAACAGCACAAAGATAATCAATGATTTGGACTGGACATATGAACCGAAGTCACCGTTGAGCACAGAGACGGAAGTAACTTTTACATTTAACGGTCTTTCCGTTAAGCAAGTGATCAGCGTCCTTGATCTAAATATGGAGGGCGCAGGTACTGATAAATCGCCCTACCTGCTTTCTACTGCGGAGAACTTGGAAAACCTGCGTAGATTTGTTGAATTGGGTGGCAGTACAGAGAGAAAATATTTCCGCTTTGCGGCAAATATTACACTGCCGGAAGGATGGAAACCGATTGGATGTTTGAAAGATCCAAGTGTTGCTAATAGCGATATTCAAAAAGGTGAAAACCTCTATGCATTTTCCGGATCAATAGATGGCGCAAATTATACATTGACCGTTCCCAAGGGTGGGGTGCCTTTGTTGGGGTATGTCAAAGGTGCAGAAGTCAAAAACCTCAGCATTTACGGCGAACAGATCGAGGGTTACGGATTAGTTAACAACTTTGAGGGTGTAGGACTAACTGGCAGTGCAGTTGTGATCGATAATGTGACGCTGAAATCTGGCAGCAAGACGCTAAAATCCGGTCTCATTGGGGCAAACATTACTACAAACGGGTTTGCAGGCTGCAGCGCTGGGTTTGTTGCGACCATTCGTAATTGTACAATTGAAAAAAATGTTGTGGTTGGTTATGCTGAAGACCAGTTTGTGATTGGCTCTATTGCGGGACGGCTTCAGGGGACTGTCGAAAACTGCGTAAGCTATGCTACTGTTAAGGGCAAAAGCTATGTCGGTGGCATTGTCGGTATGCGTGATAATGCTATGGGACAATGTGAAATTACCAACTGCCACTTTGCTGGAAATGTTATCGCCAGTGGTGACTTTGTCGGCGGTATCGTGGGCGGAGGTTATGGCAATTCAACTGCACCAAATGGTATCCGTACCTCTGTGCAAGGATGTGTAGTAAGCGGCACTATTTTAGGAAAAAATAATGTAGGAGGAATACTTGGCGGAGATGCCATGGTTGCCCAGTCTTGGGATACACATAATTTTGTCGGAAACACATTTGCTGGTAAAGTTAGCGGTGAAAAAAATGTTGGCGCTATTATTGGGCTTTACCAAAGTTTGAATGTTTTTGATAATATCAGTGGAAATGTATATCAAAAAGACTGCGGAGCGGACAGGGGAATTGCAGCAGTTGAATATGTGGATACCAGTTATGCAAATCCAACGCCTGTTGATGGCGTGCTGTATTTCAATACCGCCAAGGGCACAGAAAATTGCCCGGAAGTTAAATGGTGCAATTGGAAAGCAAATCTTAACCGCACCGATGACCCTCTGGGCGCAGATGCGGACAAGCTGACGGTGGCTGTGAAGGATGCTTCCACGCCTGTGTGCTACAAGCTGGGCATCTCCGGCGACTACAAGACTACTTACACCGTGGGCGACAGCCTTGACCTTAGCGGCGCAGTTATCACCGCTCACTGGACGATGGGTAAGGCGGATACTATCCTGGACGCTAAGGACATCACCGTTTCCGGCTTCGACACCAACACCCGCGGCCAGCAGACCGTGACCCTCTCCTATGGCGCGGCCAAGGCGGAGATCACCGTGACGGTGCTGCTGCCCGTGGGTAAGGATATTACTGTGACCTTCTCCCTGCTGGGTGACAGCGTCCACGGCACCAGCGGCGACAAGCACACTTTGGCAGACGGCAACCTGGAAAAGTGGATCGACGGCGTGACCGTGACCGTGGGCAACAACGCAACGGTGCTGGATGTTATCACGGCTGCTTTGGGCGACAAGTATACCATCGAGAACGACAGCGGGAACTATATTAAGTCCATTACTCCCAAGGATGGCAAGGCGCTGGGAGAGTTCACCAACGGTACCCTGTCCGGCTGGATGTACACCCTCAACGGCAAGCATCCCAACCTGGGCGTGGCCCAGCAGTACCTGGAAAGCGGCGATGTGATCGTGTTCCACTACACCGACGACTACACCAGGGAAAATGCGTTTGACCAGCAGAAGTCCGCTGACGAGGTCATCGCCATGATTGCAGCCATCGGCCCCGTGAGCCTGAGCAAGGGCACCGCCATCGGCGACGCCCGCACCGCTTACGACAACCTCACTGCCGATGAAAAGGCGCTGGTCACAAACTATGATAAGCTCCTGGCCGCCGAGGCTGCCTATATCAAGCTGGTGGCCGAGATGGGCAAGAAGCTGGATGAAATTTACAAGACCACCGGC